>JBJHBM010000014.1:0-50162 GCA_050485485.1 Alphaproteobacteria bacterium | reverse complement strand
ATTGGGGGCCTATTGGGGTCACATTTCCGGGCTCTGATCGGGGTGCTGGAAGGCGGCCGCGGCGTACCCCCCTCCCCCGGTCGCGGGCCTTCCAGAGTAGCCTCCGACCGGCACCTGTCGCCGGTTCCTTACGCGGCCACCGGTCCCCCCGCCGGTGGCCGCAACTTTTCCGGATTCCGCAGCCCCCGCGGCGCGCTTGTGCTATAGGGGCGCCATGCCCGCCGAGAGCCCCGTTCCCCTCGCCGTCCCGCCCGCCGCGTCCCGCGCGGACGCGGCGCGCACCGGCGCCCGTTTCGAGGGACGCTTCGAGGGGCGTTTCGAAGGCCGGGGGGTCGCCTGCGCGCGCGGCGGGCGGCGCCTCCTCGAAGGCCTCGACATCGCGCTCGCGGGCGGCGATGCGGTGCTGCTGACGGGCCCCAACGGCATCGGAAAGTCGAGCCTGCTGCGCGCGATGGCGGGGCTGCTGCCGCCCGTTGCCGGCGCTTTCGCGCTCGATGCCCCCGAAACCGCGCCGTTGGCGCCGCGGATGGCCTATCTCGGCCACGCCGATGCGCTGAAGGCGCCGCTCACGGTCGCGGAAACGCTCGCTTTCGGCGCGCGGATCGCCGGCCCCGCGGCGCCGCGGGCGCGCGCGGAAGCCGTCGCCGAGGCCCTGGAAGCCTTCGATCTCGGCCCGCTCGCGCCGCTTCCCTGCCGCTATCTCTCCGCCGGCCAGCGCCGCCGGGTGGCGCTCGCGCGCATCCTCGCCGCGCGCGCCGTGCTGTGGCTCCTCGACGAGCCCGCGACCGCCCTCGACGAGGCCGGCCTCGCCGCCTTCGGCCGCGCCCTCGCGCGCCACCGCGCGGCGGGCGGCATGGCCGTCATCGCCACCCACCAGGCGCTGCCGGCGCCGGGCGCCGCCATCCTCGACCTCGTCCGCTTCGCGTCCGGCGCGGAAGCGTGACGATGGACGCGCTCGCCGCCATCCTCGCCCACGACGCGCGCCTCGCGGCGCGGCGCGGCGCCGACACGCTCGCCGCGGTCGGCTTCTTCGTGCTGGCGGCGGTGTTGTTCCCGTTCGGCCTCGGGGGCGATCCCCAGCTGCTCGCGCGCATCGCCCCCGGCCTCGTCTGGGTGACGGCGCTGCTCGCCGCCATGCTGCCGCTCGACCGCCTGTTCGCCGCCGACTACGAGGACGGCAGCCTTGATCAGCTGCTGCTCGCCGACGCGCCGCTCGAGCTCGTCGTGCTGGCCAAGGCCGGCGCCCACTGGCTCGCGACCGGCGTGCCGCTGATCGTGGCGGCGCCGGTGCTCGCGATCGGGTTCAACATGCCGCCCGCCGGCTTCGCCCCGCTGGTGGCGGCGCTTGCGCTGGGCACGCCGACGCTCGCGCTGGTCGGCGCCATCGGCGCGGCGCTCACGCTCGGCGCGCGGCGCGCGGGCGTGCTGGTCTCGATCCTGGTGCTGCCGCTCTATATACCGGTGCTGATCTTCGGCGCGGCCGCGGTCGAGGCCGCCGTCGCCGGGACCGGTGCCGGCCCCCGGCTGATGGCGCTCGGCGGGTTCCTGCTGGCGGCGCTGGCGCTGGCGCCGTTCGCCGCCGCCGCCGCGCTGCGCGAGGCGGCACGATAGGACGCGGACGATGATGAACTTCCTCGCCAATCCCGCGCGCTTCATGCGGATCGCCAACGCCGCGCTGCCGTGGTGCTGGGCCGTGGCGGCGCTCGCGGGCGGCGTCGGGCTCGTGCTCGCGCTGTTCGTCTCGCCGCCCGACTACCAGCAGGGCGATTCGGTGCGGATCATGTACATCCACGTGCCCGCCGCCTGGCTGGCGCTCGGCGTCTACACGATGATCGCCGTGCTGGCCGCCGTGGCGCTGGTGTGGAAGCACCCGCTGGCCCACGTGATCGCCCAGGCGGCGGCGCCGCTCGGCGCCGGCTTCACGCTGATCTGCCTCGTCACCGGCGCGCTGTGGGGCCAGACCAGCTGGGGCACCTGGTGGGTCTGGGACGCGCGGCTCACCTCGGTGCTGGTGCTGCTGTTCCTCTATCTCGGCCTGATCGCGCTCGCCGGCGCCTTCGACGACCCCGAGCGCGGCAACCGCGCCGCCGCGATCCTCGCCCTGGTGGGCTTCGTCAACGTGCCCATCATCCGGTTCTCGGTCGACTGGTGGGCGACGCTGCACCAGCCCGCCTCGGTGCTGCGGATCGGGGGGCCCGCGATCCACCCGTCGATGCTGTGGCCGCTCCTGCTGATGGCGCTCGCCTTCGCCGCCTATTTCACCGCGCTTCTTATCTTGCGCGTGCGCGCGGCGCTTGCGCTGCGGCGCGCGCACGCGCTCGCGATTCAGCGCGGCTCGATTTGAACCGGAGCCACGGATGACTTACCTTATGGCTGTCACAGCGCGCGGGACCCGGTGATGGACGCCCTCCTCGATTTCCTCCACCTCGACGGCTACGGCATCTACGTATGGCCGGCCTTCGGATTCGCCGCCCTGGTGCTGGGATGGATGGCGTTCGCCACCCTGCGCCGGCTGCGCCTGAACGAGCGCGCGCTAGCCGAGCTCGAGGAGGTCCGTGCGCGCATCCGGGCGCGCGAAGAGGCGCAACGGGAGTCGCAACCGTGACCGGCGATATCCTCCGTCCCCGCCGGCCCGCGCTCACCCGCCGCCGCCGGCGCCTTTATCTGCTGGCCGCGGCGGCGCTCGCGCTCGCGCTCGCGACGGCGCTGATGCTCAACGCCTTCCGCGATACGCTGGTGTTCTTCTATTCGCCGACCGACATCGCCACCCGCGCCGACATCCCGCACGACCGCGTGATCCGCATCGGCGGGCTGGTGGGACAGGGTTCGGTCGCGCGCGAAGGCTCCGTGGTGCGCTTCGAGGTCACCGACCTCGCCCACACGCTTTCGGTCGCTTTCGACGGCATCCTGCCGGACCTCTTTCGCGAGGGCCAGGGCGTGGTCGCGCAAGGGATGCTCGACCCCGACGGCACCTTCACCGCGCGCGAAGTATTGGCCAAGCACGACGAGACCTACATGCCGCGCGAGGTCGCCGACGCGCTCAAGAAGTCCGGCCGCTGGCAGGAAGGCGCGCCGCTGCCGCCCCACCCCTTCTCCACGCCCGCCGCCGGGAGCCAAGCCCCATGATCGCCGAGGCCGGCCATTTCGCGCTGATCCTCGCGGCCCTGATCGCGCTCGCACAGAGCGTGGTGCCGCTGATCGGCGCCGCGCGCCACGACCGCGCGCTGATGGACTACGGCCGCATGGCCGCCTTCGCGCAGTTCGCCTTCGTCGCGGTCGCCTTCGCCAGCCTGACCCATGCCTACGTCGTATCCGACTTCTCGGTCATCAACGTCGCGCAGAATTCCCATTCGGCCAAGCCGATGCTCTACAAGATCACCGGCGTATGGGGAAACCACGAAGGCTCGATGGTGCTGTGGGTGCTGATCCTCGCCCTGTTCGGCGCCGCCATCGCCGCCTTCGGCACCAATCTGCCCCACGAGCTGCGCGCCCGGGTGCTCGCGGTGCAGGGCATGATCGGGGTCGCCTTCCTGGCGTTCATTCTCGGCACCTCCAACCCGTTCGGGCGGCTCGACCCCGCGCCCCTCGACGGCGAGGGACTCAACCCGATCCTGCAGGACCCCGGCCTCGCGTTCCATCCGCCGTTCCTCTACCTCGGCTACGTCGGCTTCTCGGTCGCGTTCTCCTTCGCGGTGGCCGCCCTGATCGAAGGCCGCGTGGACGCAGCCTGGGCGCGCTGGGTGCGGCCATGGACGCTGGCGGCATGGTCGTCGCTGACCCTCGGCATAGCCCTGGGGAGCTGGTGGGCCTATTACGAGCTCGGCTGGGGCGGGTTCTGGTTCTGGGACCCGGTCGAGAACGCCTCCTTCATGCCGTGGCTCGCGGGCACGGCGCTCCTGCATTCGGCGGTCGTGGTGGAGAAGCGAGACGCGCTCAAGAACTGGACCATCCTGCTCGCGATCCTGACCTTCGTGCTGGCGCTGATGGGCGCTTTCCTGGTGCGCTCCGGCATCCTCACCTCGGTCCACGCCTTCGCCACCGACCCGCAACGCGGCATGTTCATCCTCCTGATCCTGCTGGTGGCGGCGGGCGGCAGCCTCGCGCTCTACGCGCTGCGCGCGCCCGCCATGCGGCCGACCGGCCTGTTCGCGCCGATCTCGCGCGAAGGCGGGCTGGTATTCAACAATCTCCTGCTCGCCACCGCCTGCGCGACGGTGCTGATCGGCACGCTCTATCCGCTGCTGCTGGAGGCGCTCGACGCCGGCACGGTATCGGTGGGCCCGCCCTATTACGAACTCACCTTCGTGCCGTTGATGGTGCCGCTGCTGGCGGCCGTGGCGGTGGGGCCGCTGCTGGCCTGGAAACGCGGCGACCTGCCCGGCGCGCTGGCGCGCCTGCGCGTCGCCGCCGCCGTAACCGTCCTCGCGGTCGTCGCGACTCTCATAATCCTAGGCGGGCCGCTCACGGCGATGGTGGGCGTCGCGCTCTCGGCATGGCTGGTGCTGGGCGCGCTCACCGAGCTTGCCGAGCGTTGCCGCCTGTTCCGCGCCCCGCCGGGCGAGAGCCTGCGCCGCCTGTCCCAACTGCCGCGCGCCGCCATCGGCATGACCATCGCACATGCCTCGCTCGGCATCGTCGTGCTCGGCATCACCGCGTCGGGCGCCTGGCAGAGCGAGCGCGTACTGGTGATGACGCCGGGCCAGTCCACTACCATCGCCGGCTATACGGTCATGCTCGAGCGCGTGGAGAGCGTGCCCGGCCCCAATTACGAAGCGGAGCGGGCAATCATGTCGGTGACGCGCGACGGACGCGCGGTCACCACGCTCACCCCGGAAAAGCGCATGTACCATACGCCGCCCCAGCCCACCACCGAGGCCGCGATCTACACCACGTTGTTCGCCGACCTCTACGCCGTGCTAGGCGATCCCGACGCGCGCACCGCAGCCACCGACGCGGGCTGGGTGGTGCGCATCTATCACAACCCGCTGGTGCCGTGGATCTGGCTCGGCTGCGTCGTCATGGTGATCGGCGGGCTGGTTTCGTTGAGCGACCGGCGCCACCGCGTCGGCGCGCCCGCCCGCAAGACACGCCGGGCGATTCCCGCTGCCGCGGACGCAGGCTGACGGTCATGCGCGTCCTACTCTACGTCCTGCCGGTCGCGGCGGTCCTGGCCCTGGCGGCGGTGTTCGCTCTGCTGCTCACGACCCCACGCAACCCGCAGGAGGTGCCTTCGGCACTGATAGACGAACCGGTGCCGGCTTTCCGGCTGCCCGCGCTGTTCGGGGAAACGGAGGTGACGGAAGCCGATCTCGTCAACACCGGCGGCATTACGGTGTTCAACGTGTTCGCGTCCTGGTGCATCCCGTGCCGCGCCGAGCATCCCATCCTGGAGGCGATCGCACGCAATCCGAAGGTGCGGATGGTGGGGCTCAACTACAAGGATGAACCCGAAGACGCGAAGGCATGGCTCGCGGAGCTCGGCAACCCGTTCGACGCCATCGCCTCGGACCTCAAGGGCCGGGTCGCCATCGAGTTCGGCGTCTATGGCGTGCCCGAGACCTTCGTCATCGACGGCACGGGAAGGATCGTCTTCAAATTCACGGGGCCGATGGACGTCCATTCCTACCAGGGCCGGGTCGCACCGGTGATCGCACGGCTGACACGATGAGACATCCCAGGTTCTTTGTTCATGTCCTCGTCGTCGCGCTCGCCCTTGCGTTTGCGGCACCCGCCATCGCCATCGGTCCCAACGAGGCACTGCCCGACGCCGCCGAGGAGGCTCGCGCCCGCGCGCTGTTCAAGGAGCTGCGCTGCCTGGTGTGCCAGAACCAGTCGATCGACGATTCGGAAGCGGAGCTTGCGCGCGACCTGCGCGTGATCGTCCGCGAACGCGTGCAGGCCGGCGACAGCGACCGCGAGATTCTCGAGTTCCTGACGCGGCGCTACGGCGATTTCGTCCTGCTCCGCCCGCCGCTGCGGCCGGCTACCTGGGTATTGTGGTTCGGCCCCTTCGCGCTGCTGGCGCTGGGCGCGGCTGGTGTCTGGATCGTACGGCGGCGGCGGACCGCCACAGCGCCTGCGCCCGTGCCGCTCGCCGAAAGCGAGCGCGAACGCCTCCGGCATCTGCTGGCAAGCGATCCCGCCGAACGGGACCGCCCGTGATGCTCGCCGTCGTGCTCGCACTGATGGCGCTTGCCGGGGCCATGGCGCTCGTCTGGCCGCTGTTGCGGCGCAACGACGAAACTCCCGGGCGGGCGCGCTTCGAGGCTGTGCTCTACCGCGATCAGCTGGACGAGGTGGACCGCGACCGGGCCCGCGGGGTCATCGGCGAGTCCGAAGCAGGCGATGCCCGCGCCGAGATCGAACGGCGCGCGCTGGCGGCGCTCGAGCGATCGTCCGAGGCCGTCCCCTCGCGGCCCGCGCGGTTCGGCCGCGCCCTCGCCATGATCCTCGCGATCACGCTGCCGGCGGCCTCCGGCGCGTTCTACTTCGTGCTCGGCAATCCCGACCTGCCGGGACAGCCGCACGCCGCGCGCGAAGTGCCACCCGAGCTTTCGGAGGAGGCGCGACGCGCAGGACTTCAGGCCATGACCGCGATGGTGACGGAACGGCTCGCGGCGGAGCCGCGCGATCCGGAGCTATGGGGTCTACTCGCCCGCGTCAACGCACGCCTCGGACGTCCCGGAGACACCGCACGGCTCTACCGCGAGGCCCTGGCCGGTGCCGAGCCCGATTCCGCGCGCGCGGCAGACATCGCGGTCGCCTACGGGGAAGCGCTGGTGCACGAGGCCGACGGGGTGGTCACCACGGAAGCGGCTGCGGCGTTCGGCGATGCGCTCGAACGCGACTCCGGGAACGTCGCCGCACGCTTCTACCGCGGGCTCGCGCTGATGCAGTCGGGGGAGCCGGAGGCCGCGCTCGGACTATGGATCGCGCTCGAACGCGAGGCGGCGGCGGACGCACCCTATCTTGCCATGCTGCGGGCGCGCATCCGAGACACCGCCCAACGATTCGGGATCGACCCGGCGAAATTGCCCTAAGCCTGCACGTCCATACCCCCTCCGACATCTCGCGACGCAACGAACGGAACAAACGCGGACCGGACGCGTTCTTCAGATACGTAACGTCTTACTGTGTCGAGGCGAACAGTCACATGAACGATGCTAACCAGGCCTATTCCGAACTGGTCGGGCTCTTCCACAACCCGGAAGATCTGGAGCGCGCCATCTCGACGCTCACGAGCTCGGGGTGGGACCGCGCCGAGTTGAGCCTGCTCGCCCAGCATCACATCTTTCAGCCCGACGAGGTCGAGGACCCTGCCCGGAATCTGGCGGGCGACCCCGACGCGGACCGCCAGGCCCCGGTTTCCGAGAACGACGTGCGCCAGGGACGCACTCTGGCCACGGGCATGGCGAGCGTGGTCGCGGCCTTCGCCGCAAGCGGCGCGACGATCATGACGGGCGGAACGGCCCTCGCTGCCGTCATCGGCGCGGCGGTCGCGGGCGGCGGTGCGGGCGCCATCGTCGAGGCCCTGGGCCGGCATGCGGGCTCCCAGCGGGACCAGTTCCTGCACGAGCAGATGGAACAGGGCGGCATCCTGCTATGGGTGAGGCTCGACGAGCCGGAGCAGGAAGGGAAGGCGCGGGACATCCTGCAGCGCTGCGGCGCCACCCATATCCAGATGCACGAGCGAGACTAGAAAGACGCGACTACGACGACCGGGCGCCTCGCCAATCCCGCACCACCTTCACGTCGCCGGCCCCTTCCGTGTCCAGAGCGACGATCCTGTCGCCATCGACCTTTCCGCGAAACAGCTTCCGTATTCCGTCGCGTTCCACCACGAACGAAACCTCACCGCCCTTCAGACGCGCGTTCTGCAGGCTCACGGGCGCCCCATCGATAGTCGCCGTTCCGGAGATCGACTGGAAGCTTTGCCGGAACTCAACCTCCATGGTTTCTCCTGCGGCGCCGTATGCGATCTGCCAGCGCCCCTCGATGCGGGCCGGCACATACCAAAGATAGACGCTGAAGTAATCCACTTGATCCTGGGCATCCGGCACCCATTCAGCCATGTCGAAGTTGTTGGACACGACCCGCGTGCCGGGACGCATCTGTTCGAGTATCCGCGGTCGCAGCTTGAGGTTCATGGGCCGCGTCACGTAGAGGGTGAGAACCGTGGCGTCGCGCAGGTCCGTATCGAACATGTTTTCTTCGCGGAAGACGACCAGATCGGTCACACCCGCCTTTTCGGCGTTCTCGTTCGATTCCTCGATGCGGACCGGGTCGAGATCGACGCCCAGGCCGCGCGCGCCGTAGATTCTGGCAGCGGCGATCGGTATCCGTCCGTCGCCGGATCCGAGATCGACGATGTAGTCTTCACGGGTGACCCCGGCCATCTCGAGCATCCGCTCCACCACCGCATGGGGGCTCACGCCGAAGGGAATGTCGAGCCTGGGACCGTCTTCGTCCGCCGTTGCGATGCCGGGCATGGCCAATGCCAGAACCGCAACGGATGCGAAGGCACGAAACGAAAACATGATGGAACGTGGCAACATCCCGTCTCCTCTGTGATCAAGAATATTGGCGATCATCCGGCAACAAACGTCCCCGCCGCACATGGCGGCAAGGACCTGGTCAGTATAACGAATTCTGGTCCGCTCGGGAAAGCGGCGGCATCGCGACCGAGGCAAGCGGCATCAGCGCCAATAGCGCCAGATGAACGAAGGCGGGAAATTGAGCCATACGGGCCCATGGCAAGTGCCCTTCAACCCGAGCGGCTTCCTCGGCAGGGGAGAGCGCGGGATATTCGTCATCTGCAGGAAACGTCCGCCGTCTCCCATGGCCGCGAGGCAGGCATCGACGATCGTGCGCTGCTGTTCGAGCGGGAACCAGACGATCGGAAGCGTGGAGACGACCGTGGCGATGCGGCTTCCCGTTTTCCGCTTGAGATCGCGGCAAACCTCCACGGCATCACCTTCGATGATGCGTGCCCCGGAGAAGCGCCGGGCCAGATGGACGACGAGGTTCGGGTCACATTCCACCAGCACGAGCCGCTCGGGAGGCACGCCTCCTTCCACCAGCCCCTGCGTGATGGCGCCGGTTCCGCTACCGAGTTCGAGAATGTCCCCGGCCCTGTCGCGGTCGACCATCTTCGCGAACGCGCGCCCCATGGCCCGGGACGACGGGAACATGCAGCCCACCTTGAGTGGGCCCTGTACCCAGCTGCGAAAAAAGGTTGCGACTTCCGATCGATTGGTCAGCGACATCCCGGCCCCTCGACACCTTGGCAGGCGGCGGAATGTTGCCGTCGCGTCCGTTGCGCGAATGTTCCCATCGGAGAAGAGAAGCCGGCACTGCGCCGCTGATTTTACACGAACGTTACCACAAACGGACTATCGGGTCGGAAGTTCCGTTTTCCTTTTTTACCGCACGGCGTCGGCGGCCGGAGGCACGCAGAACGGGACCGACGGCTCAGAACAGCTCATCAAAGAGGGCGTTCATCGCCGCGAAGGCGCGGCGCGCGACGGTTTCATCGTACTGATTACGTCCCGGCGTATCCGCAAGGGGGTTCGTGAAGGAATGGACGGCGTTGCCATAGGACACCACCTGCCAGTCCCTGACGCCGGCGTCCCGCATCTCCCTCTCGAACGCGATGCGATGGCTTTCGGGAACCACTGGATCGGCGTCGCCGTGCAGCACGAGGACGTTCGCGGTGATGTTGCGGGCGTCCTCGGGCCGCGGCGTCTGCAGCGAGCCGTGGAAGGAGACGACGGCCTTGGTATCGCGGCCGCTGCGCGCCAGCTCCAGGACATTCCCGCCGCCGAAGCAGAAGCCGACCGCCGCGGTACGCGCCGGATCGATGAGGTTGCGCTTGCCGGCTTCCTCGAGCATGACCTCGAACGCCTTGTTGATGCGCGCGCGGTGCATCGCTAGGTCCGCGCGAACAGCGCCGGCCGCGGCGGCGGCCTCCTTGGCGTTCCGCGGACGCACGTCGACGCCGTACATGTCCGCGACGAAGACCACGTAGCGGTCGCCGGCGACGCGGGCGGCCTTTGCGATCGTGGCCTCGTTGACGCCCATGAAATTCGGTGCCACCAGAACGGCGGGACGCTGCCCGGCGACACCGGCGTCCCATAGCAGGACGCCTTCGAACCGCGTGTCCCCGATGGCGTAGGCGACGCGCTCCGTTTTGGTCTGGGCCTGGGCGCCCGCCGCGCCGGCGAACAGAAGCGCAGCAACCGCCACGCTTTTGGAGATCGGATGATGAAGCATGGTCCCCTGTCTCCCTGAACTGGTCCGTGGAGGCTGAAGCCGAGGGGAGAACGTAGCCCATGGATGCAGGCGGGGCCAAGGCGCACGGGCCGCGAAACGGCCCCCGTCCGGGGGTTTTTTGTCTGCCGACGGGTCGATGGGAAATGGTGGTGCTCGGAGTCTAGAGCGAACCAGTCTCTGCACGAGTTCCCTGTTATCGCCTAAGAACAGGGAATTTCGATATTTTTGGCCCTCACTTGGCCGACTTCACCCCTGGAAACCCGCGGAATTCCAGCACATATGCAGCAAATTCCCTACTCGCGATAACAGGGAATCCGTTTGGTTCGAACAGGGAAATAATCTGCGCGAAACAGCGACTCGACGCTCGCAGATCAGCGATGCGTTGTACCGGCAATGTTGCCGCGAATTGTCAGTCGGTAGTTAGAGGAAGCGAGCAGCGGAACGCGATGCCATGGCCACCGGGGTTCCAAGCCTGAGCCTTTTCGGCGCGCCATGGGCGTGGGCTCAGTCTTGCTATCGCCGTTACCACTTGTGGGGCGCCATAAGAGCCATTCCCTGGTCCCCTGATTGGTCTTGGCGCGCCCCACATCTATAGCCGGGATCCAGAATCTCGAAACGGGATGACGCTCGAGATCGCGGGACGAACCTCGCGAATACGGGGGCGCGTTGGTCAGGCCCTCGATTCTTCGGGGTCGGCTCATGAGCCGGCGGTCCATTCCCTGCGCCATCTACACGCGCAAGTCGACCGACGAAGGTCTCGACCAAGCCTTCAACTCCCTCGATGCCCAGAGGGCCGCCTGCTCAGCCTACATCCGGAGCCAAGCCGGTGAAGGCTGGATCGAGATTGAAACCTGCTATGACGATGGTGCCCAGTCGGGCGGGACGCTGGATCGACCGGCGCTCCAGCGCCTCCTGGCCGACGTAGCGGCGGGGCGGGTCAAGGTCGTGGTGGTCTACAAGGTAGATCGCCTCACACGTTCGCTCGCGGACTTCGCCAAGATCATCGAGGTCCTGGAAGCCAACGAGGCCTCGTTCGTCTCCATCACACAGCAGTTCAGCACCACCACCTCGATGGGACGCCTTACCCTCAATGTCCTGCTCTCATTCGCTCAGTTCGAGCGCGAGGTCACGGCAGAGCGCATCCGTGACAAGATCGCCGCCTCGAAGAAGAAAGGGATGTGGATGGGCGGCGTGGTGCCGCTCGGCTATGACATTCGCGATCGTAAGCTCGTCGTCAATGGGTCGGAAGCCGAAACGGTCCGCACCATATTCGAGCTGTATCGTGAATACGGGAGCATTCTGGCAGTCAAAGAAGAGGCCGATAAACTTGATTTGCGAACGAAGGTTCGCATTCGCGCCGATGGCACACGTCAAGGCGGATATCTTTTCAGCCAAGGGCATATCAATAAGCTGCTGATCAATCGCCTTTATCTCGGAGAGGTCCATTACAAGGAAACGAGCTATCCCGGCGAACATCAGGGGATTATCGGTCATGACCTTTGGGACGCAGTACAGGCCCAGCTTGCTCGAAACGCAATAACACGGCGCACGCGTTCGAATGCAGATGCACCCAGTCTGCTCACCGGCCTGGTCGAGACGGGAGAAGGCAGCCGTCTCACCCCGTCCCACTGCGTAAAACGGGGTCAGCGCTATCGCTACTACATCACCAAGCAGCGAGATCGTGGCGGGTGGCGCCTGCCGGCACTACCCCTCGAAAAGGCGATCATCGACGGAATCTGCTGCTTTCTAATTAACCAGGAACGCCTCAGCGCAGAACTCGCCTCCGATAGCCCACCAAGCATCCTTCAGCCGCTATTCAAGCGCGCGGCAGCTCTGGCCGATGGATTGCGCGGGCTCGCACCAGCATCTCAGCGGGAAGTCCTGCTCCACATCCTGCAGCGGGCGGTGATCACAGAGAGCAACATCACAATCGTACTGTCCGCCTCGGCGCTCCGAGAGCGTCTGGGCCTTCCAAAGTTTGATGAGGACGAGGCAGTCCAGATTAGCATTCCAGTCTCTATTCGCCGGCGCGGCGTCGAAACCCGGCTCGTTATCGAGAACTCAAGTGAGCCGGCCAAGCCGGACACCAAGCTTGTGAGTCTCGTAATCCAAGCGCACCGCTGGTTCGCCGACATCAAGGCTCGGCCCAACGTCGGGCTTCACGATCTTGGAAAACAGTATGGAGCGGATCCGAGCGACATCAGTCGCATTCTGCCACTCGCATTTCTCGCACCCGACATCGTGGAGGCGATCCTCGATGGGAGCCAACCACCGGAATTGACCGCTGCCCGCCTCAAGCGCATGCGTGACCTGCCCCTCAATTGGCAGCAACAGCGCCGATATCTTGGATTTCGATGACGCCTCCGCTCGTTCGGAACTAGAGATTCCTTCCGAACCATTCCAACGTTCGTTGGTAGGAAGCCATTTTTGTTTCATAAATGTCGGTGTAATTCACGATGACGTTAAGCGATCTCAATGCTTTGCGGCAGTCATCGCGAAACGCGCAAAACTTCTTAACGGAAGAGTCCCCTTTGAGCTTAAGAAGGCGAATCTTGCCACCCGCTGATACACTACGATTGCAAACAGGTCCAACAAATGCTGTCCAATCGATTCCGCTGGGCAGCTCTGGCATCCATTCAATGAGTGACTCTCGGATTTCGTTTTCGAGGTGAATTTCGATGGAGTTGATTATTAGCGGGCCCGAACCATTGTTCACTAATTTGACTACAAGGCAATCCTCGTAGTCTCCTAATTCCACCAGCGGGATGGGTCTAACAGATAAGACATTATGCTTGTGTAGAAGTGCGATTTGCCGCCGCGTGAACCATACTGACACGATAGAAACAATCAGTGCGAATAGTGCGATACCTGCAATCGATATCGTAGCTAGCGCATTCGATACATTCGGCTCTTCCACCAAGAATGAAAATATTTCCTTGATCATTGTTCCCCCATGCAGACGGCTAGTAGGTATCTACCAGCCGGCGATGCGCGGCCCTACATCGCCTTTGAAATAGGTTACATGGCCAGCCAGGCACTTAGCTGCTTGGTCGCTGATCTGCGCCATGAACACTGGAGTGGGATCACTCCGTGCAGCAATCGCCATAGAGATCGATCACTCTGCAACGATCCAGACGAGTGTGAAAGCGATGATGGTTAGAACGACCTTCGTATAGCGATCAGTCGCCAGAGCATTGCCCCTTTTACTCGCAGCGCCCCTGACTGCGCGTCTCCGCAAGAAGGTCGAGTCTACCGCCGGTAGCAGCAAAAGTATTGGCTCGGAAATCGGCCGACAGAGACGCGGGGCCTTTTGGAGGGTTTCACAGTCGTCTCTCATCCAAGAGAGGCCGTCTCTGAAGCGGCAAAGCCCCCGGAATTCCGGAGGCTTTGGCCAATTAAAATAACTCAATAAAAACAATGACTTGGGAGTGGTGGAGCAGAGGGGGATCGAACCCCTGACCTTCGCATTGCGAACGCGACGCTCTCCCAACTGAGCTACTGCCCCACGGGTCCCGGCTTGCGCCCGATGTCGGGAAGGCGGGGATAATGTCGGGGGGCTACCCCCCGTGTCAAGCCCGCAACGCCCCCCGCGGGAGGCGCGGAATCCGCCCCGCCCGGGCCCCGACAGGACGGCGGCGGCGGCTTGCGCCTCGCGCCTTTCGCCGCTAGGGTTTGGCCCGGGTCGGCCCTCCGGCGCAAAGCCGCTGAAAGCGAAGGTTCATGCAGTCCCTCCTCGGTCTCATCGACATCGTCCTCGAGCTCTACATCTGGGTGCTGATCGCCTGGGTCGTCCTGAGTTGGCTGATCTCCTTCGATATCGTCAACACCCGCAACCGCCTCGTCTACCTCATCAGCGATTTCCTGTTCCGGATCACCGAGCCGGCGCTGCGCCCGATCCGGCGCTTCGTACCCAATTTGGGCGGCATCGACATTTCGCCGGTCATCCTGATCCTGCTGATCTGGTTCGTGCGCAGCCTGATGCGCGAGTACCTCTGGTAGCTCATGGTGGCGCGTCCCAGCGCCGACGGCGCGGGCGTGCTGGTGTCCCTGCGCGTGCGCCCGGGCGCCCGGCATGAAGCCGTCGGGGGCATGGCGGCGGAAACCGACGGCACCGTGCGGCTGCAGGTCGCAGTCACGGCACCACCCGAGGACGGCAGGGCCAACCGCGCAGTCGCGGCGCTGCTCGCGCACGCCGCGGGAGTTTCCAAATCGGCGGTCGAGATTCGCACGGGCGCCGCATCGCGCCTCAAGACGGCACTTATCAAGGGCGATGCCGCGACTATACTGGCGCGCGTTCGAGCCCTCGCAAACCCGGACGGAGCGTGACGTGGACGGCAGCAGTGCCAGGATCATCGACGGCAAGGCCTTCGCGGAGAGGCTGCGGGCCCGCATCGGCGCCGAGGTCGCGCGCCTCAAGGCCGCCCATGGCCTGACCCCCGGCCTTTCGGTGGTGCTGGTGGGCGAGGACCCGGCGAGCCAGGTCTACGTGCGCAACAAGGGCGCCGCGACCGAGACCGCGGGTATGGCCTCCGACACCCACCGCCTGCCGACCGAGACCGGGGAAGCCGAACTGCTCGCGCTGGTCGCGCGTCTCAACGCCGATCCCGCCGTGCATGGCATCCTGGTCCAGCTGCCGCTCCCCGCCCATATCGACGCGGCGCGGGTGATCGAAAGCATCTCGCCGGCCAAGGACGTGGACGGGTTCCACCTCATCAACGTCGGCAAACTGCACGCCGGCATGAAGGACGCTCTGGTGCCATGCACACCGCAGGGCTGCATCCTGCTGCTGCGCGACGCCTTGGGGTCGCTCGACGGCAAGCGCGCCATCGTCGTCGGACGCTCCAATATCGTCGGCAAGCCGATGGCGAGCCTGCTGCTGGCCGAGAACTGCACGGTCACCATCGCCCATTCGCGTACCCGCGACCTTGCCGCCGAATGCGCGCGCGCCGACATCGTGGTGGCCGCCGTGGGACGGCCCGAGATGGTGCGGGGCGACTGGATCGGCCCGGGCGCCGCCGTGATCGACGTGGGCATCAACCGGGTGCCGGGCGAGGGCGGCAAGTCGCGGCTGGTGGGCGACGTGGCCTTCGCGGAAGCGGTGAAGCGCGCGGGTTTCATCACCCCCGTCCCGGGCGGCGTCGGCCCCATGACCATCGCCTGCCTGCTGCGCAACACGCTGATCGCCGCCTGCCGCCAGACGGGCCTGCCCGACCCGGCGGCATAAGGGGACCGCTGGCGCGGCGCAAGGGCGCGCGCTAGCATCCCCGCCATGGAACCCGAATCCCCCGGCGTGAGCCTCACCTTTTGGCCGCTGGCCGCCGCCACTTTCGTCTTCGTGGCCAGCCATTTCGTACTGTCGGCGGGACCGGTGCGCACCCGCCTTGTGGGCCGCCTCGGCGAGTCTACCTTCCTGATCGGCTATTCCGTGGTCGCGCTCGCGGCCTTCGCCTGGATGAGCCTGGCCTACGCCCGGGCCCCGTTCGAGGACCTGTGGGGCGACCCCGACTGGGCGCGCTGGCTTGCGCTCGCGGTCATGCCCCTCGCCGCCGTGCTGCTCGCCGCGGGCGTCACCACCCCCAATCCCGGCGCGGCCGGCATGGGGCGTCTGCTGAACGAAGACCGGCCGCCGGTCGGCATCCAGAAGGTGACGCGCCATCCGGTCATGGTGGCGGTCGCGCTATGGGCGGGCCTGCACCTGCTCGCCAACGGCGATGCCGCCTCGACGATCCTGTTCGGCGGCCTCATGGCGCTGGCGGTCGGCGGCATCCTCCATATCGAGATGCGCCGGCGCGCCTCGGGCGGCGCGGCCTGGGCCGCGTTCGCGGCGCGCTCCTCGGTGGTGCCCTTCGCCGCCATCCTCGCGGGCCGCGCGCGGGTGACGCCGGGCGAGGTCGGCTGGAACCGCATCGCGGTCGGGATCGTGCTCTACCTCGCCATGCTGTTCGGGCACAGATTCATCGTCGACGTGCCCCTGCTGGCGGGGCTCCTACCTGCATAATCCGGTTTTGGAGAAAATCGGCCGTTTTGTGGATAAGCCTGTGTGGAAACCTGTGTAGAAAACGTTTTTCGTTTGGTTGATCGGGCAAATATATTGCGACACTGAGTCGTAAGGACTGTTTCTTTTGATACGACTTTCTTCCAGAAAAATAAAAGGCCTCATCTTTACGCAGTTTGCAAGAGTCGGACTTCTCGTGGAGAAGACGAAGATCGCCACACAGTGCGACCTCATCCGGAATCCGAAGATTGCTCGCTAGCCGCGATCCGTGCGGCGCCGGCCGAGGAGGCGCAGCCGGAGCGCGTTGAGCTTGATGAAGCCCGCCGCGTCGCGCTGGTCGTAGACCGAATCCTCCTCGAAGGTGACGATGTCCTTGTCGTAAAGGCTGTTGGGCGACTTACGCCCGGTCACGATCACGTTGCCCTTGTAGAGCTTGAGCCGCACCGTGCCGGTCACGGGCTCGGAAGCCTTGTCGATGGCAGCCTGCAGCATCTCGCGCTCGGGCGCGAACCAGAACCCGTTGTAGATCAGCTCCGCATAGCGCGGCATCAGCTCGTCCTTGAGATGCATGGCACCGCGGTCGAGGGTCAGGCTCTCCATGGCCCGGCGCGCGGTCAGCAGGACGGTACCGCCCGGGGTTTCGTAAAGACCGCGTGACTTCATGCCGACGAAGCGGTTCTCCACGAGGTCGAGCGCGCCGATGCCGTTCTCGCCGCCGAGCGCGTTGAGCTTCTCCAGAAGCAGGGCGGGCGACAGGCGCGCGCCGTCTATGGCGACGGGATTGCCGGCCTCGAAGTCAATGGCGATCTCGGTCGCGCGGTCGGGCGCCGCCATCGGTGTCACCATGCGCGAGAGGATGTGGTCGTATTCCGGCTCCTGCCACGGGTCCTCCAGCGCCTTACCCTCGGACGAGATATGCAGGAGGTTGGCGTCCTGGGAGAACGGCGGCTCGCCGCGCTTGTCGCGCGGCACCGGAATCTGATGCCGCTCGGCGTATTCGATCAGCCGGGTGCGGGATGCGAGGTTCCACTCGCGCCACGGCGCAATGATCTTGATGTCGGGCTTGAGCGCATAGTAGGCGAGCTCGAACCGGACCTGGTCGTTGCCTTTGCCGGTGGCACCGTGGGCCACGGCGTCGGCTCCGGTAGCGAGGGCGATCTCGATCTGGCGCTTGGCGATCAGGGGCCGCGCGATCGAAGTGCCGAGCAGGTAGGTGCCCTCGTAGACCGCGTTGGCCCGGAACATCGGGAACACGTAGTCCCGCACGAAGATCTCGCGCAGGTCCTCGACGTAGATTTCCTTGACCCCCATCATCTCGGCCTTGCGGCGCGCGGGCTCGAGCTCGCCGCCCTGGCCGAGATCGGCGGTGAAGGTCACCACCTCGCAGCGGTAGGTCTCCTGCAGCCAGCGCAGGATCACCGAGGTATCGAGCCCTCCCGAGTAGGCGAGCACAACTTTCCTGATCTTGTCGGTCACGGGGCACCCGGTCGATTGAAGGCGGCGGGAGCATAGTCGCAAGGTCCCTGCCGTTCAACCGCCCGCGAGTGGCTGGCAACCGCCTCCGGCACCGGCTAGGCTGCCGCTATGATCCACGGGGGAACCCTGGCGGCGGCCTGCGCCGCGTGCGTGCTAATGGTTTCCGCCCTCCCGGTCCGGGCCGGCGGCGAAGCGGACGCAATGGCAGGCATCGCCGCCGTCAACGCCGTGCGCGCCGAGGCCGGACTCGGTCCGGTGTCGGCGGAGCCGCGGCTCGTCTGCGCCGCGTCCGCCCACGCTGCCGACCTCGCGCGGCGCGAAGTCCTCGACCACCTGGGCGGGGACGGCGCCGACCTTGCCCGGCGCCTCTCCCGCGCCGGCTACCCTTATTTGCGGGCCAGCGAGAATCTCGCCCGGGCGGACGACGATCCCGCTGCGGTGGTGGCTCTCTGGATGGAAAGCCTCGGCCATCGCCGGAATCTTCTGGACGGTGCGGTCAGCGAAGTCGGCCTCGCGCGGGACCGCCGAGGTCGTGGAACCTACTGGGTGCTGGTGCTGGCGTCACCCACCCCAGATCCCATCATATCGCTGGAAAAACGGCAGAATTCAGCCGATTGCAATGCAAATCCAAGGTGACAGGGCGCTAATCTCACGTTAACGTCCGTCGTGTCACGCTGGCATGGCCGGGGTCGCGGGGGAGCGGCCTTGAAAACGATACGGGGGGACCGACCGATGCCGATCCGTGGATTTGTTGCGGCGCTTGCCATTGTCCCGATGATGGCGACGACCGCCCTGGCCCAGGACCTCGCTGCCCGCGACCGAACCGGGACGGTCACGGTGGCGGTCGCCGAGCCGGAAGCTTACGCTTTCCGCAAGCTGCAGTCCGAGTTGATGGTGGCGACGCTATCCTGCAAGGACTCGCGCTTCACCGCCCACTACAATACCTTCGTCACCCGCTTCCGGGCGGACCTGCGCGACAGCGGCAAGGTCCTCAGGAGCTACTTCCAGCGTCACCATGGCAACGCGGCCCAGCGCCGCTTCGACGAGTTCATGACGGCGCTCGCAAACGATGCCTCGCTCGCCAGCATGGGCGACCTGCATTTCTGCAGCAAGTCCCTGGCCAAGCTGGAAGCGATCGTCCACGACGCGAACAGCCCGGCCCTGACGGCACCCGCCGGACCCGCCATCGCCGACAGCCGCTAGGCACCGCTTCCCGCCGCCTCTGAAACGAAAAAACCCGCGGGGGCGACCCCGCGGGTTTGTCTCGAGTCTGACCCGCCGGACGGCGCCAGGAGTCAGAACTGGATTTCGACGCGACGGTTGCGCGGCTCGCGGACGCCGTCTGCCGTCGGCACCAGCGGTTGCGTCTCGCCACGGCCGACGGTGGTGATCGCGTCGGCCGGCAGGCCGAGTTCGACCAGGACCGCCTTGGCAGCTTCGGCGCGCCGTTCCGATAGGCGCAGGTTATACGCCGCCGGGCCCGAACGGTCAGCGTGGCCGGTCAGATCGACCTTGACGAACTTGCCCTCACGGTACGCCTGGGCGGCGGCTTCCAGGATCTTTCTGGCATCGGCCCGGATCTCGGCGCGGTCCCAATCGAAGAAGATCAGGAACGACCGCTGGATATCGGGGGCCGGAGCCGGAGCAGGCTCCTTGGGCGCCGGCGCCGGAGCGGGCGCAGGGGCGGGCGCAGGGGCGGGCGGCGGAGCCTGCACGGGCTCGGCGCGGGGCGGCGGCGGCGGCGCACCGAAGTTCCAACGCAGGCCGAGCATGGCGCTGGTCGTCTTGTATTCGAGCGACGACGTGCCGCCGGTCGTGATCGAGAGGTCGGCATCACGGGTCCGGAAGTGACGCACGTCGGCGGTGAGTGCGAGAGCATCGCTGAGGGCGTAGGCCACGCCCACAAGCCCCTGCCAAGCGAAGACGGTATCGTTGCCCTGAAGGGCCCCGGCACCGACCGGTGCCAGATCGGAGCCCACGTGGGCGAAGCCGAAGCCGGCGCCGATGTAAGGCGTGAAGGGGGTGCCGGTAGAGAAATCGTAGGCGGCATTCAGCAGGAAGCTGTTGACCCGCACTTTGCCGGTCGCAGGATTTCCGCCCACATCTTTGCCTTTGTCGCTCCGGTGCGCGAACTCGCCTTCGAGTCGGAAGCCGTTGCCGAAGGCATGGCCGAGCGCGACGGCGCCCATCAACCTATCGTGCCATTTGGCCCGGGTGTTGGCAGTGCCCTCGATGTCGGAGTTGCTCGGGAAGTTCATTCCGAGCGCACCCGAAACATAGGGCCCTTCATAGGTGGTGATGTCCTGGGCGCCGGCACCGGTGGCCATGCCGGCGATGGCGAAGAGGGCCGCGACCGCGGCGGTGCTACGAGTGATCATGGCGTTCCTTGAATCTTCGTTCTCGGTTCATGCTAGGTCGCCGGAGTGCTGCGGCCACAGCACGCACATCCGTTCGGATGTCCGTTCAGAACTCCAAAGCGCTGAAAAGCTAGCACGTTCAACCGCCTCCGTCATCCCCAACAGCCACGCCTGATATCCCGATATGCGAACGGGCTAGGCCTGTGACGCGTGGGCCACGCGGCGGCTTGCACGCGACCAGACACTTTCGGTCCTGAGCTGGCCGCAGGCGGCCCCGATGTCCCTGCCGCGCGGCTCGCGCACCGGAGCCGACAGCCCGCCCGCGTTCACGATCTCGGCGAAGCGGGCGATGGCGGCTGGGGTAGAGCATTCGTAGGGCGCGCCGGGCCAGGGATTGAACGGGATCAGATTGGTCTTGGCAGGAATGCCCTTAAGAAGACGCACCAGTTCGCGGGCATCGGCGGGCGTATCGTTGACGTCCTTGAGCATGACGTATTCGAAGGTGATGCGTCGGGCGTTGTGGACCCCCGGGTAGGCCCGGCATGCCGCCAGCAGTTCCCGGATCGGGTATTTGCGGTTGAGCGGCACCAGCACGTCGCGCAGGTCATCCCGTACCGCATGGAGCGATACCGCGAGATTGACCCCGAGTTCCTCGCCGCAGCGCGCCATCATCGGGACGACACCGGAGGTGGAAAGCGTGATGCGGCGTTTCGACAGAGAAATGCCCTCCGGATCCATGATGATCCGCAGCGCTTTGGCAACATTGTCGAAATTGTAGAGCGGCTCGCCCATGCCCATCATCACGATATTGGTGACGAGCCGATCCTTGGAAGGCAATCCCCACTCGCCGAGATGGTCGCGGGCCGCCATGATCTGGCCGACGATCTCGCCCGCCTCGAGGTTGCGCACCAGACGCTGGGTGCCGGTATGGCAGAACGAGCAGTTGAGGGTACAGCCGACCTGCGACGACATGCAGAGCGTGCCGCGTTCCTCGGTCGGAATATAGACCGTCTCCACGAGATTGGCGTCGGGCAGGCGGAACAGCCACTTGCGGGTCGCATCGGCCGACAGCCTGTCGGCGGCCGTCCCGGGCCGCTCCAGGCTCGCCCTCGCCGCGAGCTTCGCACGGAGCGACTTGGCGAGCGTCGTCATCGCCTCGAAATCGGCTGCGCCGCGGCCATAGACCCAATGCCACAACTGGCTGGCGCGGAATGGCTTTTCGTCGAGTTCCTCGACCAGCCCAGCAAATTCGGAGCGGTCGAGCCCGATCAACCGGCGCGGCATCCCCGTCGTGTCCACGTCTGCCGCAGTGGCGACGTGAGCTCTATTTTCCGTCGCCGTACCCGCCGTAACCGTCATGGCATCCTACTTGAGCCCGCAGGCCGCCGTTATACGCTTGTGTGCCGCCGTGAAGCCGCGCAGGGAATAGGTATCCGTGAGCGCGTTGCCGCGTTCGGGCGTACCCTGCACCGTCATGGTGATGCCCTTGATCATCGCCTGCACCAGGGCCTTGTCGTCGCCAGGGGCGCGGGCCCATGCGGTGTCGCGCGTCGTGAACAGCGAGAACTTGTCGCCGCCGATGGTGACGGTCACGTCGCTGCCCGGCCGATAGGTAAACCCGGCCTGGAAAT
This sequence comes from Alphaproteobacteria bacterium, assembly GCA_050485485.1. Taxonomy (GTDB): domain Bacteria; phylum Pseudomonadota; class Alphaproteobacteria; order SMXQ01; family SMXQ01; genus WHSO01. Next base: position 28,431 of record JBJHBM010000014.1, on the reverse strand, counting down.
TGACCACGTCGCGCTCGCCTTCCTTGGGCCTGTGGGTGACGAAGGCCACCACATCGCCACGCTTCGCTACGCTGCCGCGCGTGCCGGTCGGCTTGGACACCATGTAGCAGGTGCGCCCTGCGCTCTCGTCGAGGCGGTAGGCATACCAGTCGCCATGCTGGCCTAGGAATACCTGCTCCGCCCGGACGGAGGGAGCGGACAAGAGGACGGCCGCGAGCACGGCGGCAGCCGCGAGCGGCCGGATGGGGAAAGTCGCTGGCGTCTTCATGGGTACATTAATATCGCGCGTAGCCACGCTTGTCAGCCGCCGTCCGGCGTTCTTCCGTCCCGTGGCTCCGGTGATATCCAGCCCTGTGTGCGCCGCCGCCTGGGACCGCCCGCCACGTGGAGCGCGGGCGGCACGGGCGTACCGCCCGCCCGCACCGCGCGTTCGGCGAAGCGCCCCAGGGACAGCATCCGGTCGTACATGACGATCGCGCCCGCCGCCGCGACATTGATGCAGAAAGAGGTCGGAATGCGCACCATGAAGTCGCAGCGTTCCTGCAGCGCGGGCGAGAGGCTTCCGCGCTCCGGCCCGAGCACATAGGCGGCCTGGCGCGGGTGGCGGAAGCTCGGCAAGGCCTCCGCCGCATCGGCCAGCTCCACGCCCACCAGCCGGCAGCCCTTGGGAAGCGCGAAATCGGCGAGCGAGGCATATTCGTGCAGCGGCACGGCGTCGGGCGTGGCGGAAGTGTCCGCCTGGCGGACACGGCGGTAGCTGAATTCCGCGCCTATGGTGAAGATGAAGGACGCGCCGAAGGCATGGGCCGTACGAAACAGGTTGCCCGCGTTCATGGGCTTCGACAGGCCCTCTACGCCGATGCCGAAATAGCCGCGCATGGCGTCGAGAATCGGCCGCCGGCAGCGTCTTGGCAAGCCCGAAGCACGACGATCAGGCGCCGATCACACCCAGGATCATGCCTGTTCCGATCAACAGCATGAACCCCGCGACGAAGGCGCGGATCACGGAGACCGTGGTCTTGGCCAGGTAACGCGACCCGAGCCATGCCCCGAGGAAGGCCGCGGCGACGCCCACCGCAATCAGCGCGCCGTCGTGCCCACCGAGGTCCATCACCTCGCCGCCGAAGGTCGCGGCATAGGTCGGCAAGCGGGCGAGATCGACGAACACCGCGACCACGATGCCGGTCGCGATGAAGCGCGGCCCGTCGAGCCCGGTCTGCAGCAGGAACAGGGAGCGCAATGCACCCTGCTGCCCGGTCATGCCGCCCATGAATCCGGACACCGCACCGCCCAGAGGAACGTAGCCGGGCGGCAATGCGAGCTTGCGGAACCACGGCATGGCCTCGAGAGCGGCGAAGACGATCATGGCGCTGCCGATCGCCATACCTGCCGCGCTGGGGGCGAACGTGTGACCGAAGGCCTGCCACGTGAAGGCCGCACCGGTCGCGAGATCGCCGAGCGCCAGCGCACCGAGGACGGCGGCGGGAACCGCGGGAATACCGAACTTCAGCGCCGTCGGCCAATGGATCGACCGAAACACGAGCGTGCCCTTGAACAGGTTGTTGAGGAGATGCACCACCCCGGTCGCGGCCACGGCGGCAGGCGCGGTCAAGAACAGCGCGAAGGCGGCAAGCAGCACCGTGCCGAGGCCGAATCCGGAAAAGAACGTCAGCGCGGAAGCACCGAACGCCACCACTGCGACAATCAGGAAATCCATGCCTCCCTCCCCCCGGTCGGCCCGTACTTCTCGTGCCGGCGTTATAGCAAAGCCGCGTACCGAAGGCCATTCGCGGATATGGCGCGTACGGCATGTGCGGCGTAAATTGCGTCGATGCCCCCCGTTAACGGCGTTTCCCCTTCCCTCGCCACATTCACCGCACCCGTTCGCGGCGCCGCCTGGATGCTGCTTGCCGCGGCAGCTTTCGCCCTCATGACCACGCTCGTTCGCGTAATGGGCGAAGCCATGCACCCGTTCGAGATCGCCTTCTTCCGCAACCTCTACGGACTTCTGTTCATAGCGTCGTGGCTGATGCGCGCAGGGTTCGCGAGCCTGCGCACGCGCAACGTGGGCGGCTACACGCTGCGCGCCTTCTTCGGCCTTTCCGCCATGTTGCTGTGGTTTTCGGCGGTGACGATGATGCCGCTTGCGGACGCGGTCGCACTGTCGTTCACGGCGCCGCTGTTCGCTTCCATCGCCGCGGCGACGTTTCTCGGCGAACGCATGGGGCCAAGGCGTTGCTTCGCGTTGCTGGCGGGCTTCGCCGGCGCCCTCATCATCCTGCGGCCCGGCGTCATGGAAGTGTCCCTTCCGGCCGGCATGGTGCTCGGCGCCTCGGTGCTGATCGCCTGCTCCATCATCATGGTGAAGACCCTGTCGCGCACCGAGAGCGCGAGCGCCATCGTCACTTGGATGGGCATCTACATGGTGCCGATGTCCCTGGTGCCGGCATTGTTCGTGTGGCGCTGGCCGACGCTCGAGGAAACCGCCCTCCTGGTGGTGATGGGCGGCTTCGCCACGCTCGGCCAAGTGGCGATGACCAAAGCCTACGCCACGACCGATGCTACCGTGGTGCTGCCGTTCGACTACGCCCGGCTGCCGTTCGCCGCCGCCATCGCCTATCTTGCCTTCGCCGAGATGCCCGACCTCTGGACCTGGGTGGGCGCCGTCGTGATTGCTGGCGCTACCGTCTACATGGCCCACCGCGAAGCTACGGTAGCCCGACGCGAACGGCGCGAGGTACCCGGCACTGTCGCGCTCGGCGCCGGCGGCGCCGCGTTCGATCCACCGCCGCCGGCCAGCAGCGCCAGAGGGAAGCCACCACGATGACCGTCGACTGGCACCGCCTGCGCGCACCCTTCGAGCATCTGCCCGCCAATATCCGGGGGGCGCTGTGGGTGGTGCTGTCGGCGCTTCTGCTGACCGTGATGGGTGGCATGGTCAAGGAGCTGGCGCAGGACATCCATAGCTTCCAGATCGTGTTCTTCCGTTGCCTGATCGGCGCGATCACGCTCGTGCCGTTCATCGTGCAGGCGGGACCCGCCGCGCTCAGAACGGGCCGCCCGGTGCTACTGGTGGTGCGTACGCTGGTCGGCACGGTGGGCATGTTCTGCGTGTTCTACGCCTTCGCCCACATGCCGCTCGCCGAGGCGGTCGCCATCATCTTCTCGCGCCCGCTGTTCGCGGTCGCGCTGGCGATCCCGTTCTTGGGCGAGGTGGTGGGCTGGCGCCGGGCGCTCGCTGCGGCGGCCGGCTTCGGCGGCGTCCTCATCATGGTGCGCCCCGGCTCCGCCGCCTTCGATCCGGTGGCCCTGGTGGCGCTCGGCGGCGCGTTCACGGCCGGCGCCATCGCCATCATCATCAAGCAACTCTCGAAGACCGAATCGACCACCACCATCGTGATCTGGTTCGCCGTCATCGGCGCCGTAGTCTCGCTGGTGCCCGCCGCGATGGTGTGGAAGTGGCCGAACCCCGAGGAATGGGCCTGGCTGGTGATCATCGGTATCGTCGGAATTGCCGGCCAGGCGGCACTGACGCGCGGATTCTCAACCGGCGATACCTCCTTCGTGACGCCGTTCGATTATTCCCGCCTGCTGTTCGCGACCATCATCGGTATCTTCGTGTTCGCCGAATTCCCGGATTTCTGGAAGGTCGTGGGAGCGCTCGTGATCGTCGGCTCGGGCTACTACATCGCGCGCCGCGAGCTGCTGCTGGCCCGTGCGCGACGCCGCGCGGCCGCGGCCGGAAGCGGCACGGCGGGGCCGGACGGGCCGTGAGCGCCCTTCCTGAACGGCCGCCTGCGCGCTAGGGTAGCGCCATGCCTGCCGACAGCCGACAGCCCGTCGTCCCCCCCAACGCCGCCGATATCGAGGAACTGGCGCACGAGGCGTTCCGGCAACTGCCGGAACCCTTCCGCCGCGCGGTGGACGGTGTCGTGATCCGGGTGGACGAGTTCCCCGACGAGGAGACCTGCGAGGATATGGGGCTCGAGAGCCCGTTCGACGTGCTCGGCCTCTACCGGGGCGTGGCGCTGGACGAACGCAGCAACTTCGACGTAGCGCGCGATCTCGACATGATCTTCCTTTACCGCCGTCCGATGCTCGACTACTGGGCCGAAACCCACGAGCCGCTGCAGGACATCGTGCGGCACGTGCTGATCCACGAGATCGGCCACCACCTGGGCCTCTCCGACGAGGAGATGGAAACGATCGAGGAAAGCGACGGCTGAGCCCGAAGCAGGCGCGGCTGCAAGCAAGGGAAGAACAGAGAATGACACCGCCCAAGGCGCTGACGCCGGAACAGCTCGCCAACCGCTGCGACCCGCAGGCGCTCGGTTTCCGAACCACCGACGACCTCGACCTGCCGCTCCATATCGTCGGCCAGAGCCGCGCCGTCGACGCGATCCGCTTCGCGGTCGGGATCGAGCGCGAGGGCTACAACATGTTCGCGGCAGGCCCGTCCGGCACCGGCAAGTATTCCACCATCCGCCAGTTCCTGGAAGGCCGCGCCGCCAAAATGGCGACGCCGCCCGACATCTGCTACGTCCACAATTTCGAGGAGCCGCACCGGCCCACCATGATCCTGCTGCCCGCCGGGCGCGGCGCGCCGTTCCGCCGCGACATGGCGCAGTTGGTCGAGATGGCGAAGACGGCGATCCCACGGGCCTTCGAGGGCGACGAGTTCCGCGCGCGGCGCACAGAGCTCGAAGGCAAGTTCCGCGCCGCCCACGATGCCATCTTCAAGGAGGTGCAGGAGGAAGCGGAAGCCAAGGAAATCGCCGTGATGCGCACGCCCGGCGGGATCGCCCTCGCGCCCATAAAGAACGGCGAGGTGCTGGGTCCCGAGGAATTCGCCAAACTGCCCGAGGAGGAACAGTCCCGACTGCACGCCGCGATCGAGGTGCTTCAGGAGAAGTTGCGCGACGCGCTCGCCGAGCTGCCGCGCTTCGAGCGCCAAGTGCGCGAGGAGCTGCGCCAGCTCAACCAGTCGATCACCGTGTTTGCGGTCGGCCACCTGATCGAGGACCTGAAGCGGCGCTACGAAGGCCTCGAGGCGGTCGAGGATTACCTCGACGCGGTACGTCGCGACATCGTCGAGAACGCGCGCGAATTCCTGCGCGCGGACGGCGGCGAGAGTTCGCGCCCTGACGGGCGCGGGGAGTCCGAAGGCAGCGGCCCCGAAGAGGACTCCTTCCTGCGGCGCGAGGGCTTCCTCCGGCGCTACACCGTGAACCTGCTGGTGGACAACGGGAACCGTCAGGGCGCGCCCGTGGTGTACGAGGACCTGCCCAACCTCCAGAGCCTGATCGGGCGGATCGAGCACATCGCGCGCTTCGGCACGCTCTCCACCGACTTCTCCCTGATTCAGCCGGGCGCGCTGCACCGCGCCAACGGCGGCTACCTGATCCTCGATGCGGCCAAGGTGCTGATGGCGCCGTTCGCCTGGGAGGAGCTGAAGCGCGCGCTGCGCTCCCACCTCATCAAGATCGAGAGCCCCGAACGGCTGATGTCGGTCGCCACTACGATCACGCTAGAGCCCGAACCGGTGCCGCTCGACCTCAAGGTGGTGCTGCTGGGCGACCGGCTCACCTACTACCTCCTGACCCAGTACGACCCGGAATTCAATGAGCTGTTCAAGGTCGAGGTGGACTTCGAAGAGACGATGGACCGCACGCCGGAGAACATGCGGATTTTCAGCCGGCTGCTCGCCAAGCTGGCACGACACCAGAAGCTGCGGCCGTTCGAGGCCGGCGCGGTCGCGCGCGTGATCGAGGAGGCGTCGCGGCTTGCTGGCGATGGCGGCAAGATATCCACCCACATCCGCGGCCTGTGCGACCTACTGGTGGAATCCGACTATTGGGCCGCGACCAACGAGAGCGCCCATGTCACCGCCCACGACGTCCAGCTCGCCATCGACGCCAAGGTACGCCGCGCCGACCGCATCCGCGTCCTAGTCCAGGAACAGATCCGCCAGGGCACCATCCTGATCGACACTACGGGCGAAGCGGTAGGACAGGTCAACGGCCTCTCCGTGATGCAGCTCGGCAAGTTTCCGTTCGGGCGGCCGTCACGCATCACCGCGCGGGTGCGCCTCGGGCGCGGGCAGGTGGTGGACATCGAGCGCGAGGTGGAGCTGGGCGGGCCGCTCCACTCCAAGGGCGTGCTGATCCTGTCGGCGCTCCTGGGCGCGCGCTATTGCCCCGACATGCCGTTGTCGCTCGCGGCCTCGCTGGTGTTCGAGCAGTCCTACGCAGGCGTCGACGGCGACAGCGCCTCCGCGGCGGAGCTTTACGCGCTGCTTTCCGCCCTCGCCGACGTGCCGATCAGGCAATGCTTCGCCGTCACCGGCTCGATCAACCAGTACGGTCAGGTCCAAGCCATCGGCGGGGTCAACGAGAAGATCGAAGGCTTCTTCGACATCTGCAAGGCAGGCGGCCTCACCGGCGCGCAGGGCGTCCTGATCCCGGAGTCGAACGTGCGCCACCTGATGCTGCGCGGCGACGTGATCGAGGCTGTGCGCGCGGGCAATTTCCACGTCCACGCCGTGTCCCACGTCGACGAGGGGATCGAGATCCTGACCGGCGTCGCGGCGGGCGTGCGCAGCGCCGACGGCCGCTTTCCGGACGGCACCATCGGGGCGCGCGTCGAGGCGCGGCTCGCGGCATTCGCCGCGGCGGCGCGGGCTTTCGGGCGCGCGGACGGCGAGCTGCCGGCTAGCCGATGAGCGCGTGGACGCGGCGGCGCAATTCCGGCACCACCTCGACCTCGAACCACGGGTTGAGCCTGAGCCAGCGGCGGTTGCGCGGGCTCGGATGCGGCGTCGGCAGGAACGCCGGCAGGTAGTCGCGCCACACCCGGACCGTGTCTGCGAGCGTCCTTTTGCGCGTATCGCCGAGGTAATAGGCCTGCGCATAGGCACCGACCAGCAGCGTAAGAGACACATTCGGCAGCGCCGCGCGCAGCTTCGGGTGCCACAACGGCGCGCATTCGGGGCGCGGCGGGGCGTCTCCCGAGGGCCCCTTGCCGGGATAGCAGAGCCCTGTGGGCACGATCGCGAACCTTTCCGCGTCGTAGAACGCCTCGCGGTCGACCCCGAGCCACGCGCGCAGCTTGTCGCCCGACGGATCGTCGAACGGCAGGCCGGTGGCATGCACCCGCGTCCCCGGCGCCTGGCCGACGATCATCACCCGCGCGGCCCGCGCCGCGCGCAGCACCGGGCGCGGCCCGAGCGGCAGGTGCGCCGCGCACAGGCGGCAGGCGCGGGCGTCCCGGAGGACGCGGTCGAGGCTGGGGGCGCGGAGGCGGGGCATGGCGGCGCTCGGCATTGCTGGACAGGACGGGACCGGCCCCGGCATCCTAACAGCCCGACGGTTCGGCGGAGCCCCCCGTGATCAAGGTCCTGTTCGTCTGCCTCGGCAACATCTGCCGCTCGCCCACCGCGCGGGGCGTGTTCGAGGCGCGCGTGCGCGCGGCCGGCCTCGGCCACGCCATCGCCGCCGATTCGGCAGGCACCGGCGACTATCACCTGGGGGAGAGCCCGGATACGCGCGCGGTGCGCGCGGCGCGGGCGCGCGGCATCGAGATCGGCCACTACCGCGCGCGCCAGGTGACGCCCGAGGACTTCCGGCGCCACCACTTGGTGCTGGCGATGGACCGCGCCAACCACCGCGCCCTCGCTCACGCCCTCGCCCATTTGGGCCCCGGGATCGACGGGGACGCGGCGCGCGCGCGGCTGCGCCTGTTCCTCGAGTTCGCCCCGGGCCTGGGCGAGAGCGTGCCCGACCCCTATTACGGCGGCCCCGACGGCTTCGAGCGCGTCCTCGACCTGTGCGAGGCCGCCTCCGACGGGCTGATCCGCCACCTGGCGGCGGACGGCTACCCCTCGGCGGGCGGCGCGAGCGGGTAGCGCGCCTCTACCCGGTAGAGCGCGCCGCCATGGCCGAGGTGGGAGGAGAACAGCGCGAAGCTCTCCACCGCGAACGGCGCGAGGCGCAGCAGCCCGTGGGTGGCGAGGAATTCCTGCACGCGCCCGCGCGGGCTGTCCTTGAGGCGCGCGAGGGTGACGTGGGGCGTGAACTTGCGCCCCTCGGCGGGAAGGCCCGCCGCCGCGACCGCCGCCTCCACCCGCGCCTGCAGGCGGTCGAGCGCCGCGTCCCGCGCCACGCCCGCCCACAGCATGGTGGGCGAGCGCCCGCGCGCGAAATGGCCGACCCCTTCCACCGCGAGGTCGAACCCGGGGACGCGGACCCGGGCGAGGGCGCCGGCCACGTCGGCGAAGGCGGGCTCCGGCACCTCGCCCACGAAGCGCAGGGTGAGGTGCATGTTCTCGGGCGGCGTCCAGCGCGCGCCCGGCACGCCCCCCGCCAGCGCGGCGAGGCGCGCCCGCGCCGTCTCCGGCAGTTCGAGGGCGACGAACAGGCGGATCATGGGAACAGGACGAGGACGCCGGTATAGCCGTAGAGGCGGCGGTTGAAGATCTCGCCGTTGGCGTAGAAGCCCGCCATCGGCACGTCGCCGAGGGCGCGCGCGAGCGCCTTCATCTCGCGCGAGCCGGGCCCGAACAGGTTGGGCCCGCGCGCCACGCACGAGTAGTAGAGGCCGCCGCGCGGCGGCCGCCCGAGCCGCCCGCGCAACTCGTCCAGCATGCGCTCGAGGTCGGTGATGGCGGTGTCGCGGTTGCGGGTGCAGAAGGTCAGCGTCTGGCCGGTGTCGATGGTCTCGCCGATGGCGAGAAGGCGCTTGCGGGGGTCGATGCCGGTGAGGTTGCGCACCAGGTAGTCGCCGCGGTCGGAGCCCGGCACGGGAAGCGCGGCATGGACCATGTAGGCGACTTCCTCCAGGTGCGCGGCGAGCTCCGGCCCGATGTCCTCGAGCAGCACGTCGAGCGCCGGGCGGCGGTCGAGCTCCACCAGCACGTTGCCGCGCCCGTCGGTGATGGTGTGCAAGGGACCGATCGGCGCGCAGCCCTGGCTCAGTCCCGTCGCCACGCCGAGGCCCGGCGCCAGCAGCACGCCGGAGAGCCCGCCGCCGGTGACGGCGCCCGCGATCTGCGCGCGCGGGCGCAGCGCCGTGAGGCCGCCCACCAGGAACGCCGCGCTTTCGTCGGCGAGGCCCGCGACGATGTCGGCGATCGCCGGGTTGGCGGCGTCGCCGTGGACCACCGCGATCGGCACGCCCGCCTCCGCCGTCGCCCCCGGAAAGGCCCCCGCCGCGGCAAGGGCGCCCGGATTGTCCTCGCGGACGGTCCCGAGGAGGCGGAACTGGCCGGGCCCCAACGGCGCGATCATGGCGACCGCCGCCGGGACGCCGAAATACTCGGTGCCCGTCGCGGCGATGCCGAAGCCGACCGCCCCGGCCCAGTCGGCGACGCCGGTGGCTTCGCGCAGGACGGCGAGCACGCTGCCCGCATCGCCCCCAAGCTCCTCGGTCACATAGAGGAAGCCGAGCCCGCCCGAGTCCGGCGCCGCGCCGTCGGCCGCGAGCCCGTCCGCCAGCGCGCGGGCGATGACGTCCCACTCGCCGCCCGAGGCATGGGCCGCGCGGAAGGTTCCGCCCGCCGCCTCGGCGGTCATGGCGCGGCTCCGTTTTCGCGCGCCCGCGCGATCAGCTTCTCGGCGAGCGGCAGGATGCCCTCGACCATGCGCGCGACGCCGCGCGCGTTGGGATGGATGCCGTCGGCCTGGTTGCGCGCGGGATCGAGCGCCACCCCTTCCAGCAGGAACGGATAGAGCAGCGCGTCGTATTCCTGCGCGAGATCGGGGAATACGGCATCGAACTCCGCCGCATACTCGGGACCGAGGTTGCGCGGTGCCAGCATGCCCGCGAGCAGCACCGGGATCCCCTCCGCCCTGAGGGCGTCGAGGATCGCGGCGAGGTTGGCGCGCATTTCGCCGGGCTCGATGCCGCGCAGCCCGTCGTTGGAGCCGAGCGCCACGATCGCCGCGCCGGGCCGGGGCGCGCCGCCGAGCGACCAGGCGATGCGCGCCTTGCCGCCGGCCGACGTATCGCCCGAGACGCCCGCGTTGACGATGCGGACGTCGTGGCCCCGCTCGCGCAGGGCCGCTTCGAGCCGGGCCGGGAAGGCGTCGTCCGCGGGAAGGCCGTAACCCGCGGTCAGGCTGTCGCCGAGCGCGAGGATGTGGAGGGTCGCGGCGGAGGCAGCGCCGGGCGGCCCCAAAACCGCCAAGATTCCCAGCACAATCGCAAGGCAGCGCGCGGCCAGGACCACGCGCAATGCCGCCAAACCATTGACATTCAAGGTTTGGGGCACATATCGGGGGGGTTGCGTGCGGCGTCGGGGCATGGTCTCGGCGCGGTCCTGGGATCATTGAACGAACGGAGCAAGGCGCCCCGCACATGATTCATCTTGAGGACGTTCGCCTCAAACTTCAATCCCGCGCCGGTCCGGTCGAAATCCTGCGGGGCGTCGATCTCGACGTCGCGGCGGGCGAGGCCGTTGCCGTCCTGGGCCCTTCCGGGTCCGGGAAATCGACGCTGCTGATGGCGATCGCGGGGCTGGAGCGCCCCTCCTCCGGGCGCGTCACGGTCGCGGGTCATGACCTCTCCGCGCTCGACGAGGACGCGCTCGCGCTGTTCCGCCGCGCCCACATCGGCATCGTGTTCCAGTCGTTCCACCTGATCGGCTCCATGACGGCGCTCGAGAACGTCGCGGTGCCGCTCGAGCTGGCGGGCGTCGAGGACGCTTTCGGCCGGGCGCGCGCGGCGCTCGAGTCGGTCGGCCTCGGCCAGCGCCTCGATCACTATCCCGTGCAGATGTCGGGCGGCGAGCAGCAGCGCGTCGCCATCGCGCGCGCGTTCGCGCCGGGGCCGGGGCTGATCCTGGCGGACGAACCCACCGGCAACCTCGACCGCGCCACCGGCGAGCACGTCATCGAGATATTGTTCCGGATGCACGACGAGAGCGGCGCCACGCTGGTCCTCATCACGCACGACGACCGGCTCGCCGCGCGCTGCCCGCGCACGCTGCGCATCGAGGACGGGCGCATCGCCGGCGACAGCGGCATCCGCGCCGCGCCGCTGCGCGCGTCCGCGGAGTGAGGCCGGCCAGGCCATGAGGGGGCTCGGCACCGCGCTCCGCTTTGCCGCCCGCGACATGCGCGGCGGCTTCCGCGGCTTCCGGATCATGGTCGCCTGCCTTGCGCTCGGCGTCGCCGCGATCGCCGGCATCGGCTCGCTCACCTCCGCCGTCCGCGACGGGCTCGCCCGCGACGCGCGCCTGCTGCTGGGCGGCGACCTCGACATCCGCACCACCTTCCAGCCGGCGAGCGACGCGCAGCTCGCCTGGATGCGCGACCGGGCGCGGGTATCGACCGCCGCCACCATGCGCGCGATGGCGGCGCGCGCCGACGCGCCGCCGGACGGCGCGGCCCCGCGCGCGATGGTCGAGCTCAAGGCGGTGGATTCGGCCTATCCGCTGCTCGGCGCGGTGACGCTCGCGCCCGCGGGCGACCTCCACCGGCTGCTCGGGCGCGGGCCGGACGGCCGCTACGGCGCCGTCGTCGAGGGCACGCTGCTCGCGCGGCTCGGCCTTGCGGTCGGAGATACCCTGCGCCTCGGCCTCACCGCCTTCGAGATCCGCGCCGAGGTCGTGGACGAGCCCGACAAGGCGGCCGGCGCCTTCAAGCTCGGCCCGCGCGCCTTCATCCCGGTCGAAACGCTGGCGGAGACCGGACTGATCCAGCCCGGCAGCATGGTACGCTGGCATTACCGGCTTCTCTATCCGCCCGGCACCGACGGCGCCGCGTTCGAAGCGGCGTTGACGGAGGCCTTCCCCTATGCCGGCTGGCGCGTGCGCAACGTGAGCGAAGCGGCACCACGCATCCAGCGCCATGTCGATCGCGCGTCCCTGTTCTTCACCCTGGTCGGGCTGACCGCCCTGCTGGTGGGCGGCATCGGCGTCGCGGGCGCGGTCAAGGCGCACCTCGACGGCAAGCGCGACGCCATCGCCACCCTCAAATGCCTGGGCGCCACCGGGCGCTTCGTGTTCGCCGCCTTCGGCGTGCAGATCGCGGCGATGGCCGTCGCCGGGATCGCGCTCGGGCTCGCCGCCGGGGCGCTGCTGCCGCTTTTGCTGGTGCCGGCGCTCGGCCCCTATCTGCCGGTGACGCCCGGTTTCGCGGTGAGCCCGGGCGCGCTGGCGGCGGCGGCGGGCTACGGCGCCGCGGTCGCCGCGCTATTCACCCTGTGGCCGCTCGCGCGCGCGAGAGAGGTGCCGGCCGCCGCGCTGTTCCGGGGCCTGGTCTCGGACGCGCCCTTCCGCCCGCGCGCGGGCACCGTGGCGGGCCTGATCGCGGCTGCCGGCGCGGTCGCCGGGCTTGCCCTCGGCACGGCCGCCCGGCCCGACTTCGCCGCCTGGTTCATCCTGGGTGCGCTGATCGCCTTCGCCGTGTTCGGCCTTGCCGGGATCGCGCTGCGGCGCGCTGCGGCGGGCTGGAGCCGCGCGGTGGCGCGCGGCGCCCACGCCTGGCCGCGGCTGCAGCTCGCCCTCGGCAACGTCGCGCGGCCCGGCGCCCCCGCCCAGGCGATCGTGGTGGCGCTCGGCATCGCCCTCACGGTGTTCGTGGCGCTGGCCCAGGTCGAAGGCAACTTCCAGCGCCAAGTGGCCGAGCGCCTGCCCGCCGCCGCGCCGGCCTATTTCTTCATCGACATCCAGCCCGACCAGCTCGCGGCATTCGAGGAGACCGTGCGCGCGGTGCCGGGCACCGGCGGGATCGAGCGCCTGCCGTCCCTGCGCGGACGCATCGTCGGCGTCAACGGCACCCCGATCCGCGAGGCCAACGTGGCGCCGGGTGTGCGCTGGGCGCTCGACGGCGACCGCGGCATCACCTATGCCCGCACCATGCCCGACGATTCGACGCTGGTGGCGGGATCGTGGTGGCCCGCCGATTACGCGGGCGAGCCGCTGCTGTCCATCGACGCGCGCATCGCCGAAGGGCTCGGCGCGCGCGTCGGCGACGCCGTCACCCTCAACATCCTCGGCCGGGAGATTTCCGCGCGTATCGCCAACACGCGCCATATCGACTGGGGGCAGCTCGGCCTCAACTTCACCCTGATCCTGTCGCCGGGGGTTCTGGAGGGCGCGCCCCAGACCTACATCGCCACCGTGCATGCGACGCGCGAGGCCGAAGGCCCGCTGGTGCGCGCGGTCGGCGCGCGCTTCGGCAACGTCACGGCGATCGGGGTACGCGAGGCGCTCGACGCGGTGGCGGACGCGCTCGGCAAGATCGGCATGGCGGCGCGCGCCACGGCGGGGCTCGCTCTGGTGGCGGGCGTGTTCGTGCTCGCGGGCGCGATCGCGGCGGGGCGGCGCGAACGCACGCGCGACGCCGTGATCCTGAAGGTGACGGGCGCGCGGCGGCGCGACCTTGCCGTCGCCTACCTGGTCGAATACGGGCTCGCGGGGCTGGCGGCGGCCGCGGTCGCGGCCGTGCTCGGCACGCTCGCCGCGTTCTTCGTGCTGACCCAGGTGATGGACGCCGACTGGGCCTTCCTGCCCGCCCCGGCGGCGGCGACCATCGCGGGCGCGACGCTCGCCGTGATCGGGTTCGGCTTCGCCGGCACCTGGCGCGCGCTGTCGCGACGGCCCGGCGGCGTGCTGCGCGAGACCGCGACGCCCTGACTCTCCGAATTCTCCGAAATCGCCCGTTAACCCCCGGTTAAGCTTGAAAAAACGGGGCCGCGGACCATATTCTTGTCGCAATCGGGCGCGACACTCGCGCCCGACGGTTTCAACTGCCGAGGTAAGACGATGATCGCTCCCGACAGACGCACTATGACCCGCGCCCAGGTCGAGGCCGCCCAGATCGATGTCGGCCTGCGCGCCCACATGCTGCGGGTTTACAACTACATGGCTTCGGGCGTGGCGCTGACGGGCATCGTGGCCTATGCCGTCGCCGGCTCGCCCACCCTGATGCAGGCCATCTTCGGCACGCCCCTGCAGTGGGTCGCCATCCTGGCGCCGCTCGCCTTCGTGATGGTGCTGAGCTTCGGCATCCAACGCCTGTCCCTGTTCGCGAGCCAGGCGATCTTCTGGACCTTCGCCGCGGCGATGGGCGTGTCGCTCTCGACCCTCTTCGTGGCCTTCACGGGCGAATCGATCGCGCGGGTGTTCTTCATCACCGCCGCCGCCTTCGGCGCGCTCAGCCTCTACGGCTACACCACCAAGCGCGACCTGAGCGCCTTCCGGGCCTTCCTGTTCATGGGCCTGATCGGCATCATCATCGCGATGGTCGTCAACCTGTTCATGCAGAGCTCCGCCCTGCAGTTCGCGGTGTCGGTGATCGGCGTGCTGGTGTTCGCGGGCCTCACCGCCCACGACACCCAGCGCATCAAGTCGATGTACTACGAGGCCGACAGCGAGGAGACCGCCGGCAAGAAGGCCGTGATGGGCGCCCTCTCGCTCTACCTCGACTTCATCAACCTGATGATCATGCTGCTCCACCTGCTCGGCCAGCGCCGCTAGCGACGGAGCGACGGAACGGCGAAGGGCCGGGGAAATCCCCGGCCCTTCTCTTTTATTCGGTCCCTGTCTTCCGCAAGACGACCGTCAGTGGTGATGATGGCCGTGGCCGTGGTCCTTGCCGCCCGGCCCGCCGAGCGGCGCCACCTTCAGTTCGACCTCGATCCGCCCGGCCCTTTCGAACACCAGGGCGAGCGGGACCATCTCCCCTTCCCGGAAGGCGCGCACGGGGCCGATCAGCATCAGGTGATGGCCGCCCGGCTCGAGCGCGACCTTGGCGCCCGCCGGAATCTCGATGGCCTCGACGCGCTCCATCCGCATCACGTCGCCGTCCATGACGGAACGGTGCAGTTCGACCCGCGCCGCGAGCGGGCTCTCCGCGGCGATCAGGCGGTCGGCGGCGCGGCCCGCGTTGGCCACCGAAAGGTAGCCGACGCCGGGGCGCCCGGTGCCGACGGTGGCGCGCGACCACGGATGGCCGATGGTGAGGTCGCCCAGCCGGTAGGAATGGGCGCGGGAAAGACGGGGAAAGCCGGCCGCGCCGAACGCGACGAAGGCGGCGGCGGACACGATGAAGGGGCGGCGCGAGATTGCCATATCGAACTCCTGTTCCCGCCGTGCCGTCCACGCGCATCCGGCGCGGGAGCGGGCACAGGCATTGATCCTGATTCTACGACGGCTCAGGCCGGGGACGGAGGGGCGCGCCCGCGATGGAGCACCCAAGGGACGAGCGCGGTCGGGACCGCGGCGACGGACGGCACCGATACCGTTGCCGGACGCGGCCACGGCGCGGCGGGGCCGGTTTCGGGCGGGACCACGGCGGGCGCCACGGGCGCCCAGCACAGGGGGCAATGGAGGGATTGCGCATCCGCGCCGGACGCGGGCGTTCCCGACGCGGCCGGATCCATCCACACAAGGCCGGCCGCGGTGCAGACCGGGACGAGGGCGCCGCCGGCAGGGGAGGCGACCGCCAGCGCCGGCAGCGCGAGCTGGACCGCGAGTGCGAGCGCGGCCAGCAGACGGCCGAGGCGCCGCCCCCTCATCGCACCGCCGCCCGAAGCGCGTCGGCGAGCAGGTCGGGGCGCGTGCCGTGGCGGTAGAGCGCCCGGAACGAGCCGTCCGGACCCATCAGGTAGAGGAAGGCGGTGTGGTCCACCAGATAGTCGTCGGCGCCCGGCTTGGACGGCTCGCCCATGCGGTAATAGACCCGGTAGGCCTTGGCGACGGCGGCGATCTCCTGCGGCGTGCCGGTGAGGCCCACCATGCGCGGGTGGAACGCGGCGACGTACTGCGCAAGCGCTTCCGGCGTGTCGCGCGCCGGGTCTACGGTGACGAACACGGGCGTCACCCTGTCCGCATCGGGCCCCATCAGGTCGAGGGCGCGGCCCACGGCCTGCAGTTCGGTCGGGCAGATGTCGGGACAGTAGGTGAAGCCGAAGAACACCAGCATGTGGCGGCCGTGGAAATCGGCGTCGGAGACGCGTCGGCCGTCATGGGCGGTGAGCGTGAAGGGCCCGCCGAATCTGGCGTCCCCGGTGGCGACCGCGATGCCGGGCGCGGCGGGGCGGTCCTGCAGCAGGCGCACGCCCTTGACCGCGACGTACGCCACCAGCACGCAGGCGAGAGCGCCGATGGCGAACAGGGCGGGCTTGCCGAAACGCATGAACTCCTCCGGATGGCCGGGACGCCCCGGTTTTAGTGGCTCCCGACGCGGGGTTCAAGGATTACCGGGCGCCCTTTCCTTGACACGGGGACGGGCGCTGCGCACCATCGGCGCCCGCCGCACGCTTCCCCCTTCGGCAGACAGGAGACGCCCCGGACATGCCGCCCGTGTTCCTCGACTACGACCAGGCGGCGCTCGACCGCCAGTACGCCGTCACCGACGCGACGCTGCGGCCGCTGCGCGACGCGCGCGAGGCCCGCGTGAGCGCGCGCAGCGCCGAGGTGCGGGAAACGCGGCCCCGGCTGCTCGACTTCGTCTACGGCATCCATCCGCGCGAGCGCATCGACCTCTACCCGACGGCCGACGATTTCGCCCCGCTCGTCATCTTCTTCCACGGCGGCTACTGGCGCAGCCGGTCCAAGGACCAGTTCGCCTACCTGGCGCCGACCTTCACCGACCGCGGCGCCAACTTCGCCGCCGTCGGCTACCCGCTCGCGCCCGAGGCGCGGCTCGCGGACATCGTCGAAAGCTGCCGGGCGGCGGTCCACTGGCTGCTCAACTATCCCTCCGGGCTGCGCTTCGACCCGACCCGGGTGCACGTCGTCGGCCATTCGGCGGGCGCGCACCTCGCCGCCATGATGCTGGCGACCGACTGGACCCGCCACGCGCTGCCCGCCGACACCATCAAGAGCGCGACCTGCGTCTCCGGCCTCTACGACCTCGCGCCGCTGCGCCGGGTGCGCCACCTCGCCGACCTGCGAATCGACGCGGCGGAGGAGAAGGCGCTGTCGCCCGCGCGCCTCGCCCCGCCGCGCCACGCGCGCCTGGTGGTCGCGGCCGGCGGCGAGGAGAAGGCCGAGTTCCTGCGCCACGCGGAAGCGCTCGCCGCGGGCTGGAAGGGGCGCGGCATCCGGGTGGCGCGGCCCGGAGCCCCGGACCGTCACCATTTCGACGTGCTGGACGCGCTCGTCGATCCCCGCGCCGCGCTCCACAGGGCCGCGCTGACCGAGGTCATGGCCCCCCGGCGCCGCGGCTGAGCGCGCCCGCGCCGTTTGACGGCCCCGGGCGGCGGGCCTAGAGTCGCCGCAAACCAGCGAGGGAGGCCGTCATGTGTGCAAGTCCCGTCCTCAAGCACGCCCGGGCCGACGACGCCCCGATGACCGACGCCGAACGGGACGTGCGCGTCGATCTCGCCGCGTGCTACCGGCTGATCGCCCATTACGAGATGGACGACCTGTTCGCGACCCATATCTCGGCGCGGGTGCCGGGACGCGAGGAGCACTTCCTGATCAACCCCTACGGCGTGCATTTCAGCGAGGTGACGGCGTCGAACCTGGTCAAGGTCGATCTCGACGGCGCCATCGTCCAGGACACCGGGCACGTCATCAACCCGGCCGGCTTCGTGATCCATTCGGCGATCCACGGCGCGCGCCCCGACGCCAAGTGCGTGCTGCATACCCACACGGTCGCGGGCATGGCGATCGCCAGCATGAGCGACGGCCTGCAGCCGTGGTTCCAGAAGGCGACGCGCTACCACAAGCGCATCGCCTACCACGATTTCGAAGGCAAGGCGCAGGACCTCGACGAGCGCGCGCGGCTGGTGCGCGACCTCGGCGACAAGAACTACCTGGTGCTGCGCAACCACGGGCTGCTGGTGTGCGCGCCCACCATCGCCCAGGCGTTCAAGGAAATGTACGCGATGGAGAAGGCCTGCAAGACGCAGCTCGCGATCATGGCGGCGGGCGGCGAGCGGGTCGCGCTGTCGAGCAACCTGCTCGAGCACACCGCCCGGCAGTTCGAGAACGACGCCAAGGTCACAAAGGCGCGCCCGAGCGGCTGGCCCTCGCTCAAGAAGATGCTGGACCGGGTGAGCCCGGGCTACGACGCCTGAGGCCGGCCGCGCGGGCTCAGTGCCGCGCCGGGGAGGCCGGCGCGGCGGAAGCGGTGCGCGCGATGCGCGCGAGGATGGCGTCGGCCGCCACCGGGCGCGAGAAGAAGTAGCCCTGGCCGTATTCCACCTGCAGGTCGCGCAGGAAGGTCATCTGCTCCGGCTGCTCCACGCCCTCGGCGACGATGTCAAGATCGAGGTTGTGCGCAAGGCCCGCGACCGCGCGCACCACCTCCATCGAGCCCGCGTTCATGGTCGCGGTCGAGACGAACGAGCGGTCGATCTTGAGCGTGTCGATGTGGAAGCGGTGGAGATAGCTGAGCGACGAGTACCCGGTGCCGAAGTCGTCGATCGCCACCTCGAGCCCCAGCGCCTTGACGCCGTTGAGCGTGACGGCGGCGCGCGCCGGGTTGTCCATCAGCAGGCTTTCGGTGATCTCGAGCGTGATCTGCTCCGGATTGACGCCGGTCTCGTCGATGATGGCCGAGATGTTGCGCACGAGATCGATGTCGGAGAACTGCCGCGACGACAGGTTGATCGACATGAACAACGGCGGCGCGTCCGCGTCGATCGCGTCGCGCGCGGCCTGGAAGCGCAGCAGCGCGCGGCACGCTTCTTCCAACACCCACAGGCCCATCGGGATGATGAGGCCGGTCTCCTCCGAGAAACCGATGAAGTCCTTGGGATAGACCAGGCCGCGCTCGGGGTGGTTCCAGCGCAGCAGCGCCTCGACCCCCGCCATGCTGCCGTCGCGCAGGTCGAGCACCGGCTGGTAGTGGAGCCCGAACTCGTGCCTGACGAGCGCCTTGTTGATCTGGTCCTCGAACTTGAGCTTGCGCATGGCGCGCTCGCGGTGGCGCGTGAGCGACATGTCGGCCGGGATCAGGGCATGTTCCGCGGCGGCCGGCTCGTGGTCGGCCTCGCCGATCAGGCGGCTCTGGAAGGCGCGGAAGCGCTCGAGGATGTTTCGGACGAAGAAGCCGAGCAGCGGGTCCGCGCGCTCGAACTTGTCGCGCAGCTGGTCGAGGCTGATGACCACCAGCACCGTTTCCTCGGTGGCGATGGCGGTTCCAGTGCGCACCTCGCCGTCGATCAGCGCCATCTCGCCGAACAGCTCGCCTTCGCCGAGGGTGGCGATGGTGATCTTGCGCCCCTGGCGCAGGGTCGATATCTCGACCCCGCCGCGCTCGATGACGTAGGCGCAGTTGCCGGGCTCGCCTTCCCGGAAGACCAGCGAGCCGGGCTGATGCTCTTCGCGATAAACGGATTCCTTCAACATACGGCTGCCTACCGTGGCGTGATCCTACCTGGACGGCGCGATGGTGCGCCGCAGGTGTGAAGAATTGGTTACCCGGCGCGATGCGCTACACTTGCCGCGGAAACGCCCCGCACCGACGACGAGGAGCCACCATGACGAAGCCCCCTGCCCGCCCCGCCCGCAGGACCAGGTCCCGCAAGCCGCGCGGTTCCGCGCCGCCGGATGTCGAGGGGCATCCGACGCTTGCGTTCCTCGACCGCGCGTTCCTCACCGGCCGCGATGCGCGCACGCTGCGCATCCTGTCGGAATACCTGGAGCCCGCCGCGCGCTTCGAGGCCTACGACGTGCGCGACACCATCTGCGTGTTCGGCTCCGCGCGCATCCTGCCGGCCGATACGGCGGCGCGCCGCCTTGTCGAAGCCCGCGAGGCCGGCCACGGCGTCGGCGCGGCGCGCCAGTACGTCAAGATGTCGCGCTACTACGAGGAGACGCGCGAGCTGTCGCGCCGTCTGACCGAATGGTCCAAGGAGCTGCCGGGCGGGCGCCGCTTCGTGATCTGCACTGGCGGCGGCCCGGGCATCATGGAGGCCGCCAACCGGGGGGCATCGGATGCGCGCGGCATCAACATCGGCCTCAATATCGCGCTGCCGTTCGAGCAGAAGCCCAATCCCTATTCCACCCGCGAGCTCACCTTCCAGTTTCACTACTTCTTCATGCGCAAGTTCTGGTTCGCCTATTTTGCCAAGGCGATGATCTTCATGCCGGGCGGATTCGGCACGCTCGACGAGATGGCGGAGGTGCTCACCCTGTGCCAGACCCTGAAGCTCAAGAAACGCATGCCAATGGTGCTCTACGGCGGCGACTTCTGGCGCAGGGTACTCGACTTCAACGCGCTGGTTCAGGCCGGGACCATCGCGCGCGACGATCTCGACCTGCTGCACCGTTCCGATTCCGTGGACGATGCCTTCGACTATCTCACCTCGGAGCTGTCGGGCGCGCCGCTCTACGAGCCCGGCGACACGCTCGCCTCCAACCTCAACGTGATCGCGGCCGAGCCGGAGCCCCCGGAGGCTGCGAAAAAATAGAGGGAACACAAAAAAGGGCCGGCGCGCGGTGGGACGCGGGCCGGCCCAGTGCTCTGGAACGCGCCGCCCCGGGAGGGAGAAAAGGCGGCGCCCACGGAGCCTTTCGGTCTCTCTAGCTCACGATCTTCCAGCTGCCGTCGGGCTGGCGGCAGGCGGTGCCGTAGGCATCCTCGGTCTTGCCGCCGACCGTCACGGTCTGCTGGTACTCGCGGCAGTAGCCGCCGTCCGACTGCTGATAGGTGCGCGTCGGCGTGACCGTGCCGTAATTGCCGCTGTCCGGATTGGCCCATGTCCTGGTGGTGCCCGTCGGCGCGTACTCGAAGGTTTCGTGCGCCGTCTGGCTGGCCGCCAGGCGGTCGGCGCGGTCGAGCGACTGGCCCACCTCCGAGCCGATGTAGGCGCCGAGCAGCGTGCCGAGGCCGGTCATGATGAGGCGTCCCTCGCCCCGGCCGAAGGCCGAGCCGGCGAGGCCGCCCGCGACCGCGCCGATCACGGTGCCGCCGGTCTGCTTCGGCCCGGCGTTGCCGGTGGAGCAGGCCCCGAGCGCGAGCGCGGAGACGAGCGCCAGCACGACGGCGGCGGGTGCGCTCCGGCGCGACGGCGTACGACCGGCGTGGACAGCAGGCTTCGAGTTGGACCCGGTCACGGGGATGTCGGTGTTCGCAGCGTTCATGGTCATCTCCTGATCTTCCAGAGCGCGGGCCGCCGGCTTATGGCCGGACTTCGACATGGACGGCCCGTCGTTCGTGGCGCGATACTGCCGGATCGGCCCTGACGCTTTCCTGAACGGGATATTCAGCTACGGTTCAGCTTCGACCGCCTAAAACCGCGCCATGAGACCCCTTGCCTTCCTGTGCCTGGCCGTGACCGTCGCCGCCGCGGCGGCGAGCGGGCCCGCGCAGGCCCTCGACCCGGCTGCGGCACAGCGCGCGCAAGGGCGCGATGCGCGTCCCGAGGCGGCGTCGCCGTTCGCGCCGCGCGCGCCGTCCCGGCCCGAGGCGCGCGGCCAGGCCCCGGCGCGCGACGCGGTCAAGCGCGGCGACATCCGACCCCTCGAGGAGGTGACCGCCCGTGTGCAGAGCCGCTATCCCGGCCGCCTGCTCGACGTGCGGCTCAACGAGAGCAACGGACGCTGGATCTATTACGTCAAGATACTGACCCGCGAAGGGCGCGTGCTGGACGTAGCGGTGGATGCACGCACCGCCCAGATCATCGGCGTCGCGGGCAACCGCTAGGCAGGGGGCCGACGAACCATGCGCATCCTTGTGGTCGAGGACGACGACGCCCTGCGCGGTCAGCTCAAAGCCGCGCTGCAGGGCACCGGCTACGCCGTGGACGAGGCCGCCGACGGCGAGGACGGTCATTTCCTCGGCGACACGGAGCCCTACGATGCAGTGGTGCTCGACCTCGGCCTGCCGAAGCTCGACGGCATCAGCGTGCTAGCGCGCTGGCGCGAGGACGGCCGCGCCATGCCGGTCCTGATCCTCACGGCGCGCGACCGCTGGCGCGAGAAGGTGGCGGGGTTCGACGCCGGCGCCGACGACTACCTCACCAAACCGTTTCAGATGGAGGAGCTGCTGGCTCGCATTCGTGCGCTGATCCGCCGTGCCGCCGGTCATGCCTCCGCCGTGATCGAATGCGGCGACGTGGCCATCGATACCCGCACTTCGCGCGTCACGCGTGCGGGCGAGACCGTCAAGCTGACCGGACACGAATACAAGCTGCTCGCCTATCTCGCCCACGAGCGCGGGCGGGTGGTTTCGCGGACCGAACTGACCGAGCACATCTACGACCAGGATTTCGATCTCGATTCGAACACCATCGAAGTGTTCATAGGACGGTTGCGCCGCAAGCTCGGTACCGAGGCCATCGAGACCGTGCGCGGACTCGGCTATCGCCTCGCCGGGCGGCCCGGCGACGGCAAAGCCACGAGCGGCGCGAAGAGCTGAGGCGCCCGTGCTCCGCGCCGACACGCTCGCCTTTCGCCTGGTCGCCTTCGCGCTGGCATGGATCGCGGTCGGGCTGGTCGCGGGCGGGCTGCTGCTCGCGGCACTGTTCGACACCCAGGTCCGGCGCAGCTTCGACGCCCGCCTCGGCGTGCTGCTGGAGACCCTGGTCGCCGTCACGGAGCCCGATCCCGAAACCGGCCTGCGGCTGATCGGCCTGCCCGGAGAGCCGCGCTTCGACCGTCCGTTCTCGGGCTGGTACTGGCAGGTCGAACAGGGCGGCGAGACGCGGCTGGTGTCGCGGTCGCTGTGGGACCAGACCCTGGCGCTGCCCGCCCTGCGTCCGCCCCAGGGCAACGACGGGTTCCTGCGCTACGAGGCCGTGGGGCCGCGCGGCCAGCGCCTGCGCGTGCTCGAGCGCCCGATCGTGTTCGGCAACGAAGGGCCGGTGTTCCGCTATATCGTCGCGGGCGATCTCGCCGAGGTCGAGGAAGAG
This sequence comes from Alphaproteobacteria bacterium, assembly GCA_050485485.1. Lineage (GTDB taxonomy): Bacteria > Pseudomonadota > Alphaproteobacteria > SMXQ01 > SMXQ01 > WHSO01. The sequence goes on along the minus strand of JBJHBM010000014.1, from coordinate 5,619 downwards.
ATCCGTCCCTTCCGGCTGACGCTCGCATGGTCGCTCGGGCTGCTCGGCGCGGGGCTTGCGGCGGCGGTGCTGATCCAGGTGTGGTTCGGGCTGACGCCGTTGCGACGTCTACGCATCGCGCTCGCGCGCATTCGCGCGGGCCGCGCCGACCGTATCGAGGGCAACTTCCCGGGCGAGGTCGAGCCGCTGGTGGAAGAGGCCAATGCGCTGATCGCGCACATCGCCCAGGTGGTCGAGCGCGCCCGCACCCATGTCGGCAATCTGGCGCATGCGCTCAAGACGCCGCTTTCGGTCCTGGCCAACGAAGCCGCTCGCGGCGAAGGGCCGCTCGCGGAAGCGGTCGCCCGCGAGACCGCGCTGATGCAAACCCGGGTCGAGCACCATCTTGCGCGTGCGCGCACGGCGGCCTCGGCCGGTATTCTCGGCCAACGCACCGAATTGGGCCCGGTGGTGGAAGCCCTGGCACGCACCCTGCGGCGCATGTACGCCGGCCGCGAGATCGCCATCGAAGTCGCGCTCGAAAGCGACGACGGCCTCGCGTTCCGGGGCGATTCGCAGGACTTCGAGGAGATGCTCGGCAACCTGATGGAGAACGCCTGCAAATGGGCGCGGAGCCGGGTGCGCGTCTCGGCGTGCCGCAGAGGCGCGCGCCTCGCCGTCACGATCGAGGACGACGGGACCGGACTCAAGCCCGAGGACCGCGCGCACGCGACGCGGCGCGGTGCGCGGCTCGACGAAACCGTGCCGGGTTCCGGCCTCGGCCTCAACATCGTCTCCGAGATCGCGGAGCTTTATGGCGGGACGCTGGCGCTCGGCGATGCCGCGCTCGGCGGCCTTGCGGCCACACTCGACCTGCCCGCGGCGACAGGCTGATGCGCTAGCCGCGCGCCGGCACGGCGACGCCCGACGCCAGGAGATCGGGGCCATGGGCCGCGAGCAGTTCCGGGAGGGGGCGGGCGGCCGCCTCGTCGGCCGGGCGCGACAGGAAAAATTCCGCGTAGTGGCGCCCTTCGGCCTCGAGCCCATAGGTATCGTGCCCCAGGCTCTCGACCACCGCGATCACGTGAGCACGCTCCTCGGCAGAGGCGAAACGGCGCTGGGCGAAGGCGAGGCCGTCGAGCTTCTCGGTGACGTAGCCGGCCGCATCGAGCGTGCGGGCGATACCGTCGTAGGGAAACATCCTGAGCACGAACGACGCGATCCAGGGCGGCGACGCGTCTTCGGACGCCTCCAGGATATGCTCGAACGAACGCTCGGTGACGTAGCCCACGCATCCGGTCGTCGCCACCATGTCGGCGGCGCGGATCAGATCCGCCGCGTGCGCGCTCGGCGGCGCCTCCTCCAGGTTCTCGGCGATGCCGTCGTCGATGATGCCGACCGCGCGGGCATAGCCCACCGCCTCGTCCGCCACGTCCACGCCGACCACCGCGATCGGCTCCGTCGCGGCGCGCTCGCCGAACCAGCTCGCGTCCTCGATGATGATTTCGGCGATCGCGGCCTCGCGCGCGGCGGGACCTTCGTAGCGACGGGCGATATCCTCGAACGCGAGGTCGTATTTGAGCACCGCGCCGTTGATCCCGTAGGAGCAGCCGAGGTCGAGCACGGTCGGCACGGGCACCTCGCGCGCTTCGCGAAGCGCCCCCAACATCGCGCGCAGCACCGGCTTGGCGCGTGTCGGGATGCAGTAGCCGAGCCGCCCGAGCTCGCGGTAATAGGCCCGGGGATCGGGCCGGTTGTAGATGTCGTCGAAAACTTCCTTGCCCGAGTTCAACTCGGCGAAATCCGGTTCGTCCGGCATTTGGCCCCCGTTCTTTCTTGTGGCTTGAGCGACAGTTTGGGAAAGGGCGCCCCCGCGTCCTCACGCGAGACCGTATAGCCTTAGCCCTAACAATTCGGGCGGGCAGGAACAACCCCTTAGGCGGGCATGGGCCACAAGCCCTTGTTCACAAAGGCATTCAACCGGGCCCGCCCGCGAGCACCAGCACCGTACGGCGCGGCAGGACGCCGCGCGCGAGCCGGAACGACGCGCCATCGGCATGGATGGCGCCGTAGCCCCGGTCCTGCATCAACTCGAGGAAGCGCTGCACCTGTCGGCTACCGTAGTAATGCATCGGGATCACCACGGACGGGTTGAGGTCCATGATCACGTCGGCCATCAGGGTCTGGGGCGCGGTCATGCCGTCGTCGATGGGCACCAGCATCACGTCCACCTGCCCGATGCCGCCGAGATGTTCCGGCATGAGCCTGTGGTGGAGATGACCGAGATGGGCGATGCACAGATCCGCCACCTCGAAGATGAAGATGGAATTGGCGGCGTAGCGCGTGCCGCCCATGCCGTCGCGGATGTTGGTGGGGATATTGCGCACGCGCGTGTCGCGCAGGCGCAGGTCGTGGAACGGGATTCCCGTCACGTCGTCCCAGCCGCGCAGGATATGGGCGACGCCCGGCTCCACGTTGTCCGTGTAATGGCTCGAATGGGCCCGGTTCATGGTGACGATGTCGGGGGGAAAGCCGGCGCGGATGTAGCCGTTGTAGTCGGTGATGGCGGCAACGTCGCCGGGCGTGTGGATCAGAAAGCTCGAGTGGCCGAGGAAGGTGATCTCCACCTGTCCGGCCGGCGGTGGTGCGGGACGCGCGGCCTGGATGCGGCGCAGGAGCGGCTCGAGGCCGGGAACGGCCGGAGCCCCGTGCAGCCCGGCCTTGACGAACTGCGGCCCGGGCAGGGATGCGACCGGCAGACAGCTGGCGACCGCGGACACGGAAACGACAGCTCCGGCGAGAAGGAAGCAGGCTGCGACAAGAAGACGGGCCGGAAATCCGGCGAACGGACCGGACGGGCGGAAACGCGATCGCATCGGCGGGCTCCCTTCCTCGTCGTGGGCGGGGCAGAATCGGAAGGGAGTGTAACAAGCGAAGCCGCGCGAGTCCCGCGCGCCATGGAACCGCGCTACGTCCGGGCCTCGTGCGCGACGGTCTCCAGGCTTCTGCTCACCGTGTCCTTTTGGCGCCACAGCAGGCACCAGAACAGCACGCACATCACGCCGCCGACGAACACCGGCAGGCGCAGGCCGAAATGCTCGGCGAGCACGCCCAACAGCATCGCGCCCAGCGCCGGCACCCCCATGGCGACGATGCCGTGAACGCTGATCACCCGGCCCCGGAAGGCCGGATCGACCGCCGACTGCACCAGGGTCTGGCAGGTCACCGTCAGCACGATGAAGGAGAAGCCCAGCAAGGCCACCCCCACAAGGGCAATCCAGAAATTGGCGGTCGCCGTGAACAGCATCAGCACGAAGCCTGTGGCCGCCACGCTGGCGAGGTTGAGGCCGGTCATCCCGTCGATCCCCTTGGCGCGCGAGGCCAGCCACACCCCGCCGACCGTCGCACCGATGCCGTGGACGGTGACGAGCATGGCGAGGCCGTCGGCACCCATCGAGAACACCTGGCCGGCATATCCCGGCAGCATGTCGATGACCGGTTTGGCGAGAATGCCGAGGGCGAACAGGATTCCGAGCTGCACGCGGATGCCATGATGGCGGACGACGTAGGAGAGTCCCCCGGCGATCTCGCTCAGCATCGAGCGTCTCTCGCGGGCCTCCCGCTCGAAGGCGACGTTCATCGCCACCAGGATCGCGGCATAGGCGAACAGCAAGAGCGCCGTCGTCGCGAACCCCCAGCCGATGCCTGCCACGACGATGACGAAACCGCCGAGGCCGGGACCGATGAAGCGCGTGCCGTTATGGATGATGGAGCCGATGGCGAGGGCCGGCGGCAGCAGGTCGCGGCCGACGAGGTGATGGACAAATGCCATGCGCGACGGGCGGTTGAGCGCCATCAGGAAGCCGCGCACGAGGACCAGGAAAAACAACCCCCAGATGCCGATCGCGCCCGCGAAGACCAGGACCGCCAGGATCGCGGACAGCAACGCGGACAGGCCCTGGGTGATCTGCATCAGCCGGATGTAGTTGACGCGGTCGACGATGGTTCCGGCGATCAGCCCGAACACCAGCGACGGCGCGGTTTCCGCCATCGCCATCGCGCCCAGCCAGGCCGGCGATTCGGTCAGTTCCCAGGCCAGCCAGCCGATCGAAATCCGCAACACCCAGATGCCGAGGCCGTGGGAGACGTTCCCGATCACGTAGAGCCGGAAATTCGCAACCCGCAGGCATTCGCGCAATGCCAGGAACCCGCCGGGAACCCTGATTCCCTGGCTCAAGACGCCACCGTCGACGAAATGCCCATCGAGGCCCCCCTTGGACCGTACCCTGCGTCGCCGCCTCTTGGATCGGAAAGGTGGTGCCGCCTGCGTGACTCGAACACGCGACCCTCGCATTACGAATGCGATGCTCTACCGGCTGAGCTAAGGCGGCCTGGGCGGGTTTTCGCGTCCCCCCTTTACGCCGAAATCACCGGAAGCGCAAATCCCTAATCCCGCGCGCGCGTAGCACGGGCGTGGGCGCGGGCATCGCCGGCGGCGCGCCCGCGGGAGCGTCGAGCGTCGCCAGCACCGAGGTCGCAACTCCACCTCCCCCGGCCGGGGCAGGCACGCGCCATTCCAGCGTGCCGAAGCCGCCGCAGGCGGGACACGACGCGGCCCAGGCGGAAACGACGGCGCCGCAGCCGCGGCACGTCCAATGCGGATCGGGCACGGCGTCGGCGGCGCGGCGCAGCCACAGGGAAGCGGCCCGGGCGTCACCCGCCTCGGCTTCGGCAAGGCGAGCGCGCAGCCGAAACAGCCGCGCGGGCAGCGGGGTTTCCGCCGCCGCCGTCCCGGCCCGGGCGGCGATGGCCGCCTCGGCATCGTCGAGGTGGCGGTGCGCCTTGCCCCAGATGGCGGCATCGAGCGCCGTCTCGGCCGCCGCGAGGTGGCTTTCGGGCGCCTCGGGGGCCGCTTCCAGCAGCCGCTGGGCACGGTGCAGCCGGTCACGCACCAACGTCTCCCCTTCACCCTCGGCGAAATCCAGGAGCGCCGACGCGATTTCCGGGTGGGGGTCACGCGCATAGGCCCGCTCCAGGAGACGGCGGGCACGCCGCGCGCCGCCCTGCACCCGCTGCAGCCGGGCGCATGCCAGCGCGGCGGGCGCAAATCCCGGCGCAGCGCGCACGGCACGGCGCGCGAGCGCCAGGGCCTCGACGACGAAGCCGGTCCGTTCCGCATCGCGCGATTCGAGCAGCAGCAGCGTCGCGCGGTGGCGACGGCCCTCATCCTCGGCGATGGCCCCGCGCCGGACTGCGCGGGCAAGCGCCGCCTCGGCCCCGCGCCAGTCGCCCGTACGCGCCGCGAGATCGAATTCGGCGGCGTGGGTCCAGCCCGCGTCGGGACGCAGCCTGGCGGCGGCGCGCGCATGTTCGAGCGCGCGCGCAAACGCGCCGGCGCGTGCCGCCTGCACGACCAAGCCGCGCCGTCCCAGGAACTCGGTCTCGGGCCGCGCCAGCATCGCGGTGAAGTATTTTTCCGCGGCGCGGTCGTCGCCCTCGAGTTGGGCGGCCTGCGCCGCGAGCAGCAACGTGAGCGGGGTTTCGGCGCCCGCGCTTTCGGCCCGGGCCGCCGCGCGCCGCGCGCCGCGCGCATCGCCCGCCGCGACCGCCGCCATGCCCGATGCGAGCGCCCTGAGTCCG
>JBJHBM010000013.1:0-55451 GCA_050485485.1 Alphaproteobacteria bacterium | reverse complement strand
TCGACCTGTCGGCGGCCGAGGCCGCGCTGCTGCGCCCGGGCGGCGTCGCGACCGAGGCGATCGAGGCCGCCATCGGCCCGCTGGCGCGCCCCGCCGCGGAAGCCGAAGGGGAAGCGCGCAAGTCGCCGGGCCGCGTCGCCCGCCACTACGCCCCGCGCACGCCGCTGCGCATCGAGGCCGCCGAGGTGCGGCGCGGCGAGGCGCTGCTCGCGTTCGGGCCCGTCCTGCTGCCCGGCGCCGAGCGCGCGGTGCGCATCCTCAACCTGAGCGCCGCGGGTGATACCACCGAGGCCGCCGCCAACCTGTTCGCCATGCTCCACGAGCTGGACGCGGCGGGGGCGCTCGGCATCGCCGCCATGCCGGTGCCCGACGCGGGCCTCGGCGCAGCCGTCAACGACCGCCTGCGGCGCGCCGCCGAGCCCTTGCCCGACGGCCCGGCGGGGTCTTAAATCGCCTCCATGCCCGACCATCCCACCCAGCCAGGCCCCGATCGCGCGCGCCTGATCGAGAAGTTCCGGGAGATCGTCGGTCCCGGCGGCGTGATCGACGCGCCCGCCGACGCCGCGCCCTACTTCCGCGACCACCGCGAGCTGTTCGCGGGCGCGGGCCTGTGCGTACTGCGCCCGGCAAGCACGGAGGCGGTCGCCGCCGCGGTGCGGCTGTGCGCGGAGGCGCGCGTCGCCGTCGTGCCCCAGGGCGGCAATACCGGATTGGTGGGCGGATCGGTGCCCGACGAGAGCGGCGCGGCGGTGGTCGTGAGCCTCGCGCGCATGAACCGCATCCGCGCGCTCGACCCGATCGATTCCACCATGACCGCCGAAGCGGGCTGCGTGCTGGCCGACCTGCAGGCGGCCGCGCGCGACGCCGACCGGCTGTTCCCACTCAGCCTCGGCGCCGAGGGCAGCTGCATGATCGGCGGCAATCTGTCCACCAACGCGGGCGGTGTCAACGTGCTGCGCTACGGCAACGCACGCGATCTCGTGCTCGGCCTCGAGGTGGTGCTGCCCGACGGGCGCGTATGGAACGGGCTCAACCGCCTGCGCAAGGACAATACCGGTTACGACCTCAAGCAGCTCTTCATCGGCGCGGAAGGGACGCTCGGCATCATCACCGCCGCCGTGCTCAAGCTGTTCCCGCTGCCGAAGGCGGTCGAAACCGCGTTCGTCGCGGTGCCGGAGCTCGACGACGTGCTGGCGCTGCTGGCCGACGCGCGCGCGGCGTCGGGCGACGGCGTCACCGCCTTCGAGCTGGTGCCGCGCATCGGCATCGAGCTCACCACGCGCCATTTCGCCGACGTGCGCGCGCCGCTCGAAACCGACTCGCCCTGGTACGTGCTGATGGAATGGAGCGCAGGCGCGGGGACCGGCGCGGACGACGGCCTGCGCGTGGCGCTGGAGGCGTTCCTGGAGCGCGCGTTCGAGGCGGACCGGGTGAGCGACGCCACCATCGCCGCCAACGAGGCCCAGCGCCAGGCGCTGTGGAAGCTGCGCGAAGTGCTGCCCGAATCGCAGACCCGCGAGGGCGGCTCGATTAAGCACGACGTCTCGGTGCCGGTGTCGCGCGTCGCCGAGCTGATCGCACGCGGCAGCGAGAAGCTGGCCGCCTACCTGCCGGGCGTGCGGCCGTTCCCGTTCGGCCACGTCGGCGACGGCAACATCCACTTCAACGTGAGCGCGCCGGCAAGCATGGGCAAGGACGCGTTCCACGCCCACTGGGGCCCGATCAACCGGCTGATCCACGACCTCGTCATGGAAATGGGCGGAAGCTTCTCCGCCGAGCACGGCATCGGGCGCCTGAAGCGCAAGGAGCTGGCCCATTACGCGGACCCCTTGAAGCTCGAGCTGATGGCACGCATCAAGGCCGCGCTCGATCCCGACGGCATCATGAACCCCGGCAAGGTGCTGTAGGACCCGGGCGATGGCGCGCGAGACCGCCCTCATCGTCGGCGCCGGCGCGGGACTCTCCGCCGCGCTGTGTCGCCTGTTCGCCGCCGAGGGCATGGCGGTGGCGCTGGCCGCGCGGAACGCGGACAAGCTCGCGCCCCTCGCGCGCGAGACCGGCGCGCGGGCGTTCGCCTGCGACGCCGCCGACCCGGGCGCGGTGGACGGGCTGTTCGCCGACGTGGCGGCGGCCTTCGCGCCGCCCGACCTCGTCGTCTACAACGCGAGCGCGCGGGTGCGCGGGCCGGTCGCGGAGCTCGACCCGGAAGCGGTGCGCGCGGCACTCGCGGTTACGGCGTTCGGCGGCTTCCTGGTGGGGCGGGCGGCGGCGCGCGCGATGCTCGCGCGCGGCGCGGGCACCATCCTGTTCACCGGCGCCTCGGCCTCGGTCAAGGGGTTCGCGGGATCGGCGCCGTTCGCGATGGGCAAGTTCGCGCTGCGCGGGCTCGCCGAGAGCATGGCGCGCGAGCTGCAGCCGAAAAATATCCACGTCGCCCATTTCGTGATCGACGGCGGCATCGCCAAGTCGGACGATCCGCGCGCCGCCGAACGCGGGCCCGACGGGCTGCTCGCGCCCGACGCCATCGCGCAGACCTATCTTCACGCGCACCGCCAGCACCGCAGCGCCTGGACCTTCGAGGTCGCGCTGCGCCCCTGGGCGGAAAAATTCTAGCCGGTCAGCGGATAAAGCTCTCGGGCGCGAGGAAGCGCGCCCCCATGACGACGCCGGTGAAACGGCCGGGGGCGCGGGCATAGCCCGGCACCGTGAACAGCACCGCCGCCTCCGGCGTGCCGTCGGGCGACGCCAGGCGGACGTGGAGCGTGCCGGCGTCGTCCACCGTGCCCGCGAGCGCGGCACCCAGCGCGGCGCCTTCGATCTCGACCAGGTTCATGCCGGCCGATTCCTGGAACGCGACGCGGACGGCGGGCACGGGCGGCGCGGCGGCGAAGGCGCCGACGACGGGCGGCGCCAGCGCGTGCGCGTGGGCCGGCATGGGCGCGGCAGGCGTCACGATGGCGTCGGCATGGACAGGATCGGAATCCGGCGCGCCGTCCCGCTTCTTCGGCGCGGCGCAGACGGCGCGGCCGCGCACGACGTTGGAGAGGCGGCAATCGGCCTCGGCCACCAGCGACAGCGCATGGTCGGTCGAGCCCTTGCCGGTGGCGAGATAGGCGGCGCCGTCGACCGCGAAGGACGCGATCTGCAGCGCCGGCGGCGCGGCGCAGCCGCCCGCCAGGGCGGCGACGGTCAACGCGCAAACGACACCCGGCAATTTTCCGGACAGTTTTCCGGCAAGCCCCCTCGAACGCATCGCGGTCCCCCGTTTTCTGTCCGCGCGAGCGGCCGAAAGGCTATCAGCACGCCGCGCCGGATGCTAGATTGGAACGCCGTTGTGCTTAACATCGCCTTAAGGTCGGCATGCCCCTGCCCGTTCCGCCGCCGTGGCCCTCCCCCCGCCTGCGCCGCCTGGCCCTGGCGCTGTGGATCGTCGCGCTCGCGGCCGTCATCTTCCTGTCGCTGAGCCCGCGCCACGGGCCGCCGGGCGGCCTGCATATCGACAAGCTCGCCCATTTCGCCGCCTACGCGGTGCTGGCGGCGCTGCCTTTCGCGGCCTTCCTGGCGCGTCGCGCCGTGCTGGCGGCGGCAGCGGCGATGCTGCCGTTCGGGCTCGTTCTGGAAGGGCTCCAGGCGCTGGTGCCACAACGCTCGGCCGATCCGTTCGACGCCCTCGCCAACGCCGCCGGGGTCGCGGCCGGGATCGCGCTCGGGACAACGCTGCGCCGCTTCGCGAACCGGCTCCGTCCCGCCGCAGGTCCGGCGGAATGAAGCCGCCGGCGTTTTGTGTTTGCCAGGATGCATATGGTAGTATATGCCTTGCGGTAGCCGGTAGGACGTAAGACCTTGAAACGGCACTATAATAGTGCTTCCTAGGTCGAGTAAAAAATGAATTATGCTCATTAGCCTATTTCGTGTAACCTAATTCCGTTCGGTGCTCGGCCGTATCACGATCATACAAACATGATAACAAGCGGCGACACGCCCGAACACGGGCGGCAGTACCGGCAAGCGCCCGAGACCGTTCCTGCGAAAGGGTGGGACGTACCATGCTCAGAATTCTCATCTCCGACGATCACCAGCTCTACCGCGAAGGGCTCGCCCAGCTCGTCACGCAACTGGCCGACGAGGTCGAGACCATCCAGGCGGGGAGCTATCCCGAAACCATGAAGGCGATCGCCGAGGGCGGACGGTTCGACCTCATCCTGGTGGACCTCAAGATGCCGCTGATGGGCGAGATGGCGGGCGTCGCCTCGATCGTGCGCGAGGCCCAAGGCGCGCCGGTCGTCGTGGTCTCCGCCTTCGAGACCCCCGACAACGTCGGCCAGGCGATGAACATCGGCGCCTCCGGCTTCCTGCCGAAATCGTCGGCGGTGGGCGTGATGCTGAGCGCATTCCAGCTGGTGCTGGCGGGGGAGACCTACTTCCCGGCCGGGCTGGTGCGCGGCGGGGCCGCGATCCTGCAGGTGCCCGGCCGGGCGACGGGCGACCGCAACGTCGAAAGCCTGCGCGCGCGGCTCGACCTGCTGACCCATCGCCAGCGCGACGTGCTGGCGCTGGTGGGCGAGGGCCGCTCCAACAAGGACATCGCCGAGGCGCTCGGCATCTCGGAAGGCACCGTCAAGGTCCACGTGGGCGCCATCCTCAAGGCGCTCGGCACCTCCAACCGCACCCAGGCGGCCCTGATCGCGATCGATTTCGGGATCGCGGTGCCGCGGCACGACGCCGACGACGTGCTGCGCGCCTGAACCGGCGCGCGCCTTTTTCCGTCCGGTCTCCGCCCCATATCCGGCCCGGCCACTTGGCCGGCCGCGCCCGTGCGACTAGACTGCCCGCCTCGGAGCAACGGCGAACGGGGAGAGGCATCATGGCCGACACGCAAGCGGACGCCGGCGGCGCCGGCGTCATGGAAAGGACCGTCTCGGGCGGGCATCAGATGGACGTCTATGTCGCGGCCCCGAAGGGCGCCGGACCGTTCCCGGCGGTGCTCGTCATGTTCCACCGCGGCGGCATCGACGCCTTCACGCGCGACCGCGCCGACCGGCTGGCGCGGGCCGGCTTCATCGCCGCCGCCCCCGACCTGTTCCACCGCGTGCCCGCCGAGGCCGCCGACGATCCGATCCCGACCCTCGACGACCGCCAGCTCGCCGAGGACATCGCCGCCGCCGCCGCGCACGTCAAGGCGAAGCCCGAGGCCGACGGCAGGCTCGCCATCATCGGCCACTGCATGGGCGGGCGCGTCGCCTTCCTCGGCGCCGCCGTCAATCCGGCGATCACGGCAGCCGCGATCTACTACTGCGGCAACATGTTCAAGACCTGGGGCAAGGGCGAGAAGCCGCCGTTCGAGCTGCTCGGCGGGATCCGCGGGCCTGTCATCGGCTTCTTCGGCAACGACGACAAGAACCCCTCGCCCGACGACGTGAACCGGATCGACGCGGAGCTCGCGCGGCTTGGCGTCGCGCACGAGTTCCACCGCTACGACGGCGCCGGCCACGCCTTCCAGAACTTCGTCCGCCCCGAGCAGTACCGCGAGGCCGCGGAGAAGGATTCGTGGGCGAAGACCCTCGCCTTCCTCGGCCGCGCGCTGGGGTAACGCCGGCGCGGAACGGGTGGCTACGACAACGCCTGGCGCAGCGTCGCGAGGCTGACCGGCTTGGTGAGGGTCGTGACGCTCTTGAGCTCGCCCGTCTCGGCCAGCGCGCGCGCGGCGTCGGTGTAGCGGGGATTGTGGCCGGTGAGGAAGATGATCCTGGCCTCGCAGCACTCGTGGGCGAGCCAGTGCGCCAGTTCGACGCCGTCCACCTCGGGCATGACGAGATCGAGGACCACCACGGTCGGCGCGAAGTCCTCGTAGAGGCGGGCGAACTCGTCGGCGCGGGTGGCGACGCGCACCTCGTAGTCCATGCCTTCCGCCACCCTGCGCACCACTTCCGAGATCGCGGGCTCGTCGTCGATCATCAGCAGGCGCTTGTCGGCCATTTTGTGATCTCCTCTCCCGGGCGGCCCGGCGACCACCCGCGCCCGCCCGGAACCCGCTCCCCCTCCGCGGAGCCCCCCTTCCCCGCTTCCCGCGGGATGGGCGCGATTGTTCCCGACGAAACCGTTTGCTAGATTTGACCTCGACAGAAAATACAGTCCGGAGCGGGCGAGCCGCAAGGTTTGGAGGACCGAATGCCCAGAAATTACCGAACGATAGACGCCGACGCCCATGTCATAGAGACACCGTTCACGTTCGATTACATAGAAGAAAAGGACAGGCGCTATACGCCCTTGGTCGTGAATCAGGTTTCCGGCGCCGCGCAGGTCTCCAACGAAGGCAACGTCCGGTCCGAATACTGGATTATCGACAACAACGTCTACGCCAAGGACCGCAACGTCGAGTCCAAGGTCTCGCGCGCCGAGTGGCGCGAGATGAAGGACATCGACGGGCGGGTGCGCCACATGGACGAGCTCGAGATCGACGTCCAGGTGCTGTTCCCGACGCTGTTCCTGCGTCCCTGCACCGACAACATCAAGGTCGAGAAGGCGCTGTTCCGCGCCTACAACCGCTGGCTCGCCGACATCTGGAAGAAGGCGCCCGACCGCCTGCCGTGGGCGGCGATGGCGCCGCTGCGCTCGCCCCTCGGGGAGATCCACGACGAGCTCGTCTGGTGCAAGGAGAACGGCGCCAGGTCGATCTTCATGCGCCCGCTCGAATGCGAGAAGGAGATCACCGACCCCTACTTCTGGCCGTTCTACGAGCTCGCCCAGGAGCTCGACCTCGCGATCACCTTCCACGCCGGCAACGGCTCGTTCCAGGTCCACGACTTCTTCTTCCCGACCAGCTTCCCGATCCACAAGCTGTCGATGGTGGGTGCGTTCCACGCCCTCGTCATGACCGACCTGCCCAAGCGCTTCCCCGCCTTGCGCTGGGGCTTCATCGAGGCCTCCTCCCAGTGGCTCGGCTACGCCATCAACGACGTCAAGCTGCGCAAGCGCCAGAAGGGCCAGCGCCTCACCGACAACGTGCTGCGCGACTACAACATCTACGTCGCGGTGCAGGTGACCGACGACCTCGACTACATCCTCGACCGCTACGCCGACGAGGACTACCTGGTGGTCGGCACCGACTACGGCCACACCGACACCTCGGCGGAGATCGAGGCGCTGCGCCTCATCCGCGACGACGGCAAGGTGCCGCCGCACGTGGTGGACAAGATTCTCGGCCCCAACGCGGCGCGGCTCTATAATCTGACCTGAAGGCACGGCTCTCGCCGACGCCGAAAAACATGAGGGAGGACTTCACATGGCCTACACAAGCTGGAGGGGAACCGTCGGCTGCATCAAGCCGACGCGCCGTCCCGGCTCGCTCGAGGAACTGATCCGCATCCTGCCGGAAGGGGTCGGCGTGATCCCGCTGTTCCTCAACATCCGCCAGGGCACCACCGACGAGTTCAAGCGCGCGGTCGATCCCTACCTGCCGCTGATCGAGGAACTGGCCGGGGAGGAGGTGGACCTGATCCACGCCGAGGGCGCGCCGCCCTTCATGTTCCTCGGCTACAAGGGCGAGGCCGAGCTCCTGAAGAAGTGGGAGAAGAAGTACAAGCGCCCGGTATTCACCTCCGGCACCAACCACGTCGCCGCCCTCAAGGCGGTCAAGGCGAAGAAGATCGTCGGCGCCACCTACTTCACCGGCAAGATCAACGACCTGTTCGCGAGCTACTTCGAGCAGGCCGGCTTCGATGTGCTCGACATGGCGGGCATCGACGTGCCCTTCGACAAGGTCGGCCACCTGTCCTCCGAGGAGGTCTATGCCCACGTCAAGCGCGCCGCGCTCAAGCAGCCCAAGGCCGACGCGGTCTACCTGCTGGGCTCCGGCTGGCGCGTGCTGCCGGTGATCGACATCCTGGAGCAGGACCTCGGCAAGCCGGTGATCCACCCGGTGCCCGCGCGCTGCTGGGAGATCCAGAAGCGGCTCCGCATCAACGAGCCGGTGGCGGGCTTCGGCCGGCTGCTCGCCGAGATGATGTAGCGGACGCGGAGGCGGCGGTGGCGCGGCGCAAGGGATTCACGCCGACGGGCATCCTGCATTTCGCCATCGGCGTCTCCGACCTCGAGGAAGGCCGGCGCTTCTACGAAGGCGTGCTCGGCTGCACGTACCTCCGGCAGAACGACACCACCGTGTTCATGAAGGCGGGGACGCAGTATTTCGTCCTCACCAACACCAAGCACCACGTGCCGCCCAACCCGCCCGGCGACTACGAGTTCCACCACGCCTTCATCGTCAGGGGCGAGGACTTCGACGACGCGCTCCGGCACCTGGAGGCGGCGGGCCACCCTATCCTGGTCTACGAGGAGGAAGGCCACCGCACCTTCACCGGGCGCCACGCCTATGTCCACGACCCGTTCGGCAACGCGATCGAGATCATCGACTTCCACGGCATCGGCGACTTCTCGAAGCCCGACTTCGCCGGGCGCCGGCGCCGCCAGGCCGCGAAGGCGGCGAAACCGGCCAAACCGACCAAAGTGGCCAAGACGCCCAAGGGCACCGCGCGGAAGGCGGCGAAGAAGGCGGCCGGAAGCGGGAAGAAAAAGAAGGCGCCGAAGCGCGTCCCCGCGGTCCCGCCGCGCCGCAAGCCGGGACGCCCCGCGCGCCGGCCCGCGCGCCCCGCCCGGCGGCGGTAGCCGCGCCACCGCACCTACGGCGCCACCACCACCACTGCCTTGCATGCGGCCCGGCCTTCGCGACGGTAGCTGTGTGGCGCGGTCGAATCAAAGTACATGGCGTCGCCGCCGTCGAGCGCGAACTCCTCGCCGTCCACGTCCACGACCAGCCGCCCTTCCATGACGTAGATGATTTCCGCGCCGTCGTGCGCGTGCGGCTCCGACGGTTTCGAGTGCGCCGGAAACTCGGCGTAGAACGCCTCCATCTTTCGGTCCGTGACGGGAAAATCGAGGCTCTCGAACATGTAGGAGGGTGAATCCCCTTCCGGCTGGTCGGGCAGTCGGATGCGGTCGCGCTTGCGCACCACCGCGACCGGACGCCGCGCTTCGGGTTCCGTGAAGAAGTGGTCGAGGCCGACGCCGAACACCAGCGCGATGCGCAGCAGCGTCGGCAGCGTCGGGAACAGCTGGCCGCGCTCGATCTTCGACAGCATGGCGGCCGACAGGCCGGTATGCTTGCCGAGCCTGACCAGCCCCAGCTTCTTCTTAAGCCGCAGCGCGCGAATCTTGGACCCGATCCGATACTGCTCGAGCCCGGTCGCCAGCGTCTCCGAAAGCATGTCCGCTCCTCTTTTTTGCCGCCGTTTTTCCCGTGGATCAAACCGGCGCCTTGGATTTTATCATTACGAAAATAAAAATTCATATAGTTCAAAATATTACTATCATGCAAATCAATTTTCACGATAAGTAAATCCTGTCGGGCTGCGGAATGCTCGCAGTGCCGAAGCTCCCCCTCCACGAACCCAAGGACCGAAATCATGAAATCCAAGCTCACAAATCTGGCGATCGCCGCCGCAGCCGCCGCAGGCCTCGCGGTCGGCGCCGCCAATGCCAGCAGCCATCGCGGCGCGCCACAGAACACCATCGTCGATGCGGCCACCGCCGCCGGCCAGTTCAAGACCCTGACGGCGGCGCTCGGCGCCGCCGGACTGGTCGAGACCCTGAAGGGTCCGGGACCGTTCACCGTCTTCGCCCCCACCGACGACGCCTTCGCCAAGCTGCCGGCTGGAACGGTCGAGAACCTGCTCAAGCCCGAGAACAAGGGCCAGCTGACGGCGATCCTCACCTACCATGTGGTGCCCGGCAAGGTGACGGCCGCCGACGTCGTCAAGCTCACCGAGGCCAAGACGGTCAACGGCAAGCCGCTGTCCATCCGCGTCGACGGCGGCAATGTCATGATCAACGGCGCCAAGGTCACGACGGCCGACATCGCCGCCTCCAACGGCGTCATCCACGTTATCGACAGCGTCGTCCTGCCGCCCGCCAACTGACGGGCGGACCGGGCCGCCGTCCCCCCGGCGGCCCGGACTTCGCGCAAAGGAGACTTGCCATGAAGCCTCTCAACCTGCTCACCTTGGCCCTGGTCGTCGTCGGGGGCCTGAACTGGGGTCTGGTCGGCATTCTCGACTGGAATCTGGTCGCCGCGGTCCTGGGCGACGGCTCCGTCCTGTCCCGCATCGTCTATGCCCTCGTCGGCCTGTCGGCGGTCTGGCAGCTGGTCCAGCTCGCCTCGGCCATCGGCCGCGACGAGTCGTCGGCGCTGGGCGGGCACTCGGCCCGCTGATCCACCGACGGAAAAGCCCCGCTGCCGTTCCCCCCGGCAGCGGGGCTTCTTTTCGGCCGGGCGCCGCCGCGGCGGGAGCCATCTCCTTGCGTCAACTCATGTATATACACGCTCAATCCGGGAACCCCGCCAGCGCCAGCGCCTCGGCCGGGGTGACGCCGGCCTGGCGCAGCGCGCGCAGGCTGCGCGCGTCGTCGCGCTTGGCGAGGCGGCGGCCGTCCGCGTCGGTCACGAGCCGGTGGTGGTGGTACTCGGGCGCGGGCAGGCCGAGCGCCGCCTGCAGCACGCGCTGCAGGTGCGTCGCCGGCAACAGGTCGTGCCCGCGCGTCACCAGCGTCACGCCCTGGGCCGCGTCGTCCACCACGCAGGCGAGGTGATAGCTGGTGCCGATGTCGCGCCGCGCCACCACCGCGTCGCCGAACAGACACGGGTCCACCGCGACCCGCCCCGCCTCCCGATCCGTGAAGGCGAGCGCGCCGACGTACGCCCCCGCCTTCGCGCAGTCGAGGCGCAGCGCCGCCACGCGTCCCTCCGCGCGGTGCGCGCGCGACGCCGTCTCCGCGAGGCCCCGGCAGGTGCCGGGATAGAGCGGGCCGTCGGGCCCGTGGGGCGCGGACCCCGCCGCCGCGATCTCGGCCGCGATTTCCGCGCGCGTGCAGAAGCACGGATAGATCAGCCCCAGGGCATCGAGACGCGCGAGCGCCGCGGCATAGGCGGCACCGCGCTCCGACTGGCGCAGCACGGGCCCGTCCCAGGCGACGCCGAGCCAGGCGAGGTCCTCGTAGATGGCCGCCTCGAGCTCCGGGCGGCACCGCCCCGTGTCGATGTCCTCGATGCGCAGCAGGAAGCGCCCGCCCACCGCGCGCCCATCGTCTGCGCCCGCCGCGCGCCGACCGTCCACGCGCGCCGCGCGCATGGCGAACAGCGCCGCGTGGGCATGGCCCAGATGGAGAAGGCCGGTCGGCGACGGCGCGAAACGGGTGACGGTCACGGATATCCTCGCTTTCGCGCCGGATGATGCGGTCCCGGGTGGGCCGTGACAAGACCGCCCGCGCCTTTTGCCCATCGGGCGCGCGGGGTGTTAAACTCGCCCAAACGCGCGGCCGCCCCGGCGGGACGGCCGCCCGACAACGGGAGACGCACATGGACGCTGCCACCACCATCGACACCGGCTTCGAGGACAAGTACGTCGAGGCCGCCGGATTCCGCATCCGCTACATCGAGCAGGGCAGCGGCCCCGCCGTGCTGCTGTTCCACGGCGCCTCGCTCGGCTCTTCCGCCGACGTGTTCCGGCGCAACATGGGGCCGCTGTCGGCGGCCGGCCGGCGCGTGATCGCCTTCGACTTTCCGGGCTTCGGCCTTTCCTCCTACACCGAGGACGGCTCGGTCGCGCTCAAGAAGAAGGTGACCCTTGCCCTCATGGACGCGCTCGGCATCGACAAGGCCGCGATGGTGGGCCATTCCCAGGCCGGCAACATCGCGGTCGGGCTCGCGCTCGAGGCCCCGGAGCGCGTCACTCACGTCTTCGTGCTGGGCACCGGCAGCCTGCTGCCGCCGCTGGAAGGCGGCGCCGGCAAGCTCGAGGGCAAGGCCCAGGCGCGGCTGGAGAGCCGCATGGCGAAATCCGAGCCCACGCTGGAGGATACCCGCAAGCTGCTCGAGGCCAACCTGTTCCACCACGAGCTGATCACCGACGAGGAGCTGGCGCTGCGCCATGCGCGCTCGGTCGGCGACGCCTTCAAGGCGTTCGTCGCGCGCCAGGAGAAGGCGGAGGCCGCCAAGGCCGAGCCCAAGACCGGAAAGGCGCCGTCGAAGCCCCTGTGGCAGCGGCTCCCCGAGGTCAAGCAGCCGCTCCTGATGATCTACGGTCGCGAAGACCGCGCCCGCGCCGCCGACCGCTTCCAGCTCCTCAAGGAGAAGGAGCCCGGCCTCGACATGCACCTGGCCGAGGGCTGCAAGCACCTGGTCCACTGGGACGCGGAGGAGATGTTCCATCGCCTTGCCGTGCCGATGCTCAGGTCCTGACCGCTCGGGCCCTGACGGCCGTACCGCGTACCGCATGCCGCAACGAACGGGACGGAGGCAAGCATGACGATCAAGGAAGCGCGTATCGAGACCAACAACGCGGTATTTTCCCTGCCCTATCACGTCGCTAGGGAGCACGGCATCTTCGAGCAGGAAGGGCTCGACGTAACCCTGGTGCCGGCGGGCTCCGGGCGCGACCGCGACAAGGAAGTGCCGGACACGCCGATCGAGGACCACACCCAGGTCAAGTCCTACGGCTGGCACGAGGGCATCGAGACCGGCGAGTTCTCGATGTACCGCGCCTGCGAATGGGGACAGATCCGCCGCACCCAGGACAGCTGCCGCGAGGCGCGCGTCATCACCAAGCGTGCCGCCGTCGCCACCCAGGCCATCGTGGTGGCCGGCGACAGCCCCTACAACATCCCGCCCGACCTCCGCAACGTGCTGGTGGGCGTCAACATGCACGCGGGCTCCCACTACATCACGCTCGGGCTGCTCGGCGGCTACATGGCGAAGGACGAGGTGCGCGTCGGCCACGTCGGCGGGCCCAAGCAGCGGCTCCGCTTCCTGGAGGAAGGCAAGATCGGCGCCGCCGCGCTGATGGAGCCGTGGATCACGGTGGCGCTCAAGCGCGGCCACAAGATCGTCTGCGAGGCGTTCTACGACGGCGCCGAGGTGACGGTGCCGTCCCTCGCCCCCGACATCTACGCCGCCATCGACCGCTCGGTGCGGCGCGCGGTGGATCTCATCAACGCGGACATCCGCCCGTACCTCAAGTACCTGGTGCGCGAGGTGCCCGAGGAAATCTGCCGGCTCGCGCCCGCGGACTTCTACCTGGGGCGGTTCCGCTACGTCTATCCGCGCCCCTATACGGCTGATGAGTTCGACCACATCCACGACTGGATGGTGGGCTGGGGGCTGCTGTCGGCCGACAGCACCTACGAGCGGATCGTGAACCCGCGCCTCACCGCCTGAGGAGCCGACGTTCGGCTATTTGCACGCAAGCGCGGTGGCGGGCGCTCCCGGCGCCGGCCATTCGATCTCGCAGGCCATGCCCGCGCGCACCTCGGCGCGCGCCGCCTCCTTGCCCGCGATCGTGACCTTGGTGCCGCTGGTGGAGACGGCTGTCTTGGCTGCGGTGCCGTCGGTCAGCTTGAACTCGATCTCGCGTCCCTCGCGGAGCGACTGCACCACGGTGCCGCTGGACCGGACCGACGCCGGCTTGGCCTCGATCCGCTCGCCGCGGTAGCGCATCGCGTCGCGGGCACGTTCGACCACCTCCGGCGGCGTCGCATAGACGCGCGCCAGCATCGCCTGGATTTCCACGCCCGAAACCGGCGACAGCTCGAGCTTCTGCTTCTCGAACTCGGCGGCGAGCGCCGGGTCGCGCACGGTCGCGTCGAACGCGGCGCGCATCGCCACCACCCGGTCGGCCGGCACGCCGTCCGGCATGAAGTAGGGACGCCCCATCACCTGGGGCAGGAAGAACATGTCGAGCAGGGCGCGGTCGGCTTCCGACTTCGCGAAATCGGCAACCAGCGGCACGTCGGCCGACACCTCAGGCGGCCGCGTGTCGGAAGCGACCGCCAGGATGTTGATCCTCTTTTCCTTGAGCCATTCGGGCCGCTGCGTCATCAGCGAGGTCCACGACCAGGCGCAGCGCCCCTCGACCTCGCCGCGCTCCATGGCGAGGTTGATGCCCACCGCCTCGTAGCCGGTGATGATCTTGAACTTCGCGCCGAGCAGGTTGTTGAACACGGCCGGATAGATCTCGGTGTCGTTGCCGCTGGAGGCGCCGACGATCAGTTCGCGCTCCAGCAAGTCGCGGAAGGTCTTGACCGGGCTCGTGTGCCAGGAAACGCAGATCGAGATTTCGTTGGCGAGGCTGCCGAGCCAGTTGAGCCTGGTCGCGTCGTACTGCGTGCCTCCGGCGGGATCGAGCAGCGGCACGGTGCCGACGGTGCGCAGCGTGGTCGCGAACACGGTGCCGTCGCGCGGCACCGCGCCGCTCGCGACGTAGTTGGTGGCGCGCACGCCGCCGGCGCCCTGCATGTTCTGGGCGATGACGCTCGGGTTGCCGGGGATGTGACGGACGTAATGGCGCACGAAGGCGCGCGCGTAGGTGTCGTAGCCGCCGCCCGGCGAGGAGCCGACGATCATCCGCAGGCGCTTGCCCTTGTAGAACTCCTCCGCCGTCTGCGCCGCGGCGCCCACGGCGCCGCCCGCCACGATAAGGGCGCCCGCGAGCGCCGCCGTCCAGCCATGTCCGGCCATCGTCCTCTCCCCGTGTCGTTTCGTCGTTGACGCTTTTGCCGAAGCATAGCGAACGGCGACCCCGGGAGGAAGCGCGGGCCGACCGGGTCAGCCCGGCCGGCGGGCGGCGCAGCGGTGGCGCACGGCGGGCGCCGGTTCGGCCTCCTCCACGTGGGCGTCCACCAGCACGTCCAGGCCCTGGGCGCGCGCCGCCTCGGCGATTTCGTGCGGGCGCGCGAGGAAATCGGGGTTGGACGGCCGGCCGAAGCGCTCGTTGCCGGTGCCGAAGGTCTCGTAGATCAGGGCGCCGCCGGGTGCGACCAGCGCGATGGTCGCGGCCAGCGTCGGGCGGTGCAGGTAGTTGGCGACGATCACCGCCTGGAAACGTTCCGCCGCGAACGGCCAGGGGGATCCGTCCTCGAGGTCCCAGCGCAGGATCTCGAGCCCCTCGCGGCCCGCGAGGTAGTCGAGTCCCGAGACGTCGCGGTCCACCGCCAGGGTCGGATAGCCGAGGTCCGCCAGGTGGCGGGCGTGGCGGCCGCCGCCCGCGGCGAAGTCCAGCACCCGCAGATGGGCGGGCCCGAGCGGGTCGAGCCGGGCAACCATCTCCTTGATCCAGGGCGACGGCTTGGGCGGGGCGGGACGGTGCACGGGCTGGGACATGGGTTGGGACATATGGGTTGGGGTATGGGGTTGGGACATGGGGGACTGGCGCGGTGGTCTTGGAGACAATAACATCCGGGAAAAGAACCGACAGTCCGAACGGGACTGGATGCGACAACGGGAGGTCGAAAGATGCGAAACAACGGTATCCGTCTGTACGTCGCCGGCGCCGCCCTGTGCCTGCTGGCACCGGCGTGGTCCGGGGCGTGGTCCGGCCCGGCCGCGGCCCAGGACTTCTACCAGGGCAAGACCCTGCGCGTCGTCATCGGCACCGCCGAGGGCTCGGGCGTGGACATCCTCGGGCGGCTGGTGGTGCGCCACATCGCCCGCCACATCCCGGGCAATCCCACCGTCGTCGCGAGCAACATGCCCCAGCCCCAGGCGATCGCCGCCGCCAATCACGTCTACAACGTGGCCGAGAAGGACGGGCTCACCATCGGCGCCGCCTCGGCGGGGCTGTTCAGCCGCGCGATCTCCCAGCCCAACATCCGCTTCGACCTCGACAAGTTCACCTGGCTCGGCAACCTCTACAGCGCGACCGTGCTGTTCTGGATGCGCAGCGACTTCCCGTGCCAGACCGTCGAGGCCCTCGCCAACTGTCCGGAGCCGCTCAAGTTCGCGGCCACAGCGCGCGGCTCCACCGGCTACGGCCTGGTGCCGGAGCTGCTCAAGGAATCGCTCGGGCTCAAGATGGACATCATCTACGGCTACAGGACGAGCGACATCGTGCTGTCGGTCGAGCGCGGCGAGGCCCACGCCTCGGGCGGCGACACCATCGGCTTCTTCGGCGGCCGCCCCTACGAGATGATGAAGGAAGGCAGGGTCAAGGTGCTGGTACAGGTGTCGGGGCGCAAGAATCCCGCCCTCGATCCCTACAACGTGCCGTGGGTGATGGACGTCGTGCCGGCCTCCCACAAGCCGCTGTTCCAGATGGTGAACCCGATCATCGATACGGCGCGCCCGTTCTTCGCGCCGCCCGGCATCCCGGCGGAGCGCACGAAGGTCCTCCAGGCGGCCTTCGACCGGCTGGCGGCGGACACGGCGTTCCAGGAGGAGGCCCGCAAGGTCGCGAAGATCGAGATCAGCTATACCCCCGGGCCCGAGATGACGGCCGCCATCAAGGACATGATGAACCAGCCCGCGGACGTGAAGGACAAGGTCATCGGCCTTCTCACCGCGAAATAGCCGGGCGCGGCGAAGGCGACGCCCCGCCCTAACGCGGCGAAGGATGTAGCTATGCCGCCGCTAACGCGGCGAAGGATGTAGCTATGCCGCCGCTAACGCGGCGGCAGGGGCGGCAGGCCGCCGTCCTCCTCCGCCGGCTCCGCCCCTTCGGGCGGCGCGTGGCGGCGGATGAGCGGCAGCTGGGCCAGCATGAAGGCGACCGCGAGGCCGGTCAGGCCGAACGCCTTGAACGTCACCCACACGTCGTCGCTCTGGGTGCGCCACACCGCCTCGTTGAGCGCGGCGCCGAACAGCAGGAAGCCGGCGAAGCGCCAGGTGAGCGCGCGCCAGCCCTTGTCCGTCATGGCGATGCCGCGCTCCATCAGCGCCTTGAGGAACAGCCGCCCGAAGGCAAGCCCGCCGAGCAGCGCCGCCGCCATCAGCGCCTGCACCACGGTCGGCTTGATCTTGATGAACAGGTCGTCGTCGAAGACGAGCGTGAGCCCGCCGAACGCGCCCACCGCCGCCGCCGTGACCACCGGCATCCACGGCACGCGCCGCGCGAGCACCACCGCGAGCAGGGTCGCGGCGAGGGTCGTCGCCACCAGCACCCCGGTCGCCGGGATCAGCCCGTAGGCCCAGTAGGCCGCGAAGAACGCGATGAGCGGCCCCCATTCGGTGAGCGGCCGGAGCCAGGGATAGGGTTCGGCGGGTGCGGACACGGGCGGGTTCCGGGGAAAAATTCTCGACGAAAATTCTCGACGCCGGCCCGCGGCGCGGGCCTTCCCTCACCATAGACCGCGCGCCCGCAGAAGCGAAGCGCCCGCCGCCACGACAGCGGAACATGCCGCCGTCATAATCCTTCGATCTATAAGTGTTGACAGCCAGCAGTCGATTCATGACAGTCGAACCATGAGCACCGACACCTCCCCCGCCCTCGCCGATATCCCCGACCACCCCATCGAGCTGCTGCGCACCCGCTCCCTGATGAGCGTGCTGCAGGACGAGATCGAGCGCATGATCCTCGCCGGCACGCTGGCGCCGGGGGAGCGCATCAACGAGATCGCGCTGGCCACGCGCTTCGGCACCAGCCGCGGACCGATCCGCGAGGCGTGCCGCTCGCTCGCCCACAGCGGGCTGGTGGAGCTGGTCCCCAACCGCGGCGTCTACGTGCGCAAGCTCGACGTGGCCGAAGCGAGCCACGTCTACGACGTGCGCACGACGCTGTTCGGGCTCGCCGGACGGCTGTTCGCCGCGCGCATCACCGCGGCCGACGTCGCCCGCCTGCGCGACTGCCTCGCCGACATGGAGGCAGCGACCGAGGCGCGCGACATCGAGCGCTACTATCCGCTCAACCTCGATTTCCACCGCCTCATCATGGCGGGCGCCGGCAACCCGGTGCTGGAGCGCCAGTACCACGCGCTGGTCAAGGAGCTACACCTCTACCGCCGTCGCGGCCTGGTGCAGGGCGGCGGCCTCGCGGTCTCCAACCGCGAGCACCGCGTCATGGTCGAGGCGCTGGCGGCGCGCGATGCCGACGCGGCCGAGGCCGCCCACCGCCTCCACGTCGCCCGCGCCAAGGACCGCATGCTCGCCGCCGCGCGCCGCGAGCGGGCGGCGGAGGACGCCGAGGGAGCGCGCGATGGCCGCTAGCCTCACCGCGCAGGCGGTCGCCTTCGTCGACGGCCTCGGCCACGCGGGCCTGCCCGAGGAGGCGCGCCGCATCGCCCGGCGCTGCATGACGGATTCGCTCGGCCTGCTGGTCGCGGGCGTCGCCGAGGACTCGCTGCGCATCCTGGTCGCCGACGCGATCGAGACCGGCGGGCGGCCCGACGCGCTGCTGCTCGGCGCGGGCGACGTCCGGGCGCCGGCGCCGCTCGCCGCGCGCGTGATGGGCACCGCCGGCCACGCCCACGACTGGGACGACACCCAGGTCTCCCACGACCCGGCCCATGTCTACGGTCTGCTCACCCATCCCTCGATCCCGCCGTTCGCCGCGGCCCTCGCCGTCGCCCAGCGCCTCGGCGACGTGGACGGGCGCCGCTTCATGACGGCGTTCCAGGCCGGCTTCGAGGTCGAATGCAAGATCGCCGAGTGGATGCTGCCCGACCACTACCTGCGCGGCCACCATTCGAGCGGCACGGTCGGCACCTTCGGCGCCTGCGTCGCCGCCGCCAAGCTGCTCGGCCTCACGGGCCGGACACTGGCCCACGCGCTCGGCATCGCCGCGAGCTTCGCCGCCGGCATCCGCGTCAACTTCGGCACCATGACCAAGCCGCTCCACGTCGGGCGCGCCGCCGAGAACGGCGTCACCGCCGCGCTGCTGGCGGCGCGCGGCTTCGCCGCCGACCCGGCCGCCCTCGACGGCCGCTGGGGCTTCCTGCAGGTGCTCGGCGGCGGCTTCAGCGAGGACAAGGCCGCCCAGGGCTTCGGCAAGACCCTCTCGATCGTCTCGCCCGGCGTCAGCATCAAGCCCTATCCGTCCGGCATCCTCACCCACCAGTCGATGGACGCCATGCTGCGGCTGGTGACGCGCGAGGACGTCCGTCCCGAGCAGGTGGAGCGCATCGACTTCCACGCCGGCTCCAACATCCTCAATCCGATCCGCTATCCGGTCGCGGCCAACCACCTGCAGGCCAAGTTCTCGATGGCGGCGCTGCTTTCGATGATGGTGCTGTACCGCCGCGCGGGCCGCGAGGAGTTCACCGACGCCCGCGTCGGCTCCGAGGACATGCAGGCGATGCAGCGCCGGGTCGCGACCCATCTCGACCCCGCCATCGAGGCCCAGGGCTTCGACCGCATCCGCTCGCGCGTGGAGATCGCCCTCAAGGACGGCCGCAGGCTGGTCGAATGGGCCGACGAGCGCTACCGCGGCGGCCCCGACCTGCCGATGACCGACGCCGAGGTGGAGGAGAAGTTCTCCAACTCCGCCCGCGGCCTGCTGGCGGAGACGGCCCAGGCCCGCGCCATCGAGGCGGTGCGCGGCGTCGAGGAGCTGCCCCGCGCCGGCGTCCTCGCCGAGCTGATCCAGACCGACCACGCCGTCCGCGACCCCGCGCCGGGGCGCGAGGCGGCCCAGTAGCCGCGGGAGGTTCACGCACCAAAGACCACGCGTTTTTCGTGAATGACAACGGGCCCCGCCACGGGCGGGGATCAAGACAGGAGGGTTCACCATGAACATGTTACGCAGTATCGCCGTCGCCGCCGTCTCCCTGCCGCTCGCCTTCGCCGCGACGGCCCAGGAGAAGTGGCCGACCAAGACCGTCACCCTCGTCGCCCATTCGTCCCCGGGCGGCGGCAACGACATCATGGCGCGCAACCTCGGGCCCGCGCTCGAGAAGAAGCACGGCATCAGCGTCGTGGTGCAGAACCGTACCGGCGGCTCGGGCGCGGTCGCCGCCAACTACATGGCGACCCAGGCCCCCAGGGACGGCTACACCCTGCAGATGGTGACGCCGACCCAGCTCATCACCCCTCTGCGCAGCAAGGGCATCCCGACCTACAAGGACATGACCCCGATCGCCGGGATGCTGATGGACCCGACCACGCTCTACGTCCATCGCGACAGCCAGTTCAAGAGCATCAAGGAGCTGGTGGACTACGCCAAGAAGAACCCGCGCAAGCTCACCATCGGCATCGGCAGCGCGGGCTCGCTCGACCAGCTCGTGCTCGAGAACTTCCAGAAGGCGGCCGGCATCGAGGTCCGCACCGTCCCCCACGAGGGCGGCGGCGCGGCGGTGGTCTCGCTGCTCGGCAAGCACGTGGACGCCGTGATCGGCGAGCCCGGCCAGGCGCTCACCCACCTGCAGAACGGCACGCTCAACATGCTGGTGGTGTTCCAGGACAGCCGCCTCAAGAACTACCAGGCGCCGACCGCGCGCGAGAACGGCTGGGACGTGGTCTCCACCAAGTTCCGCGGCGTGTTCGCGCCCCCGGGCGTGCCGCAGCAGACGGTCGATGCCATCGTGGCCTCGCTCAAGGACATCTACGAGACCGAGCCGTTCAGGAGCTACTACCTCAACGGCAGCCTCGAGCCGGTGTTCATCCCGCATAAGGAGTTCGTGGCGTTCCTCGACCGCGCCAACACCGAGCTCGAAGCGTTCCTCGCGACTCTTCCGAAGAAGAAGTAGGACGCGCGAGCGGCCGGCGGGACGGGCCCGCCGGCCGTCTCTTTCGGCGCCCGCCGGGCGCCTCACGGAGCGGAAAGACTCCCGCCATGATTCGTTCCAACGTCGTTGCCGGCCTCCTGTGCGTCGCGTTCGGCGCCCTGGTGTTCTGGTTGTCCGCGGGCGTGCCCGACTTCACCGCCACCGACGATCTCGGCGGGCGCTTCCTGCCGCGCCTGCTCGCCTACGCCATGATGGCGGCCGGCGCCGCGCTCGCGCTCACCGGCTGGCTCGGCATCGAGATCCAGGGCGGCACCGTCGGCAAGCGCGGCTCCACCGCCGCCGCCGCCGCCCAGGCCGAGAGCGCCGGCGGTTCGGGCGCCCCCGTGTCCGACGACGAGCCCCGCGCCAGGGGCTTCCCGTGGCTCACGCCGGGCGAGCAGCGCGTGCTCGGCTTCATCGCCGTGATGGCCTTCTACACGGTGATCCTGCCGCTCCTGGGATATCTGCTCTCGTCCTTGCTGTGCTTCGCCGCGATGATCGCCATCGCGGGCGAGCGCCGCCCCTGGCGGATCGGCCTCGGCGCCGTGGCGATCGCGGGGTTCCTCTACGTCCTGTTCGGCTTCGTGTTCAACGTCTCCCTGCCGACGGCCTCGCTGTTCGGCGGATAAGGCACCCTCCATGCTCGATCTCGCCGCCCTCGCGCAAGCGTTCGCGAACGTCCTCACCCCCTACACCCTGTTCTTCCTGGTGCTGGGGGTGCTGCTCGGCATCGTCGCCGGCATCCTGCCCGGCATCAACGGCGCCATCGGCATCAGCCTGCTGCTGCCCTTCACCTTCGAGATGCCGCCCGCCGTGGCGCTGATCATGATGCTGGGCCTGTGGGGCGGGCAGAACTTCGGCGGCGGCGTCACCTCGGTCCTG
The DNA here is from genome assembly GCA_050485485.1 of Alphaproteobacteria bacterium. GTDB lineage: Bacteria > Pseudomonadota > Alphaproteobacteria > SMXQ01 > SMXQ01 > WHSO01. Next base: position 34,052 of record JBJHBM010000013.1, on the reverse strand, counting down.
GTGCACGCGCCCGGCGCGGCCTCGGGCGCCGCCACCCTGTTCGACGGCTACCCCCTCGCCCAGAAGGGGCAGGCCGGCAAGGCGCTCGGCATCGTCTGCATCGCCTCGGCCGCCGGCTGGTTCATCAGCACCATCCTGCTCGCCGTGATCGCGCTGCCGCTCGCCGACTTCGCGCTGCGCTTCGGCCCGCCCGAGTACTTCGCGGTCGGCATCTTCGGCCTCAGCATGGTCTCCAGCATGGCGACCAAGAACATCTTCAAGGGACTGATCTCGACCCTCGCCGGCCTGATGATCGTCACCATCGGCACCGACCCGTTCAGCGGCCTGCCGCGCTTCACCTTCGGCCAGATCGCGCTGATCGACGGCATCAACTTCCTGGTGGTGATGATCGGCGTGTTCGCGGTGGCAGAGGTGCTGGTGCAGGCGCAGAAGCGCAACCTCGCCGCCACCGTCGTCCGGGTCTCCTCGCAGCTTCCGTCGTGGGCGGAGATCCGCGCGCTGGTCCCCACCATCCTGCGTTCGTCGGGGATCGGGATGCTGGTCGGCACCGCGCCCGGCGCGGGCGGCTCGATCGCCGCCTTCATCGCCTACAACGAGGCCAAGCGCTTCTCCAGGAAGCCCGAGGAGTTCGGCAAGGGCTCCCACGAGGGCGTGGCCGCGCCCGAGGCCGCCAACAACGCGACCGAGGGCGGCGCGATGGTGCCGCTGCTGGCGCTCGCCGTGCCGGGATCGGGCGCCGCCGCCGTGGTGCTCGCCGCCATGATCATGTTCGGCCTGCGTCCGGGTCCGCAGATCTTCGCCGACCAGCCGGCGCTGATCTACAGCCTGTTCCTCGGCCTCGCCCTCGGCGCGGTCGCGCTGCTGGTTCTGGGGCTGCTGCTCACGCCCTATCTCACCTACGTCATGCGCCTGCCCAAGCCGTTCCTGGTCACGGGCGTCGCCGGCATCTCCTTCATGGCGGCGCTCGCCATCACCGGGCTCATGTTCGACGTGCGCCTCGTGCTGCTGTTCGGCGCGCTCGGCTACATCATGCGCAAATACGATTTTCCGGCGGCGCCGATGATCCTCGCCCTGGTGCTGGGATTCATGATCGAGACTTCTCTGCGCCGCTCCCTTATCATCTCGGACGGCGACTGGAGCGTGTTCTTCACCCGGCCGATCAGCGCCGTGATCCTGACGATCGCGCTGCTGTCCTACATCTACCCCATCGCGCGCGACCTGCTGAACGCCTGGCGCGGGCGCAGCAGGAGCTAAGGCATGGAGCAAGCCGTTCCGCCGCTTTCGGGCAAGGTCGCCGTCGTCACCGGCAGCGGCCGCAACATCGGCCGCGCCATCGCGCTGCGGCTCGCGCGCGACGGCGCCGCCGTGGTGGTGAACGCGCGCGCCAACCGCGCCCAGGCCGAGGCGGTGGCGGCGGAGATTTCGGCCGGCGGCGGGCGCGCGGTCGCTTGCGTCGCCGACGTCACCGACGAGGCCGCGGTCGGGCGCCTGATCGCGGCGGCGGCCGAGTCCTTCGGGCGTCTCGACATCCTGGTCAACAACGCCGCCGTCCGCCACGAGGCCGCACTCGCCGACATGAGCCTCGCCGACTGGCACGCGATCCTCGGCGTGGTCCTCGACGGCGCCTTCCTCACCACGCGCGCGGCGCTGCCGCATCTCGAGACCGCGGGCGGCGGCACCATCGTCAACATCGGCGGCCTCACCGGCCACACCGGCGCCGAGGGGCGCGCCCACGTGGTGACCGCCAAGGCGGGCCTCCAGGGGCTCACCAAGGCGCTCGCCTGGGAGCTCGCGTCCCGCAAGGTGACCGTCAACCTCGTGGTGCCGGGCCTGATCGACACCGCGCGCGATACCTCGAGCGCGGCGGCGCGGCCCGCCCATCACGCGATCCACCGCCCGCTGCTCGGACGGCGCGGCACGCCCGAGGAGGTGGCCGGCATGGTCGCGGCCCTGTGCGGCCCGGACGGCCGCTTCGTCACCGGCCAGGCCATCCACGTCAACGGCGGCACCTACCTGCCGTAACCCCCACCGCACGGAGCGACCGATGGACAAGGCGGCCCCCACCACCGACGATACCGTTTCCGGCCGGCTCGCGGCGTGGTGCGCCGGGCTCGGCCCCGACGACGTGCCGCAAGCGGTGCGCCGCGCGGTCGCCGACACGATCCTCGACACCGTCTGCCTGTCGGTGGCGGCGGCCGGCACCGACTACGGAAAGGCCGCGCTGGCGGCGGCCGGGGGCGACGGGCCCTGCAGCGTGTTCGGCGCGGGCGGCGGGCGCGATCCCCACTCGGCGGCGCTCGTCAACGGCACCACCGGGCATGGCGAGGACTACGACAACACCTACGAGGGCTGCCCGGTCCATACCGGCGTCGTGATGGTGCCGGCGCTGTTCGCGGCGGGCGAGGCCCACCGCCTGCCCGCGCGCCGCGTGGCCCTCGGCATCGCGGCGGGAATCGAGATCACCTGCCGGCTCGGCGCCACCGCCGAAAAGGGCGTCCACACCGCCGGCTTCCACCCGACCTCGGTGCTCGGCACCATCGGCGCGGCGGCGGGGGTGGGCGTTGCGCGCGGATTCGACGCGCGCCAGATTCGCGATTCGCTCGGTGTCGCCGGCAGCATGGCGGCGGGCATCATCGAGTACCTTGCCGACGGCTCCTGGACCAAGCGCATGCATGCGGGCTGGGCGGCGCAGTCGGGGCTGCGCGCCGCCGCGCTCGGCGGCGCCGGGTTCTTCGGCCCGGCGACGGTGCTGGAAGGCGTCCACGGGCTGTTCAAGGCGTTCGCGCCGACCACCCGCGAGCCCGACTTCGAGGGCTTGGCCGGGGCGCTGGGAACGCGCTGGGAGGCGGCGCGGCTCGCCTTCAAGCCCTATGCCTGCGGCACCATGACCCAGCCGTTCATCGACTGCGCGGTGCGGCTCGCGCGCGAGGGCGTGGCGCTCGACCGCATCGAGGAGATCGTGTGCCGCGTCGGCGAGGGCACGGTGCACCGGTTGTGGGCGCCGCTCGAGCTCAAGCAGGCACCGCCCACCGCCTACGCCGCCAAGTTCAGCGGCCCCTACTGCGTCGCCGCCGGGCTCCTGTTCCAGGACGCGGGCCTCGCCCAGTTCACCGAGGAGACGGTGCACGACCCGCGCGTGCTGGCGCTCGCCGGCAAGGTGCGCTACGAGATCGACCCCGACAACGAATATCCGGTCAACTACACGGGCGACGTGGAGATCAGGTTCCGGGATGGCACCACCGCGCGCGAGCACCAGCCGCAATTGCGCGGCGGCGCGCGCGAACCGATGACGCACGCGGAGCTGCTCGCCAAGGCGGCCGCCAACCTGCGCTTCGCGGGCTGGCCCGCCGCGCGCGCCGACGACGTGGCGCGCTTCGCCGACGGCCTGTTCGACGACGAGGGGGAATTCTCCGCCGCCCTGCTGCGGAGCAACGAATAGCGTGCTCGACCAATTACTGCCGATCGTCGCCGCGCTCGATCCCTGGGTGATCCTCGGCGTGATCGTCGCGTGCTTCGCCGCCGCCGCCGTGAGCGGCATGAGCGGCTTCGGCGCCGGGCTCATCATGACCCTGTTCATCACCCCCATCATCGGCGCCAAGGCGGTGATCCCGGTGCTGTCGGTGGTGATGGCGATCACCAACCTGTCGCGGGTGTGGTTCTTCCGCGCCGGGCTCGACTGGCGCGTGATGCTGCTGATCGGGGTGCCGGCGGCAGCAACCTCGGCGCTGGGCGCGATGGTCTACGTACGGCTCGATTCGGACGCGGTGCAGGCGCTGCTCGGGATCGTGCTGATGCTCTCCATCCCGCTCCGGCGCTGGCTCTCGGGCCGCAAGGTGGTGCCCGGCACGGCGACGCTGGCGGGCTTCGGCGGCGTATTCGGCTTCCTCAGCAGCATCATGGTGGGCGCCGGCATCCTGGTGATCCCGATCCTGCTCGGTGCCGGGCTCGCGGGGCCGGCGCTGCTCGCCACCGACGCCGCCATCGCGGTGCTGGTCAACATCGTCAAGATGGCGATGTTCGGCTCGCTCGACGCGCTCACGCTGGAGCTGACCGTGATCGCCCTCGTCATGGGCCTCTGCACCGTGCCGGGCACCTGGGTCGCGGCCTGGATCGTGCGCCATACCAGCCTGCGCATCCATACGCTCGCCATCGAGGGGCTGATCGTCGCGGGCGGCGCGGTGATGGTCGCGACCAGCCTGTTCGGCTGAGGCGTGCCCGCCGTCAGGAGAAACCTTCGGTCTCGCCCGCGCGGTTGACGCGCATGCGCACCGCCGCGGGCACGCGCGGCAGGCCCGGCATGGTCTGGATGTCGCCGCACACGGCCACCACGAACTCCGCGCCCGCCGAAAGCCGCAGCTCGCGGATCGTGACCCGGTGCCCCTCGGGCGCGCCGAGCCGGGCGGGATCGGTGGAGAAGCTGTACTGGGTCTTGGCCATGCACACCGGATACCGGCCGAAGCCCTGGGCCTCGAGCTGGTCGAAGCGGGCCCGGACCTGGGGAGAGGCCTCGATGTCGTCGGCGCCGTAGATCTCGCGCGCGACCGTGCGGGCCTTGTCCCACAGCGGCAGCGCGTCGTCGTAGAGCGGTCGGAACGCCGCGCCGCCTTCATCGAGGCGGCGCGCGACCGCGCGGGCGAGATCCTCCGCCCCCGCGCCGCCCTTGGCGTAATGCTCCGCCGTCACCGCTTCCGCGCCGCGCGCGGCGCAGGCCTCGCGCACCAGATCGATCTCGCGCATCGTGTCGGTGGCGAAGCGGTTGAGCGCCACCACCACCGGCACGCCGAACTTCTTGAGGTTTTCGAGATGGCGCAGGAGGTTGGGAAGCCCCGCCGTAAGCGCCGCCGTGTCCTCGTCGCCGAGCGCGCCGCGCGCCGCGCCGCCGTGCATCTTGACGGCGCGCACCGTCGTCACCAGCACGGCGCAGGCGGGCGAGAGGCCGGCCTTGCGGCACTTGATGTCGAAGAACTTCTCGGCGCCGAGGTCGGCGCCGAAGCCGGCCTCGGTCACCACGTGGTCGCCGAGCTTGAGCGCCGCGCGGGTCGCCAGCACCGAGTTGCAGCCGTGCGCGATGTTGGCGAACGGGCCGCCGTGGACGAAGGCGGGCGTGTGCTCCAGGGTCTGCACCAGGTTGGGCTCGAGCGCCGCGCGCAGCAGCACCGTCATCGCGCCCGCCGCCTCGAGGTCGGCGGCGCGCACCAGGGCGCGGGCGGCGGTCTCGCCCACCACCATGTTGCCGAGCCGGCGCGCGAGGTCGTCGAGGCCGGTGGCGAGGCACAGCACCGCCATCACCTCGGAGGCCGCGGTGATGTCGAAATGGGCCTCGCGCGGGAAGCCGTTGGCGGCGCCGCCGAGCCCGCAGACGATGTCGCGCAGCGCGCGGTCGTTCATGTCGAGAGCGCGGCGCCAGGTGACGCGGCGCGCGTCCAGCCCGAGCGCGTTGCCCCAGTAGAGGTGGTTGTCCGCCATCGCCGCCAGCAGGTTGTTGGCGGCGCCGATGGCGTGCAGGTCGCCGGTGAAGTGCAGGTTGATCAGGTCCATCGGCGCGACCTGGGCGCGCCCGCCGCCGGCGGCGCCGCCCTTGAGGCCGAGGCAGGGGCCGAGCGAGGGTTCGCGCAGCGCGATCACGGTGTCGCGCCCGATGCGGTTGAGCGCGTCGCCGAGGCCGATGGTGGTGGTGGTCTTGCCCTCCCCCGCGGGCGTCGGCGAGGTCGAGGTCACGAGGATCAGCTTGCCGTCGGGGCGTTCCGCGAGCCCTTCGAGATGGGCGAGCGACAGCTTGGCGGCATGATGGCCGTAGGGCGTGAGGGCGCCGGGCGGGATGCCGAGGCGCTCCGCCGCCAGCTCCAGGATCGGGCGCAGCCTGGCGGCGCGCGCTATCTCGATGTCGGACTCCGGCATGCGGCCCGTTGCGAAGCTCCCCCGCCCGGCGCGCTGGGCGGCCGGGCCTCCTCGACGGGAGGATGAGACGTAGTCGCGCCCCGGAACGGGCGCGCGGCGGCCAGCCTAGCCGTGCCCCGGAAGCGTGGCAAGGCCCCTACTCCCGGGTGCGCAGGCGCGAGCGCTGCACCAGGACGATCGCCGCGAGCGGCAGCGTCACCGTCAGCACGGCGACCGTGATCAGCAGCCAGCCGAGCTCGCCGTAGTCGGCCGCGACCTCGATCCTTCCGGTCGCGCGGTCGCGCACCTCGCGGGTCACGGTGAACGCCTGGTTGAGGTACTTGGTGAGCAGGCTGCTCGCCGAGAGCGCGAGGTTGGTGAAGGACGCCATCACCGCGAAGAACGTCGCCTTGAGGTGCGCGGGCGCGTTGCGGGCGATCCAGGCCAGCATCGGGATCATGGCGACCTGGCCGAGCGGCGATTCGAGCGCGGTGTCGATGATCGCGATGAAGCGCGCGTCCACCACGCCCCCGGTCCAGCGCGCGGTCCATTCGTGGAGGCCGTAGTAGAGCCCGATGTTGGGCAGCGACAGGATGCCGGCCGCGACCGTCAGCAGCACGACGACGTAGGCGATGGTGCGGCGCGCCATCAGCGGGCGCAGCACCACCATGCCGGCGAGCGCGAGGCCCGAGGCGATCAGGTAGAGCACCGACAGGAAGCGCTGGTCGAAGCCGAGCACGTCGATCTCGAACCAGGTCGCGCCCGGCCCCGGCAGCGGCACCGCCCGGAACACGAAGATGATGATGGCGGTGCCCACCAGGGCGCGCCGCGCCTCGGGGGCGAGCTCCAGGATCAGGCGGCGCATCAGCCAGATCACGATCGCCATCGAGCCCGCGAAGATGATCTCCTGGGAGAGCGGCACGCCGCCGAGCCCCATCCCCATCACGAACAGCGCGTAGGCGAGGCTGCCGCCGAGGATCCGCCAGTCGGGGGCGGGCGGTTCGGGCGGCGCGAACAGCATCGCCCGGATGCGCGCGGGCTCCAGCCCCGACCGCGCGAGGCGCCGCGCGCGCAGGCGCGCGAGCACGCCCGCGAGCGCCACCCCCGCCACCGAGATCGCGGGAATGGCGAGCGCCATCAGGTAGATGTCGGCGTAGATCGCGGCCTTCGCGGCCTCCGACATGGCCTCGACGCCCCGGAACATGAAGATGTTGAGGGCCGCCACCGCCATCAGCCCGCCGACGATGGCGAGCCGCCCGAGGGTCTGCATGGTGGTGTGCATCGCCTTGAGGCGGCTTTCGGGGTAGGGCACGCCGCGGTCGTCGGTCGCCGGCACCGCCTCGACCGTCATGGCATCGGCGACCACGTCCTGCACCACGTAGCCGACCGGGGCGAGCAGGACGCTCGCCACATACCACGCGCCGACGCCCATCACCGCCGTCATGGCGTCGGTATGGGCGATCAATGCGTACATGATGAGCACGCTGAGCGCGATCAGGAGCGCGCCCAGGTACACCAAAGCCGCCTTCCAGCGCCAGATCAGGTCCACCAGGTGCCCGAGCGGCATCTTCAGGACCCACGGAATCCCCGCCCAGAACGCGAGGCCGGCGAGGAAGGCGGCCGACAGGCCGAGGTATTCCTTGACGAAGAACGTGCCGACGATGGCGGTGAGGCCCGAGATGCCGGCCGCGAGATACACCATCAGCGGCGGCAGGTACGACCACCGCATCTCGCGCCCGAGCTCGAGGAACGTCGCGTCGAACCAGCGCCGCAGCGCGGCCGCCGCGGCCGTGGCGCCACCGCCCGGACTTCCCTCGCTCATGCGCTCCCCCGCCCCCCTCGTCGTGTCCCGTCGCGCGTCATGCTAGCGCGGCCCGCGGCCCCGCAGCGAGAAGATGGAGAAGAGAAAATGGCGCCGGGGACTGAAGCGAGCCTTTGATATATCTTACTGATTTCAATGAATTTTTCGTGTTAAGTTTTCAATCGTCCGTCAGCCGCTGGGAGCAGGCCGATCACCGCGAGCTTTCGATTCATCGATAAATCGTTCCTGGACCCCCATGCATTATCGTGATTCCAAAAATAATAGAAACGCCATCATGGCGATCACGGCCGCAACGATCGGCCCGCTGGCGTTTCTCTTCGTACTTTGGCTGCAGCCGGACATAAGCCCCGCGTTCCAGCGTCACGCACCGCTGGCGGCCATGGCGGCTCTCTTGTTTCTGGCCGCGTCCATTGGCTGCAGCACATGGAACCTCTACGGGGCATCCCGTTGGGCGACGGCGGGAATCGCAGTAACGGGATTTTCCCTGTTCGCGCTGTCGCTCGCGGGGAAATGGAGCGCGGCGCTCACCTCCGATGTGATCCTGGGGGGGCTCCTGCCGATTTCCGACGCCGCCGATTATTATGCCGGAGCATTGTCACTGCTTCATCTCGGCGAACTGACGGAGTGGACCACGCGGCGTCCCCTGTTCGCCCTCCAGCTCGCGACTCTCATCGGCCCGGCCGGCGCCACGCTGCCGCTCGCCATAGGGCTGATGGTCGCTTTGGCAGCCGCCGGCGCCGCGTTGGTCGTCGTTACGATGGCCCGTTACTTCGGCCTTGCTCCGGCGATCGCCGGTGGATCGCTGCTGTTCGTGTTTTTCTATCCGACCATCGGTACCCTGATGTCCGAAAACATCGGGTTCACGCTCGGATGCTGCGGCTTCGTGCTGATGTGGGCGGCGGTCACGAAAGAACAACCCGGGCTCTTTATGATGGGCTTGATGCTCATGGGCCTTGCCCTGATGGCGCGCGCGGGAGCGATGCTGGTTCTCCCAATGCTTTGCATTTACGCAGGTTGGCGCTTCAGGGGCAGAAAGCGCTTTTCTCTCCTACATACCGCGCTTGCCCTCGCCGTTGTCGTCGCGGCCTTCGCCGTGAATGCGATCGTCGTTCGGGGGCTCGGCGACCCTGAAGGCGCCGCGTTTTCGAACTTCTCTTATACGCTGTACGGACTGGCTTCCGGCGGTCATGGATGGACGCGCGTATACCGCGACTTCCCTGAAATCTCGTCGCTCCCGCCCGCCGCCCAAGCCCAGGAAGCCTACCGACTTGCCGTCGAGCACATCCTAAGGCACCCGCTCGACCTGTTTATCGGCATCGCCAGGACCTACAACGAGTTCTTCATCAATACCCGGTGGTTTCGTTTCGATGGAATCGGAAGCTACCGAATCGTCTATGCCATATTCGCTTTGGTCGGCCTGTACCGGCTGTTTCGAGCCCGCCGCGGCCATGTCGAATCCTTTATCGCCACGGGAATCCTGGGCGTATGGCTTTCCGTGCCGTTCGTCGCGGACGGCGGCACCCGCATACACGCCGCAACCGTGCCGTTCACCGCGGCCCTGGTCGCTTTGGGCGTCGCCACGGTCCTGGCCCGATTCAGGCCCGTTGCCGTCCCGTATCCGGCCGCCGCCGCGCCGTCCGCGGGAGCGGGCGTGGTGGCCCTGATCGTTTTGACCACCGTGGCATCCGCCCCCCTGCTCCGCGCGACCACACCCGGCGAGACCTCTCCGAGAGATTGTCCGGACGGCGCCCGTGCCACGGCATTCGCCACCGCGCCTGGCGCGTTCATAAAGCTCGTGGGCAAGGATCGGGAAACCGCCACGGGTCCGAACACGACCTCTTTCGAAAGATTCTCGAAGGGGCGCATGTGGCACGGCGTCGAATCGAGCCTCGCCGACGACGTGCTCGGGCTTGCCCTGCCGGCAAGGCTCGGCCTGTCCATGGCCATCCCCCGGGGAGAGCTACACTGGGTCGTGTCCGGGCCGGAGGTGACGCTTCCCGGAAATCATGTCGCCTGCGTGCAAAAGAAGGGCGGCCTGTCCCTCCTGAGCCGGATATCTTCGGAAGTACCGTAAGGGCCTTCTAAAGACGCTCGAAAACGAACAATGCGCGCACGCCCACGTGCCGCATCAGCGCCCGCGGAAGCTTCGATTCGGCCCACGCCAAAGCCATGACGGCGGCTTCGGGAGCCCCCCACCTTTGGAAGCCTCCGGTCAGCAGGTAGGACAGGCCCGCAAACGGAACGATGCTCCCGAGCCGAAGCTCCGGCACAAGGATGGACAAATCCTCGCGCCTCTCCCAGAGGACCAGCTTTGGAATCCTCGCGTTGCCCTCCATGGGGGATTTCGCCGCGCCAAAGGGCTCCCCGAGAGGGTCCGCCGGGGAATAGCAACCTTCGTGATGAACGAAGCGGTAGAAGAACCATCCCGCGACGCCGGTCCAAGGCTCGACCAGGGCAAGCCGCCCGCCCGGCCTAAGAACACGCGCCATCTCGCGAAGCGCGACGGCCGGTCGCGCAATATGGTGCAGCACGTCGACACCGGCCACGCCCGAAAAACACGCGTCGACAAAGGGAAGCGCATGGACGTCGCAGCACACATCCGCGGATGCCCCGCTGTCGATATCAACCGAAAAAACGTCGGTTCCCTGGCCCGCGGCATACTCGCGAAAGAACCCCGGGCCAGCACCGATCTCCAACAGAGGACCTTGCCGGCCAACCGCCGCCAGCAAGGGAGAAAATATTTCACGTTGGTAATACCGCCGCAGCGCGGCCTTGAGATGCCAGCGGGAACGGTGGCATGCAAGCCAGTCTTCCACTCAGACCGCCTTAAGTTTCCTGTATGCGAAAAACACCATGCGAAACAGGAGCCAGCCATGGCGGAACCGCGAGATGTTGGTCGTTCCGTAGGTCCTGTCCGCGTACCGGACCGGGACCTCGATCACTTTGAGGTTCAGTTTGGCCGCCCCGAACAAAAGGTCGAAATCCCCGAAGGGGTCGAAGTCGCCAAAGTAGGCGCGGTTCTCCGCGATCATCCTGTAATGCGTGCGTCGCAGCACCTTGGTGCCGCAAAGGGTATCCGTAAACCTCTGATTGAGAAGGTAAGAGAAAATCAGCGCGAAGAACCTGTTCGCCAGGGAATTCAAAAACCTCATCGCCCCTTTTTCATAAGGATAGACGAGCCGCGTGCCGTTTATGAACTCGCCGGTTCCGGATTTGATCGCCCCGTAGAACTTCGGCAGCCATTCGGGCGGCATGGTCAAATCGGCGTCGAGGATCATGAGCACGTCGCCTCGCGCCGCATCGAACCCCTTGCGAACGGCATCTCCCTTGCCGCGGCCGTCCTGGCGCAGCACCTTGATGTCGATCCGAGGGTATTTGGCCTTCACCCTTTCGCACTCCATGTAGGTTGCGTCGGTCGAGTGGCCTTCCACGAAAACGAACTCGATATCGTCGCAGAACCTGGGCGTGCGGGTTATCGCCGCCTCGATGTTACCTGCTTCGTTACGGCAGGGCACGACAATGGAAACCGAGGGCGAATCGAAACCGGATTGATGCGATGAACGTGCGACCACGTATTGGCGCAGGCATAAGTGCCTGATGATCGGCAGCGTGGCGATATAGCGGTTGACGAGAGAGCCTATTCCGAGCAGGCGACGCGGCAGAATTTGCTTCATTTCCGTCTTGACCGTCTCGAAACCGGAAAGATGCAGGAGCCCGGAGATATCCGCCGGCGTCAACCAGCTTTGCGCCACTTGCGGCATCTTGCCCCCCATCTTTTCCGCGAGCGACAGAAGCGGCTCCCAAAGATGGGAATAATAGGCGATGATCAGCCGCGTTTCCCTGTGGCAGAGCCGGTGCAGGCCTTCGAAGGTTGCCTGACAATCCTGCAGCGTGCCCACGCTGTCCGATAGGATGATGACGTCAAAAGGCCCGTCCAGGGTGGCGAGGAATTCCGGATCCTCCATGTCGCCGACATGGAACTCGAACTGAGGATGCGCGGCGCGGGCTCTTTTGATCATCTCCGGAGAAAGATCGACGCCGACGCCGCGGGCGGGCGACAACGCCTTCAGGAGCGATCCTGTGCCGCAGCCGAGATCGAGGACCGTCGTGTGTTCACCGACGAGGAAGCGCATATAGCGCCAATCCGTTTCGTAGAAATAGGAATTTTTCCGTATCCAGAGGTCGCGCTCCGGCGCAACCCGATCGAAATGCTCCCGAATTTCGGTTTTGACGCCGTCGGAGATCCCTTCTCCATCATCCATTAATTCTGTCCCCTGACGATCTTATTCGGAAGCAAATGTCCGACGCTCCGGTCGGTAGCCCATACGAGCGCCCCTGCCAAGCCCATCCCAAGATTGACGAGGCCGAACGATACGGAAAGTAGAAGGGCCTCCGTGATGTTTAGGCCAATTATAGAAAAGCCCGCAACCATCACGCCTTCGCGCACGCCCCATCCCGCGACCGAGATGGGGAGGGAAGACAGGAAGATCACCGCGGGGATCAGCGCGAAGGCCACCAGCATGGGAAGTTCTACCGCAAATCCCCGGGAAAGAACGATGACGATTCCCACCGACAAGACATGGATGAACAACCCAAGAAAAAGCTGAACGATGGATTCCCGGCGATTGAGAAGTATGCGCCGGAGCCCCATCGCCGGCGCCATGATTATTTCGACCAGACGGAGAGGTGCGTACTTAATGAAATATGGTGCGGCGAACAGGGCTGCCGCAAATCCAAGAAGACCGACGGCCACGACCGCCGCCAGTCCCCAAAAAGCCTGATGCGCCCCGATGAGCCCGTGGAGAACCGGCAGCGATAATCCGATCAGCGCCAGAAGGGCGGCAAGCCCGATGGCCCGATCGCAGACCACGCTCAAAGTGCCCTTCGAATAGCCATACCCCGAACGGGCAACCGCCCAAAGCCTGTACGCATCACCGCCGAAGGTCGTGGGCAGCACTTGACTGAAGAACAGCCCAGAGAAAAACGTCTTCAAATGCCAAACATAGCTGTTCGCGAACGCCAGGGCGCGGTTGACCAGATGCCAGCGCGCCGTCGCCAACAGGACCTGCGCGCCGGCCAGCAGCAAGGCCACCCCGACGAGCCACGGGTTGGCGTTGCCGAGGCGTGTCTCCAGGCCGTTGACGTCTATTTTTCCAGCCACCCAATAAATCAGGGTCGCCGAAATAAATATTTGTATAACGGAAATTATTATGGCGCGCTTGTTCATGGATTTAGTCTGTTTCCCAAAACGCGAGCCCGGCGAGGACGGCGACCGTCAGGCTCAGGTATTCCTTGACGAAGAACATACCGACGATGGCGGTGAGGCGCGAGATTCCGGTCGCGAGGTATACCATCGGCAGCGGCGGGTACGACCGCCGCACCTCGCGCCCGAGCTCGAGGAACGTCGCGTCGAACCAACGGCGCGGCTGCGGCGGTGGCCGCACGCCCGCCCGGACTCCCCTCGCTCATGCGCTCCCCCGCCCCCCTCGTCGTGGCCCGACGCGCGTCATGCTAGCGCGGCCCGCGGCCCCGCGGGAAAAAGATAGGAAATACCCGGAGAATAAGGAAAATGACCCCTGATCGGTATCGGGTGGCCAAGCCTCCCGACGGGGCTTCAGGCGCGGCGGTTTGTGGGGACTTACATTGATGCGGCTTGTGAAATTCCTGAGGAAGAAACGCCACAAGACGGCCGACGGAAAGCTGGCTCTTGTCCTTGAGAAGAATGGCATCGACCTGTTTCTCGACGTCGGCGCGAACATCGGCCAGACCGGCCTGAAGCTTCGAGAGAACGGTTATCCGAATCGCATCCTTTCCTTTGAGCCCGTCCTGCCGTGCCACGAAAAGCTCCGCATGGCGGCGCGCGGTGACAGGAACTGGCAGGTCTTCGAACGCCTGGCGCTTGGCGATTACGACGGTGAAACGGAAATTTTCCTCTCCGAGGCAACGGATCTCAGCAGCATCGGCCGGCCGACCGACAACCTGAACCGCGCCTTGCCGCGGGCGCGGGCCGCCGCCACGGACAAGGTTTCGATCCGGCGGCTGGACTCCCTGTTCCCGGACGGTTTCGGCGCGGGCCGCGTGTTCCTCAAGGTCGATGCCCAAGGCTGCGATCTGGCCGTGCTCAAGGGAGCGGAAAAAATATTCGATCGGATATCCGGCGTCCAGGTGGAGGCGTCCCTGATTCCCCTCTACGAGAACGAGCCGGACTATCTGGACGTACTGGGGTTTCTGCACGATGCGGGGATGCGCCCGCACATCGTCGCCGAGCGGACGTTCAGCCGGCAACTGTGTCGTCAACTGCAAATCGACGTGATTTTTTTCCGCGAATGACGGGAAGAAAATGGCGCCAAGGACGGCATGAAAGAGGGAAAATGGTGCCCAGGGACAGGGTGCGGCAATCTTGGAATATCAGTGGGTTATGTGGCATTGTGGGACAATTTCACGCCACGGTTTTCCGGGGGTTTCCAGGGTGAGTGTCCCACTTTTCGGGAACTGGTCTAGCCCCCTTCCGGGCACGTTGGAGAGAGAAATGGGCGAAGAAGCATACAGGGTCGCACTGGCCGAACTGGTTACGGCGATCGAGCGCAAGTGGTCTGGCGAGACGGAGCGGCGCCGATCGAACGCTCTGAGCCCGCGGATCGAGGAAGCATTGGAAGCGGCGAAGAAGCTGCTTGACTGGAAACCGGAGTAGCCCCCGCAGTGCAGGAGGAGTAGATGAGCGAGTTGTTGGATATGTGCCGCCGGCTGTGCGAGATCGAGTGGATCGACCAGGTGCCGCCCGGCCAGGTCACGCAGCTCCTCGAGGCAGCCGCCGACGCGCTCGAGGAGATGAGCGAGCGGGCCGCGCGCACTGCCTGACCCCGGTGCGCGGGCACAAAAAAGCCCCGCCGCCGGGGTCACCGGAAGCGGCTGCGTTAACCAATTCGCACGAATGTTGCGCGCTTTTCTGTTGCGCGCCGATACACGCGCGGTGTATTAAATGCCCATGAACGCGGCGGGATGGCCCGCCGCAAGAGGGAAAAGGAGCCCTGATCATGACGACCTATACCACCTACACGCTCGCTGATATCGAGAACTCTGGCGATGTGCTGCGCCACCTCACCCTAGCTGCCGCCGGCCGCGCGAGGCTTGAGCACTCCGAATGCCACTACCGCGTCGAAGCGCTCGTCGCCGAGCGTCGAGATTCCGAAAGTGGCCGCGACGAGTTCGACCCGGTCGCAGACATCGACGGATACTATTACCTGACCTTCGCGAAGCCCGGCAGCCGCGTGTTCGAGCCCACCGTGCTGGTAGCCTACGCGCGCAATCGTGAAGAGGCGGAGCGGCTGATCTTCGAGAAGGCTGCCTACGTGGACGGTTGGCGCGATCTTCGCGGCGAGGTATGGCGCGACGAACAGTTCGACGCGATGATCGCCGAGATGCGCGCGGCCGGCGAGACCGACTCGCTCGCGCTCTACGGCATCGAGGAGTAGATGAACGCCGCCGTCGAACGAACCGTGACGGCCGCGCTGCGCCGGGTCGATCGCGAGATCGCCCGGCGCGGGCGCATGGAGGAGGTTGTGCTGCCGGGCTACCGCTCCGCGGCGGAGTTCGGCAGGGCCCCGGCGCGCGCCATAACGTACAACGAGTGGCGCGAAGCCGTCGCCGCGCTGCGGGCGGCGCTTGCTGCGCGCGGCGTCCCGCTGCGGCTCGTCTATTCCGACCATTGGCCGACCCAGCCCGCGGGAAGGGCCGCGGTGGCGGCTGCCGCGCCGCCGCGGCGCCTCGCCGTCAAGATCGGGGTTCAAAGCCACGTCCTGCCGAACGGCCGGCGCCACAGCGACCATGGCATCGGCTGGACCCTGCTCGACATCGAGACGAAGGGCACGATCGCGGGATCGGGCGAGGACAAGCCGTGACCACCGTCTTCTCCCTGCTCTCCCAGGTCTGCGGCCTCTCCCACCGGGAGGTCGCGGGCTTCCTTGGCACGCGCATCGACACCGTGAAGTCCTGGTCGAGCGGCCGTAACCGCGCGCCCGTGCGCGTGCTCGACGATCTCGCCGGCCTTGCCGCGCGCATCGACAAGGCGGCCGACGAAGCGCTCGCCGAGATCGAGGTGTTGACCGAGATCGCGGTGCGGGAGACGGGCGCGGAGCCTGCGGACATCGAGCTCGGCATCGCCACCGACGACCACGAGGCGCAGACCCTCGGCTGGCCCTGCGTGGGGGCGCACCGGGCCGTACTGGCGCTGGTCGTCGCGCGCGGCATGGGCGAGGCGCGGCGCTTCAAGGTGGTGCCGCGCGGCACCACCGTCGCCACGGCCGCCGCCGCCGAGGCACACCACGCGCGAGCACCGGAACTCTAGCGGCAGGTGGCCGCGAAGGTGGCGAGGTAGTCGTCCTCCCATGCTGGAGCGGCGCCGGGCGGCGGCACGAGCCGGGGCGGCAGGGGCCCGACGACGACGCAGAACGGGTTGAGGCTGCTATCCGCCACGGGCCGCGTCTCGCAGGCGCTCACGAGCATCAGGATCGGCACGAGCAGCATCCCGAGCCCGTAGCGCCCTTTCCAGAACGTCCGCAGCCGTCTGGAGCCCGTCCCGCTGGGCTTCCGTGTAGCCGAGCCGTTCGAGGGCCTTGTCGCGGCGCCAGGCAGCGAAGGCGTCGAGGATCGCACCGAACAGCCCCTTGAGGACGGCGCTAAGAAGCGTCTGCATGTTCGGGAAGCCGCGCCCGGATCATGTCGGCCAGCTTCTCGGGCGTAATGCCGAAGCGTTCGAGGGCGTCCGGCACCGCGGCGACGGCGTAGGTCACGGCGGCGGTCACAACCTCGTTCGAAGTCTTGACCGTCATCTTCCCGGCCTTGGCGTTGGCCTGCCCCTTCCCGTATTCCACCGCCCGATAGAGGGCCATGTCGAGGTAGGTCCGAACCTCGGAATCGGCCTTCAGGCCGAGCCACTTGTTGAGGCGGTAGACGCCGTAGGAGCCGAGCGCGAGCAGCACGGCGGCGAGGATTTCGATGCCGACCGAAGTCAGCGGGGAGAGGTCGATCATGGTTCACCTTTCATAGGTTGTAGTACGCATGGCCGCCGAGCCGGCCCGTTTCACGGTTGGGGTCCGCCCAGTAGGGCGGGCTCGGCATGGAAAGCGCGTGATAGTGATTGGCGCCGCGCGTCGGGTCCGGGTCGATCCCCGCCATGACGGCGGCGGCGATGGCGAAGCATTCGGCAAACACCGGGTCGTCGAGATCGGCCGCTAGCATGGGGTGGTTGTTGGGCTCGCCCCGATTCCAGCACGAGAACTGGAGGCGCTGCTTGCAGGCCGCGCTCCATGCGTTCGGCCAGCGGCGGTCATGGACGCGGTTGCGGATCACCCACGCCACGCCGATCCGGTCCTTGCGCGACGTTCCCCGCGCCTCGCCATAGATCGTGCGCGCCACGGTCCAGATGTCGTCGGTGGTGTAAGGACGGTCGATCATCGCTCGCGCTGCCCCATCTTCTGTTCGATACGTTGCAGGGTGGCGTTGAGCGAGATGATGCGCTCCTCCAGCCGCCCGAACTGCACCGGGAGGGCCTGCAGGGCGGTGGCCTTCATCTCAAGCTGCGTCACCCGGTTCTCGACCTGGGCGAACAGGTAGACGAACACCAGCACCTGAATGAAGATCGTGACGATGATCGCGACCGGAACTTTCTTGTCGAGATGCCAGCTTTCCTTTTGCTCCGCCATGCCTACGCCCCCACCTGAGGAATCCAAACGATGCCGAAGAACTCGGTGCCCCCCGGATGCGTGACCCGCACCCGCACGATCCAGTCCCCCGCGAAGTCCGCCCGGCGCTGGCCGGTGATCTCCACCCCGACGCCGCGCGCCTCGACGCGGGAGACGGTCGTGAGGGGCTGGACGATGGCGCAGCCGAGCAAATCGGCCCGCTCCGGCTCCCGGTCGATCATCGCCATGAAGGCCCGGTCCCGCGCCTGCATCTCGTGGCAGACGACGATGACAGCCGGTTCGGGCGGCTGGCGGGGGGACTGCCCGAGGGCGGGCAGCGTTAGGAAAATGGCAAGCAATGTCGCCAAGGCTGTACGGGCCATGCGCGCGCCTCCTCTAAGGTCCGTGGGTGGTAGCCCACGGCCACCCGTTGCGGCAGGTGGCCGGGGGCGCTGAAATGTGCTAAAGGGCGCGCGAACCTCAATGGGAGGGGGGAAGTATGGATATGGACTATTCGCGCCTCTACCGGCTCGCGACCCAGAACAGGGCGGCTTTCGGTCAGGGTTCTCCCTTCCCGCACGCGGTGCTGGACGGCTTCCTGAATCCGGAGGCCTACGCCGAAGTGCGCCGGCTATTTCCGCCGCCGGGAAGCCCGATCTGGAAATGCCCGGAAAACCGGCACACCCGGTCCAAAATGGTGACGCGTCGTGGCACCGACGATCTCAAAGAAGCCTTACTCGGAGCCGAGGCAAGGCAGATGTTTCACGAATTTAACAGCAGTCTGTTCTTGCGATTCCTCGAAACGCTCACCGGGATCGGGGGCCTTATAGGTGATCCCTACCTCGCTGAAGGCGGCTTTCACTGCATAGGCGATGGCGGTTATCTGGACGCACACGCCGATTTCAGCCATCACGACCGCCTCGGACTTGAGAGACGGCTCAATCTTCTCCTGTACCTCAACGACGGCTGGCGCCCCGAGTTCGGTGGCGAACTCTCGCTCTATGACGCAGACGGAAACGCCATGCAGAAAATTATGCCGGCCGGGAACCGATGCGTGATCTTCGCCACTTCCGAGACCAGCTTTCACGGACACCCCGACCCCATGCGCCTTCCCGCCGGGGTATTCCGCCGCTCTATGGCGCTGTATTACTATTCGGCGCCGACCGGGCGGCCTCGCAAGCCGATCAGCTTCCTGACGGACCCCGCTTTCGTCCACACCGCCACATCCGAGTAAGGACATGCCAGACACCGACAGCCCATTCTCCAATCAGTCCGAAGCGGAAGGTCTGAACCAGACGGCGCTGGAAAACATGATGACGTCGCTACCGACCAAAGAGCGGCTGCGCAACATTCCGCTTTTCATGCGCCAGAAGGACCTTGCCCACGTCCTGTTTATGGCCGAGGTGTATCGGCAGATCCTGGACGTGCCGGGCTACGTCGCTGAATTCGGCGTCATGTGGGGGCGGAATCTCAATCTGCTCCACTGCCTACGCGAGTGTTACGAGCCTTACAACCACACTCGGCAACTGCTCGGCTTCGACACCTTTTCGGGGTTTCTCGGGAGCGACGAGAAGGATGCCGGCAGCGCCCCGGAGGCCTTGCGCCAGAAGGGTAGTTACGGCGTCCCGGAAGATCACCGTGAAACACTCACCAACATTCTCGGCGCGCAAGAAGCGATCTCTCACCTGTCGCACTTGCGTCGTTTCGAACTCATAGCCGGTGACGTCACGGAAACCGTGCCGGCATATCTCGACGCGAACCCCCATGCCGTGCTGGCGCTTTGCTACTTCGACCTTGACCTTCACCGACCCAGCGCCGCCGTACTCAAGGCAGTGCTCCCAAGGATGACGCGCGGGTCCATCGTGGTCTTCGATGAACTGATCTCGCCAGCCTATCCCGGAGAAACCATCGCGGCGCAGGAGATCATGGGCCTAGCGAACGTCAGATTGCGGCGGGGACCCCTGAGCGGGTGGAAAACCTATTTCGTGGTGGAGTAGCCCTATGTCTAGTGGTGACACCAAGGCCCTTAACGAACTGGTCACGCGCGGCGATACCGCTGCACTTCTGACCAAGACTCAAGATCCCCTGCAATTTGCGCGGCTTTTGGCCACCCGTGACGACCTTTCCGCATTTCCGCCGAATGAGCTTCTAGCCATCCGCGATATGCTTCCCGTACGTTTCATAAACATCGGCGGCGGCCCGACATTCTGCTATCCCCTTTGGGCCAATCTGGACACCGCGACGGGTCCGCTGAACCCAACGCCCTTCCGACTTTCGGCCGAGATGACTTTCCCGCACGAGACCGGATCCATCAATCTGGTCTATTCGTCGCACAATTTCGAGCACCTCGACGATCTCACGGTCGAGCGGGCGCTGCGAGAGGCCCGCCGTGTTCTGCATCCGGGCGGCGCGATAGTGGTGAAGATCCCGGATTTCCAGAGATTTCTTATGGCCTGGCGGACAGACGACCACGACTACCTGTCTACGGAGCGGTGGGGCTTCGACGCCCTCGTTCTCGAATCCCGAGGGCTCCGGGATAGCCTTACCGTGCGGACCTCATATGGGTTTTGTGGATTTTGGAATGACGCTTACGGCGATTTATTTTCCGCGCGGCGTCCCGATGCCGTGGGCGCATATAACGGCCCGGCGGCGATCCAGGACAAAGAAGCGGAAGTCATTCTTCGCGGCAACTCCGCTCACGCCATAGCTGCAACCCTGCGGGCACTCGTCGTCGAGAATGAGGTGGATTATACATTCAATCACCAGAATGCCTGGGATCGACAGGAGTTTTCTGCGCTCCTGGGGCGGTGCGGGTTCGATCTCCTTTCAGACGATGCCGAGAAGATTCAGCGTCATTATTCCTACATCCCTCGCGTTTCACAGATGAGCGACATCAGCGCCTATTTCATAGCCGTCGCTGCATGACCTGTCCGAAGGCTAAGGCCACCCGTCCTCGAGGTCTACCGGTTCCCCCGCCGTCAGGGCCGCCAGCTTGACGGCCTCGACGTCGAAACAAGCCTGCACATGAGCACGGACGGCTTGAGCAACAGCAAGTATCGTCGCGCCGTCGAGCGTCACGAAGCCTGCCCCGGTTTTCCAATTCACGCTGTAGGACTCGCCAGCGTCGGCCGCGATCTTGGCCGCTAGCGCCGCGCCAGTGAAAAGCGCCTGGCTTTCGCGGTCCGTCTTCACTGGCATGTCACTGACTACGATCCCACCCGTTTCCGCCTGATAGCGCCGCGCCGCGATGGTTTCGGGAGTTGCGGCGACGGCGCCCCAATCCTCCCCCGTCCACCCCTGCCGCGCGTCGGGCGGTGGGTATGGCACTTCCACGGCGCCCTGCGGCGGGTTTTGATCCCAACCGCCGAGGTACTTTCCTTCCTGATCCACGTAATACTTCATGCGCGCCCCCTGACGACTAGCGCCCAGCTTCCGTTTGTAATCTGCCCGACGGCGCCGCCGCTTGCATTGGGTAGCAGCACCCCGGACTGACCAAAAACGACGTTGATATTATTGCCATTCCGCCAGATGGAGATGCCGCGGCCGGCGGAGGCCTGATCGATATCGACATAGGTGTGGACGACGACCTCGGCGCCAACCGTGTAATTCAGGTTTGCGGTCGTGCAGACCAGCACGCCCTCAAGCGCCCATTTTTTTCCTGCCGTCAGGCCGGGCGACAGGCTCAACCCACCCCCGTTCGTAATCGTCTGCGCGCTGCTCTCATAGAATTCGGTGAAAATAGACGTACCGCCCAGCGCCGCGATAGCCTGCGCGACCCGCTGCGCCGTCCACACCCGCCGATCCGTCGCTGTTCCGGCTTCCGCGTCCTCCTGCGAAACCGTCGGAAGCAGCGTTTCGGTGATGTCCCCCACGGTCGGGAGATCGCCTTCCTCCGTTCCCGCGGCGAGAATGGCTGCGGAGCCGAGGCCGAGGAAGGCGCGCTCCGCCGCGGCGTCGGCACCGAAGCTCCGGGATACCTCGTGCCAGTCCGCGCCCCGGCGCACGAGCAGCAACCATTTGTCGGTGGCGTCGAGCGAGAAGTCGGCATTGTTGGCGAGGTGGATCTGCCCCGCACCCCCGGCCGCGTCCTTGACCACGACCGTCCGGGAGCCGTTCGCCTCGCGGATCAGGAGCCAGCGCCCGTCGCGCATGTTCGTCGTCGCGATGTTCGAGAGATCGTCCGTGCCCGCTTCGTCCTCGGTGTCGAGCGCGTGCTGCGCGCGCGTGGGCGTGACGGATCCGGAGGAGATCGCGAGCCCGGTTTCGTCGGATGCGCCGGGGATGCCGAGGTAATCGGCCCCGTCGATCCCGCACGAGATCGTCTTGACGCCGGGCCCCCACTCGATCTGGCTGCCGGTCGTCGAGCCGACGAAGCGGGTGCCGGTAAGCTGGTCGGGATCGCCGTCCGCGACCGTGCCCTCCCAGGCTTCCGACTGGTTGCCGTCCGTGACCTGAAAGAGCGTCGCGTTGCCGTTGCCGATGCCGGTCACGAAGTCATGGAACTGGCTGCTCGGCACGCCCGCGAGGCTGAACACGCCCGTCAGGGCTTCGGCGCTCCCGTCCGTGACCTCCTTGACGAATGATGCAACACGAAACATGGGCTATTTCCTCTCAATGATGCGCATGAGGAACCGGTATCGGTCGAAGTGCGGATTGGAGACGTCTTCGATACCGCCGAGCTCGCCCCAGACGGTGTCGCGGCCGGGGTTGGGGCTTTCGGGGTTGAGGATTCCGAGGGCATCCGACCACAGCCCGATCTCGCGCTGCATCGCTTCCGCGAAGGCCGCACTTTCGGCGTCGGACATGAAGTCGAAGGTCATCTCGAAGCCGCGCCGCTGGGGACGCCGGTTCGCGTGCGACTGGCCGCCCGGCGTCTCGTTGCGCTCGGTCGTGTCCAGCAGGAGGCGCTTCCATCCGAAGCCGATGTTGACTGCGGGCGAAAACAGCGTCCCGGCCCACCAGCGGCCGGCCGTGATCTCCGTCAGGCCCGCGTCCGCGAGGTCGAGCCGGAGGTAGCGCCCCGTCACCCGCTGCCCGAAGGTCGCGACCACCATCCCGAACGCGGGATCGACTCCCGCAGAGACGGTCCCGGTGTCGAGCGCGTCGCCCGCGACGCCTGTCGCGTCCGAGGTAGAAACCCGGATGCGCCGTGTTGCCGACGCGGTGAGGTTGGTGCCGATCAACGCCGTGCCGTCGAGATCGACCGCCTGGCCGAAGTCCGCCAGCAGCCAGACGCTGCTCGCCCCGGCATTCCAGATATCGACGACATCCTGCGTCTTGAGGCGGTTGACCCCGAGGCCCGCGATAGCCGCGGAAGCGGTCAGGAGCGCCGCGTCGAGGGGCTTGGCCCATCCGATCTGGACATTGCCCATGCGTCAGTCTCCGGGTCGGAAAAGCGTGAGGGTGACGGCGTTGGCCGCACTGTCGATCTCGTAATCCACGACGATGAAATCCCCGCCGGTCTGGATGTTGAGGCGCGGGTAGCGCAACCTCACGGTGGTGCCGAGCTCGATGGCGAAGTAGTTGCAGCGCGCCCGCACGCGGTAGAACTCGAACAGTCCGCCGAACAGGTCCATGAGGCGCTGGCAGACCGCCTCGGCATCGGCCTTGAGATTGAAGGGGCTCGGGATCATCTCGGGATCGCCGGCCAGCGAGTTCCGGGTCTCGGTGGCGTTGTCGAAACTCTCCGCGACCCGGTATTCGTCGGTGACGAAGCTCCGCACGGCTTCCGTTGCGCCCGCCAGCACCCCGCCGCGCTGCACCGTCCAGTTGCGGCGGTATCCGATTCGTCGGCGCTTGGTGGGGAGTTGCACGCTCTCCGGCAGTTCCCCGGGCCCCAGCCTCTCGGGTGCGCCCTTGATTTGGGCTTCCGTCAGCGTGATCCTCGGAGTGCCCGGCGCCTTGAGGGCCCGGACCTCGAACCTGCCCGGCCGGTTGAAGCCCCCCCACGCGGCGGCGCCCGCCAGAAGGGCCCCGATGGTGGCGCCCAGATTCGCGGGCTCGGTGCCGATGTAGTGGTTGACCGGGCCCGGAACATCGCTCGCGAGTTCCGCGAAGGTCGCGGCCTCGATGCGCGACTCCCCGAAGGCGGCGGAGAAATCCGTCAGAAGCCGCCCGACCACGTCCGGCAGGGTCTCGACGTAGCCGCCCTCGTCGTCGCCCTCCACGTCCGCCGTGATGGCCTCGATGGGCGTACTGCCGATCTGGAATATTCCCAGGCTCGCGTCCTGCTTCCATTCCCCGCCGGATGGCGCGCCTTCGGTCACCTCGTCGTAGGCCAGTCCGCCCTCGCGAACCTCCGTCACGCCCTGCACGGAGCGCCAGTTGACCTGATAGGTGTGGAGCGGCCCGTCCCCGAGGTCGAGCACGCCCAGATAGGCGGGCGTCACGTTCTCGCAGAAGCCGAGCGCGACCGGCCTTGGGCGGCCCGCAAGATCGTCGCCGCCGTCCAGCCCCCCGGTGCCGCCGTAGAAGGCCCTCTGCAACACGCGGTCCAGCAGGAAGCCGAAGTCCCGCATCCCGATCCGCATTTCCATATCGGTCGCCGACCACCCGCGCGCGGTGCCGTTCCAGACGCCGGCGAAGCTCCCGTAGGCAAGGTCCATGTCGCCGAGCCGCGTCCTGATCTCCCGGCCGTCCACGGTATAGTCCCGAACGATGGCGTCCCAGAAGCCGTCGGCATTGTCGAAGATCAGGTCGCCGTAGCCCTGCGTGACCAGCCCCCCGAGCTCGGGCCCTCCCAGCAGCGAGCGCCGGTATTGGAAGGCCTGCATGACGCGGGCCGGGAAATGCGTGCGCTCGGGCGTGTCCCCGGCCTTGGACGTGTAGCCGTCCGTGCTGGCGTAGAGGGTGACGATGTTCGGGCCCGCGAGCTCCGCGTAGCCGAACGGCTGTTCCCCGAAAGCATGAAGGCCGAAGGTCATGCGATGCCCCTACCGCGCTCGATAGACGTCGAGCTCGACCGTCCAGACACGGAGCGCGCCGTTCCGCGTCAGCAATCGCGAGGCTAGGTCCGATCCGTCCGCCCGAAGTGCCCCCGCGCCCTTGACGGTCAGGGCCCCCTGCCGGGCTATCAGCCCCGCGGCGATGAGGGTGCCGATGCCCGTGAAGGTCGCGAACGGGGCATCGACCTGGAGCCCTTCCGCGATCAGCGTGCCGAAGCCCGAGACCGCGACCGCGCCTTGAACCGCAGGCTGACCGGCGCGCGTAGCCGGGACGCCGAAAGGATCTTCCCCGAAGGCCGCGGAACCGAACGTCATCAGTCGAGCTCGGCCACCAGGCTCGCCACGTCGAACTCGAAGGCATTGCCGTCGCCCACGAACACGCTGTCGTCCAGCGCCGACCACATCAGCATGTTTCCGCCCTCGGCGGCGTCGAACAGGGCGCAATGGGTGATGTCGCCCCAATCGGCACCGGCCGCCGGCCCGAAGCGGATGATGCTGCCGTTCGTGGACTGCGATCCGCCCGTGGATTCGCTCATCACCGACGTGATGGGCTGACGCTCATAGCCGAAGCCCGAGACCTCCGTGCCCCCGCCGGCATCCGAGGGCGCCGCGGTGAAGAGCCCGACATAGACGGTCTCGGGCATCGTGAAGGCCGCGAGGCCAAGAAGGTGATTGAGAAGAGCCGATTCGCTGTAATTGGTCATATCCGCCATTATCCGGTCCTCCGCATAGGCGCCTGTGGGGCGCGCTGCTCGCGCCGCAACTGCGCGATTTCATTCTTCACTTCCGCAAAGTCGGCCCGCAGCGCCCGAAGCTCGCGCACCACCGCGCCGCTGCCGTCGAGCGTGGCGTCCGTGCCGCGGTAGATCGCCGCCACCATGTCCCGCCCCACCATCTGCATGACGGGCGCGAGGTTGTCATTGGCGAAGAACGGCCCCATTCCGTGATTGGGGATGACCTGCTCGCCGCCGCGGAAGCGCACCAGCTCGGGGCCCCGCTCGCCGACCAGCGCCAGTCCGGAAGGCGCCGACATGGTGCCGCTGGCGAAGCCCGGCACCCCGAGGAGTTCCTGAAGCGTGGACGTGACGAGGTTGAAGCCCTCGAAGAACTGCGACGAATGGCCGAAGCTCCCCTCCAGGGCGCGGATGAGGTTCTGTGCCGCACCCGCGATGTCCTCGCGGGCCGACATGGACCCGCCCAGCGCCGCCGCCCGGAGCTCGTCGAAGCGCGCCTGGGCATTCGCCAGAGTTTCCGCCGGAGCGAACGGCGACGATCCCCCGCCCGTGAGATCGTCCAGCATCCGCTGGAGGTTGTCGTTCGCGGCCTTGCCGAACTGCTCGATCACCCGCTGGCGCTCCAGCGCGTGGCGCCGCTCGAGCAGCGTGACATCGGCGCCCAGGGCCTCCGCCTCGCGAAGGCGCAGCTGCTGCACCCGGTCGAGCTCGGCGAGGGCGGCGGCCAGCGGGTCGGCGAAGTGCAGCACCGCAATGCGGTTGGCCTCGTCGAAGCCGGCGATCAGGTCGGCGATCGCCTTACGCAGGACGTAGAGATTCTCGCCCGCGAAGGGGTGTCCGCGATGGCATGATGTCTTCCGCGCATTGATCGCGGTGACACCATCGCCGCGCAGCGTGTTCTCGCGATGCGTCACCGGCTCCAGATGGGCTGGATTCACACAGTTGCGGACGCGACACAGATGATCGAGCGTGAGACCGCTTGGAATTTGGCCAACCACCATTTCGTAAACCACGCGATGAACTACGTAACTCCGGTGGTGGACTGAGTGTTGACCATATCCGTTGTGAAATAGGGGACCATCCCAGACCCAGCACGGTCCGAGGTCGGGGCGGTGCTTCGGCACGGGCCCATTCTTGTCCACCCTGGACCAAAGGCGTTCTTCCGGTGTCACCCCTGACACACTCCCCGTACAGCGCCCCTGAGGGCTGGTTACGCGATTACGCGGCGCGTCACTTCCGCGCCTCCGTCATTTCCTGATAGGTCCGAATGAGGTTGTGCATCTCGCGCTCGAAGCGCGGGTCCAGGTCGGCCTGCAATTGCAGGACTTCGCGCACCCAAGCCTTGAGGGTCGGGAGCCGCTGACAGGCGCGCAGGAATTCCACGACGCCCGGAAGGTTCTGGCCTTCGTAGTGGCCCTTCGCGGTGCGCGGGTTGCAGTCCTGTATCGTCGCAAGCCGCTTGCGTGCGGACCGCTCCTCTCCGAGGTCCACCACGACGCATTGACGATAGGTTGAAAGAACCTCGTCATAGGTGAGTGCGGGCGGTTCGGATGGGATCAGCGCGGCGTCGGTCATTGCGCTGTCCTTTTTGGACGGAAATTTTCCGCCCTTGATGGTCCGAAATTTTCGGCCGTCATTTCCCGGCGATTTGTACATGTCGTCTCTCCATGATGAGTGTCATGGAGAAGCGGACGGACAGGTTCACTCACATAGGGAAACTCACAGAGGCCGTAGTCGATGTCCTCCGTGAGAAGCGGCGCGCTGCTTTTGCGGAGCATCGAGTCGCAGGCTTTGAGAAACATGCGAATGAGGGGGCGGACGCGGCCGGAGGGGGATCTAGCCGCGCCCGCTGCACGCCGGACCATCCGAACGTGCGGGGAAAGTGAAATGCATGTGTACTGGCCCAACCTCGCGCTCGCGGCGTTGGCCGTCGTGCTGTGGGGGTGGTTGCTGTACCGCGTCATCTAGGCGGCACCCCGCATGAACACGGCGATGGCGATGAGGGCGGCGAGGTAGAGGGCGACGGCGGCGATCATCAGGCCCCCTGCCCGGCGGGAATAGGTTCGGCGGCGGCCTTGTCTGCCTTCGTGGCCTCGTTCTCGGCGACAAATCTCTCAATCACCATGCGGGCCGGGCCGCGCGCAGGTATCCCGTCCGTTTCCCACCGATGAATGGTGGTCTGCGCGACACCGAAGTGCTTGGCGAACTCTTCCTGATTTTCGCCGCGATCAAGGCGGATGGCTTTGAGGTCGAATGAATTGCTCATAGCCCCATT
Organism: Alphaproteobacteria bacterium; assembly: GCA_050485485.1. Lineage (GTDB taxonomy): Bacteria > Pseudomonadota > Alphaproteobacteria > SMXQ01 > SMXQ01 > WHSO01. Next base: position 6,720 of record JBJHBM010000013.1, on the reverse strand, counting down.
ATGCATAGCGCATGGCGCATGTCAATGCACATCGCATTGCTGCCCATGCTAAGAATATGCGTAATGGATGAAGAGCTTAAAGAGCGGTTGATTTTCGCGCGCAAGCTAGCCGGCTACGAAACGGCCACGGCAGCCGCCGCCGCCATGGGCGTACCCGAAGGAACGTACCTCGGCCACGAGAACGGCTCGCGCGGGATCAGGAAGCATGTCGCGGAGCGGTATGCGGCCTTTTTCAAGGTCAAAAAGGGCTGGATGCTGACGGGTGAAGGCGAGCCCAGAAACGGGGCAAATCCGGCCGTTAAAGAGTCGTTAGGAAATGATGTGCAGCATGGTGACAAGGTTAACGGGGAGTATGACATGTCACCGGACGAAACCGAATTAATCAGTGCTTTCAGGGAGTTAAGCAGTGAAGGCCGAGCCACGGCTTTGTTGAAGATCAAGGCGCTGGCATATGATGAAATGAATAGCCGCCGCCCTTTCGCCAAACGGCAAGCATAACCCCCCTGCCCCAGCCCACACTCCGGGTTGTCGAGGCGAAAGGACCGCGCCACTAACCAGGCGGCCCGCCGTTTAAAACCAGAGCGCTTCAGGGGGCGCTCTTTTTTTGTCTGCGACCCATGCAAAATGCATTGACACCGGCAATGCGCTATGCATAATGGACCTCATTCAAGGCCACGGCCCCGAAGGAGCAGGAGAAAGAAATGGCACAAGCGCAAACCCTCACCCCGCCCGCTGAATTTCCGGTCCCGGAGTTCGATGGTGCGGCCATGGCGTTCGGTGCGCCGGATGGTGCGTACCTCTCCCGTGAGCAGTTGGGCGACTGGTACGGCTTCGGCCACACGCCGTTTCATCGTGCCGTCGAGACGCTTTTCTACAACGGAGGCACCCTCGCGGAACACGGCCTCAAGTGGAAAGATGGCGTGGACGGCAAGAAGGCTGGCATAGCCCTCCGCGCGCTCCTCGGCTCCTTCGCGCCCACACACGAAATCAAGATCGGCACCTGCGCCGTCGCGCTGGCGAACTGGTGCGACTACACGCCACCCACCCCCTAACCCCCCAGGCCACGGCCCCGAAGGAGCAGGAGAGACATGAAGATCGCCATCAAAAGCCGCTGGACCCGCGCCGTCCTGTTCGAGGCCGAGATTGAGGCCCGCTACGAGAGCGAGCCCCACAGTATCCAGCTTGGCGCGGCGGTGAAGGTTGCCGTCAAGGCGCGTGCCGACCTCACGGATGCCGACCTCGCGGGTGCCGACCTCGCGGGTGCCTACCTCACGGATGCCGACCTCACGGGTGCCAACCTCGCGGGTGCCGACCTCACGGATGCCGACCTCACGGGTGCCAACCTCGCGGGTGCCGACCTCGCGCGTGCCGACCTCGCGGGTGCCAACCTCACGGGTGCCTACCTCACGGGTGCCAACCTCGCGGGTGCCAACCTCACGGATGCCAAAAACGCCGAACTCGCCATGGCCATGACAGTCATCGCCCCACGGGAGGGCGAAATCATCGGCTGGAAAAAGGCCCACAGCGACGGCGGCGAACCCTGTGTGGTGAAGCTCCGCATCCCGCCCGAGGCCAAGCGGTCGAATGGCGCGAGCCGGAAGTGCCGCGCCGAATATGTGGAAGTCCTCGATATCGAGGGCGCCGAAGTCGCCTTTACGAACCAACATGGACCGAAAACTGAATACCGCGTCGGTGAAATCGTGCGCCCGGACTCGTGGGACGACGACCGCTGGAACGAGTGTTCGCACGGCATCCACTTCTTCCTGACCCGTGAAGAAGCGGCTGCTTGGTAACCCCCAAGGCCACGGCCCCGAAGGAGAGCGAGAGACATGGCTAAACGATTTGTTCTCGAAGCCGAATGGAGCGGCTACCGATCCAGCCAACGTAAGGTGGTGCATCGTGAAGTGCTCTCCCATCGGCGCGATAAATTTGAGGCGATCAAGAGCCTCCGGTTCACTGACGGCACCCTGCTTGAGGTCTTCGTTCGTGATGCGAAGCCGCGCGAGCGAGTGACCCCAATCCTCGGATATCGAAGCCTTTTGCACGACGCCGCCACAAAGGGCGCGAGCGGCCACGGCATTGACGTGATGTCGGTTTAGCCCGCCGCCTGAGGAGGAAGCCCTATGAGCAAGCCAACCTTCACGCCGGGACCGTGGGAATACGTCGGATTTTCGGGAACGGCCGGGATGCATTTGATCGCCGCACTAGACGAGCAGAAAACCGTCGCGTGGATTTCCGCTCCGCCCGAATCCGAGTCAGCAAAAGCGGATTGCAACCTGATAGCCGCCGCCCCGCACCTCTACGAAGTGGCCGAAACGCTGCTCCCGTACTTCGAGGAGGGCAGCGACGAATACAAGCTGATCCGCGCCGCCATCGCCCGCGCGGGAGGCGGCAAATGAGCGAGATGAACAACCGCGACTGGAGGGATACCCCGTGCATCAAGTGGCCGGGGCGGCTCAATCGTGGTGGTTACGGCGTGCTGGCAATGGGTGGGAAGCGCTATCGCATGCACCGGTTGTTCTGGGAGGCCGCCTACGGCCCGATCCCCGAAGGACTGTTCGTCTGCCACCGTTGCGACAATCCCGCATGCTGCAACCCGAGCCATCTCTTTCTCGGGACGAATACCGACAACGTTGCGGATAGACAGGCCAAGGGGCGCTCACATCGATGGAATGGGAAGCGCCGCGGCGAAGCGAACCCAAGGGTCCGCCTAACTGAAGGCCAAGTGAAAATGATCCGGGACCAGTTGTCCGCCGGCCGCCAACACAAAGAAATTGCCGAAGACTTCGACGTTAGCAGGTCAACGATCTCAATGATCTCAAGTGGTGCGATATGGAGCTACGGCAATGGCTGACCTCAAGCACCTGAAGGAACTCGCCAGCAAGGCGACGGGCGACCTCATTATAGTCCCGCGCGCCGATTACCAGCGACTGCTCGACGGAGCTGGTGATGACGACATGCTGATCTTCTGCGAAGTGTGCGATGCGTGGATTGACCGAGATGACGAGGCGTGCGCGTCGGTACAGGACTTTCACGGGTGCTGGAAAGTCGCGGCAGCGTCCATCCCACCGCACCGCCGCCTCGATCACGTCCCTGACGGCCTGCTCGGCTTCAAGGGGGCGGGCGGCGAGGGCGCGTTCGAGGTCTTCGGCACGGCGGCGTTCTCTGGTGGCGATAAGCCCCGCGTCTGACATATGAAATATGGCCTCGTCTTTTGCCAGAATGGCCGCGATCAGCTGCGATACCACGGCGGCGAGGGCCTGGGCGGCTTCCCAGCACAGGTCCATCGCTTCCGATATCTCGCGGCGCTTTTCTTCATCCGATTTCCAGTTGGCTGGCGGCGCGGCGAGGCAGTTGAGTTCATCGTGTTTCCGCTGCAACCTCTCCACCAGCTCGGCGTAGTCCTTCATGCTGCCTCCTGGGTTAGTCATCGAACAGCACCTCCGATGCGCGCAGTTCGCCGCGGCCGTCGATCAGCTCGAGCGTCCGCAGCCGGGAGAGCGCGTTGTTGAACCCACCTCCATTCGGCTGATAGCCGGCGCGTGCCGCTACCTCGTCTTTTGTGAGCGCGGCCGGATAGGCGCCAGCCAAGGTTTCGAGGATCAGGCGCGGCGCCTTGTCGAGCTGCCGGAGCCAGTGGTCGAGAAGGTCGCGCCCGGTCGGGAGCGGGTCGTAACTGCCGAGTGCGGCGAGCCCCGCGTCCGTGATCCGAAGATCGTCGCCCCGGCCCTCCATCCAGCCCTTCGAGCGCAGCGCCGACAGGTAGTTGTTGAAGCCCCCGCCGTTGATCGCGTAGCCGGCGAAGATCGCGACCTGGCGCTTGGACCGGCCGCCCGGATACTGCGCCAGCACAGTCAGGATGCGGCGCTCGCCGCCTGCCATCTTCTCTCCGGCGCCGGCGGCCACACGGGGCGCGGGGCGGGACGGGCGATGCTCGATCACGGGCGGCTCTGGCGCGCGCCGCACCTTCACCACCGGCACTCCGCCGTCCGCCGCCTCGATCAGCGGCAGGAGATAGCCCGCTGCCGCCTCGATGGCGCGGCGAAGCGTGGCGATGCGTTCGTTGTCGGCCGCGGCCTGCTGGCGTGCGCCCTGCTCAAGACCGCGCTCGTATCCCTCCTGCCGTGCGCGCTCGATACCCAGCCCTCGCCACGCTGGAGCCGGGAGAGCGAGGCGAGCACCGCCCGCCCTTCCTCGGCATCGGCCTGGCCCTTGATCCACTCTTCCACGGCCTTGCGGTCCTGCGGCGCCGGGAGGCGCATCGCGATCAGGGCATTTGCCTGGGTGAGGACGTTCTTGTGGATGGCGGCCGGGCGCTGCGTGATGAGCATGACGCGGAATCCCCGGACACGGCCACGCCGCACCACCCGGTCCGCTACCTACATCGGCATCGGTACGACGCTCTTTGACGAGATGGTGAGAGACGGCCGGATGCCGAAGCCCAAGAAGATCAACGGCCTGCGGCGGTGGGACCGCTACGCGCTTGACTTGGCCTATGACGCCCTGCCTGATTCGGAGGAGAACGAATGGGACAGGGAGTAGAGGGGGTGATCCGATGCCGTCAACTTCGGCCGGCAGATGGTCCGTGATGGCTGGCTGCATTGGGTCGAGTGGAAGGGGCGCGGCAAGAAGCGCACCCGGAAAGAGCGCGCCATCCCCATTCTCTCGCCCCTGCAAGACTCGGTGGACGCCTGCCCTTCCGGTCACATGACGTGGCTGGTCACGTCCTACGGAAAGCCCTTCACGTCAAACGGGTTCGGGAACTGGTTCAAGCGGCAGTGCGTGGCGGCTGGCCTTCCCCATTGCTCGGCGCATGGCCTTCGGAAAGCCGGGGCCGATTCCGCCGCGGAGAACGGCGCGACCGAGCATCAGCTTATGGCGATCTTCGGGTGGACAAGCCCGAAACAGGCGGCCCGCTACACCAAGAAGGCGAGCCGGAAAAAGCTCGCCGGGGATGCGATGCACCTTGTGGAAGTGTCCCACAGGTCTGGAAAAAGTGTCCCACTCGTGGGAAAGTCCTTAGGAAAACAATAGGTTAAGGTGGGTGGTGGTGCCCAGGGACAGAATCGAACTGCCGACACGGGGATTTTCAGTCCCCTGCTCTACCAACTGAGCTACCTGGGCACGGGGAGCCGGATGGCGCGCGCCGCTCGGGCGCCGGGCGGTTATAGGGGCATTCCGGCGCCCTGTAAAGACGCCGCGAAGGCCGCGCGGACCCGCCCCGGAACGCCTCAGGCGCCTCCGCCGCCGGACCGGTCGCGGCCCGGTCCGGGCGACGCGGACGGCTCCGGTCCGGTCTCCTCGAAGCCCTCGTCGAAGCCGTCGGGCGGCTCCACCGCCGGGATGCGGTAGTCGCCCTTGAGCCAGCGCCCGAGGTCGAGGTCGGCGCAGCGGCGCGAGCAGAACGGCCGGTGCGCCGCCACGGCGGGCTTGCCGCAGGTGGGGCAGGACTTGCGCGCGCCCGCACGCCCGGCGTCGGTCGCGGGCGCGTCAGGCGCGGGTGCGTCGGAAGGCGCGGGTTTTGCGTTTCTGTCGCGCTCGCTCATGGTTTCGACTGTATTTCACCGCGCGCGGCATCGCGCAAGCGGAGGCGTGGCATTTGTCTAAAAATTTATCCAAATTCTCTTTTAAATCAATTCGATAGAATTTGACGAAATTACGCCCTCAATTCATCTTACCCGCCGATGGAGACCAGCAACGCCAACTGCCGGCACCTCACCGTGCCGTGCCTCGCGCTCGCCGCCGCCGGTGCGGCGGGGGCGGCGCTCGCCACCTGGTTCGTGCTGCTGCCGCCGTCCCAGGAGCGCCCCGGCGTCGTGGTCACCGCCGACCGCGCCGCGCTCGGCGCCTGTCTCGCCCGGATGCTGAGGGACGCGCCGGAGCTCGCGTCCCCGGCGGGCGCCGGTCCCGCGCTCGTCTCGGTGCTGAGCCACGAGGGCGGCGACGCGAGCCGCGTGGTGTACGAGGGCGCGGCCCGGCTGTCGTTCGTCGTCACCCTGGTCGAAAGCGCCCCCGGCCGCGTCCAGACGCGCCTGCTCACCTTCCCGGCGCCCGACCCCGCCCCCGCGGTCGACAATGCGGTCGCTGCCTGCGCGGCCGCCAAGCCCTAAGGTTCCCCGGCCCCTTCCCCGTTCCCCGCGCCGCCGGCCTGCCGGGCCGCCGCCAGCCGCTCGCGCAAAGGGCCCGCGCCGCGCCGGCGCGCAAGCTCGACGAGGCCCAGCTCCGAGAGCCCGGTGGCGCGGATGAAGGCGGGATCGTCCGCCAGCGCCGCCATCAGCGCGGCATGGACCTCGGCCCGGTGGGCGGGATCGTCCATGTGGACGAAATCGATGACGGTGAGCCCACCGAGGCCGCGCAGCCGCAACTGCCGCGCGATCTCCCCGGCCGCCTCCAGGTTGGTGGCGCGCACCGTGGCGGCATGGCCGCCCGCGCCGCCGGTGTTGCGCCCGGTGTTGACGTCGATGGCGGTCAGCGCCGAGGTCTCCTCGATCACCACCGAGCCGCCGCAGGGCAGCGCCACCTGGGGCTCGAGCGCCGCGGCGATCTCGTCCTCGACGCCGAACGCCGCGAACGCGGGCTCCGGCCCGCGCCAGCGCTCGATCCGCGCGTCCAACGCCGGCAGGTACTCCGCCGCGAAGGTCCGGGCGTCGCGCTCGTCGCGGGGCGCGTCCACGATCACGCGCCGCACGCCTTCATGGGCGCGGTCGCGCAGGATCGCGG
>JBJHBM010000012.1:0-63461 GCA_050485485.1 Alphaproteobacteria bacterium | reverse complement strand
CGGCCAGGCCGCGCGCAGCGCCCGATACGTCGTGGCGGCGAAGGCCGCCCGTACTCCGTCCATCGTCATGGGACCGCCCGCATGGAAACAGCGGCGGGAATGTGCTACCACCCCCTCGCCCACGAGCCTATCAAGACCGACCCCCGGGTGCCATGTCCGACATCCCCCCCAGCACCGACCCGGCCGACCGCGCCGGCAAGGTCGTCACCCGCTTCGCCCCGAGCCCGACCGGGTTCCTGCACATCGGCGGGGTGCGGACGGCGCTGTTCAACTGGCTGTTCGCGCGGCACCACGGCGGCACCTACCTGCTGCGCATCGAGGACACCGATCGCGAGCGCTCGACCCAGGCGGCGATCGACGCGATCCTCGACGGGCTCGCCTGGATGGGGCTCGAGGGGGACGCGCCGCCGGTGTTCCAGTCGCACCGCGCCGCGCGCCATGCCGAGGTCGCCCGCACGCTGCTCGAGGCGGGCCGGGCCTACCGCTGCTACGCCACCCCCGAGGAGCTGGCCGAAATGCGCGACAAGGCCCGGGCCGAGGGCCGCTCGATGCGCTACGACGGGCGCTGGCGCGACCGCGACCCGGCCGAGGCGCCGGCCGGCGTCGGCCCGACGATCCGCCTCAAGGCGCCGCGCGACGGCGAGACCGTGGTCCACGACCTGATCCAGGGCGAGGTGCGGGTCGCCAACGCCGAACTCGACGACATGGTGCTGCTGCGCTCCGACGGCTCGCCCACCTACATGCTGTCGGTGGTGGTGGACGACCGCGACATGGGTATCACCCACGTGATCCGCGGCGACGACCACCTCACCAACACCTTCCGCCAGCTCCAGATTTACGAGGCGCTCGGCTGGGCGCCCCCCGCCTTCGCCCATATCTCGCTGATCCATGGCCCCGACGGCGCCAAGCTGTCGAAGCGCCACGGCGCGCTCGGCGTCGAGGCCTACCGCGACATGGGCTTCCTGCCGGAGGCCATGTTCAACTACCTGCTGCGGCTCGGCTGGAGCCACGGCGACGACGAGATCATCGGCCGCGAGGACGCGGTCCGCTGGTTCGGACTGGAAGCGGTGGGGCGCGCCGCCGCGCGCTTCGACCTCGCCAAGCTCACCAGCCTCAACGCCCATTATTTGCGTGCCGCCGACGACGCGCGCCTGCTCGACCTCGCCGGGCCGCGCATCGAGGCCCTGGCCGGCGCGCCCCTGGATGCCGCCGGGCGCGACCGCCTCGCCCGCGGGCTCGCCGGGCTCAAGCCGCGCGCCGCCACGCTCAACGAGCTGGCCGAGAAAGCCGCGTTCTACGTCGCGCCGCGCCCGCTCGCGCTCACCGACAAGGCGCGCAGGCTGCTCGAGGGCGCCGGGCACGACCGCCTCTCGGCCCTGGCCGCGGTGCTGGCGGGCGTCCCCGACTGGCGCGCCGACGCCCTGGAAGCGGCCGTGCGCGCCTACGCGGAGGGCGCCGGCGCCAAGCTCGGCGACGTCGCCCAGCCGCTCCGGGCGGCGCTCACGGGGCGGACCGAATCGCCCGGCCTGTTCGAGGTCATGGAGGTGCTCGGGCGCGACGAGACGCTGGCGCGAATCGGCGACGCGGCGGGGTGAAAATCATGCGCCAAACCCCTTGCAGGAAATGAATTTTCGGCGCCCGCGCGGGCGCCCGGCGAATTGCTAATTGGGGCCGCAGCGGATATGCTGGCCCGGCATCGAAATCAGGAACGAAACCGCGTTGGCCGGGCTTCCCGGGGTACGCGGCCAAGCCAGAACCAAGGATACAGTCGCATGGCAAAAACCGCGGGCAACAAGGGCAAGAACGAGAGCGTCACCCTCACCGACAATCTCACCGGAAAGCAGGTCGAACTGCCGCTGCTGACGGGCACGATCGGGCCCAAGGTCATCGACATCCGCCGGCTCTACGCCGAAACCGGCTACTTCACCTACGACCCGGGCTATACCGCGACCGGCTCCACCGAATCCAAGATCACCTACATCGACGGCGACGAGGGCGTGCTGCTGCACCGCGGCTACGCCATCGAGGAGTTGGCCGAGAAGAGCGACTTCATGGAGGTCTGCTACCTGCTGCTCAAGGGCGAGCTGCCCACCAAAGAGCAGAAGGCCAGGTTCGAGTACGACATCTCGCGCCATACCATGGTGCACGAGCAGCTCAACCTCTTCTTCCGGGGCTTCCGCCGCGACGCCCACCCGATGGCCATCATGTGCGGCGTGGTGGGTGCGCTGTCGGCTTTCTACCACGATTCGACCGACATCACCGACCCGCGCCAGCGGATGGTCGCCTCCTACCGGCTGATCGCCAAGATGCCGACCATCGCGGCGATGGCCTACAAGTACTCCATCGGCCAGCCCTTCATGTACCCGCGCAACGACCTCAAGTACGCGGAGAACTTCCTCTACATGATGTTCGGCGTGCCGTGCGAGGCCTACAAGGTCAACCCCGTGCTCGCGCGCGCGATGGACAAGATCTTCATCCTCCACGCCGACCACGAGCAGAACGCCTCCACCTCCACCGTGCGGCTCGCCGGCTCGACCGGCGCCAACCCGTTCGCCTGCATCGCGGCGGGCATCGCCTCGCTGTGGGGTCCGGCCCACGGCGGCGCCAACGAGGCGGTCCTCAAGATGCTGGGCGAGATCGGCGACAAGAAGAACATCAAGGCCTACCTCGCGCGCGTGAAGGACAAGAACGACCCGACCAAGCTGATGGGCTTCGGCCACCGGGTCTACAAGAACTACGACCCGCGCGCCAAGGTGCTGCAGAAGTCCTGCCACGAGGTCCTGAAGGAACTCGAGATCAAGGACGAGCCGCTTCTGGAGCTGGCGCTGGAGCTGGAGCACATCGCGCTCCACGACGACTATTTCATCGAGCGCAAGCTCTACCCCAACGTGGACTTCTATTCGGGCATCATCCTGAAGGCGATGGGCTTCCCGATCTCCATGTTCACGGTGCTGTTCGCGGTCGCCCGCACGGTCGGCTGGATCTGCCAGTGGAACGAGCTGATCGCGGACAAGGAACAGAAGATCGGCCGCCCGCGCCAGATCTACACCGGCCAGGCGCGCCGCAAGTTCGTGCCGATCGCGAGCCGCAAGTAGCGCGCCGCGGCCGGCCGGAGACGCGAAGGGCGCCCCGCGGGGCGCCCTTTCCGCATTCTCAGCGCCGCGTCAGCAATTCGACGCGATAGCCGTCGGGGTCTTCCGCGAAGGCCATCCAGTTGCCGGACGGCCGCTTCTTGGGCGGCACCGGCAGCTTCACCCCCTCGCGCGCCAGCACGGCGCAGGCGGCCTCCACGTCCGGCACGCCGATCGCGATATGGCCGTAGCCGGTGCCGACCGTATAGCCCTCTTCCCGCCCCCAGTTGTAGGTCAGCTCGATCACCGTGGTATCGCTCTCCTCGCCGTAGCCGAGGAAGGCGAGCGTGTACTTGCCGTCCGGATTGTCGTTGCGGCGCAGCAGCCTCATGCCGAGGAGGCGGGTGTAGAAATCGATCGAGCGGTCGAGGTCGCGCACCCGCAGCATGGTATGCAGGAGGCGCGCGCCCCGCATCGCGGGGTTGGACGCGGCGGCGCCGGGCGCGGCGCTGTCGGCGATGTCTGTCATGGCGGTCCTCCGTGGCGTCGTTCGTCTCGGAACAGGAACCGCATTATAGCCGCACGCGGCGGCGCGCGATAACCGCCATCAGCGCGTCGACCGCGAGCTCCGACGACGGCGGGCCGCCGCGCCCGAGCGCGACCGCCACCCGGGCCAGGTCCGCCTTCTGGCGCGCGCGCACCGCCGGATTCTCCAGCAGGTTTCCCACCTCGCGCGCGAGGTTTTCGGTCGTACAGTCCTGCTGGATGCATTCGGGCGCGACCTGGCGGCCGAGCACGATGTTGACCACCGAAGCGTAGCGCACCCGGATCATTCGGCGGATCACCGCCGCCGTCGCCGGATTCATGCGGTACGCCACCACCATCGGCACTTCGGCCATGGCCAGCTCGTAGGTCACGGTGCCCGAGGCCGCGAGCGCCGCGTCGGCGGCCGCGAAGGCATCGCGCTTGGCCTCGATCCCTTCGGTCACGACCGCCCGCACGGGCCATTCCGCCGCCGCCGCGCGCACCAGGGGCGCCACGGTCGCGACCGTCGGGACTGCCGCCGCGAGGCCGGGGAACCGTGCCGCAAGCCTCTCCAGGGCGGCGCCATAGACCGGCAATAGCCGCGTCACCTCGGACCGGCGGCTGCCCGGCAGCAGGCACAGGAGCGGCTGCCCGGCGTCCATCCCGTGCGCGGCGCGGAAGCGCGCGCCGTCGCCCCGGTCGAGGCCCATTTCGGCGGTCGGATGGCCGACGAAGGTGGAGGCGAGTCCCCACTTCGAGAAATAGGGCTCCTCGAACGGGAAGATGGTGAGGAGGTGTTCGAGGAAGCCCGCGATCATGCGCGCGCGGCCGGGACGCCATGCCCAGACGGTGGGCGCGACGTAATGGACGTGCGGGATGCCCGACCCTTTGAGCTTGCGCCCGACGCGGAACGCAAAGGCGGGACTGTCGATGGTGAGCACGACATCGGGGCGGAGCGCGCGCACGCGCGCGGCGGTCTCCCCGATGCGGCGCAGGACGCGCGGAATATGCGGCACGATCTCGAAGATGCCGGCGATGGCGAGCTCCTCCATCGGGAAGAAGCTTCCGAACCCGTAAGCGGCGCCCTCGGCGGTCATCTCCCCGCCCCCGATCCCCGAGAACCGCACGTGTCCGCCCGTCCGCGCGGCCAGCGTGCGCATCAGAAGCGCCCCCATGTGATCGCCGGAATGCTCCCCGGCGAGGAGACAGACATGGATCGGCGCATCCGCGCCGGACATCGCGGCGCCGCTCAAGGGACGGGCCGGACGCCCGTCAGGAACAGGCCCAGCCTGTCGGCGGCGGCGGCCGCCGCCTCGCGCCCCAGCACCAGCGTCGCTCCGGCTTCCACCGCGATGCCGCGCAGGCCCGCGCGGGCGCAAGCCTCGACCGTGTGGACGCCGACCGTCGGCAGGTCGGCGCGGCGTTCCTGGTCGGGCTTCTTGGTCTTGACGAGGACTCCCCCGGGCCCCTCGCGGGCGACGGCGCCGATGCGGCCGATCAGGGCATCCGTGCCTTCGATCGCCTCCACGCCCAGCACCATGCCCTGCTGGACGACCACCGCCTGGCCGATATCGAGCCGCCCGAGGGCGCGCGCGACCTCGAGCCCGTGGGCGATGTCGGCTTCGGCCTGCGCGTCGGGCACATGCCGTCCCATGGGCCCCTCGGGCGCGAGCAGGCCGCCGAGGAGGTCGTCGGCGCCGATCACCCGCAAGCCCTCGCCTTCGAGCTCGCGCACCAGGATCGACAGCAGCTTGTCGTCGCCGAGGGCGGCGCGGCCGACCTGCGCCAGGAGCCTAGCCGCGCGCGCGTCGAGCCCGAGCTTGAACAGCGACGGGCGGCGCACGCCGCCGGCGAACACGACCTCCTCCGCGCCCGCCGTCTTGAGCGCGTCGATGCCGCGGCCGACCGCGCCCAGCGGAATCCAGGCATGTTCCGCATCCGCCACCAGATCGCGGGGCGTCTGGCCCTCGAGCGCGAGCACGAACACCGCGCGGCCTTCGGCGCGGGCGGCATCGAGGATCAGTACGGGAAGCTCGCCCCTGCCGGCGATCAGGCCGAGCTTGGGCAGGGCGGCGTCAGGCGGCACGCTTGGTCTGCGGCTGGCACACCGCGCGCGACGAATCGGTCTGGATGAAGTGCACGATCTCCATCACCGGCGCGTTGTCCTTGAACATCTGGGCCACGTCGGCCAGGCGTTCCGAGAGCGTGCCTTCCTCCGCGAACATCAACCGGTAGGCCGCGCGCAGGGCATGAATGTCCTCGCGCGAGAAGCCGCGCCGCTTGAGGCCGACGATGTTGAGGCCGGAAAGGTAGGCACGGTTGCCCATGACCGACCCGTAGGGAATGACGTCGTTCTCCACCCCCGACAGGCCGCCCACCATGGCGTGGTGTCCGACGCGGACGAACTGATGGATGCCCGCGAGCCCGCCGAGCACGACGAAGTCGCCGAGCTTGACGTGGCCGCCGAGGGTCGCGCAATTGGCCATGACCACGTTGTTGCCGACCTTGCAGTCGTGGGCGATATGGGCGCCGACCATGATCAGGCAGTTGGCGCCGACCGTCGTCAGAAGGCCGCCGCCGGCCGTGCCGGGGTGGATCGTGACGTGCTCCCGGATCACCGTGCCGGCGCCGATTTCGATGCGCGACGGCTCGCCCTTGTACTTCAGGTCCTGGGGCGGGAGCCCGATGGTGGCGAACGGATACACCTGACAGCCCGCGCCGAGAACGGTGGGGCCCTCCACCACCACATGGGAGCGGAGCGTGACATTCGGGCCGAGGCTCACGCCCTCGCCCACGATGCAATAGGGGCCGATGGAGACGCTGTCGTCGAGGCTGGCGCCCGGAGCGACGATGGCTGTGGGATGGATGTTGGTCATATAGGGATCGCTGCTCGATGGCCGCAGGACGTCAATCGTCCAGAATCATGGCGGAATAGGTCGCTTCGGCCGCGACGGCGCCGTCGACCCTGGCCTCCGCACGGAACTTCCAGACGTTGCGCCGGTTCTGAAGCTTGGAAACGTGAACGCGCAGCGTGTCGCCGGGCACCACGGGACGGCGGAAGCGCGCGCCTTCCACGGTCATGAAGTAAACCAGCTTGCCCTCCGATTCGGCCCCCAGGGTCTCGACCACGAGAACGGCGGCGGTCTGGGCCATCGCCTCGATGATCAGCACGCCCGGCATCACCGCGCGGCGCGGGAAATGCCCCTGGAAGTAGGGCTCGTTGATCGAGACGTTCTTGATGCCGACCGCGCTTTCGTTGGCGACGACCTCGTCCACGCGGTCGATCATCAGAAACGGATAGCGGTGCGGGATCATTTCCATGACCCGCTCGATATGGATGACCTTGCCCTTGACCTTCGCAGCGTCCATCTTCAATCGCCGACCTTATCCTTATCCTTGTTCCGCGCCGACAGCCGCTTCAGCGTCGCCATCTGGCGCCAGAAATCCCCGTAAGGTCGGGCCGGCGAGCCGATCACGGTGGCACCGGGCTCGATGTCCGCCATGACGCCGGCCTGAGCACCGATCCTGGCGCCGCTGCCGATCTCGATGTGGCCTTTGAGCCCGGCCTGTCCTCCGATTATCACATAATCGCCGAGGGTGGTACTCCCGGAAATCCCCACCTGGGCCACGATCACGCAGAACCTGCCCAAGCGAACGTTGTGGCCTATCTGCACCAGATTGTCGATGATGCAGCCGTCGCCGATCACCGTGTCCGGCCCCGCGCCGCGGTCGATCGTCGTATTGGCGCCGATCTCCACGTCGTTGCCAATCACGACCCGGCCGAGCTGCGGGATATGCAGATGGCCGGAAGCATTGGAGGCATAGCCGAAGCCGTCCTCGCCGATGCGCGCCCCGGCGTAGATGCGGACACGGTCGCCGACCAGGCTGTAGCGGATGGAGACGCAAGGCCCGATCACGCCGTCCGCGCCGATGCGACAGCCGGGCCCGACGACCACGTTGGGACCTACGATCGTCCGGGCGCCGATCTCCGCACCCGCGCCGATCACGGCACCCGTCTCGATGCGGGCATCGGCGGCGACGGTCGCGGCCGGATCGACGCGGGCCCCCGCCGCGATCCCCGGCTCCGGCGCCGTTTCCGGGTAGAATGCGCGCGCGATCAGCCCGTAGCCGCGATAAGGCTCCGCCGCGACGAGAAGCGCCATGCCGGCAGGCGGCGGCGCCTTGAGGTCCTTCCCCACGATGCAGGCTCCCGCGGCCGAACGCGCGAAGGCTTCCGCATAGGCCGGGTTGTCGAGAAAGCTCACGTCCTCGGGGCCGGCGGCGGCGAGCGGCGCCACGTTCGTGAAACGGCTGTCGGGATTGCCCGCCCGAATCTCCGCGTCCGCGATCCCGGCGAGCTCGCGGAGCGTGAATGGCCCGGCAACCTTGAAGAAGCGCGGGTCGGACATCGGCGCCTCGGTCAGTTCCCCTTCTTGGCCTTCTCGGCAAGGGCGGGAATATTGATCTTGGGCAGGTTCCTGTCGAGCTGCTTCAGAACCAGGCCGGTGATCTCGTAGGACTTGCCCACGTAATTCACGTCCGGATTGACCAGCAGGACGATGTCGATCCCCTTTTCGGCGACGATCTGGTCGCGGATCGGCCGCAGATGACCCTCGATCACCTGGCGTACCTGCTCGAAGGTATTGCGCAGCTCGTTGCCGAGTTCCTGCTCGGCGCCGGCGATCCTGCGGTTGACGGCGGCTTCCTTCTCGCGGAAATCGCGCTCGCGCTGCTGGAACGCCTCGGGCGCCAGGATCGAGCGCTGGCGCTGAAGCTCCTCCCATGCCGGACGCAGCGCCTTCTCCTCGGCCGCGATCTGATCCTTATGGGCCTTCACCTTGCCGTCGTAGTACTCCTGCCACGCCTTGCCGGCGACCGATTCGCGCATGATCACGCGCATGTCGAGCACCACGACGACGGGCGAGGCCAGCTTGCCCTGCGCGGCCTGGGACCACCCGGGGGCGGGCGCGAACGGGACGAGCAGAGCAATCACCACCGCCGCACGGAGAAGATATCTAGAAAGCACGTGCATTCCCCAATCCAATCTCGAGCTAGAAGCCGGCACCGATGCGGAAGCTGAAGAGCTCCGTTCGGTCGAAGCTCGCCTTCCGCACGGCCTGGGCGAAATTGATGCGTACCGATCCAAACGGCGTGGCCATGCCGATGCCGACGCCCACAGACACACGGATCATGTCGTCCTCGAGGATGCCTGCCCCGCTTTCGTTCGAGTCCATCAGCGTACCCATGTCGGTGAATACGAAGGCTCTCGGCCTATAGGTCGTGGACGTGCCGATGGGAATGGCGGCCTCGGCCGTTGCCGTGACGTACTTGACGCCGCCAAGGGCGTCGCCGGTCGCCGCATCGCGCGGCCCTATGCCGCCCGTCGCGAACCCCCGGAAGCTGTCCCCTCCCAGAAAATAGCGGTCATCGATGCGAATGTCTTCTCCCAAGCCGACAATATAGCCCGCCTCGGCTCCGAACCGCAGAACCCAGTCGAACAAAACGGGATGGTAGGTGGCGCCCTCGAGGCGGCTCCGGAGATAACGGGAATCGCCGCCGAGTCCGGCCAGATCGTTGGACAGGCGCACCAGGAAGCCCTCGTTCGGCTCGAGGCGGCTGTCGCGCGTGTCGTAGGCGATGCTCTGTCCGACCGACGAGGTCACGGCGGTGCCTTCCTGGCGCCTCACGAACAGAGACGCATTCGGATCGACGTTGGAGACCCTCTTCTCTTCGAGGCGATAGTTCACGGACTGGCTGAGACGCTCGTTGTAGCTGAACCCGAGCCGCACGGCACCGCCCCCCCTTTCCTGCTCGAAGGTGATCGAGTCGGTTCGCTTCCGGTCTATCTTGAACAGATCGAAGCCGGCGGAGAGGTTGCGCCCGAGGAAATAGGGCTCGGTGAAGGCGATGTCGTACTGCTGCGACTTGGTGCCGACGCTGGCCGTCAGCGCGAGGTTCTGGCCCTTGCCGAGAAGATTGCGCTCCTGTAGCTGGAACTGCGTGACGACGCCCTCCGTCGAGGACAGGCCGGCGCCGATGGACAACGAGCCGGTGGACTGCTCCTCGACGTTCACCTTCAGCACCGTCTTGTCCGGCGCCGAGCCCGGCTCCTGATCGAAGGTGACCTTCTTGAAGAATCCGAGATCCCGGATGCGCCGCTGAGACAGGCGGTACTTGGCGGCGTTGAAGGCGTCGCCCTCGACCAGGCGGAATTCGCGGCGCACCACGCGGTCCTCGGTACGGACGTTGCCGCCGATCTCGATGCGTTCGACGAAGGTGCGCGGCCCCTCGCGCACCTCGTACTCCATGTCCACGACGCGCGCCTCGCGGTCGAGCACGGGATTCGGCCGCACCTCGACGAAGGCATAGCCGAGGGTGGCGACCGCGTCGGTGATCTGGTTGACGGTCTTGTCGACCTCGTCGGCGTTGTAGACGTTGCCCTTGCGGTAGGTGACCGCCCTCATCAGCTGCTCGGTATCGACCTGGCGCAGCTGGGTCGTGATCCGCGTCTCTCCGAACGTGTAGCGCGGCCCCTCCTCCACCGTGAAGGTGACGTAGAAGCTGTCGCGGTCGGGCGTCAGCTCCACCGTGGCCGAAAGCACGGAGAACTCGGGATAGCCGCGCGCCAGGTAGAAACGGCGCAGCAGCTCCTGGTCGAAGGCGATCCTGTCGGGATCGTAGATGTCGTCGGCGGTGAGGAAGCTCCACCAGCGATGCTCGGCGCTGCCGATCGCCGAACGCAGGCGCGAATCCGAAAACGATTCGTTGCCGATGAAGGAGATCGTGCGGATCTTGGTCGGCGGGCCCTCGTTGATCTCGAACACCACGTCGACCCGGTTCTGGTCGCGCTGGATCACCTTGGGCTCGACCTCGACGGCGAAACGCCCTTGGCGCCGGTAGAGCTCCTGGATGCGGGCCACGTCGTTCTGGACCCGGGTCGGCGTATAGACGACGCGCGAACGCACCTGCACCTCGCGGGTGAGCGTGCTGGTCTCGACCACGTCGTTGCCTTCGAAGGCCACCAGGTTGATGATCGGGTTCTCCGTCACCCGGACGATCACCGCGTCGCCTTCGCGGCGGATCGAGACGTCGGCGAACAGGCCGGTCGCGAACAGGCTCTTGAGCGAATCGTCCACCAGCTTCGGATCGAACGGCTGGCCCGCGCGTAGCTGGATGTAGGACCGCACCGTTTCGGGCTCGATGCGCTCGATGCCCTCGACCCGGACCTCGCGGATGGTGGTGCCGGCCTGCGCCCATGCCGGCTGCGGCAGCGCGACGGCGGCGAAGCCCGCCGCGACGCATGCCAATGCCAGCAACAGGCACGCCAGGCGCGTCATGCCTCCCCCCCTGCGGCGCCCCCTCATCCCACCAGTTCCCTGAAGAACCGCGCGACACCCTCGAACCTTGCCAGGTCCTGCACCGTCACGAAAACGAACAGCGCGATCACCAGCCCGAGCCCGACGCGGAAGCCGTACTCCATCGTGCGGTCGCTCAGCGGGCGGCCGCGCACCGCCTCGGCGGCATAGAACGCGAGATGCCCCCCGTCCAGCATCGGCACCGGGAACAGGTTGATCAGGCCGAGATTGATCGACAGCACAGCAAGGAACCAGAACACGTTGACGAGGCCGATCTCGGCCACCTGGCCCGACATCTGGGCGATGCGGATGGGCCCCCCGAGATCCTGGGTGGAACGCGTGCCCATGACGATCTGGCCGACGGCCTGAAGCGTGACCTGGGCGATCCGCACGGTCTCGACCGAGGCCTCGACCACGGCGCCGACCGGGCCGTGGCGCCTGAGCTCCCCGGCGCCGCCGGAGATGCCGAGCAGGCCGACCTCGGAACGGTTGCCGAAACGGTCCACCAGTTCGGAGCGGCGCGGCACGGCGGTCAGAACCAGGGTCTCGCCGTCGCGCAGGACCGAGATCGCGAGCGGCTCGCCGGGGGCCATGCGGACCCGGCGCTGCAGCTCCTCGAACCTCTCGATCCGAGCGCCGTTCACTGCGATCACCTTGTCGCCCTCGCGGAAGCCCGCCTCCTCGGCGGCGCTGCCCGCCTGCACCGCACCGACGTCGGCGGGCGTGTAGGGCTGGCCCGCGGTCATGAAGAGGCCGGCCAGCACCAGCACCGCGAGCACGAAATTGGCGATCGGCCCGGCCGCCACGATGGCCGTGCGCTGTCCGAGCCGCTTGTGGTGGAACGAAACCTGCTTTTCCTCGGGACTCAGCTCGCCGCCGCCGGCGCTCGCGCCTTCGCCGAACATCTTGACGTAGCCGCCGAGCGGCAGCGCGCTCACCTTCCAGCGGGTGCCGCTGCGGGCGGTCCAGCCGAACAGCTCCGGGCCGAAGCCGATCGAGAACACCTCGACCCGCACGCCGTTGCGCCGCGCGACCCAGTAGTGCCCCAGTTCGTGAAAGAAGACGATGACCGTGAGGATGAACAGGAACGCGGCGCCGTTGGTCCAGATCAGGTCGATAATGTCCATACAGTTCCTGCACCGTTGGGCCGGGCGGCTGCCGTCCCGGCCTTACATCCCGTCGCGGCCCGTCAGCGCCGGGCCGAATACTTCGTCACGAGTTCCCTCGCCAGCGCCCGTGCCGCCAGGTCCAGCGCGACCACGTCCTCCAGGGTCGTGACCGCGCCCGCCGGCGGCGTCGCCAGCACGTCCGACACCACGGAAATGATGTCGAGGAATCCTATGCCCCCGTCGAGGAATCCCTGTACCGCGACCTCGTTTGCGGCGTTCAGGACTGTAGGGGCCGCCCCCCCGGTTTTCAAGGCTTGTCTTGCGACCGCCAGGGCCGGGAAGCGCTCCGGGTCGGGCGCCCGGAAGGTCAGCTGGCCGATCCGGGCGAGATCCAGACGGCCGGCCGGCGAGGCCTGCCGCCGCGGCCAGGCCAAGGCATAGGCGATCGGGGTCCGCATGTCCGGCGTGCCGAGCTGCGCCAGCACGGACCCGTCGCTGTAGGCCACCAGCGAATGCACCACCGACTGCGGATGCACCAGCACCTCGATGCGGTCCTCGGGCAGCGGAAACAGGTAGCTCGCCTCGATCACCTCGAGGCCCTTGTTCATCATGGTGGCCGAATCGACCGAGATCTTGGCGCCCATGCTCCAGTTGGGATGGGCCACCGCCTGGGCCGGAGTGACCGTCCGCATCTTGTCGAGGTCGAGGTCGAGGAACGGCCCGCCCGAGGCCGTGAGGATGATCCTCTCGACGGCATCGCGATTGTCGAAGTCGAACACCTGGAAGATCGCGCTGTGCTCCGAATCCACCGGCAGCAGCATCGCCTTCGAGCGCCGCACGGCGTCGAGCATCACCGGCCCCGCGCACACCAGGCACTCCTTGTTGGCGAGCGCCACGGTCGCACCCTGCGCCACCGCCGCGAGCGTCGGCCTCAACCCGGCCGCGCCGACGATCGCCGCCATCACCCAGTCGGCGTCGAGGGCGGCCGCCTCCGCCACCGCGGCCTCCCCGGCCGCGACGGCGATATCGGTGCCGGCGAGAGCCGCTTTGAGATCGGCATGGCGCGCAGCGTCCGCGATCACCGCGAGGCGCGGGCGCAGCGCCCGCGCCTGCTGGGCGAGCAGGGCCACGTTGGTATGCGCGGTCAGCGCGACCACTTCGAAAGCGTCGGGATCGCGCATCACGAGATCCACGGTGTTGCAGCCCACCGATCCGGTCGACCCGAGGATGCTCACGCGCCGGGGGCGCGATCCCGCGTTGGTGCGTTCGAGCGTCAGCGCCATAGAAAATCCATGCTGCCGGTTGCGGCCGCGACACCGGCCGCGAGGGTGGCGGCCGCGATCAATCCGTCGACCCGGTCGAACAGGCCGCCATGCCCGGGTATGATAGAGCCTGAATCCTTGACATCAAAATGGCGTTTGGCGGCCGATTCGGCGAGATCGCCGGCCTGCGCGACGAGGCTCACGACGATCCCCGCGACGGCGAGGCGCACCGGCTCCCCGAAGCCCGCGAGCGGCGCGAACGCCGTCGCCGCCAGCGCCGCGGCGATCGTGCCGCCGACCCCGCCGGCCCAGGTCTTGCCCGGGCTGATCCGGGGCGCGAGCCGTGGCCCGCCCACGGCCCGGCCCACCACATAGCCGCCGATGTCCGTCGCCCAGACCACCGCGAACAGCCAATACACCGTGAGCGCGCCGAAATCCGGGTCGCGCGCGAGGTAGAGAAGGGCCGCCGCCGGAACCGCGATATAGGGAACGCCGAGGGCGAACAGGAGGCGGTCGATGCCGGGACGGGCGGACGACAGGACGAAGGCGAGCGCCGCACCGGCAGCCGCCGCGAGCGCCGCCCAGACATAGGCGGCGGCGGCGGCAAGCACGAAAGCCGCGAGCACGGCCGCGACGAAGGCAACCGCCGCCGCCGGCGGGCGCGGGCGCCAGAGCGGGCGCGCGCCCGCCCCGGCGAGGCACAGTTCGGGCCATTCACGGGCCATCAGCGCCACGCCGACGCCGACCATGAGCGTGAACCAGGGATGACCGAAATGGACCGCCGCCAGCGCCAGCGCACCGAGCCCGAGAGCGAAGACAAACCGCAGCCCGAAGCCCGAGAACTCAGCCACCGGATGCGCCGTAGCGACGGTCACGCCGGCCGAACTCCGTCACCGCCGCCGCGAGGTCGCGCTTGGTGAAATCGGGCCATAGGGTATCGAGGAAGACGAATTCCGCGTAGGCGCTCTGCCACAGGAGGAAGTTGGAGATGCGCTGCTCCCCCGAAGTGCGGATCAGGAGATCGGGCTCCGGCACGCCGGCGGTCTGGAGCCAGCCCGCGAACCGATCCTCGGTGATGTCGGCGGGGTCGAGGCGCCCGGCCCGCACCTCCTCGGCCGCGCGCCGGGCCGCATGGGCGATGTCGGCCCGGCCGCCGTAGTTGAGCGCGAGGATGAGATGCAGGCGGTTGTTGGCCGCGGTCAGGCTCTCGGCCTCGGTCATCAGCGCCACGAGCTCGCGCGAGAAGGCGGTCCGGTCGCCGATCACCGTCAGGCGGATGTTGTTCTTGTGAAGCTCCGCGATCTCGCTGCGCAGATAACGCTCCATAAGCCCCATCAGGTCCTCGATCTCGGCCTTGGGCCGGCGCCAGTTCTCGGAGGAGAACGCGAACAGCGTCAGGTGGGCGATGCCGAGTTCGATGGCGCCCTCGACCGCGCGCCGCACCGCTTCCGCCCCCTGGCGATGGCCGGCGCCGCGCGGCAGGCCGCGCGACGCGGCCCAGCGGCCGTTGCCGTCCATGATGATGGCAACGTGGGCAGGCGCACCGGGGCTATGGTCCGCAGCCGTCTCCATGCGGTCAGATTTGCCTTATTTCCTTGTCTTTTTCCGCAAGGAGATCGTCGACTTCCTTGATGAAACGATCGGTCATCTTCTGGACCCTCTCGGCGAAGCCGTGCTGTTCGTCCTGGGAAATATCGCCGTCCTTCTCGAGCTTCTTGAGATGGTCCATGCCGTCGCGCCGCACGTTGCGGACCGAGACGCGACACTGCTCGGCATAACGATGGGCCACCTTCACCAGTTCCTCGCGCCGCTCCGCCGAGAGCTCCGGCACGGGCACGCGCACGGCCTGGCCGTCGGACACCGGATTGAGGCCGAGGCCCGCTTCCCGGATCGCCTTCTCGACGGCGGTGGCGTTGGAACGGTCCCATACGCTCACCACCAGGAGGCGCGCTTCCGGCACCGACACCGTGCCGACCTGGTTGAGCGGCATCTCCGAGCCGTAGGCATTGACGGTCACCCGGTCGAGCAGGCTCACGGATGCCCGCCCGGTGCGCAGCCCCGCCAGCTCCTCCCGCAGCACGTTGACCGCACCCGTCATGCGGTGTTCCAGATCTTTCAGATCGAAATCGGCCATCTTCAGTCTCCTTCGCCGGACGCCCGCTCGCCGATGAGGGTGAACCGGCCCCGGCCATGGACCACGTCGCGCAGGGCGCCGGGATTGTGGACCGAAAAGACCAGAATCGGAATGCCGTTCTCGCGGGCGAGCGAGATGGCGGAAGCGTCCATCACCTTGAGGTCGCGGGCCAGGACCTCGTGAAAACTGAGGTATTCGTAACGGGTCGCGGACTTGCTCTTCTTCGGGTCGGCGGAATAGACCCCGTCCACCTGGGTGCCCTTGAGCAGGGCCACGCAGCCGAGCTCTGCCGCGCGCAGCGCCGCCGCCGTATCGGTAGTGAAGAAGGGATTGCCGGTGCCGGCCGCGCAGATCACGACCCGCCCCTTCTCGAGATGGCGGATGGCGCGGCGGCGGATGTAGGGCTCGCAGACCGCCGTCATGGTGATGGCCGACAAGACCCGCGTCGGCACGCCCTCGCGCTCCAGCACGCCCTGCAGCGCGACCGCGTTCATCACGGTCGCGAGCATGCCCATGAAATCGGCGCTGGCACGCTCGATGCCGTGGGCCGCGCCGCCCACGCCGCGGAAGATGTTGCCGCCCCCCACGACCAGGGCGAGCTCGATGCCTTCCGCGACCACGCCCTTGATCTCGGCGGCGAGCCGGTCGAGCGTGGCCGTCTCGAGCCCGTACTCCTGCCCGCCCATGAGGGCCTCGCCGGAGAGCTTCAACAGGACCCGGCCGTAAGGCGCGTCGTCCGTTGCCATGCTCTCCTGCCCCCCAGCCCGATGTTCCGTATTCGCGCCCGTACCCGAGACCGGCTCAGCGCCCGAGCTGGGCCGCGACCTCGGCGGCGAAGTCCTTCTGCTCGCGTTCGATGCCCTCGCCCAGAGCGAAGCGGACGAAGCCCGCCACCTTGACCGGCGTGCCGAGCGACTTCGCGGCCGCTTCCAGCACCTTGGAGACGCGGCTCTCGCCGTCGATCACGTAGACCTGCTCGGTGAGCACCACGTCCTCGTAGAACTTGCGCAGGCGTCCCTCGACCATCTTGGCGACGATCTCGGGCGGCTTGCCGGACGATGCCGCCTGCTCGCTCAGCACGGCGCGCTCGCGCTCCACCGCCTGGGGATCGAGGCTCGCCACGTCCACCGACTGCGGGTTGGCGGCGGCCACGTGCATGGCGAGCTGCTTGCCGAGCTCCTCGAGCCTGGCCTTGTCGCCCTTGGATTCGAGCGCCACCAGCACGCCGATGCGGCCCATGCCCGGCACCGCGGCGGCATGGACGTAGCTCGCCACCACGCCGTCGGCGACCGCGAGGCGCGCGGAGCGGCGGACGTTGAGGTTCTCGCCGATGGTCGCGATCATGTCGGTGAGGCGCTCGGCGACCGATTTCCCGGCGCCCGGATAAGGGGCCTTGAGCACGGCGTCGTGGTCGCCCTCGGTGGCGAGCGCCACGCCCGCCACCTCCGCCGCGAACCTCTGGAAGTCCTCGTTGCGGGCGACGAAGTCGGTTTCGGAGTTGATCTCGACGGCGACGCCCCGGCCGCCCTCGGTCGCCACCGCGACCAGGCCCTCGGCCGCGACGCGCCCGGCCTTCTTCGAAGCGGCGGCAAGCCCCTTCTTGCGCAGCCAGTCGACCGCCGCCTCGAGGTCGCCGCCCGATTCGGTCAGCGCCTGCTTGCAGTCCATCATGCCGGCGCCCGACTTCTCGCGCAGTTCCTTGACCCGTGCCGCCGTGATCTCAGCCATAAGCTCCGTCCTTACCTCAGAAATTCTTCTCAAGTCCCTGAAATATATTCCTATTGGGTCTTGGCTTGGTCCGCCGGTTCTGCCGCAACCTCGCCGCCCGGCTCCACGGCCAGCTCCACGGAGAGATCCTCGACCGGGGCCTGCTCGGCCGAGCCGATGTCGATGCCGTGGGAGACCAGCTCCTCCTGGATGCCGTCGAGCACGGCATCGGCCACGAGGTCGCAATAGAGGCCGATGGCGCGGATCGCGTCGTCGTTGCCGGGGATGGGATAGGTGATGCCCTCCGGATCGGAGTTGCTGTCCAGCACCGCCGCCACCGGGATGTTGAGCTTGCGCGCCTCGGAGATCGCGATCTTCTCGATGTTGGTGTCGATCACGAACAGGATGTCGGGCAGGCCGCCCATCTCCTTGATGCCGCCGAGCGCCCGCTCGAGCTTGTCGCGCTCGCGGGTGAGCTGGAGCTGCTCCTTCTTGGTGATGCCCTGGGCGCCGTCGCCCCCGAGCCGTTCGTCGAGGCTCTTGAGGCGCTTCACGGACACGGCGACGGTGTTCCAGTTGGTCATCATGCCGCCGAGCCAGCGGTGGTTGACGTAGTACTGGCCGCAGCGGCCGGCGGCCTCGGCCACCTTGGCCGCGGCCTGGCGCTTGGTGCCGACCATCAGCACCTTGCCGCCGCCCGAAACGGTGTCGCGCACCGCCTTGAGCGCCGCATAGAGCATCGGCACGGTCTGCTGCAGGTCGATGATGTGGACGCCGTTGCGCTCGCCGAAGATGAACGGCGCCATGCGCGGATTCCAGCGGCCCGCGCGATGACCGAAATGGACGCCAGCCTCGAGCAGCTGGCGCATGGTGAAGGTGGGGATAGCCATGTCGCTTCTCCGGTTGTGCCTCCGCGGGGTCTTGCCAACCGTCGAAAGGTCGGCACCGGAGCGACGGAAACCGTTTCCGCCGCATCCCCGCGTGCGAATTTAAGTGGCGCCTGAATACCCCTGGACCCCGTGATTTGCAAGGGAAAACGGGGCCTTCTCAAGGTCGGGGGCCCTCGCGGGCCTCGGCGGCGGGATGCGGTGGATTTTCGTCCGCCGCCGGACGGACGCGGGCGCGCGGTCGCGCGCCCGAAGGTCGGACATGCGCGGGCATCGGCGCTGAAACATCCTTACGGCGCCTGGAATCCCTGGGAGGTAAGGGGCTGGCCGGGGGAGCTGTGGGGGATGTCGCCCGTTTTGCAGCAATTTAGTCCCGGCAGCATCTTTTAAGCCTTCCTCCCGCCTTACTGCGACGCGACGCGGAGTACTGAGGCGAGATGCATCGAGGAAAACAGCGTCGCAGCCCTCCGGCTGGGAAGCGCCCGCGCACTCTCCGATGCGGCCCTCCGCCCGAGAGGAGCGGACGGCCGGTCGGATCCTTGGCCGGCTGCCTAGAATGGCCGGCGAACGAATCTGACGAAAGCGACGCTAGCATAAGAACAAAAGAGGAACAAGTGGAATCTCGACGCCCCGGCCAAAAAAAATCAGGCCGCGGGCGCGCGCCGCGCCGACCCGGGGAGGCGGGCCAACTCCCTAATGCGTGATCGGTTTTGCTTGAAGCGGCGGTCGCCCCCCACCTCACCCCGGCCCTCTCCGCCCTCAAGGGCGGAGAGGGAGCCCGCAGGATCGCGCAACCGCGTTCCCCTCCGCCCATTGGGGGGAGGGGACAGGGGAGGTGGGACGCCCCGTGTGACTCCGCCTAAGGCGATCCCGCCCTAGATTTCCCGCACCTCGGCCACGCCCGGGACGGCCCGCAGCTCCATCACGGCCGCCGCCGGCACCGCGAAGCGGCCGGGAAGCTGCATCTCCACCTCGGCGCCGCCGCCGAGCCCCAGCACCAGGGAAATCTCGCCCTTGCCGCGCGGCGCGGCGCCCACGATCTCGCGCACCCGGTCGAGCGCCGTCGTCTCGGTCAGCGCGACCTTGAGGCCGGGCGCGGCCTGGGCCACGGCGCCGTCGAGCGCCACCAGCTCCTGCACCGTGAGGCGCAGCCCCTCCCCCTCGCGCCGCGCCTCGCAGGTGGCGAGCACGTTGGTGCCCGCCTCGAGGAGGTCGCGGGCCCGGCCCAGCACCTCGGAGAACACCGTGACCTCGTACATGCCGGACGGGTCGGAGAGCTGGACGAAGGCGAAACGGTTGCCGCGCGCCGAAGTGCGCTCCTTCTTGGAGATCACCGTGCCGGCCACCCTGACCCGCGTGGGCTCCGCCGCCGAAGTGCGGGCGAACAGGCTCGCCGACGGCACCACCCGCAGGCGCTCCAGCCGAGAGCCGTAGGCGTCGAGCGGGTGGGCCGAGAGGTAGAAGCCGATCGCCTCGAACTCGTGATGGAGCTTTTCCATCTCCGGCCACGGCGCGACCACGACAAGGCCGCGGTCCATCGCGGGCGCGGCATCGCCGCCGAACAGGCTCGCCTGTCCACTCGCGCGCTCGTTCGCCGCCGCGCTCGCGCGCTGGGTCAGCATCTCGACGCTGGCGAAGACCTGGGCACGGTTGGGGTTGAGGGAATCGAACGCCCCCGCCGCGGCGAGGCTTTCGAGCTGGCGCTTGTTCACCACCCTGGCGTCGCAGCGCGTGGCGAAGTCGAACAGGTCCTCGAAGGGCCCGTTGGCCTCGCGCTCGGCCGCCAGCGAATCCATGGCCTGGGCGCCGACGCCCTTGATCGCGCCGAGGGCGTAGCGGATCGCCTTGGCGCCGTCCGACAGGCGCTCCACCGCGAAGCGCGCGTCGGAAACGTTGACGTCGGGCGGCAGCAGACGCACGGTCACGCGGTCGAGCTCCTGGCGGAACACGTTGAGCTTGTCGGTGTTGCCCATGTCGAGCGTCATCGAGGCGGCCAGGAACTCGACCGGATAGTTGGCCTTGAGCCAGGCCGTCTGGTAGGCGATCAGGGCGTAGGCGGCGGCATGGGACTTGTTGAAGCCGTAGCCCGCGAACTTCTCCACCTGCTCGAAGATGTGGCCGGCGGTGCGCCTATCGACGCCGCGCTCGACCGCGCCGTCCACGAACTTGGCGCGTTCCGCCTCCATCTCCGATTTGATCTTCTTGCCCATCGCGCGCCGCAGGATGTCGGCGCCGCCGAGCGAATAGCCCGACAGCACCTGCGCGATCTCCATCACCTGTTCCTGGTAGATCATCACCCCGAAGGTCTCCTCCAGGATGCCCTGGAGCGAGGGGTGCAGGTAGTCGGGCTTCTCCCGCCCGTGCTTGCAGGCGATATAGCGCGGGATGTTGTCCATCGGGCCGGGGCGGTAGAGCGCGACCAGCGCGATGATGTCCTCGAACGTGTCGGGACGCAGGTTGCGCAGCACGTCGCGCATGCCCGAGCTTTCCAGCTGGAACACGCCGGTCGTGTCGCCCTTCGCCAGCATGGCGAAGGTGGCGGGGTCGTCGAGCGGCAGCGTGGAAAGCGACAGGCGCCGCTCGCCGCGGGCCTCCCGGTCCTCGTTGATGAGCGTCTCGGCGCGCGCCAGGACCGTGAGCGTCTTGAGGCCGAGGAAGTCGAACTTCACCAGCCCCGCCGCCTCGACATATTTCATGTTGAACTGGGTGACCGGCATCTCGGAGCGCGGATCACGGTAGAGCGGGACCAGCTCCGACAGCCCGCGGTCGCCGATGACGACCCCGGCCGCATGGGTCGAGGCATGGCGGTAAAGCCCCTCGAGCCCGAGCGCGATGTCCATCAGCCGGGCGACGGTCTCGTCCTCGGCGCGCATCTGCTGGAGCAGCGGCTCGCCCGCGATCGCCTTTTCCAGCGTGATCGGGTTGGCCGGGTTGTTGGGCACCAGCTTGCAGATGCGGTCCACCTGTCCGTAGGGCATCCCCAGCACCCGGCCGACATCGCGCAGGACCGCGCGCGCCTGCAGCTTGCCGAAGGTGATGATCTGCGCGACCCGGTCGTGGCCGTAGCGGTCCTGCACGTAGCGGATCACCTCGTCGCGCCGGTCCTGACAGAAATCCACGTCGAAGTCCGGCATCGAGATGCGCTCGGGGTTCAGGAACCGCTCGAACAGCAGATTGAAGCGCAGCGGGTCGAGGTCCGTGATCAGCAGCGCCCAGGCCACCACCGAACCCGCGCCGGAGCCGCGCCCCGGCCCCACGGGGATGCCGTTGTCCTTGGCCCAGCGGATGAAGTCCGACACGATCAGGAAGTAGCCGGGAAATCCCATTTCCTCGATCACGCCGAGCTCGTAGCCGAGCCGCTCCCGGTAGGGCTTTGCCGCCGCCGCGCGCGCCGCCTCGTCCATGTCCGGCGTGAACACATGGGCCGCGAGGCGGGCTTCCAGGCCGTTCGCGGCCTCGCGCCGCAGCACCTCGGCCTCGCTCGCGCCGTCGTCGGATGCGAACGGCGGCAGGATCGGCTTGCGCTCAGGCGACGCGAAGGCGCAGCGGCGCGCGATCACCAGCGTATTGGCGACGGCTTCCGGCAGGTCGGCGAACAGGGCCTTCATCTCGGCGGGCGAGCGGAACCGATGATTGGGCGTGAGACGGCGGCGGTCGGTCTCGCCGACGTGCGCGCCCTCGGCGATGGCGAGCAGCGCGTCATGGGCCTCGTACATGTCCTCGCCGGCGAAATAGGCTTCGTTGGTCGCGACCAGGGGCAGGTCGTGGGCGTAGGCGAAATCGACCATCGCGCCTTCGATGTCGTCCTCCGCCGCGAGGCCGTGGCGCATGACCTCCACATAGAGCCGTCCCGGAAACAGGTGCTTGAGGCGTACCAGCGCGGCTTCGGCTTCCCCCGGCCGGTTCTCGAGCAGCATGCGGCCGACCGTGCCCTCGGGACCGGAGGTGAGCGCGATCAGACCTTCGGTGCGTCCTTCGAGGCGATCCCACGCCACCTGGGGCGTGCGGCCCGCCTCGGTCGCGAGATGGGCCTCGCTCACGAGGTCGATCAGGTTGGCGTAGCCCGCGGCATCCTGCACCAGCAGCACCAGCCTGTCCGGCTCCGGCGCGCGCCCGACGGCGCCCGCGGCAGGCTCAGCCCCCTCGCGCGCGACCGCCATCTCGCACCCGATGATCGGCTGGATGCCCGCCTTCATGGCGGCCATCGAGAATTCGAGCGCCCCGAACAGATTGCGCGTGTCGGTCACCGCCACGGCCGGCATCGCGTGGCGGCGGCAGAGGTCGGTCAGTTCCGGAATCTTGATCGCGCCTTCGAGCAGCGAATAGGCGGAATGCACGCGGAGATGGACGAATTCGGCGTGGGCCATATGAGCCTTTCTTCCGCACCTTTGCCGTGCCCGTGGGCTTGCCGGATTGATTCCACGGATGGCGTCCCATGGCAATCCATTGAACGCGAAGAGGCCAAAGTTTCGCCAAGATTTCGCCGGATTGCGACGGTTGCGTGGCGGCGGGAACTAATCCGCCCTTTCACCCGTCTTACCCTCGACCGCTTCTCGTAAGAGTTGTTTGGCCGGCAGCCATCAGGGGCTCCGGCAGCGTCGGGAGTAAGGACATGAACAACAGCAGTCTGGTTCGCAAAATCCTCGTCATGGGCCTGCCCGGGGCCGGCAAGACCACCCTCTCCCGATTGCTCGCCAAGCGGCTCAACGCGGTCCATTTCAACGCCGACGAGGTGCGCAGCAATATCCACAAGGACCTCGGCTTCTCCATCGCGGACCGTATCGAGCACGCGACCCGCATGGGCTGGCTGTGCGACCAGGTCGCGCAGACGGGCGGCTATGCCATCGCCGACTTCATCTGCCCCACCCCCGAGACGCGCGCCGCTTTCGGCGATGCCTTCATCGTGTGGGTGGACCGCATCAAGGAAGGCCGCTTCGAGGACACCAACCGGATGTTCATGCCACCCGAGACCTACGCTATCCGGGTTACGGCCGAAGGCACGCCGGAGTTCTGGGTGGAGAGGATCGCGGGCCTGCTGCGCCCCGTGTTCGACCCCAAGCGTCCCACGGCCCTGTTCATCGGACGGTGGCAGCCGTTCCACGACGGCCACAAGGCCCTGATCGAGGAAGGACTGCGGCGTGCCGGGCAGGCCTGCATCGCCATCCGCGACGTGCCGGGCGAAAACGGCAAGAACCCCTATTCCCTCCATGCCGTCCGGGAGCGCATCGAAGCCGCGCTGATCGAATATGCCGGGCGTTTCGTCGTCGTGCCGCTTCCCAACATCACCAACGTGTTCTACGGGCGCGACGTCGGCTACGCGGTCGAACGCCTGGAGCTCGCGCCCGAGATCGAAGGAATCTCAGCTACCGACATACGCGAGCGGATCGCATACCGCATCTGAACCTCATCGCAACCGACCTTGCCGGCGACAACCTGTCATGAGCCCGAACGTTCCCGACGATCCGCCGCCCGGTCCCATCGCCGCCGACGACGGACGTACCCTCGGCGACCGCATCGGCGCCTTTCTGGCGATTGCGGTCGTCGCCTTCCTCGCTTTCGTGCTGGGGGGCATGGCCGTCCTCAGCCGCACCTTTCCCTATGAGGTCATGCACGGCGCCTACCGCGCGGGCGAGGCGCTCCTCGCCCATCGCAGCGCCGTCAACGATCCGCTCGGCACCGATCTCTGGTATCCGGCGCGCAACGACGCACGCGGCGTGACCGTCCACGAGGCGGGCGAGGCCTATGCCGGCTACACGCTGTTCACCTCGGGCGACGGGCCTTACGCACGCCTGATCGACATGGAAGGCCGCGTGGTCCACGAATGGCGCAAACCGTTCGCCGAGGTCTGGAACGAGACCGCGGCGGTGCGCCGTCCGCGCCCCGAGCAGATGATCTACATGAACAAGGCGCACGTCTTTCCCAACGGCGACCTGCTCGCGATCTACACCGGCGCCTGGGACACGCCGTGGGGCTATGGCCTGGTCAAGCTCGACCGCGATTCGAACGTGATCTGGAGCTACCTCGAACAGGTCCATCACGATCTCGACGTAGCGCCGGACGGACGCATCTTCGTCCTCACCCACGCCTTCACCTCGGAGGAGATCGAAGGGATGCCCCACCTCGGGCGGCCGCGCCTCGACGACTTCCTGGTGGTGCTGTCGCCCGATGGAGAGGAGATGAAGAAAATCTCCCTCACCCGGGCCCTCGCCCGCTCGCCCTACCGGCGCTATCTCCACGTCCTCCCCGTCTTCTCCCAGGAAGACCCGCTGCACGCCAACACGGTCAACTACGTCGGCGCGCAGGTCGCCGGCAATCTCCGGGTGGCCCAGGAAGGACATGTCTTCACCGCCTTCCGGGACCTCGGCGTGGCGGCCGTCATCGATCCCGAAAGCGAGGAGATCATATGGGCGGTACGGGGCCCGTGGCTCGGCTTCCACGATCCGCGCCCCCTGCCGGACGGGCGCGTCCTGCTGTACGACAACCTGGGCGCCTTCCAGACGGGCCAGGAGAACGACTCGCGCGTGATCGAGTTCGATCCGACCACCATGCAGATCACCTGGGAGTACACCGGGGACGACCAGCAGCCGTTCTTCACGGCGCTGCGCGGGTCGGCCATGCGCCTTCCCAACGGCAACACCCTGATCAACGAGGACCAGGGCGGCCGGGCCTTCGAGGTCAACCGCGCCGGAAAGATCGTGTGGGAATACGTCAACCCGATCCGCGCCGAAGAACCGGAAACGGGCAGGCCGTTCATCCCGGTGCTGACCGGCGCCCAACGCATCGCGGCCGAGGATTTCGAGCCGCACTTCCTCTCCACGATCCAGGGCACACAGGAGACCACGCCATGAAACGCACGCCATCCAAGCGCTCAAGGCCGGTGATCGGTGGGTTCACGCTTGCCGTGCCGTTCGTCCTCGCGGCCTCGCCGGCCCTCGCCTACGTGGGGCCCGGCGCCGGCATCACCATGCTGGGTGCCCTCTGGGGCCTGATCGTCGCGGTGGTGGCGGCTATCGCCTTCCTCGTGATGTGGCCGCTGCGCCGCTACATCTTCAAGAGCAAGGGCAAGCGCACCGCCGGACACGCCAAAGCGAGCCGGACGGACTCCCCCGCCGCACGGCAGGCCGAGGCGAACCCGCCGCGACCGTCCTGACCTGACGGAGACGTCAGGTCATGGGGATACTCGACTTCCCGGCGCCGCTCTATCTGGCGGTGGACCAGGCGCTCGCGCCGGCGCTGCCGTCCGTCGTCCGGCTCCTGTTCTGGGGCACGGTGGCGGGCGTGCTCTCCATGATGATCTACCGCGTGCTGGCGCCTCGCACGAAGATAGAAGCCGCGAAGCGCCGCTTCGCGGCTGTCCAGCGCCGCCTCTGGGAAGAGGAGGATTTCGCGCGCGCGGCGCCCTTGATCGGCGCCCAGTTCGGCGCCGCGCTGAAACGCGTCGGTCTCGCGCTGCCGGCGAGCCTGATCGCGCTGCTGCCCGTCATGACCGTCGCGATCTGGCTGGATACCGCCTACGGCCACGATCTCGACGTCGAAACGGCGCCGCCGACCGTCACGTGATGCCCGAGGGCTTCGAAGCACATCTGGTTCCGGTCCCGCAGGGGCCGCCACGGCTCGAGGTGCGATCTCACGGAACGGCGCTGGAACCGATAGCCGCATTCGCCATGACCGCCCCGGTGCCCCTGGTCGAGAAGCGGCACTGGTGGAATATGCTGATCGAAAACCCGATCGGATATCTGCCCGCGGACGGGCCCGTGGAACGCATCGTCCTCGACCTGCCGCAACGCGAGTACCTCTCCTTCGGACCGGGATTCCTGCGCACATGGCTGGTCCCTTTCTTCGCGGCCATGATCCTCGCCTCGCTCGCGTGCCACCGGCTGTTCAGGAGCCCGTGAGGCCGTCATGGCATCGGACAGCGAAACCGACGGCTTCACGGTCGCGCCCTGGGTCGATCGTCTCGGCGGGCACATCGAGCGCCATCGGCCGCTCTGGATCCGGCTCGGCAATCTGGAGACGCGCCTGGTCACGGGTGCCACCGCCGACATCGGGATCGAACAGCCCGTCTACATCGCGGGGCTCGCCCGTTCGGGCACCACGATCCTGCTGGAAGTGCTGGCGCGCCATCCGGAGGTCGCGACCCACCGCTACCGCGACTACCCGCCCCTGTTCACGCCCTATCTCTGGAACCGTTGGCTCGACTTCATGCCGAAGCGCGCGGAGGCGCCGCGCGAGCGCAGCCACGGCGACGGCATCGCCGTCACCTCGGAAAGTCCGGAGGCCTTCGAGGAAGGGCTGTGGGCCGCGTTCCTGCCACGTCTCCACGACCCGCGATGGAGCGCGGTCATGGGGCGCGACTCGCATCACCCCACGTTCGAGTCATTCTATCGCGACCATCTCCGCAAGCTCCTCGCCGTGCGCGGGCGGCGGCGCTACGTCGCCAAGGGCAACTACAACGTCACGCGGCTCGCCTATCTCCATCGGCTGTTTCCCGACGCCCGCTTCCTGATCCCCGTGCGCGACCCGGTCTGGCACATCGCGTCGCTGATGAAGCAGCAGGGGCTGTTCACGAAGGGCCAGAGCGCGCATCCCGAGGCGCGCCGCCACCTGCGCCGGGTCGGCCATTTCGAGTTCGGTCTCGACCGCCGTCCGATCAACACCGGCGACGACGAAGCCGTGCGGGAAATCGTCGCGATGTGGGAAGCCGGAGAGGAAGTCAGGGGCTGGGCACGCTACTGGGCATTGATTCACGACCACATCGCGGACCGGCTGCGCGACGACGAGGACTTGCGCACGGCGAGCCTGGTGGTGCGCTACGAGGCGTTGTGCGCGGCGCCCACGCGGGTCCTCGGTGAGGTGCTGGCCCATGCCGGCCTCGTGGCGCCGCCCGGTTTCATCGAGGCCGAGGCCGCCCGCATCCACGCCCCCGGCTACTATCGTCCGGTGTTCAGTCCGGCCGAGCTCGCGGTCATCCGGCACGCAACGGCCGGGGCCGCCGCCCGGTTCGGCTACGACGTCACCGCGCCCGCGGCCGCCACCGCCGGGTCGCGCTAGGTCCGGGCCGCCGGCACCACGCGCCCCGCCTCCAGCGTCACCACCCGGTCCATGCGCGCGGCGAGCTCCGGGTTGTGTGTGGCGATCAGGGCCGCGCGCCCGGTGTTCTTGATCGCGTCGAGAAAGACCCGGAACACCTGCGCCGCCGTGCCCGGATCGAGGTTGCCGGTGGGCTCGTCCGCGAGCAGGACCGCGGGGTTGTTGGCGAGGGCGCGGGCGATGGCGACGCGCTGCTGCTCGCCGCCGGAAAGCTCGGCGGGGCGGTGGGAGGCGCGCGCGGAAAGCCCGACCAGGTCAAGGAGCTCCAGCGCGCGCGCGCGCGCCTCGGCGCGCGGGCGGCCCGCGATCATGCACGGTAGAATGACGTTCTCCTCCGCCGAGAATTCCGGAAGGAGATGATGAAATTGATAGACGAAGCCGAGGTGCCCGCGCCGCAGCCGGGTTCGCTCGGCGTCCGACGCGCCCCCCGCGTCCCGCCCCGCCACCGTCACCCGCCCGGCGTCGGCGCGCTCGAGCAGGCCCGCGATATGGAGCAGCGTGGACTTGCCCGACCCCGAGGGCCCGACCAGGGCCACGATCTCGCCGGGCGCGATGGCGAGGTCCACCCCCTGCAGCACCTCGATCCGCCCGGCCCCCTCGCGGAAGCCCCGGCAGATGCCTACGAGCGCCAGCGCCGGCTCACTCATAGCGCAGCGCCTCCACCGGATCGAGCCGCGCCGCCCGCCACGAGGGATAGAGCGTCGCCAGGAACGAGAGCACGAGCGACATAAGCACCACCGTCGCGACCTCGGCCGGGTCGATCTCGGCCGGCAGCTGGGACAGGAAGTAGATCTCCGCCGAGAACAGCTCGGTCCCGGTGAGCGCGGAGATCCACTGGCGGATGGTCTCGATGTTGGCGGCGAAGGCGACGCCGAGCAGAAGGCCGATCATGGTGCCGACCACCCCCACCGACGCCCCCGCCAGCAGGAAGATGCGCATGACCGCCCCCTGGGTCGCGCCCATGGTGCGCAGGATGGCGATGTCGCGCCCCTTGTCCTTGACTAGCATGATCATCCCGGAGATCACGTTGAACGCCGCCACCAGGATGATGAGCGTCAGGATCAGGAACATCACGTTGCGCTCCACCTGGATCGCCGTGAAGAAGCTGGAATTGGCCTGCTGCCAGTCGCGCACCCGCATCTCCGGCCCGAACTCGCGCAGCATGTTCCCGCGCGCCGCCGCCAATGCGTCGGGGTCGGCCAGCATCACCTCGATCATCGAGGCCCGCCCCTGCTCGCGGAAGAACACCTGCGCCGCCTCCAGCGGCAGGTAGACGAAATTGGCGTCGTACTCGAACATGCCGACCTCGAACAGGCCGACGATGTGGAACGCCTTGGCACGCGGCATGCTGCCGAAGGCGGTGACGTTGGAGCTCGGCGCCACCAGCGTGATGCGCTCGCCCACCGTGAGGCCGAAGCGCGCCGCGAGCCGGGTGCCGATCAGGATGCCGTCCTCCTCGCCGAAGGCGTCGAACGAGCCGATCTTGACGTTGTCGGCGACGATCGCGCGCCGCCGCAGGTCCTCGGGCGCGATGCCCTGCACCATGACCCCGCCCGCGTTGCGCCCGACCGTCACCATCGCCTGGCCCGAGACCATCGGCGCCGCGTCCGTCACCCCCGGCAGGGCGCGCAGGCGCGCCGCCACGTCCCGGTAGTCGGTGAACGGCTGGCCGGTGCCGTAGAGCGTCATGTGGCCGCCGACGCCGAGGATGCGGGTCAACAGCTCCTGGCGGAAGCCGTTCATCACCGCCATGACGATGATGAGCGTGGCGACCCCGAGCGAGATGCCGGCGAGCGAGAAGCCGGCGATCACGGAGATGAAGCCCTCCTTGCGTCGCGCCCGCAGGTAGCGCAGCGCCACCAGCCTCTCGAACGGGTTGAAGGCCATGCCGCGTGTTCCTAACTACCAGTCCGAGCGGAAAGCCCCCCCTCACCCAGCTTCGGGTAGGCGCGCGCGATGCGCGCACCAACCCTACTCAACCCTCTCCCCCCGCATGCGGGGGGAGAGGGAGGGGTGAGGGGGGCGATGACGTGCGACAGGGACATGCCGGCTAGCTCCGGGCCGCTGCGAGGCGGTCGAGGGCCGCGGCGAGCGGCATCTCCTCCGCGACGGTACCGTCGCGGCGCTTGAGCTCCACCTTGCCTTCCTTGAGTCCGCGCGGGCCGATCACGAGGCGCCACGGCAGGCCGACGAGGTCGGCGTCGGCGAATTTCACGCCGGGCCGCTCGTCGCGGTCGTCGTAGAGTACGTCGAGGCCGGCGGCGCGGAGCCCCGCATAGGCCTGCATGCAGGCCGCGTCGCACGCGGCGTCGCCCGCGCGCAGGTTGATCAGCGCCACGTCGAACGGCGCCACCGCGTCGGGCCATACGATGCCGGCGTCGTCGTGGGACGCCTCGATGATCGCGCCCACCAGGCGCGACACGCCGATGCCGTAGGAGCCCATCTCCACCGTCGCCGGCTGGCCGCCCGGGCCCAGCACCTCGGCGCCCATCGGCTTGGAGTACTTGGTCCCGAAGTAGAACACCTGCCCCACCTCGATGCCGCGCCCCGCGTAGCGCCGGTCCGCCGGAACCTCCTTCTCGAACACGGCCGCGTCGTGCTTCTCCTCGGTGCGGGCGTAGAGGCGCGTGAAACGGCTGATCGCCTCGCCCAGGGCATCGTCGCTGTCGTAGTCGATGTCGTCGGCCAGCACGTCCACCTCCAGCACCCGGCGGTCGCAGAACACCGCGCTCTCCCCCGTGGGCGCGAGCACGATGAACTCGTGGCTGAGGTCGCCGCCGATGGGCCCGGTCGCGGCCTCCATCGGAATCGCCTTGAGGCCCATGCGCGCGAAGGTGCGGAGGTAGGAGACGAACATCCTGCGGTAGGAGCGCACCGCGCCCTCGTAATCGAGGTCGAAGGAATAGCAGTCCTTCATCAGGAATTCGCGCCCGCGCATGACGCCGAAGCGCGGCCGCACCTCGTCGCGAAACTTCCACTGGATGTGGTAGAGCATCTTCGGCAGGTCGCGGTAGCTGCGCGCGGACGCGGCGAAGATGTCGGTGATCAGCTCCTCGTTGGTGGGGCCGTAGAGCAGCTCGCGCTTGTGGCGGTCGGTGATGCGCAGCATCTCCGGCCCGTAGTCGTCGTAGCGGCCCGAGCGGCGCCAGATCTCGGCCGACTGGAGCGTCGGCATCAGCATCTCCTGGGCGCCGGCGCGGTCCTGCTCCTCGCGCACGATCTGCTCGATCCTGCGCAGCACCCTGAAGCCGAGCGGCAGCCAGGAGTAGATGCCGGCGGAGGACTGCCTGATCATGCCGGCGCGCAGCATCAGGCGATGGGAGGCGATCTCCGCCTCGCTCGGGGTTTCCTTGAGGGTGGGCAGGTAGAACCGGGAAAGACGCATGGAACCTTCTCGTCGGGGCGCGGCGGCGCGGAAACGCGGGCCCGGGCGGCCCGTCGCGGGCCCCGACTTTAGAGCATGGCTCCCCCCGACCGCAACGACGCCCGGGCGCGGGACGGCAGGACTGCGCGCGAAGCTTCCTACCGGCGCGGCGCCGTGCCCCGCTCCCGGCACAGAAGGGCGAGAATCCGCTCCTGCTCGCCCGTGAGCGGGCGGCCGTCGAACCAGGCGCGCCCGTCCTCGAGACGCACGCGGGCGCGCCCGATCTCGGCCTCGCCCTTGTAGAGATCGGGGACCGGCGGCAGGCCGAAGCGCGGCGCGAGCTCCACCGTGATCGGAATCTCGATCTCCTCCGCCAATACGATCGCCGGCGCGCCGCCGAGATCGGCCGGCGCCACGGGGCGGCCCCGCGCGTCCACCCCCGGCCGGTAGTCCACGCCGGGGTCGGGCCGGTGCGCCACCAGCGCCATGCAGTCCGCGCGCGAGACCACGATCACGGTCTCGGCGACGACGGGCACGGCGGGAAGCCCCAGCAGGAGCCCCGCCACGGCGACGATACGCCAGGGGATCGCGGGCATCATGGCGCCATGCTCCCACGGCAGGGTTAACAAACGCTGACGCCCCGCCTACCAGCCGCCAGGCGGCGCGGCGCGCATCCAGGCGGGCTCGAGCCACGCGATCTCGCGGTATTTCGGGCAGGCGGGCTCGTGCGCGCCCGGCAGGTAGCCGGTGGACATCAGGAACTCGTTGACCACCTCGGGCCCCATGAAGACGAAGGTCTTCCGCATCATCTTCACCCAGTCGGGCAGCCGCAGCGGGTGCTGGGCGTCGAGCCAGGCGGCGACGCCGCCGTGGCTGTCGCGCAGCGCCCGCACGCGCCGCGCGTTCTCGATGATCGCCTCGATCTTGCGGCGGTTGCGGATGATCCCGGGGTCCGCGAGCAGGCGGCCCACGTCGCGCGCGCCGAAGCGCGCCACCGCGTCCGGGTCGAAACCCCGGAACGCGGCGCCGAGCGCGGCACGCTTGTTGAGGACCAGCAGCCACGACAGGCCCGCCTGCATGATCTCCATGGCGATGCGCTCGAGCAGCGCGTCGTCGGCCGCGACGGGCCGGCCGTATTCGAGGTCGTGATGGGGACCGTGGACGGGATGGCCCTTCGAAATCGCGCAATAGCTCATGCCGAGGCCGGTTCGAGCCGGCCGTCGCTCGCGCCCTTGAGCTCGACCTCGTTGCCGTCGGGATCGAGGAAATAGAGGCTGGGCCCCCGCCCTTCCGCCCCGTAGGGCGTGCCCGTC
Organism: Alphaproteobacteria bacterium; assembly: GCA_050485485.1. GTDB lineage: Bacteria > Pseudomonadota > Alphaproteobacteria > SMXQ01 > SMXQ01 > WHSO01. The sequence goes on along the minus strand of JBJHBM010000012.1, from coordinate 31,644 downwards.
TTGACCACCTCCGCGCCCGCCGCCGACAGGTGCGCCCGCGCCGCCGCCACGTCGAGCGGCTCCACGCGCAGGCAGAAATGCTCCAGGTTGCGTCCCGGGCCGTCACGCCCGGCCGCGCGGTCATCGGCCGGCGTGATGTCGATCAGGCAGGCGCCCGCCCGCAGCTGCACGGTCCCGCTGGTGGTGCGGCGCTCGACGGCGAGCCCCAGGACGTCGCGGTAGAAGGCCACCAGCCTTTCCGCATCCGCCGAGCGGAGCACCAGATGGTCGATGTTGCGGACCTCGAACGGTGCATTGGCGGCCATTCGCGCCTCCTCGCTCAATCCGGGCGGAACGAGAACAGGTCGGAGTCCACGGCCCAGTAGATTCCGGCCCAGACGATCGCGGCGATCACGGTGGTGACGCCGACCTTGAGCCACATGCGCGGACGTTCGGGCGCGCTTTCGGCGTGGCCGGGCTCGACGGTTTCCGGCGGGCGCACGCCCCACGGCAGGACGGTGAAGATCACCAGCCACCAGATCACCACATAGACCAGAATTCCGGTAAGCCAGCCCACGGTTCCACCCCCGTCCGGTTTGCATGTCGCGACGATTATACCTCAGAGGCCGATGACGTGGACCTCCGTGACCGGCTTTTTGCCGGTGCGGCGGTTGACGGCGCGGCGCACGGCGCGCCGGATGCGCTCCTCGGGGGCGAGCGCGTCGTCGCGGCCGCGGCGGCCGGCGCCCTTTTCGTTTGCCTGGGCCATCTCGCGCGCCACCTCGTCGCGGGCGGCCTCGAGGGTCTCGCGCTCCTCCGCCTCGTCGGCCGAGACGTTCTGGAGGGAAATCTGGGGCTCCGCCGCGAGCCGCCCCTTGCGGTCGATCACCACCGTCACGAACGCGGTGCCCGCGAAGGCCGCGCGGCGCCGCCCCGCCATCATCGATTCGTCGAGCGGCACCAGCCGGTTGCCGTCGAGGCCGAGGCGCCCGACCGGCACCTCCCCCACCACGTCGGCCGGGCCGGGGCCGAGGCGCAGGGCCTGCCCGTTGCGGACCACGCGGGCGTCCGGCACGCCGAGGGTACGGGCATAGGCCGCCTGCTCGATCAGGTGGCGCGTCTCGCCGTGCATCGGCACCAGCATCTGCGGCCGCACCCAGCGGTAGAGCTCGGCCAGCTCCGCGCGCGCGGGATGGCCGGAAACGTGGATCGGCGCGTTGCGCGCGGTGACGATGGCGACCCCCTTGCGGGCGAGCCGGTCCTGCATCGCATAGACCGCGCGCTCGTTGCCGGGGATCGTGCGCGAGGAGAACAGCACCGTGTCCCCCGCCTCCAGCACCACATGGGCGTGCTCGTCGGCGGCGATGCGCGCGAGCGCCGAGCCCTTCTCCCCCTGGCTGCCGGTGCAGATGTAGAGCGCGCGCTCGCGCGGCAGGTAGGCGCAGTCGTATTCGGTGAGGAACTCCGGCACGCCCCTGAGGTAGCCCGTGGCGCGCGCGATCTCCGTCATGCGCCACAGGGAGCGCCCCACCAGCGCGACGTGGCGCCCCGCGTCGGCGGCGATCCGGGCGATCGATTCGATGCGGGCGATGTTGGACGAGAAGCAGGCCACCACCACGCGCCCCGAAAGCCCGGCGACGGTTTCCGCGAGGCCACGGCGGGCCTCCGCCTCGGAGCCCGACGTGCCCTCCACGAAGACGTTGGTGGAATCGCAGATCATGGCGCGCACCCCCTGATCGCCGAGGGCGCGGAACGCGGTCTCGTCCATGTCGCCGCCGAGCAGCGGCGACGGGTCGATCTTCCAGTCGCCGGTATGCACCAGGAGCCCGAACGGCGTCCCGATGGCGAGCGCGTTGGGCTCCGGGATCGAATGCGTGACGGTGACGTAGCGGATCCGGAACGGCCCCAGCGCAATCTCGCCGTCGAGCGGAACCTCGTGCAGCGGAACCTCGGAGGCGAGCCCCGCTTCCCCCAGCCGCGCGGCCACCACCCCCGCCGTGAAGCCGGTGGCATAGACCGGGCAGCGCAGGCGCGGCCACAGGTGGGCGACGCCGCCCTGATGGTCCTCGTGGGCATGGGTCAGCACGATCGCCAGCAGGTCGGCGCGGATGCGCTCCAGGAAGGCGATGTCCGGCACCATGACGTCGATGCCGGGCGTGGTGTCGTCCCCGAAGGTGACGCCGCACTCGACCGCGATCCACTTGCCCTTGCAGCCGTAGAGGTAGAGGTTCATGCCGATCTCGCCGGCACCGCCGAGCGGCAGGTACACGAGCCCGTCGCGGGCCGCGTCGAGGACCGGATCGAGGTCGAGGGCGTCGGCCGCGGTCATGGCGCGAGGTTGCGCTGGCAGATCAGGACGATGCCGCGCAGGGTCAGTTCGGGGTCGGTGGCGTCGATCACGGAGGTTCCTTCAGCGAACAGGGGCGCGAGTCCCCCGGTGGCGATCACGGTGACGTCGCCGCCGTATTCGGCGCGGATGCGCGCGACGATGCCTTCGATCAATCCGATATAGCCCCAGTAGATGCCCGATTCCATGGCCGAGACGGTATCGGTGCCGACCACCCGGCGCGGCTTCGTCACCGCGATGCGCGGCAGCTGCGCGGTGCCGGCATGCAGCGCGTCGAGGGCGAGGTTGATGCCGGGCGCGATCACGCCGCCCGCGTAGTCCCCTTCCGCCGTCACCACGTTGAAGGTGGTGGCGGTGCCGAAGTCGAGCACGATCTTGGTGCCGGACCAGCCGAGCTGGGCCGCCGCCGCGTCGGCGAGACGGTCGGCGCCGGCCTCGCGCGGGCGCTCGATCAGGACGCGCAGGCCCAGGTCCACCCCGGCGGCGCCGATGGTCACCGGCGCCGTGCCGGCGAGGCCGCGCGCGAACTCCTCCAGCGCGGCACGCGCGCCGGGCACCACGGTGGCGATGCCGACGCCCCGCACGCCTCCCGCCGCGAGGCCGGCCGCCGCCGCTTCCTTGTCGAAGCGGGCGCGGTAGTCGGCGGCGGAGAGGCGCACGTCGGTATCGAGCCGGAACGTGCGCACGAAGCGCCCGTGGGGCGCCGTGCCTTCGTAGAGGCCGAACTTGGTGTTGGTGTTGCCGCAGTCGATGGCGAGAAGCATGAATCCTTCCTAGCGGCGCGCGAAGAACACGTCGCCCGCGGTGAACGTCCGCTCCACGCCGCCGCCGAGGTCTAACACCAGCGCGCCGTCCGCGTCTATGCCGGCGAAGGTGCCCTCGAAGGCCGCCTCCTCCAGCCGCACCGTGATCGCTTCGCCGAGCCCTTTGGCGCGCGCGAGCCAGGCGGCGCGGAGCGGCGCGAAGCCGTCGCGCCGGAAGCCTTCGTAACGCGCGTGGAAGGCCGCGGCGAAAGCGGCCAGCACCGCGTCGGCGTCGGTCTTCGCCCCTTCGGCGGCGAGATCGGTCGCGGGATAGGGCGTGTCCGCCGGATGGGCGCGGACGTTGATTCCCACGCCCAGCACCAGCGCGTCCGCGCGCCCCGGCACCGTCTCCATCAGGAGGCCCGCCACCTTGCGGCCGTCCACCAGCACGTCGTTGGGCCACTTGAGGCGCACCTCGGCGTCGTCGCGCAGGACATCCGAGGCGGCATCGTCCACCGCGAGCGCGGCGGCGAAGCCGACCGCGGTGGCGTCGCCCGGCCCGCGAGGCGGGGTCAGGACGAGGGACAGGTGGAGGTTGCCCGCGAGGCTCGCCCAGGCGCGCCCGCGCCGGCCGCGTCCCGCCCTCTGGCGCCGGGCCGTGACCAGCGTGCCCTCCGGCGCGCCGGCGGCCGCGCGCGCGAGCGCTTCGTCGTTGGTGCTCGCGGCCTCCTCCAGCGCCTCGTGACGGAAGAAGCCGGGCAGGCGCGGTGCCATCGGCGCGGCGGTCCCTAGCCCGGGAACAGCGATCCCGCCGCGAAGGCCGCGGCGTTGAGGAGCGGCCCCGGCAGCACGAAGAACAGCGCGTTGAACAGGCCGGTCGCGACCACCACCACGCCGATCTCGCGGCCCGGCAGGCGGTCGAGCGCGTCGGCGGGCTCGTCGAAGTACATCACCTTGACGATGCGCAGGTAGTAGAACGCCGCCACCACCGAGGCCAGAACGCCGATCACGGCGAGGACGTAGAGGCCCGCCTCCACCGCCGCGAGGAAGACGTAGAGCTTGCCGAAGAATCCCGCGAGCGGCGGAATCCCCGCCAGCGAGAACATGAACACCGCGAGGGCGAGCGCGAGCCCGGGGCGCGTCCTGCCGAGGCCCTTGAGGTCGTCGATGTTCTCCACCATGCGGCCGTGGACGCGCATGCCGAGGATAATCGCGAAGGTGCCCGCCGTCATGGCGAGGTAGATCGCGAGGTAGAGCAGCACGCCGCGCACGCCCGCCTCGGTGCCCGCCGCGAGCCCCACCAGCATGTAGCCGACGTTGCCGATGGACGAATAGGCCATCAGGCGCTTGATGTTGGTCTGGTTGACGGCGGCGAAGGCGCCCAGCACCATCGACAGCACCGCGATCAGGATCACCACCTGCTGCCACTGGTCCGTGATCGGCCCGAACGGGCCCACCAGCACACGGATGAACAGCGCCATGGCGGCCACCTTGGGAGCGATGGCGAAGAACGCGGTGACAGAGGTCGGCGCGCCTTCGTAGACGTCGGGCGTCCACATGTGGAACGGCACCGCGGAAATCTTGAAGGCGAGGCCGGCGGTCACGAACATCAGGCCCACCAGGACGCCGGCGTTGGCGCCGCCCTCCCCGCCCACGGCGGCGGCGATGCCGGCGAAGCCGGTGGTGCCGGCGAAGCCGTAGACCAGCGACGCCCCGTAGAGCAGCATGCCCGAGGCGAGCGCGCCGAGGACGAAGTACTTGAGGCCCGCTTCCGACGACCGCAGGCTGTCGCGCCGGAACGCGGCGGCGACATAGAGGGCGAGCGACTGCAGCTCCAGCCCGACATAGAGCGCGATCAGGTCGTTCGCCGAGATCATCATCATCATGCCGATGGTGGCGAACAGCAGCAGGATCGGGTATTCGAACCGGCCCATGTCCTCGCGTTCGATGTAGGAGAGCGACATCACGATGGCGAGCGACGAGCCCAGCAGCACCAGCATCTTGGCGAAGCGCGCGAAGGCCTCGGTCACGAACATGCCGGCGAAGGCGGTGCCCGGCGAGGCCGCGGTGCCCGCCACCAGGAGGGCCGCGACCGCCATCGCCGCGACCGAGAACCAGGCGATCGCGCGGGTGCTCTCGTTGCCGCGGAACACGCCGATCAGCAGCAACGCCATCGCCGAGACGGCGAGAAACAGCTCCGGCAGGACGGTGGAGAGGTCGGCGAGGTCGAACGGGGTCATGGCGCCACTCCCGGGATCATGGCCTGCCCCCCGGCCGCCTCGGCGGCCCTGAGCGCCGCCTCGTAGTTATCGACGAGGTTCTGGGCCGAGGCGTGGATCAGGTCCAGGAACGAGGACGGATAGACGCCCATCCAGATCACGGCCAGCACCAGCGGCGCGAACACGGCGATCTCGCGCGCGTTCAGGTCGAGGATCGACTTGAGCTCGGGCTTGGTGAGCTCGCCGAACACCACGCGGCGGTAGAGCCACAGCATGTAGGCGGCGCCCAGCACCACGCCGGTGGCCGCCAGCGCCGCCACCCAGGTCGAGACCTGATAGACGCCGACCAGGACCAGGAGCTCACCGACGAAGCCCGAGGTGCCGGGCAGGCCGACCGAGGCCAGCATGAACACCATGAACACCGCGGCATAGACCGGCATGCGGTGCACGAGGCCGCCGTAGGTGGCGATCAGGCGCGAATGCATGCGGTCGTAGACCACGCCCACGCACAGGAACAGCGCGGCGGAGACGATGCCGTGGGACAGCATCTGGAAGATCGCGCCCTCGATCCCCTGCACGTTGAAGGTGAAGATGCCGATGGTGACGAAGCCCATGTGGGCCACCGAGGAGTACGCGATCAGCTTCTTCATGTCCTCCTGGGCGAGGGCCACGAGGGAGGTGTAGATCACCGCCACGACCGAGAGCGCGAACACCAGCGGCGCGAAGAAGTCGGAGGCGAGCGGCATCATCGGCAGCGAGAACCTGAGGAAGCCGTAGCCGCCCATCTTCAGCAGCACGCCCGCGAGGATCACCGAGCCCGCGGTCGGCGCCTCGACGTGGGCGTCGGGCAGCCAGGTATGCAGCGGCCACATCGGCACCTTGACCGCGAAGGAGGCGAAGAACGCGAGCCACAGCCAGATCTGCATGTCGCGCGGGAAGCCGAACTTCATCAGGGCGGGGATCTCGGTGGTGCCCGCCGTGAAGTACATGGCGAGGATCGCCACCAGCATCAGCACCGAGCCGGCCAGGGTGTAGAGGAAGAACTTGAAGGCCGAATAGACCCGGCGCGGCCCGCCCCAGATGCCGATGATCAGGAACATCGGGATCAGAACGCCCTCGAAGAACAGGTAGAACAGCACCAGGTCGAGGGCGCAGAACATGCCGATCATCAGGGTCTCGAGGACCAGGAACGCGATCATGTACTCGCGCACGCGCTCCTTGATGGCGTCCCAGCTCGCAAGGATGCAGAGCGGCGTCAGGAACGCGGACAGGATCACGAAGAAAACCGAGATGCCGTCCACGCCCATGTGGTAGGCGATGCCGAAGGCGGGGATCCACTCGATCCGCTCCTCGAGCTGGAAGGCGGGCGTGCCGGGCTCGAAGTTCATCCACACCATGAGCGCGAGCGCCAGCGTGATCAGCGAGGTCCACAGCGCCACGTTGCGGGCGTTGCGCGCCACCACCTCGGCCTCGCCGCGGATGATGAGGATGAACGCCGCGCCGACCAGCGGCACGAAGGTTGTCAGCGAAAGGAGCGGCCAGCCTTGCATCGCGTCATCTCACGATCAGGTAGAACGTCACGAATGCGGCTACGCCGATCAGCATGACGAACGCATAGTGGTAGAGGTAACCCGACTGCAGCCGCGCCGCGCGCCGCGCGAGGTCGAGGGTGAGCGCGGCGATGCCGTTGGGACCGAAGCCGTCGATCACCCGCCCGTCGCCGCCGAGCCACAGGCCGCGCCCGATCCGCTTGGCCGGGCGCACGAACACGGCGTCGTAGAGCTCGTCGAAGTACCACTTGTTGAGGAGGAAGCGGTAGACCTCGGGGAAGTTGGCGGCGAGACGTGCGGGCGCCGACGGGTTGCGGATATAGAAGTGCCACGCGACCAGGATACCGCCGACGGCGACCGCGATCGGCAGCAGCTTCACCCACAGCGCGACGTGATGGGCGTCCTGGAGCGCGGTGTGGTGCGGCGCGACGTAGATCGAGGCGCCCCAAAAGGCGGCCGAATCGCCGCCCGTGAACAGCCCCGAGAGGGCGACGCCCGAGAACACCGCCCCCACCGCCAGCACGCCCATCGGCACCGTCATGGAGAGGGGCGATTCGTGGACGTGGTGCATGGTCTCGTGGTCGGCGCGCGGCGTGCCGTGGAAGGTCATGAACAGCAGCCGCCAGGAGTAGAACGCGGTCAGCGCCGCCGCGATCACGCCGAGCCAGAAGGCGTACATGCCGTGGCCGGTGCCGGCGGCGAAGGCCGCCTCGATGATCAGGTCCTTGGAATAGAAGCCTGCGAAGAACGGGATGCCCGCGAGCGCGAGCGAGCCGATCCACATGTAGGCGTAGGTCACCGGCACCTTGCGCCAGATGCCGCCCATGCGACGCATGTCCTGCTCGTCGGACATGGCATGGATCACCGAGCCCGCGCCGAGGAACAGGAGCGCCTTGAAGAAGGCGTGGGTGGTGAGGTGGAACATGGCCGCCGAATAGGCCGACACGCCCGCCGCGAAGAACATGTAGCCGAGCTGCGAGCAGGTCGAGTAGGCGATCACGCGCTTGATGTCGTTCTGCACCAGGCCGACGGTGGCGGCGAACAGCGCCGTGCTCGCCCCCACCACGGTGACGACGGCGAGCGCCGTCTCGGAATATTCGAACATCGGCGACAGCCGGCATACCATGAACACGCCCGCCGTCACCATGGTCGCGGCGTGGATCAGGGCCGACACCGGGGTCGGCCCCTCCATCGCGTCGGGCAGCCAGGTATGCAGCCCGAGCTGCGCCGACTTGCCCATGGCGCCGATGAAGAACAGGATGCAGAGCGTCGTGATGATCTCCGCCTCGAGCCCGAGGAAGCCGAACGTCTTGCCGGCGACGCCCGGCACCGCCTGGAACACCGCGTCGAAGCTCACCGCGTTGAACACCAGGAAGGTGCCGAGGATGCCGAGGGCGAAGCCGAAGTCGCCCACCCGGTTCACCAGGAACGCCTTGATGGCGGCGGCGTTGGCCGTCGGGCGGTCGTACCAGAAGCCGATCAGCAGGTAGGACGCGAGGCCGACCCCTTCCCAGCCGAAGAACATCTGCACGAAGTTGTCGCTGGTCACCAGCATCAGCATGAAGAAAGTGAACAGCGACAGGTAGCTGAAGAAGCGCGCAACCGACCGGTCATGGGCCATGTAGCCCCATGAGTAGACGTGCACCATCGCGGACACGACCGTCACCACCATGCACATCACGGCGGAGAGCGTGTCGAAGCGCAGCGCCCAGGTGACCTCGAAGGTGCCCGAGACGATCCAGCGCGCGACCTGCACGTCGAGCGGCTGCCCGCCGATGCCGACGCGGAAGAACACCACCACCGACAGCAGCGCCGACAGCAGCAGCGCCCCGGTGGTCACGTACTGGGCGCCCCGGTCGCCGATCAGACGGCCGAACAGGCCCGCGATCGCGGCACCAAGCAGCGGAAGGAAGACGATCGCAGAATACATCGCTAGCCCTTGAGCCGGTTGATGTCCTCGACCGCGATGGAGCCGCGGTTCCGGAAGTAGACGACGATGATGGCGAGCCCGATGGCGGCCTCGGCCGCCGCCACGGTAAGGACGAACATGGTGAACACCTGGCCGACGAGATCGCCGAGGTGGGTCGAGAACGCCACCAGGTTGATATTGACCGCGAGCAGCATCAGCTCGATCGACATCAGGATGATGATGACGTTCTTGCGGTTGAGGAAGATTCCGAAGATGCCCAGGGTGAACAGGATGGCGGCGACGGTCAGGTAATGGGCAAGCGTGATTTCCAGCATCTCAGACGCCCTTCCCCACCGGCACGTCCTTGACCTCGACCGATTCGGCGCGGGTGCGCGCGACCTGCTCGCCGATGCGCTGGCGCCGGACTCCGGGCCGCGCGCGCAGCGTCAGCACGATGGCGCCGATCATCGCCACCAGCAGCACCAGCCCCGCCGCCTGGAACAGGTAGACGTAGCGGGTGTAGAGCAACCGGCCGAGCGCCTCGGTGTTGGTGAGTTCTGCCGGCGGCGGCGCCTTGGCGCCGAGCAGGCCCTGGGCCTCGGGCGCGAACGCCCAGCTCCCCACCACGAACAGGATCTCGACCAGCAGGATCAGCCCCACCAGCGCCCCCACCGGCAGGTACTGCAGGAACCCGTGGCGCAGCGCCACGAAGTTGACGTCGAGCATCATCACGACGAACAGGAACAGCACCGCCACGGCGCCGACATAGACGATGACGAGGATGAAGGCGATGAACTCCGCGCCCATCAGGACGAACAGGCCGGCAGAGTTGAAGAAGGCGAGGATCAGGAACAGGACCGAATGCACCGGGTTGCGCGCGGCCACCACCATCACGCCGGCGGCGATGGCGACGAAGGAGAACAGGTAGAAGGCGAGCGCGGGCAGGATCATCGGCCCCTCCCCCCCGGAAGCGCGCGCGCGGCGCGGTCGGTCGCTTGATTTCGCACCCCTCGTGTTCCCCCTGCCCTAGCGGTACGGCGCGTCGGCCGCGAGGCGCTGGGCGATCTCGTTCTCCCAGCGGTCGCCGTTGGCCAGCAGCTTTTCCTTGTTGTACATCAACTCCTCGCGGGTCTCGGTGGCGAACTCGAAGTTCGGCCCCTCCACGATCGCGTCCACCGGGCACGCCTCCTCGCAGAAGCCGCAGTAGATGCACTTGGTCATGTCGATGTCGTAGCGCGTGGTGCGCCGCGACCCGTCCGTGCGCGGCTCGGCCTCGATGGTGATGGCCTGGGCCGGACAGATCGCCTCGCACAGCTTGCAGGCGATGCAGCGCTCCTCCCCCGTGGGGTAGCGCCGGAGCGCGTGCTCGCCGCGGAAGCGGTGCGACAGGACGCCCTTCTCGAACGGATAGTTGAGCGTGACCTTCGGCTTGAAGAAGTACTTGAGCGTGAGCCACATGCCGCTCGCCAGTTCGCGCAGCAGCAGGGCCTTGGCGCCGGTGGTCATCATGGACATGTCCGCTCTCCTCCCGTCCGCGCTCACCGGGGCAGCCAGCCGAAGGCGACCAGCACCCCGGCGGTGACCAGGACCCAGACCAGCGACAGCGGCAGGAACACCTTCCAGCCGAGGCGCATGAGCTGGTCGTAGCGATAGCGCGGGAACGTCGCGCGCACCCACAGGAACACGAACAGGCAGAACGCGATCTTGAGCGCGAACCACACCGGTCCCGGAATCCAGGTGAACGGCGCCACGTTGAACGGCGGCAGCCATCCCCCCAGGAACAGGATGGTGGTCATCGCGCTCATCAGGATCATATTCGCGTATTCGCCGAGGAAGAACAGCGCGAAGGTCATCGACGAATATTCGACGTTGTAGCCCGCCACCAGCTCCGCCTCCGCCTCCGGCAGGTCGAAGGGCGCGCGGTTGGTCTCGGCCAGCGCGGAGACGAAGAACACCACGAACATCGGCAGCAGCGGGATCGCGAACCACAGGCCTTCCTGCGCCTCCACGATGCGCGACAGGTTGAGCGAGCCCGCGCACAACAGCACGGTGATGATCACGAAACCGATGGAAATCTCGTAGGACACCATCTGGGCCGCCGAACGCAGCGCGCCGAGGAAGGCATACTTCGAGTTCGACGCCCATCCGGCCATGATGATGCCGTAGACGCCGAGCGAGGAGATGGCGAAGAGATAGAGGATGCCGACGTTGATGTCGGCCAGCACCATTCCCGCATCGAAGGGAATCACGGCCCAGGCGACGATGGCGAGCACGAAGGTCACCATGGGCGCGAGCAGGAACACCACCTTGTTGGCGCCCGCCGGGATGACGGTCTCCTTGAGCAGCAGCTTGAGCCCGTCGGCCAGCGGCTGCAGCAGGCCGAAGGGCCCGACCACGTTGGGGCCCTTGCGCAGCTGCATGGCCGCGATCACCTTGCGCTCGGCCAGCGTCAGGTAGGCCACCGCCACCAGGAGCGGCACCAGGATCGCGAGGATCTGGGCGACGATGATGCCGCCCGGCAGCAGATAGGCGCTCCAGAGCTCAGCCATGGGTGCCCGTCTTTCCGTCGGCGGCCAGCAGGGCCTCGGTGCAGCGCGCCATCGTGACCGAGGCGCGGCTGATGGGATCGGTCATGTAGTAGTTGGCGACCGGATTCGCGAAAGGCGTGTCCGACATGGCGCCCTCGGCGCCGAACGCCCCCCAGGGCGCGGGCTCGACCGTGTCGGGCCGGGCGAACACGGGGTTCACCGCTTCCATGCGGGCACGAAGCTGCTCGATGGTGTTGTAGGGCAGCGTCCTGCCGATCACGGCGGAGAAGGCGCGCAGGATCGCCCAGTCCTCGCGCGCCATGTCGAGCGGGAAATGCGCGCGGCGCGCGCGCTGCACGCGCCCTTCGGTATTGACGTAGGTGGCGTTCTTCTCGGTATAGGCGGCGCCCGGCAGCACCACGTCGGCCCGGTGCGCCCCGGCATCGCCATGATGGCCCTGATAGACCACGAAGGCGTCGCCGAGCGCGCCCATGTCGAGCTCGTCGGCGCCGAGCAGCCACACCACCTCGACCGCGCCCGAGGCGGCGCCGGCGAGGATCGCGGCGACGTCGCGCCCGCCCTCGCCCGGCACCAGGCCGAGGTCGAGGCCGCCGACGCGGCTCGCCGCGCGGTGCAGCAGGTTGAACCCGTTCCATGCCTCCCCGACCATGCCGAACTTTTCCGCGACGGCGCGCGCCGCGCCCAGGACGGCGGCGCCGTCCGCGCGCGCGACCGCGCCCGAGCCCAGGATCAGCATGGGCCGCTCGGCCGCCGCCAACACCTCGGCGAAGGCGCCCTTGCCGTCGCGCAGCTCGGCGAGCGTGCGGGGCCCCGCCCCGAGATGGGTGGTGCGATAGGTCAGGTCCGCGTTCTCGCCGATCACGCCCACCCGGAAGCCGCCCCTGAGCCAGCGCTTGCGGATGCGGGCGTTGAGCACCGGCGCTTCCTTGCGCGGATCGGCGCCGACGATCAGGAGCGCATCGGCCGCCTCGATCCCGGCGATGGCGGAGTTGAAGAGATAGGCCGCGCGCGGCGCCGCCGGCAGCTTCGCGCCGTCCTGGCGGCAATCGACATTGGGCGAGCCCAGCGCCGCCATCAGGTCCTTGAGCGCGAGCATCGCCTCGCAATCGGCGAGGTCGCCCGCGATGGCCGCGATCCTCTCGCCGGGGATGCCCCGCACGCGCGCCGCGATGACGGCGAAGGCCTCCTCCCAGGACGCCGCGCGCAGCTTGCCGTTCTCGCGCACATACGGGCGGTCGAGACGCTGGCGCTTGAGCCCGTCGTAGGCGAAGCGCGACTTGTCCGCGAGCCATTCCTCGTTCACGTCCTCGTTGAGGCGCGGCAGTATCCGCATCACCTCGGAGCCGCGGGTATCGACGCGGATGCTGGAGCCGACCGCGTCGAGGACGTCGATCGATTCGGTCTTGCGCAGCTCCCACGGCCGCGCGGTGAAGGCGAACGGCTTGGAGGTGAGCGCGCCGACCGGGCACAGGTCGATGATGTTGCCCGACATCTCCGACGTCACGGTGCGCCCGATATAGGTCGCGATCTCCATGTGCTCGCCGCGCCCAAGCGCGCCCAGCTCCTCCACGCCCGCGACCTCGGTGGCGAAGCGCACGCAGCGGGTGCAGTGGATGCAGCGCGTCATGTGGGTCTCGACCAGCGGGCCGAAATCCTTGTCCTCCACCGCGCGCTTGTTCTCGGCGAAGCGCGAGCGGTCGAAGCCGTAGAACAGCGCCTGGTCCTGCAGGTCGCATTCGCCGCCCTGGTCGCAGATCGGGCAGTCGAGCGGATGGTTGATGAGCAGCATCTCCATCACGCCGCGCCGCGCCTTGACCACCATCGGGCTGTCGGTCCTGATCTGCTGGCCTTCGGCCACCGGCAGGGCGCAGGACGCCTGCGGCTTGGGCGGGCCGGGCGAAACCTCGACCAGGCACATGCGGCAGTTGCCCGCGATCGACAGGCGCTCGTGGTAGCAGAAGCGGGGTATCTCCTTGCCCGCCTGCTCGCAGGCCTGCAGCACGGTCGTGCCGGCCTCGACCTCGATCTCAACGCCGTCCACTGTGACTTTCGGCATCGCCTACCTACCCCGCCCCGTCACGCCGCCGCGGCGCCCTTGCGGCGCCGGATGCGGTCCTCGAGCTCGTCGCGGAAATGGCGGATCAGCCCCTGGATCGGCCACGCCGCCGCGTCGCCGAGAGCGCAGATGGTGTGGCCTTCGATCTCGGTGGTGACCTCGAGCAGCGTGTCGATCTCCTCGGGCCGGGCGTTGCCGACCGCGAGGCGCTCCATCACGCGCCACATCCATCCGGTGCCTTCGCGGCACGGGGTGCACTGGCCGCAGCTCTCGTGCATGTAGAACTTGGACAGCCGCCCGATCGCGCGAACGATGTCGGTGGACTTGTCCATGACGATGACGGCCGCCGTGCCGAGCCCCGACTTCACTTCCTTCAGCGCGTCGAAATCCATCAGCACCGTGTCGCAGATCGCCTTCGGGATCAGCGGCACCGAGGAGCCGCCCGGGATGATCGCGAGAAGGTTGTCCCAGCCGCCGCGCACGCCGCCCGCATGCTTCTCGATCAGCTCCTTGAGGGGAATCGACATCTCCTCCTCGACCGTGCACGGCTCGTTGACGTGGCCGGAGATGCAGAACAGCTTGGTGCCGGTGTTGTTGGGCCGCCCGAAGGAGGTGAACCAGCTCGCCCCGCGCCTGAGGATGGTCGGCACGTCGGCGATGGTTTCCACGTTGTTGACCGTGGTGGGGCAGCCGTAGAGCCCGGCGCCCGCCGGGAACGGCGGCTTGAGCCGCGGCTGGCCCTTCTTGCCCTCGAGGCTCTCGATCAGCGCCGTCTCCTCGCCGCAGATGTAGGCACCGGCGCCACAATGGAGATAGAGGTCGAAGTCGAAGCCCGATCCGCAGGCGTTCCTGCCGATCAGCCCCGCCTCGTAGGCCTGGTCGATGGCGGCCTGGAGATGCTCCGCCTCGCGGTGGAACTCGCCACGGATGTAGATGTAGCAGGCATGCGCGTTCATGGCGAAGGAGGCGAGCAGCGCGCCCTCGACCAGCTTGTGCGGGTCGAACCGCATGATCTCGCGGTCCTTGCAGGTGCCGGGCTCGCCCTCGTCGGCATTGATGACGAGGTAGTTGGGACGGCCGTCCTTCGGCTCCTTCGGCATGAAGGACCACTTGACGCCCGCCGGGAAACCGGCGCCGCCGCGCCCACGCAGGCCGGAAGTCTTCACTTCGTTGATGATCCAGTCGGCGCCCTTCTCCATCAGGGCCTTGGTGCCGTCCCAGTCGCCGCGCTTGCGCGCGCCGGCGAGGCCCCAGTCGTCGAGCCCGTAGAGATTGGTGTAGATGCGATCTTTGTCGGCCAGCATGTCAGCCCTTCCCGCCGGTCAGCACCTTGGGCCCCGACGCCGGCGCGGCGCCCGGACGGCCGAGGCGCGAGCCCGGCTTCGGCGCCTTGCCCGCCCGGATGTCGCGCACGATCTCGCACGCCGCCTCGGGCGTCAGGTCCTCGTAGTAGTCGTCGCCGATCTGCAGCATCGGCGCATGGACGCAGGCGCCGAGGCATTCCACCTCGCGCAGCGTGAAGGCGCCGTCGTCGGTGGTGCCGCCCAGCGCGACACCGATCTCATCCTCGAGCGCGGCGACGATGTCGTCCGATCCGCGCAGCCAGCACGGCGTCGTGGTGCAGACCTCGACGCAGGCGCGGCCGACCGGCTTCAGATTGAACATGGTGTAGAAGGTCGCGACTTCCAGTACCCGGATTTCGGCCATGTCGAGGACGTCCGCCACGTGGACGATGGCGGCGCGCGGCAGCCAGCCGCCCACCTGGCGCTGGGCGAGGTCGAGCAGCGGGATCACGGCGCTGCGCTGACGGCCGGCGGGGTATTTGGCGATGATCGCATCCGCCTTCGCCTTGTTTTCCGACGTGAAGGCGAAGGTGGCGGGTTCCGCCGCGTGCGCCGTCATCGGTCGATCTCCCCGAACACGATGTCGAGCGATCCGATGATCGCCACCACGTCCGCCAGCATGTGGCCCTTCGACAGGAAATCGAGCCCCTGGAGATGGGGGAAGCCCGGCGCGCGGATCTTGCAGCGGTAGGGCTTGTTGGTGCCGTCGGAGACGACGTAGCAGCCGAACTCGCCCTTGGGCGCCTCCACCGCGGCGTAGGTCTCGCCCGCCGGCACGTGGTAGCCCTCGGTGTAGAGCTTGAAGTGATGGATGAGCGCCTCCATCGAGCGCTTCATCTCGTCCCGGCGCGGCGGGGCGATCTTGTTGTTCTCGACCATCACCGGGCCGCCCGGCATATCGGCGATGCACTGGCGGATGATGCGCAAGCTTTGGCGCATCTCCTCCATGCGGACAAGGTAGCGCGCATAGCAGTCGCCGGTCTTGCCCACCGGCACGTCGAACCGGACGCGGGCGTAGGCGTCGTAGGGCTGCGCCTTGCGCAGGTCCCAGGCGACGTCGGAACCGCGCAGCATCGGGCCGGTGAAGCCCCAGTCGAGCGCGTCCTTGGCCGAGACGGTGCCGATGTCCACGGTGCGCTGCTTGAAGATGCGGTTGTCGGTCAGCAGGCTCTCCACGTCGTCGAGGTGCGGCTCGAAGCGGTCGCAGAAGGCGAGGATGTCCTCGGCGAGGCCCGGCGGCAGGTCGAGGTGCACCCCGCCCGGCCGGAAGTAGGCCGCGTGGAGCCGCGCGCCCGAGGCACGCTCATAGAACTCCATCAGCTTCTCGCGCTCCTCGAACCCCCACAGCAGCGGCGTCATGGCACCGACGTCGAGCGCCATGGTGGTGATGTTGAGGATGTGGTTGAGGATGCGGCTCACCTCCGCGAACAGCACGCGGATGTACTGGCCGCGCAGCGGCGGCTCGATGCCGAGCAGCTTCTCCACGGCGAGCGCGAAGGCGTGCTCCTGCGACATCGGCGCGACGTAGTCGAGCCGGTCGAAATACGGCACCGCCTGAAGGTAGGTCTTGTACTCGATCAGCTTCTCGGTGCCGCGGTGCAGCAGGCCGATGTGCGGATCGGCGCGCTCCACCACCTCGCCGTCCATCTCGAGCACCAGGCGCAGCACGCCATGGGCCGCCGGATGCTGCGGCCCGAAATTGAGCGAGAAGTTCTCGATCCGCGCCTCAGCCATCGGCGGGCTTCTCCTTGAGCGAAGGCTTCTGGGCCTTCTCGTCGCCCGGCAGCAGCACCGCGCGCGCGGCCTCCGCGCCTTCCCACGGGCTCAGGAAGTCGAAGGTGCGGAATTCCTGGGTGAGCTTGACCGGCTCGTAGATCACCCGCTTCTGCTCCTCGTCGTAGCGCACCTCGACGTAGCCGGTGAGCGGGAAGTCTTTGCGCAGGGGATGGCCCTCGAAGCCGTAGTCGGTGAGGATGCGGCGCAGGTCGGGATGGCCCGAGAACAGGACGCCGTAGAGGTCCCAGGTCTCGCGCTCGAACCAGCCGGCGGCCGAGAACACGCTCACGACCGACGGCACCGGATGCGCGGCGTCGGTGACGACCTTGACCCGCAGGCGGTGGTTCTGGCCGATCGAGAGCAGGTGGTAGACGACCTCGAAGCGCTCGGGACGCTCGGGGTAGTCGACGCCGCAGATGTCGACGAGCTGGGTGAGCTGGCAGTTGGTGTCGTCGCGCAGTTCCATCAGGACGCGCACGATGGACTCGCGCCGGACCGTGACGGTCAGCTCGCCGAGCGCCACCTGCCGGTCGAGGAGGTCGTCGCCGAGCAGGGTCGCGACATAATCGCCGAGTTCCCCGAGCGCCTCGGCCTGTTCCAGCTGCCGATCGTCCATGTTCCCGAGATCCCTTTCCGCCTACCGCACCAGGGTGCCGGTACGGCGGATCTTCTTCTGGAGCAGCATGATGCCGTAGAGCAGCGCCTCGGCGGTCGGCGGACAGCCCGGAACGTAGACGTCCACCGGCACGATGCGGTCGCAGCCGCGCACCACGGAATAGGAATAGTGGTAGTAGCCGCCGCCGTTGGCGCAGGAGCCCATCGAGATCACCCAGCGTGGCTCCGCCATCTGGTCGTAGACGCGCCGCAGCGCGGGGGCCATCTTGTTGGTGAGCGTGCCCGCCACGATCATCACATCGGACTGGCGCGGGCTCGGCCGGAACACCAAGCCGAAGCGGTCGAGGTCGTAGCGCGCGGCGGCGGTCTGCATCATCTCGACCGCGCAGCAGGCGAGGCCGAAGGTCATCGGCCACAGCGAGCCGGTGCGCGCCCAATTGACCAGCGCGTCGAGCTTCGCCACCAGGAAGCCCTTGTCCTGGAGCTCGTGGGCGACGCCCGCCATGACCCGGTCCTGCATCGCACCTGCGGGCACGGGGGCATCCGCCGGGTTACCCTGCATCGTCATGGCACACCACACTTATGAAGCGGGACGCGGGCGTTCAAGCTTACTCCCACTCGAGCGCCCCTTTCTTCCACTCGTAGACGAAGCCGACCGTGAGAACGGCGAGGAACACCACCATCGACCAGAAGCCGAACAGGCCGATCTCGCCGAGCGAGATCGCCCACGGGAACAGGAAGGCGACTTCCAGGTCGAAGATGATGAACAGGATCGCCACCAGGTAGAAGCGCACGTCGAACTTGCCGCGGGCATCGTCGAACGGGTCGAAACCGCACTCGTAGGCGGCGAGCTTCTCGGAATCCGGACGCTGGCGCGCGGCGACGTAGGAAGCGAGCAGAATGATGGCGGCAAGGCCGGTCGCGATCCCGAGGAAGATCAGGATGGGCAGGTATTCCGCCAGCATGTCCTGCATGTTCGCCGCTCTACCCGTTCATTCCCGCGATGATCCAGCCAAACCGTGCGAAGCGCCGCGCGCGCGAGGGACATGCCGCGCGCGCTTGCGGGGCTAGACTAGATATTTCGCGGAACCATGAAAAGCACAGAATGCCCCGTTTTCCCCGTGCGGGGAGATGGCCCGGAGCGTCGGACGACGCCCCCTGGAATTCGCGGACCGTGGCGGGAGCGACGGGACTCGAACCCGCGACCTCCGGCGTGACAGGCCGGCGCTCTAACCAACTGAGCTACGCCCCCGATGACCCGCTTGGACGGGCGTGGTGTAAACGTCCCGTTCCCACGTGTCAACAAGGGAACAAGTTACCACGAATCCGCGGCTTACGGGGTGGTTGCGGGACCGCGCCGCGGCCAGCGCGAGGGCGTCGGCGCGCGAGGAAGCAGGCGGCGCTGGCGCGCTCGGACATGGCGCCGGCGCACTCCCGGAAGACACCGGCCTGCACCCAGTTGCCGGTCCACGGCGGGGCAGCGGCAGGTGGGCGGGGGCGCCGCCCGCTTGCCCGGTGAACCGGCTCTGGCGATAGCAACGAGTTAAGGGATGGTGGGCGGTGACGGGCTCGAACCGCCGACCCTCTCGGTGTAAACGAGATGCTCTTCCAGCTGAGCTAACCGCCCATCGGCAGGCCGACGCGCCGATGCCGACGATAGGGGATCGCGCGCGGCTTGGGGAGTTCAAAAAAGGGGGAGTTGAAAAAACGTCCAAGAAAAAAGACCGGCCGCGTCCGCGGCCGGTCCTCGCAAGAAACGGGGGCGCGTCGGCTTAGTTGACGGCGTCCTTGAGGCCCTTGCCGGCCTTGAACTTCGGCTGCTTGGAAGCGGGAATGTTGATGGTCTCTCCGGTGCGCGGATTACGCCCGACCGAGGCCTTGCGTTGCGCGACATTGAAAGTTCCGAAGCCGACCAGGCGAACGTCGTCGCCCTTCTTCAACGCCGTGGCGATCGAATCGAAAGTGGAGTCGACCGCCTTCGCCGCATCGGCCTTCGACAGGCCAGTCTCGGAAGCAACCGCTGCCACGAGATCGTTCTTGTTCACTTGCAACCCCCTCTTATAGGAAATTTGGCCAGGGCATAAATGAATCACACCTATGCAAGCCCGAAGTCTAGGCAAACCGCGGTGTTGCCGTCAATCGGAGAACGGCTGTTTTCAACAGAAATTTGCACCGTCTCCCGCGGCGTTCCGGCGCCCCGGCGGCACCGAAAATGCGTGAAGGGACCGGCACATGGACCGGTCCCCTCGTTGCCTGCATCAATGTCGGGGCGACACGCCGTCAGTGCGTGACCACGCCGCGCTCGTCCTTGCCGTGATCGACCTTCGCCGGATCCGGCACCTCCGCCGGGTCCACCCATTCGATCGGCGTGAGCGGCTTGGCGAGCGCCTTCGCCAGGACCTCGTCGAGCGTCGTGACCGGAATGATGGTCAGCCCGCGCTTGACGTTATCGGGGATGTCGGCAAGGTCCTTCTCGTTGTCCTTCGGGATCAGCACCGTCTTGATGCCACCGCGCAGCGCGGCCAGGAGCTTCTCCTTCAGGCCGCCGATCGGCAACACCATGCCGCGCAGGGTGATCTCGCCGGTCATGGCGACGTCCTTGCGGACCGGGTTGGCGGTCAGCACCGAAACGATCGAGGTCACCATCGCCACGCCGGCCGAAGGGCCGTCCTTGGGCGTGGCGCCCTCGGGCACGTGGACGTGGATGTCCTTGGTATCGAAGACCGGCGGCTTGATGCCGAAGGCCACGGCCCGCGAGCGCACGTAGGAATGCGCCGCCTGCACGGATTCCTGCATCACGTCGCCGAGCTTGCCGGTGATCTTCATGCGTCCCTTGCCGGGCAGCACGACCGACTCGATCGACAGCAGCTCGCCGCCGAACTCGGTCCACGCGAGGCCCGTGGTGACCCCCACGCGGTCCTCCTTGTCGGCCTCGCCGTAACGGTACCTCGGCACGCCGGCATAGGTCTGCAGGTTGCGCCGCGTCACCTTCACCGTCTTGGACTTCTCGGAGACGATGTCCTTGATCGCCTTGCGCTGCAGGTTGGCGATCTCGCGCTCGAGATTGCGCACCCCTGCTTCGCGCGTGTAGTAGCGGATCAGGTCCAGCATCGCCTCGTCGGAGATGTCCCACTCGTTTTCCTTGAGCCCGTGCGCCTCGAGCTGCTTCGGCATCAGGTGACGACGGGCAATCTCGACCTTCTCGTCCTCGGTGTAGCCGGGGATGCGGATGATCTCCATCCGGTCCATCAGCGGCTGCGGCATGCGCAGCGTATTGGCCGTGGTGATGAACATCACGTCCGAGAGGTCGTAGTCGACTTCCAGGTAATGGTCGTTGAAGGTCGCGTTCTGCTCGGGGTCGAGCACCTCCAGCAGTGCCGACGAGGGGTCGCCCCGGAAATCAGCGCCGAGCTTGTCGATCTCGTCGAGCAGATATAGCGGATTCGACGACTTGGCCTTGCGCATGCCCTGTACCACCTTGCCCGGCATGGAGCCGATATAGGTGCGCCGGTGCCCGCGGATCTCGGCCTCGTCGCGCACGCCGCCGAGCGACATGCGGATGAAGTTGCGTCCCGTCGCCTTCGCGATCGACTTGCCGAGCGAGGTCTTGCCGACGCCCGGCGGGCCGACGAAGCACAGGATCGGGCCCTTGAGCTTCTTCACCCGCTGCTGGACGGCGAGATACTCGAGGATGCGCTCCTTGACCTTCTCGAGCCCGTAATGGTCGGCGTTCAGCACCTTCTCGGCGTACTTGATGTCGCGCTTGATGCGGGTGCGCTTCTGCCACGGGATGCCGAGCAGCCAGTCCAGGTAATTGCGCACCACCGTCGCCTCGGCCGACATCGGCCCCATGGAGCGCAGCTTCTTGACTTCGGCGAGCGCCTTCTCGCGCGCTTCCTTGGTGAGGCGCGTCTTCTTGATCTTCTCCTCGAGCTCGGAGACCTCGTCCTTGCCGTCCTCGCCCTCGCCCAGCTCCTTCTGGATCGCCTTCAGCTGCTCGTTGAGGTAGTACTCGCGCTGGGTCTTCTCCATCTGGCGCTTCACGCGGCTGCGGATGCGCTTCTCGACCTGGAGCACGCCGATCTCGGATTCCATGTAGCTGAGCACACGCTCGAGCCGCTCGGCGACGCTCTCGATCTCGAGCACCTCCTGCTTCTCGGCGATCTTGAGCGCGAGATGGCTCGTCACGGTGTCGGCGAGCTTGCCCGGCTCCTCGATCTGGTTGAGCGAGACGATCACCTCGGGCGGAATCTTCTTGTTGAGCTTCACGTACTGCTCGAACTGGGCGATCACGGAACGCGCCAGGGCCTCGAGCTCCTGGGGCTCGCCCAGCTTCTCCTCGATCACCTCGGCGTGCGCCTGGAAGAAATCGGCGTTTTCCCCGAACCCGACGATGCGCGCGCGGGAGCTTCCCTCCACCAGCACCTTGACGGTGCCGTCGGGAAGCTTGAGAAGCTGCAGCACCGTGCCGATCGTACCGACGGCATGGATATCCTCCGGCTTGGGGTCGTCGAGCGCCGCATCCTTCTGGGCCACCAGGAGAATCTGCTTGTCGTCCTTCATGACCGCCTCGAGGGCGCGCACGGACTTTTCGCGGCCGACGAACAGCGGCACGATCATGTGGGGGAACACCACGATGTCGCGCAACGGCAGGACGGGGTACAGCACGCTCTTGCTCGCTTCTGTCATAACTTGCCCTTCCGACTGGAGGTATAGACGGCCCCGCTCCGAAGGCGATGCGGGCTCGGGCGCCGCGTCCCGGCCCGGCACCGCTTGCGGGTACCGGAATGCAAACGGCGCGCCAATGAACTATGTGGCGCGCCGCAAGGCCGAATCAAGGGGCTGTGACCGAGGGGCGCCGGCTCACGCACTCGAGCCCATGTCCTCGCGCCGGTCGGAGTAGATGTAGAGCGGCTTGGCGCGCCCTTCCACCACCTCCCGATTGATGACGATCTCCTCGACATCGGTGAGCGACGGCAGCTCGAACATGGATTCGAGCAGGATCGCTTCCATGATCGAGCGCAGGCCGCGCGCGCCGGTCTTGCGCGCGATCGCCTTTCTGGCGATGGCACGGAGCGCGTCGTCGGAGAACTTGAGATCCACGTTCTCCATCTCGTAGAGGCGCTGGTACTGCTTGACGAGCGCGTTCTTGGGCTCGGTCAGGATCTGGACCAGCGCGTCCTCGTCGAGGTCGTCGAGGGTGGCCACCACCGGCAGCCGGCCGACGAACTCCGGGATCAGGCCGAACTTGAGCAGGTCCTCCGGCTCGACCTCGCGCAGGAGCTCGCCGGTCTGGCGATCCTCGGGCGCTGAGACCTCCGCGCCGAAGCCGATCGAGCGGCTCTTGCCGCGCGCCGAGATGATCTTCTCGAGCCCCGCGAAGGCGCCGCCGCAGATGAACAGGATATTGGTCGTGTCCACCTGCAGGAACTCCTGCTGCGGATGCTTGCGGCCGCCCTGCGGCGGCACGGAAGCCACGGTGCCCTCCATGATCTTGAGAAGCGCCTGCTGCACGCCCTCGCCCGACACGTCGCGGGTGATCGAAGGATTGTCCGACTTGCGGCTGATCTTGTCGACCTCGTCGATGTAGACGATGCCGCGCTGCGCGCGCTCGACGTTGTAGTCGGCGGCCTGCAGCAGCTTGAGGATGATGTTCTCCACGTCCTCGCCGACGTATCCCGCCTCGGTGAGCGTGGTGGCGTCGGCCATCGTGAACGGCACGTCCAGAATGCGCGCGAGCGTCTGGGCAAGCAGCGTCTTGCCGCAGCCGGTGGGACCGACAAGCAGGATGTTCGACTTCGCCAGCTCGACGTCGTTCGCCTTCGAGCCGTGGGCGAGACGCTTGTAGTGATTGTGCACCGCGACCGAGAGCACACGCTTGGCATGTTCCTGCCCGATCACGTAATCGTCGAGCACGGAGCAGATGTCCTTGGGCGTCGGCACGCCATCCTGCGAGCGCACGAGGGTGGTCTTGTGCTCCTCGCGGATGATGTCCATGCACAGCTCGACGCACTCATCGCAGATGAACACGGTCGGGCCGGCGATGAGCTTGCGCACCTCGTGCTGGCTCTTGCCGCAGAACGAGCAGTAAAGCGTGTTCCGTGAATCGCCGCTGGCGGACTTGGTCATGGGCGCTCCGTTACCTCATACTTAGGGCGTCGCGGGAAAATCGCGGAAACCCTCGAATCCTGTTTGCCACGACCGATCCCCTGAAACAACGGAAAAAACGGATTCCCTGGGGCACGGGACGCAACATGCAGTCGGCGAACGCCGCCACTCTACAATATAGGGCCTGGGCCCCGGCCGTGCAATGCGGCCCCGCGACCCGCGAAAACTACCCCGCGGGGCTCAAGAATCCCTTAAAGGGCCGCCGAAAACCCGCACCGCCGCCCGCTAGCCGTCCTTGCGGGCGGCGCCGTCCTTGGGGAGCGGCGGGCGCGACACCACCACCTCGTCGATCAGGCCGAAGGCCTTGGCCTCGTCGGGGGTCATGAACTTGTCGCGCTCCACCGACTGGGAGATCACGTCCAGCGCCTGGCCGGTATGGCGCACGTAGATCTCGTTGAGGCGCTGGCGCAGGGCCAGGATCTCGCGCGCCTGGATCTCGATGTCGGTGGCCTGGCCCTGGGCCCCGCCCGAGGGCTGGTGGATCATGATGCGGGCGTTGGGCAGGCAGTAGCGCTTGCCCTTGGTCCCGGCGGTCAGGAGCAGCGACCCCATCGAGGCGGCCTGACCGATGCACACGGTCGCGATCTCGGGGCGGATGTACTGCATGGTATCGTAGATCGCGAGACCCGACGTCACCACGCCGCCCGGGGAATTGATGTAGACGGAGATGTCCTTATTGGGGTTCTCCGCCTCCAGGAACAGGAGCTGCGCCGAGACCACGGACGCCACCGCGTCGTTGACCGGCCCCACGAGGAAGATGATGCGCTCCTTGAGCAGCCGCGAGTAGATGTCGTAGGCCCGCTCCCCACGGTTGGTCTGCTCGACCACCATCGGGACCAGGCTCTGCATGTAGGTTTCGGTGGGATCGCTCATGTCTTCCTCGGTTGGATACGCGGATCCGGCTCAGTTCCCGGCCTTGGCCGGAGCCTCGCCCTCGTTCTCCGCTTCGGGGTCGGCCATCAGATCGTCGGCCGGGACCGGCTTGTCGGTCACCTGCGAAAGCTCAAGGATATAGTCGATCACCTTGTCTTCGAACAGGGGGCCGCGCAGCTGCTCGAGCGCGCCGCGGTTCTTCTGGTAGTACTCGATGACCTCGCGCTCCTGGCCGGGGAAGCGCCGTGCCTCGTTCACCACGGCGCGGTTGAGCTCCTCGTCGGCGACCTTGATGTTGTTGACGTTGCCGATCTCGGCCAGCAACAGCCCGAGGCGCACCCGGCGCTCGGCGATCCGGCGGTACTCCGCCTCGACCTCCTCGACGGTCTTGCCGGTCTCCTGCAGGTGCTGCTCGAAACGCGCCTTGGCGATCAGGTCCGGCCCCTCGTCGTCGTGATGGTGCTCGCCGTGATCGTGCCCTTCGTGATCGTGGCCTTCGTGGTCATGGGCGTGGTCGTGCTTCGGCGCCGCGCCCGTGACCGAGCGCCAGATCTGCGCGAACTCGTGCTCGACGAGGCCCGGCGGCAGCTCGAACTCCGATAGGCCCGCGAGGCTGTCGAGCAGCGCGCGCTTGAGGCGCATGCGGGAAATCTGGCCGTACTCGGTCGTGAGCCTGTCCTTGACCGCGGCCTTGAGCGCGGCGAGCGAATCGAGCCCCATGTTCTTCGCGAACTCGTCGTCCACCGCCACCGGCTTGGGCGCGCGCAGCTCCTTCACCTCGACGTCGAACTCGGCATCCTTGCCGGCGAGGTCGGGCGCGCCGTATTCGGCGGGGAAGCTCACCTCGATGGTCTTCTTCTCTCCCGCCTTCATGCCGACGATCTGCTCGACGAAGCCGGGAATGAAGTTCTTTGCCGAAAGATTCAGCACGAAGTCCTTGGCCGCGCCGCCCGGAAACTCCTTGCCGTCCACCCGCCCGGTGAAATCCACCACCACCGCGTCCTCGGCGGTGGAGGGGCGGTCCTCCTCGGTTTTCTCGTGGGCGGTCTGCTCGGCGGCGATGCGCTTGACCGCCTCGTCCACCATGGAATCGTCCACGGCGACCACCATGCGCTCGAGCTTGACCTTCTTGAAGTCGGGCTGCGGAATCTCGGGCAGCACCTCGATGGTCATCGTGTACTCGAGGTCCTTGCCCTCGTCGAAGGCGGTGATCTCGACCTTCGGCTGCATCGCGGGACGCAGGTTGTTGTCGGTGACCGCCTTGGCCGAGCCCTCGGAAATGGCGCGCTCCAGCACCTCGCCGATGACGGAGCGGCCGTACTGCTTCTTCACCAGCCCGACCGGCACCTTGCCCGGGCGGAAGCCCGGCATCTTGACGGTCTTGGCGATCTCGTCGAGGCGCTTGGCGACCTCCGAGTCGATCTCCTCGGCCGGGACGGTGACGGCGAACTGGCGGGTCAGCCCTTCGCTCTTGGTTTGCTGGACCTGCATCAGGCTCTCTCTCTGCTTGTCGGTCGGCACGGCGTCCGTGGCGGGCGGGAACCCGGCCGGTCGGACGCGCGGCGCGCTGGGGTCGTGAAATTCCGGGTGGTGTTATCAGAATTCGGGGCACGATACCAGCCCGGCGGGCGGCCCGGGAAAGGGCCCGGCCGCCCCGGCACGGGACCCGGGTAGGCCCCCCGGTGCGGACGAGGTGGTGCGGGCGGAGGGACTCGAACCCCCACGACTTGCGTCACTGGAACCTAAATCCAGCGCGTCTACCAGTTCCGCCACGCCCGCGCACCGGAGTGCCTTACATACAACGGCAGCGCGCCACGGGACAGTGGCGCGATGTACGGAACGGCACCGACGGCACGCCTCTGCGCCGTGCCCGCGGGCGGGGCGCGCTCATGCCAGGGGCACGCCAGGGGAATGAAGGGAAATATCGGAAAATTCGGAAAAGGATGCGAAGCGGTGCCGGCGCGCGCGCCGGCACACGCGAGTACGGCGAAGACCGTGTGGCGGCGGCTCAGGAGGCGAGACGGTCGACGTACTGCTCGGCGAAGCAGCTGAGCGACAGCACGCGCTGGGCATCCTCGAACACCTGATTGCCCGAGCGTCCGATGCGCACCCGGTAGCGCACGTGAGGAATGCCGAAGGAATCGTCGCGGATGCAGAGCACCGTCGCCGTCTCGACCGTGTTGTCGCGGCGGACGCGACGGTACACGCTTCCTGCCTGGATCGCGTCGAGGTCCACTTCTCGTCTGATGAAGAGCTTCAACATGACACGAACATCCTGTTCTTTTTCCGAACGGTTGCAGGATAGCGTCCGCCATTTAACGAGAGGTTAAGGGGAAAAGTCAAAAACCTTTCAATTTTCAATAACTTCTATGCATTTTTTCAGGATGACGGACAACCCGTCGCCGGTACGGAAATAACCGGACTTATGCCAGGGAATCCAAGCCCTTGGCGGCCGTCCGGCTGTTGCGCGCGAGACCGCGCAGGACGCGCGGTATCTCGCCCGGCAGGTCGTCTGCGATCAGGCCGGGGCCGAAATTGCGGGCGGCCTCGCCGTGTATCCAGGCCGCCGCGGCGGCCGCCTCGAACGGCGCCATGCCCTGGGCGAGCAGGCCCGTGACCAGCCCCGCCAGCACGTCGCCGGTGCCGCCCGTCGCGAGCCACGGCGGCGCGTTGTGGTTGATCGCCGCCCGCCCGTCGGGCGCCGCGATCACGGTATCGGCGCCCTTGAGCAGCACCACGGCGCCCGCACGGGCGGCCGCGCCGCGCGCGCGCGCAAGACGGTCGCCGCCGCGTCCCGCGCCGGCTTCCAGGTCGGGGAACAGGCGCGCGAACTCGCCTTCGTGGGGCGTGAGCACGCAGCAACCGCCCTCCTCCGCGCCGCGCGCAACCGTCTCGAACAGGCCGGGCGGCCAGTCGGCGAAGGACGTGATCGCGTCGGCGTCGAGGCACACCTTGCGGCCGAGTTCGAGCGCCACCTGGGCGTGGGCGCGCGTCGCGCGCCCGATGCCGAGCCCCGGCCCCACCAGCACGGCGCGGCGGCGCGCATCCGCGAGATAGCGCGCGAGGTCGTCGCGTTCGGCGAGCGGCACCGTCAGCAGCGCCGCCGCGTCGCGCGCATAGAACGGAACCGCCTCCGGCGCGGCGGCGACGGTGACGAGCCCGGCCCCGACCCTCATGCAGGCGCGCGCGGCAAGCCGCGCCGCGCCGGTCATGGCGGTGCCGCCCAGCACCACCGCCTGGCCGCGGGCGTACTTGTGCGAATCGGGGGCGGGCCACGGAAAGGCCGTGCCCCATAATGCGGGACCGTTGCGGAACGTGCGCGGCGCGATCGGTTCCAGCACCGCGTCCGGGATGCCGATGTCGATCAGGCGCACCTCGCCGCAGAGGGCGCGGCCCGGATAGAGCAGGTGGCCGGGCTTGAGCCGGAAGAACGTCACCGTGAGGGCGGCGCGGACCGCCGCGCCCATCACCTGCCCGGTGTCGCCGTCGATGCCGCTCGGCACGTCCACCGCCACTACCGGCAGGCGCGCGGCATTGACCGCCTCCGCTACCGCCCGCGCGGCGCCGTCGAGCGGGCGCGCGAGGCCGGCGCCGAACATCGCGTCCACCACCAGCGCCGCGCCATCGAGCACGCTGGGCGCGAGCGGCTCGATCGCGCCGGGCCCCGCGGCGCGCGACCAGCGGCGCGCGTTGCGTGCGGCGTCGCCCTTGAGGTGCATGGCGGGCCCGAGCAGCGCGAGGCGTACCGGCCAGCCTAGGCGGCGCAGGTGGCGCGCGATCACGAAGCCGTCGCCGCCGTTGTTGCCGGGCCCGCACAGCACCGTCACCGGTGCGCGCGCGAAGCGCTCGACCAGGATGCGCACCACCCCCGCCCCCGCCGTCTCCATCAGTTGGTCCCCGGGCGTGCCGGCGGCGGCGGCGCGGCGATCGGCCTCGCCCATCTCGGCATTGGTCACAAGTTCGCACGGCCCCTCGCGCGCCGGCAGGTCGCGCGCCGGACCCGGCACCGGCTCCTCGGAGGCGGGAAAGAAGTCGGCGGGCGCGAGCGGTACGCCGAGCGACTTGGCCGCCGCCAGCACGTCGGACTGGCGCGCGGCGGGAATGCGCCCGCGCGCGAGCCAGCCCTGCACCGTGGTCGGCGCGACCCGGCGCCCGGACGCGACGGCCAGCGCGCGCGCCATCGGACGAACGCCGCCGAAGCGCCCGACGATGGTCGAGGCGATGTTCTTCGAAAGAGCCATGCGCGCATTTGTACGCTTTAGGCGTACAGGTTGTCAACGCAACGCCGCCGAAGGTGCCGGCGCCAATGGCCTTGAGCCGCGGGAACGGCGGGACTACCTTCGGCGCGTCATCCGGTCTCCAGTCAGGGAACCCCCATCCGTGAAAGTCCTCGTGCTCGGTGCCGGCGTCATCGGCGTCAGCACCGCCTATTACCTCGCCCGCGCCGGCCACCGCGTCACCGTCCTCGACCGCCGGCCCGGCCCGGGACTGGAGACCAGCTACGCCAACGGCGGGCAGGTCTCGGCCTCGCACGCGACGCCGTGGTCCAACCCCGGCACGATCCGCAAGCTCGCCACATGGCTCGGGCGCGCCGACGCGCCGCTCTACTTCCGCCCGCGCCTCGACCCGGCGATGTGGGGCTTCTTCCTGCGCTTCCTCGCCAACTGCCGGGGCTCGGCAAGCCGCGCCAACGCGCTCAGGGCGCTCCGGCTCGCGCTCTATTCGCGCGCGGAGCTGGCGGCGCTCCGGGCGGAGACCGGGATTGCCTTCGACGCCGTCGACAAGGGCATTCTCCACGTCTACCGCAACGCGCGCGATCTCGACGAGGCCGCCGCGACCGCCGAGGGCTTTCGTGCCCACGGGCTCGACACACAGGACCTCAACGCCGCCGCCTGCGTGGCGGTGGAGCCGGCGCTCGGCTCCGTCAAGGACGCGCTGGCGGGCGGCATCTACAGCCCGGACGACCTCTCGGGCGATGCGCGCAAGTTCACCGAAGCGCTGGCCGGGAAATGCCGCGCCCTCGGCGTGACCTTCTCCCTGGAGACGCGGATCGCGCGGCTCACCCACATGGGCGGCCGCATCACCGGCGTCATGACCCAGCGCGGCGTCGTAACCGCCGACCGCTACGTCATCGCGCTCGGCAGCCATTCGCCGGTGCTGCTGCGCCCGCTCGGCATCCGCATCCCGGTCTATCCCGCCAAGGGCTATTCTGCCACCGTGCCGGTCACCGGCTCCAATCGCGCGCCGACGGTCTCGATCACCGACGACGGCACCAAGATCGTGGTGAGCCGGCTCGGCGACCGGCTGCGCATCGCCGGCACGGCGGAGTTCGTCGGCTACGACGACTCGATCAACCAGCGCCGCGCCCGCGCCGTACTGGAGGCGGGCGCGCGGCTGTTCCCGGACACGATGGACCTGGAGGCGGCCGAGCTGTGGGCGGGGCTGCGCCCGCTCACCCCCGACGGCATCCCCGTGATCGGCCCGACCCGCTATCCCAACCTGTTCCTGAACACCGGGCACGGCACGCTCGGCTGGACCCTCGCCTGCGGCTCGGGCCGCGCGCTCGCCGACCTGATGGACGGCCGCGCCCCCGAAGTGGACCTCGCGGACTTCGGCGCCGACAGGTTCTAGGCCGAATCAGTTCCGCGGGCTCAGTTCCAGGGGCCCAGCAGCGGCTCGCCGCGGTAGCTGTCGGAGAGCTCGTCCACCGCCTCGGGCCAATCGCCCGATGCCGCCGCGGGGCGTTCGCCGGCCGGGCGCGGGCGCCCGTCCCAGCCCACCTGCTCCATGTGATAGTAGAGCTGCAGCGCCTGCCCGTCGGGATCGAACAGGACCACGGGGCGGTCCATGCCGGGCGTCATCTCGGGCGGCAAATCCAGGGTGCGGTAGCCCTTGCCGGTGAGGAAGCGGACTGCGTCGCGCAGCTGCCGGTAGCCGTGCACCTGCAGCCCGAAGCTCATCATCGAGGTGTGGTCCGAGAAGCCAAGCTTCTCGCGGATGGCGATGGGCGCCAGCACCAGCGAATGGTGCTCGGTGTTGTTGCGCAGGAACGCGACCCTGGCGCCGTGCACCGTGGTCTCCTCGGTCGGGATGAAGCCGAGGCGGTCGCGGTAGAAGGCGAGCGAGGCTTCCATGTCCTTCACGAACAGGCCGACCGGGCCGAGCTTCACGACCTTGAACGGACGCGGCATGGCGACGCCCTGCACGTCGTGGTCGAACGGCAGGTGCTCCTCCTCGTAGCGGTAACCCGACATCAGGTCGACGCCGGCCTTGATGGCGTCCTCGACCTCCTGGAACTCGTTGATCTGGGGCAGCGGCGGCAGCTCGTGGAACTCGCGCGCGTACATCTCCTTTGGCTTGGAGCGGCCGGTCCAGCCGATCTGCTCGATGCCGTAGAAGAGCTCGTTGATGTGGCCGTCGGGATCCTTGACGTAGGTGTGCCAGTTGGAGCCCGGCATGTCGCGGCCGGTGCGCACCATCGGCGCGCCGAGCGACTCGAGCCACTTGTGGCCCTCCACCACCTCCCGGAGGCTGCCCACCTGCCAGGTGATCTGGTTGATGGTGTTGCCGGGATAGAACCGCCTGCCGCTCGGATCCTGCGCCATGCGGAAGCGGTGGTTGTAGAGCACCAGGGCGTGGTGGTCGGAATGGTAGCGCAGGAAGTAGCCGGTGCAGTCGCCGAGGCCTGCGTATTCCGCCGGCGCGGGCTTGCCCTTGAAGGGATCGCGGCTGTCCACGATCTTGAAGCCGAGCAGGTCGGTGTAGAAGCGGACCATCGCCGCCTGGTCCTGGGTGTTCATGCCGAAATGTCCGAGCCGCCGGATCTTGAACGGCTGGTTCATCAGGATGCCGCCCACGTCGAACTTGCCGCCGGTTTCCGTCATCGTACGCTCCTTCCACTTACCACGCGTCACGCGCCGGGCACCGTCGCCGCGTGCTTACGCCTGCTGCAGCACCTTGCCGGAAAGGTCGCCGACGCTCTCCACCTCGATCAGCACCGCGGCGCCCTTGCGCTCCGGGTCCTTGTCGCGCTCGAGCGGCACGGTGCGCGCCCACACCGCGTCGCGCAGCTCGGCGGTTTCCGCCATCACCGCGCGGCCGTAGAAGCGCCACGCGACGCTGCCGCCCGGCGCCTTCGGGTTGCGGTAATAGACCACCACCTTCGGATTGGCCTTGAGGTTGGCGAGCGCCGAGCGCCCGGCGCGCTCCCAATACGCCAGGCGGCGTGCGTCGAACACCATCATCGAGCCCTTGGGGCTGATCTGGGGCTGGCCCATGCGGTCGGCCGTGCCGAGCAGGCACGGCACGCCGTCCGCGAGCGCGCCGTCGATCGCCTGCAGCGGGCCGGTCAGGTCGATCGCCACGCGGCGTCCCCCGGCGCCGCAGCCGCTATTCGGCTGCCGACCGGGCGCGGCCCGGCCGGTAGGTCCGGCACAGCTCGCGCCACTTCTCGGCACGCGCCTTCTGGGCCTTGTCCACCGCTTCCGGAATCTCGATGAACGGCGGGCGCAGCGGGC
>JBJHBM010000011.1:0-64174 GCA_050485485.1 Alphaproteobacteria bacterium | reverse complement strand
GCAGCTCGGCGCGCACCCGGAAGGCGCGGGAGACCTCGTCGATGCGGGAATCGACGGCGGCGATGGTGCCGGCGAATTCCCGCCCCGGCAGGGCGGCGCCGGCAGCGACCACGCGCAGGCCCGGGCGGATCGCGTTGTAGTGGACCTCGGGCACCTGGAACTGCAGCTCCATCACCGAGCGGTCCTCAAGCCGCGTGATGGTGGTGTCGCCCGAGATGCGCGCCCCGACGTCCACTTCGCGCAGGCCCACGACGCCCCGGAAGGGGGCGCGGACCGTGCGTTCGTCGAGCCGCCGCTCCGCGGCCTGGAAGCGTGCCTGGGCGACGGCATGGGCCGAGGTCAGTTCGTCCAGCCGCGTCTGCGGTATGGTCTGGTCCGCGACGAGCTGCCGGGCCCGCTTGTGCTGCAGGGCGGCCTCGTCCAGCACCGCGCGGGCCTCGGCGAGGCTGGCGCGCTCGATGGTGTCCTCCAGGCGGAGGAGGGGCTGGCCCGGCTCGACCAGGTCGCCCGCCCGGAACAGGATCTCGACGACATGGCCGGAGACGTTTGCGACCACGTCGACCGCCTGCCGCGCCCGGGCGGTGCCGACGCTTTCCACGACGACGCTGACCCGTCCGGTCTCGGCGGTGGCGACCTCGACGGGCACGGCGCGCGCCGGCCCGGAATCCTCCACCGTTCCGGCCATGTCGGCCGGGCGCAGGAACAGCCACCACGCCGCCGCGAGGAGGATCACAAGGCCCAGGATGACGAGGAGTTGTCGGGCGAGAGTCATGACGGCTCCGAACCGATGAAAACGCGCCATAGAAGTGGCATAAAAAGGCCAAAATAAGACAAGTTTCTCCGTTGCGGGGCATTTTATCGCGGCGAAGCCCGAAGAATTCCGCCGGGTGCGCGGGGCGTGCCCGCGCATGGAAAAAGGGCGGCGCCCGACGGCGCCGCCCTTCGAGCTCCGTTCGGTCCGGGATCAGCCGGCGATCTTGGCCACGGCGCGCTTCGCGATCACCGTCACCAGATGGGCGCGGTAGTCGGCGGCGCAATGGATGTCGGAGAGCATGTCGTCCTCCGGCAGGGCGATGCCGGCGACGGCGTCCGGCTTGAAGCTCGCCGCGAGCGCCTTCTCCATCTCCGGCACGCGGAACACATGGTCCTTGGCGCCGGTGATGGCGACCCGGACCTCCTTGCCGAAGCGGGCGACGAAGGCGCCGGTCATGGCGAAGCCGGAGGCGGGGTGGGGGAACTTTTCGTAAGCCGCGGCATCAGGCACCGGGAAGTGGACCGCCTTGACGAGCTCGCCGGGCTCGAGCGCGGTCTCGAACAGGCCGATGAAGAAGTCGTCGCCCGCGATCTTGCGCTTGTTGGTCTCGACGGTGGCGCCGAGGCCGAGCACCGCCGCCGGATAGTCGGCCGCCGGGTCGGCATTGGCGATGGAGCCGCCGATGGTGCCGCGGTTGCGCACGGCGGGATCGCCGATGCCGCCCGCGAGCGCGGCCAGCGCCGGGATCGCCTTCTTCACGTCGGCCGAGGTCTGCACGTCGACGTGGCGGGTCATGGCGCCGACGGTGACGGTCTTGCCGGATACCGTGATGCCCTTGAGCCCTTCGACGGCGGCGAGATCGACGAGGTCCGAGGGGGCCGCGAGCCGCAGCTTCATGGAAGGCAGCAGCGACATGCCGCCGGCGATGATCTTGCCGTCGTCGGCCTCGCCCACCTTCTTGGCGGCTTCGTCGAGGGACTTCGGGCGATGGTAGTTGAATGCGTACATGACGTGGATCCTCCCGCTTGCGGCTCAGCGCTTCGCCTGGTTCATGGCGCGAATGCCGCTGTGAATGGCCTCGACGATGTGCTCGTAACCGGTGCAGCGGCAGAGATTGCCCTCCAGCTCGTGGCGGATGGTCTTCTCGTCGGCGTCCGGGACGCGCCGCCCGATGTCACAGCCCATCATCACCATGCCGGGGGTGCAGAAGCCGCACTGCAGGCCGTGGTGTTCCCAGAATGCCTTCTGCATCGGGTGCAGTTCGCCGTCAGGGGCGGCGAGGCCCTCGATGGTGGTGACGTCGGCGCCCTCGCATTGGACCGCGAGCACGGTGCAGGACTTCACCGCCTCGCCGTTGAGATGGATGGTGCAGCAGCCGCACTGGGTCGTATCGCAGCCCACGTGCGTGCCGGTCAGGCCGATGTGCTCCCTGAGGTAGTGGACCAGCAGGGTACGCGGCTCGACGTCGGCCGACGCCTTCTTGCCGTTGACGGTCATCGTGACTTTGGTGGTGCTCAAGGCTCCCCTCCCTTTGGTACGCCGTCCGGTCCCGCAGGCTTGGGCCGGACCACGTTCGGCGATTGACGGATCAGGACTCGTTCATGCCGTGCTCTGACCCTGCCGGATCAGGTACTGGCTGAAATTCTCGAAGAACTTTTCGGCGAGCTTCTTGGCGGTCGTGTCGATCAGGCGCTGGCCGACCTGGGCGAGTTTGCCGCCGACGGTGGCATGGACGACGTAGGCGATGACGGTCTCGCCGTTCTCCTCGCGCAGCGTCACCCGGGCCTCGCCCTTGCCGAAGCCGGCGATGCCGCCCTTGCCCTCGCCCGACAGCTTGTAGCTGCTGGGCGGGTCGAGGTCGCTGAGCGTGACCTCGCCCGCGAAGCGCGCCTTCACCGGCCCGATCGCGAGCGCGACCTTGGCCGCGAACTCGGTGTCGGACTTCTTCTCGATCGATTCGCATCCGGGGATCGAGGCCTTGAGGGCGTCGGGATCGTTGAGCGCGGCCCAAACCGTCTCGCGGGAGGCGGGGACTCGCTTTTCGCCGGACATGTCCATTACGCGGCAACTCCCTTGCTGCGGGCTTCGTGGATGGCGCGCCACACGCGGTTGGGCGTGAGCGGCATGTCGATGTGGCGGATGCCGAGCGGCTTCAGCGCGTCGAGCACCGCATGGACGAAGGCGGTCGGCGCGCCGCAGCAGCCGGCCTCGCCCGCGCCCTTGACGCCGAGCTCGTTGTTGGGCGTCGGAACCGGCACGAAATGGGCCTCCATGTGCGGGAAGTGGTGCGCCTTGGGCATGCCGTAGTCCATGAAGGTGCCGGTCAGCAGCTGTCCGGTCTCCTCGTCGTAGACCGTATGCTCGGTCAGCGCCTGGCCGATGCCCTGGGCGACGCCGCCGTGGACCTGGCCGTGGACGATCAGCGGGTTGAGGACGGTGCCGCAGTCGTCGGCGGCGACGAAGGCGACCAGCTCGATCCCGCCGGTATCGGGATCGACCTCGACCTCGCAGACGTGGCAGCCGTTGGGGTAGTTCATCGGGAATTCGCGCTTGTACTGGTAGGTCTCGTCGAGGCCGGGATCGGTCCCTTCCGGCAGCTTGGCGGGGTCGTGCGCCGCCTTGGCGACGTCGGTGATGCTGACCGCCGAGCCGCGCTTGGTGCGGAACTCGCCGCCCTCGAAGGCGATCTCCGTGGCCGGGGTCTGCAGCAGGTGGCCAGCGATCTTCTTGCCCTTCGCGATGATCGCGTCGGCCGCGCGCAGGATCGCGACGCCGCCCATCTGGGAGGAGCGCGAGCCGAAGGTGCCGGCCGCGCCCTCGGGCGTGGTGTCGGTGTCGCCCTGGATCAGGTCCACGTCCTCGAACGGCACGCCGAGCTTGTCGTGGGCGATCTGCGAATAGACCGTCGTATGGCCCTGGCCGTGCGAATAGGTGCCGGAGAGGATGGTCAGCCGGCCGTTCTTCTCGAAACGGAGCCGCATGGTCTCCTCGGGCCGCCCGCCCGCGCCCTCGATGAACGAGGCGAGGCCGATGCCGCGCAGCCGGCCGCGCTTCGCGGCTTCCTTGCGGCGCGCCTCGAATCCCTTCCAGTCCGCGCCGTGGGCGGCCTCGTCCTGGCACTTGGCGAAGTCGCCGCAATCGATCTTGAGCCCCATCTGGGTCGTGTAGGGGAAAGCCTTGATGTAGTTGCGCTTGCGCATCTCCAGCGGATCGATGCCCATCTCCTCGGCGGCCTTCTGGATCAGGCGCTCGATCAGGTAGTTGGCCTCGGGCCGGCCTGCGCCGCGGTAGGTGTCGGTCGGCACCGTGTTGGTCATCACCGCCTTGCAGGAATAGTAGAGGACGGGAATGTCGTAGCAGCCGCCGACGATGCGCCCGCCGCCGTCGATGGGCAGGCGCGCACCGTTCTCCGTGACCCAGGCGCCGATGTTGACGTGATTCAGTATCTTGTAGCCGAGAATTTTGCCGTCCTTGTCCAGCGCGAGCTCGGCCTTGTTGACCTGGTCGCGCCCGTGCAGGTCGGAGACGAAGGTTTCCGAGCGGTCGCCCGACCACTTGACGGTGCGGCCGAGCTTCTTGGCCGCATAGGCCACGGCCACGATCTCGGGATAGATCTTGGAGCGCGTGCCGAATCCGCCGCCGGTGTTCTGGGCCACGTGGCGGACCTTCGACTTGTCGCCGCCGAACAGCAGGTCGCACAGGGCGCCCTGGACGCGCCGTCCGCCCTGGAACGGCGCGTAGACGGTGAGCCGCCCGTCGTCGCCCATGGAGGCGATGCAGCACTTGGGCTCCATCGGCACCGGCACGACGCGGTTGTTGACGAGATCGATGGAGACGACCTTGTGGGCCCTCTTCGCCGCGGCGTCGTAGGGCTCCGGGCCGTCGTTCTCCCAGTGCAGGCAGATGTTGTCGGGCTTCTCGTCGTGGAGCGCGGGCGCGCCGTCGGCGAGCGCCTGGGCGGCGGTGACGACGATCGGCAGGTCCTCGAGGTCGGCCTCGATCAGCTCGGCCGCGTCGCGTGCCTGGTGGGCGGTCTCGGCGACCACCACCGCCAGCGGCTCGCCGGCGTAGCGCGCCTTGTCCACCGGCAGGGCGAGGCGCTGGCTGCGGAACATGACGTTGCCCGCGCGGTCCTTGAGCTGAGCGTCGGTCGCCACGCGGCCGACGCCGTCGGCCTCCATGTCCTTGCCCCAGAAGACGCCGATCACGCCGGGCGCCTTCTTGGCCGCCGCCGTGTCGATGCCGCGGATGCGCGCATGGGCGACGGGCGAGCGCAGGAACACGAGATGAACCTGGCCCGGGACGTTCACGTCGTCGGTGTAGCGGCCGCCGCCCGTCAGCAGGCGCTGGTCCTCCTTGCGCCGCACCGGCTGGCCGATCCCGAATTTTTCGCCGAAACTGTCCATCGTCGCTCCCCGACAGGCTGAGGGCCATGCGGCCCTTCTAGGTCATACGCGACACGCCAACGCCACCCCGCCGTCGGCCGCGACCGCGACGACGCCAGGAACCGCCGTGTCCATTGATGGCGCCCTGGATACGGCGGGCGCCCAAGCTCCGAAATTCTATATGGCGGGGCTTGAAAGTAAAAGGGTTTCCATGCCCGAGAGACGCGTCCCGGGCTTCGCCGCGGCGGACGAATCGGGGTATAAGGGCGGAAATGCCGTCGCCCCGCGATTTCTCCGGAGACTTGCCGATGACCGTCATCGATGCCGACGCCCACGTGATCGAGAACGACCAGACCTGGTCCTATCTGCCCGAGGCGGCGCGCGCCTACGCGCCCATGGTGCTGCGCCAGGTGTCGGGGGCCTTCGGCCAGTCGAACCGGGGCAACGTCTCGAAGGAATGGGTCATGTTCGGGACCCATTCCCAGCCCTGGGACCGCAACGTGGACGTCGAGCGGATGGATGCGGCGTCGCGCGAGCTGACGAGCGTCGCCAAGCGCGTCGCGCACATGGACGAGCTTTCCATCG
Organism: Alphaproteobacteria bacterium; assembly: GCA_050485485.1. GTDB lineage: Bacteria > Pseudomonadota > Alphaproteobacteria > SMXQ01 > SMXQ01 > WHSO01. The sequence goes on along the minus strand of JBJHBM010000011.1, from coordinate 58,450 downwards.
ACGTCCAGGTGCTCTATCCGACCGTCTTCCTGTCGCCGTGCGCGCGCGAGGCGGCAGGGGAGTACGCGCTCTACCACGCCTATAACCGCTGGCTCGCCGACATCTGGCGCGCGGCGCCGACGCGGCTGCGCTGGGCGGCGATGGCGCCGCTCAACTCGCTCCACCGGCTGCGCGAGGAGCTCGCGTTTTGCAGGGAGAACGGTGCGGTCTCGGTATTCGTGCGCCCGTTCGAGTGTGAGCGCATGGCGTTCGACTCCTACTTCTGGCCGCTCTACGAGGCGGCCCAGGAGCTCGGCCTCGCCATCACCTTCCATGCCGGCAACGGCTCCTACCAGAATCACAAGTTCCTGGAGCCCCACAACTTCGCCAAGTTCAAGCTGTCCATGATCTCGTGCTTCCACGGCCTGCTGGAGTTCGAGGTGCCGAAGCGCTTTCCGGGCCTGCGCTGGGGCTTCATCGAGGCGTCCGCGAGCTGGGTACCGTATGCGCTGATCGATGCGGAGAAGCGCCTGCGCCGCAAGGGAAGGCGCCTGTCCTCCGATCCGCTCGGGGACGCCAACATCTTCGTCACCGTGGAGGTGACCGACGACATCCCCTACGTCATCGGGCGCGCGGGCGACGACAACCTCGTGGTCGGCACCGACTACGGCCACACCGACACTTCGGCCGAGATCGAGGCGCTCCGCATCCTGCGCGAGAGCGGCAAGGTCCCGGCCGCGAGCGTGGACAAGATCCTCGGCCCCAATTCCCAGAAACTTTACGGCCTCGCCTGAGGGCCCAGGACGAAGCGGCGGCGGCGCTCAGTCCTTGTCGGAATCGTGCAGCTCGATCACGTTGCGGTCGGGATCGTGGAAGTAGAGGCTGCGGCCGGTGAAGGCGGCGTCGCCGTGGCGCTCCTCGTCCGCCAGGATCTTGACCCCCTTGGACGCGAGGTATTCCTTGGCGCGGTCGTATTCTTCCGGGTCCACGTAGAAGGCGGTGTGGATGTCGGTCTCTTCGTCCGGGTTGGGATCGACCGGCTTCTTCGAATGCGTCAGCACGAAGTAGTCGTCCTGGTTCTTGACGAACACCATGTGGCGGTTCTCGCGGACGTAGTCGAAGCCCAGCGTGTTGACGTAGAAGTCCTTGGACCGCTTCAGGTCCGTGACCGGAATGGTGAAATGGGTCAGCCCCTTCATCTTGATCATCGCAAGCTCCCTGATTAATCCCGTCGGCCGGTTTGGGCGGAGTATAACGGGGCGCGCGGCGGGCGCCAATACGGCCGCCCGGCGGCACGGGAAGGGAACGCACGGAGGGCGGCATGGCGGAGGCGCGGGTCAAGTCGGGGCTGTGGGTGCAGGCGCAGGTACGCCTCGCCGCCGGCACCGGGCGCATCGTGACGGTGCTGCGCAAGGGCGACGCCGACGCCGGCACGGTGATCCTCAAGCTCCTCGACGGCGATGGCCGGGCGCAACTGATGGCCCAGGCGACTGCGCCGGACGGTGGGCTCGCCTGGCGCCGGCCGCTCGGCGCGGCCCCGGTGGCGGAGGCCGAGGCCGACGCCTACATCGCCCGCGAGGCCCGCTTCGACCCTGATGTCTGGGCGGTGGAGGTGATCGACCGGGCCGGGGACTGGCGCCCCGACGGGGCCGTGCTGGACCCGGATTAGGCCGTGCGGGCCCGCCCCGTTTCTGCTAAAATTATAAAAAACCAATGCCCGAGAGGAGGATTCAACATGTCTGTCGCCGAAAAGATCGATCACAAGCTTACCGAGACCGACCACCGCGAGGCGGAGGCCCGTGTCGTCAAGTTCTCGTATAAGAAGCCGGAGGGCTTCGAGCGGCCCAAGGTTTCGGTGCGGCTCTGCGATTCGGGGCTGCTGCGCGGCCACATCCAGGTGCTGAAGGCCAAGGGCGGGGAGAACAACCTCCACTATCATTCCAAGGTGGACGGAATGTTCACCGTGCTGTCCGGCCGCCTCAAGTTCTACGGCCCCGGCGACGAGCTGATCGGCGAGTTCGGCCGGCTCGAGGGCGTGCTGATCCCCAAGAACGCGCGCTACTGGTTCGAGAACACCAGCGACGAGGAAGCCGAGGTCATGCTGGTGCAGGGCTTCCACGAATACGGCGCGGTCAGCTCGGGCCGTACCGATTCCAGCCCCCGTAAGATCGCGGACGCGGGCGCGTCGGACGCCACCAACGACCCGAAGTACAGCGCGGTCGTGAAGTAGCGCGATCCGCCGCCGCGCGTCGCGCACGAGGAAGGGGCCCCCGCGCGGGGCCCTTTTTCGTCCGGGCGCCGCGCCTCCTCGCGCCTCACGCCTCCAGCGGCACCGTGGGCTTCACCCCCTCGGGCAGCAGGCCGCCGATCTCGTGCGCCACCTCGGGCACCAGGGGGCGCGCGCCGGGCGTGTTCAGCCACAGGCGCAGGAGGTGGCGCCGCCGCCCGGGCTCGGCCCAGTCCTCGAACGCGGTGCGCGCGTGCAGCGTCACGTGGCTGCAGGCGAAGGACATGTCGCCCGGCTCGAAGTCCACGTCGATCGCGAGCGCGTTCGCGATCTCCTGGAACACGTCGATCGCCTCGGTCTGCTCGGGCGTCATCGGCGGCACGCCGGGCAGCCCCTGGGCGCGGGTGATGCCGGTCTTGCTCGCGCCGCGCGCGGTGAAGTAGCCGTCCCGCACGCTGAAGACGGGGAGCCGCGCCCACGGTTCCGTCTCGCCCGAGGGAATCTCGCCGCGCCGCGTCATGTAGAAGCGGAACTCCAGCGCTTTCGCGAGGTCGGGCCGGCGCCGCAGCATCTCGTTGTAGAGCGCGGGGGAGGAGCAGATGCGGTGGCGCCCGCCCGCCTTCGCGGCGCGCAGGCAGAACAGCCCGGCAACGTCGCAGCGGTCGGCGTGGAAGTAGAGCTCCTCGCTCGACCGGTAGCCCCGTCCGGTGGCGGTGGTCATGCGCTGGCCCGTGTCCGTCACGTGGCCGACCAGGTGCCCCTCGCCGTTCTGGGAGACGGGCGTGCCGATATGGCTGGCGACGCCCCAGTAGGCGGCCATGTTGCGAAACGCCGAGCGTCCCTCCACGGGAAGCCCCCGGATCAGCGCGAAGCCGCGCCCCTCCAGAATCTCGGCGCGGATGTCGGCCAGGGCTTTTCCGAACACGGGCAGCGCGAAGGCGTCGCGGTCGATCTCCATGATGCCGAGGCCGCGCGCTTCGGCGCGCGCCGCCGCGTCCTCGATGTCCGCGATCTCGGCCGCCGACAGGCGGTAGAGCCAGGCCCGGCTTCGCCGCAGCGCCTCCGGGTGCCAGCAGCCCGGTTCCGCGACCGGCGCCCCCAGCCGCGCGGGCGCTCGCGTCCGCGCGCTCGGGCGCCAGGGGTTGTCGTGCGCCGTCATGCCCGCCATCGTTTCGCCTCCCGGTGCGGGCCTTCTCGGCTTGCATCCGCCGGCCCTTCCCGCGGACGGTACGCCGCCCGGGAAGGCGCTGTAAAGCCGCACCGCTGCCGTGCTATTATTTTGTGGGTGGAGTCGCGGGCCCGCTTCGGGCTAACTGGGTGCATGGAACTGCGGGGGATGTTCGCGAAACCGGATAGGATCGTATGAGGCTGGCGCGCCTGGGCCTGGGGAGAGCGCCGTCGCGGGATGCGGGCGCCATCGCCGGCGGCGGCGGGACGTGCTCGGTGGTGGGCAGCGAGCTGGCGGTCACCGGGCGGATCCGGGCGGCGGGCGAGCTCCACATCCACGGCACGGTGCGGGGCGAGGTTCATGCGTCCCGCGCGGTGGTCGGCCCGGACGGTTTCCTGGACGGGAAGCTGGTGGCGCGGGAGGCGGTGCTGCAGGGACGGGTGAGGGGGCAGGTGTTCGCGTTCCGCGTGACGGTGGAGGATACGGCCGTGATCGAAGGCACGTTGTTCCATCACGAGATCGCCGTGGCGCCGGGGGCCCGGCTCGACGGCCGGACGCCGTGGCGCCCGGTGAACTATTTCGAAAACCTTTCCGACGACTTCCAGGGAGAGCCCGATGAGCATGTTCGCGCGCAGTGACAAGGCCAATGACAAGACGGGTGACAAGACCGGCGACGGTGCCGCGGGAAAGGCGACCGACGTCGCCGCCGCGCGCGGCGAGTCCCGGCCATCCGTGCCGTCGCTGATCGGCGTCGGGCTGAAGGTCAAGGGCGACCTCGAGTGCGCCGGCGAGATCCAGGTGGACGGCGAGGTCGAGGGCGACGTGCGCGGCAAGAGCGTCGTGATCGGCGCGGGCGCGGTCGTCAGGGGCTCGATCTTCGGCGACACGGTCACCGTCTCCGGCACGATCGAGGGCAAGGTGGAGGCCATGACGGTGACGGTGCGGGCGAGCGCCAAGGTCACCGGCGACATCGTCCACGAGACCGTGGAAGTCGAGAAGGGCGCCTACCTGGACGGCCGCTGCAGCCCCCATTTCGGCAAGACCCAGGCGCGCCCGGCCGCGTATGTGCCGCCGGCCCCGCCCAGGCCGGGCGAGGCGCCGAAGCCGGGCGAGGCGCCCAAGGCCGACAAGCCCGAGGCGGCGGCCAAGCCGCTCTGAGGCGCCACGGCGGGGATGCCCCGAACGGGTCCACGGGTATCCGGTTCGGACTCGTCCACGCCTTGCGTCGTGGTCGGCGGAGGCCGACCACCCACGCGTTTTCGCGGCGACGGGGACATAAAAGAACGTGGATGCCCGGCCTTCGCCGGGCATGACGAGAAGAAGAAGGCGCCGCCTCAGCCCGCCTTTGGCTTCACGCCGTTGATCACGTCGTAGACGTTGCAGGCGATGCCGGTCGCCTCGTAGCCGTCCTGGCCGGTCGCCTGCGCGATGGCGAACATCTGCTGCGCGAGCCCGACGAACGGCATCGGGACCTCCATCTCGCGCGCCATGTCGAGCCCGAAGTTCACGTCCTTCGGCATCCACGACTTGCGCGGCTTGTATTTGCCGCTCACCACGATGTCCATGATGCGCCGGGTCGCCACCGAATCCTGCTGGGAGTTCTTGAGGATGGTCTGGAAGGTGGCCGCGTCGAGCCCGCCCTTGCCGAGCCAGCTGCATATCTCGACGACGCTCATGTGCTGCACGGCGGCCAGCATCGCCATGGCGTTCTTGACGAGCTTGGCGTTGCCGAGCTCGCCGACGTGGAGGATCGACTTGCCCATGGCCTGGAAGATCGGCTGATGCTCGTCGAACGGGGCCTTGGGGCCCGAGAGCCAGAGCGCGAGCGCGCCGGCCGCCGCCACTTCCTCGACGCCGCCGGCGGAGGCGTCCACCACGGTCCAGCCCGTCTTGCCGAGCGCGTCGCTGGCCTCGACGATGGTCCGCTTGTCGATGCTGCTGAAGTCGATCCACGTCTTCGCGCCGCCGGTCGCCTCGATCAGCCCGCCCTTGCCGAGGCCGACGGCCCGGACCGCGTCGTTGTGCGGCAGCATCGAGAGCACGAGCTCGCACGATTCGGCGACGGCTTTGGGCGAGTCCGCGAACGTCGCGCCCTGGTCCTCCAGCCCCTTGGCCTGCGCGCGCCGCAGGTCGCTCACGACCAGGCGGTAGCCCGCCTTGATCAGGTTGGACGCCATGCCGTTGCCCATGCCGCCGGTGCCGATGAAACCCAGTGTCTTCATGCCTCGTGCTCCCTCGTTCGTTGCCCCCGCCGTGCGCGCCTGTGCCCGCGCGAAGGGCCCCGACTTTGATGGTTCGGCGCCGATCTTTCAATCCTCAAAAAAGCGCAGGGCCGCCCCGGCGGGCGGCCCTCGGCCTATGTAAAGTTCACGGGCGCGGCGCCTACTCCGTGCGGGCGACCTGTCCCCGGCCGTAGATGAAGCCGTAGGCGCCGTAGGTGCTCTTGCCCCAGGTGTTGCCGGGCGGGTACCAGACCCGGACGGCGGACCAGTCGCCGTCGCGCGACACGTCGCGGATCGGCGTGTTCTCGTACACGCGCCCCCGGTTCAGCCAGTTGGCGTGATGGGCGAGGACGACCCGGTCGTCGACGACGCGGGTGACGACCGCCAGGTGCCCGCGCGAGCCCCCCTGCCGCTTCAGGACGAGGACCGCCCCCGGCGCGGGCGTCCGGCCGCGCTCGTACGCGCCGCGCGCGGCGTCCCACCACGACCAGGCGTCGCCCCGCAGCGCGATGCCCGACAGCTGGCGCGCATAGGGCACGCACTCCATCCGCCCGGGCCCGCTCACGACCCGCACCTCGGCGGCGTAGGCGGGCAGGGCGGAGGACGGCACGGAGGAGGCCGGCCCCGACGCCGCGCGCGACGGGTGCGACTGGTGCGGCACGGGGGCGCAGCCCGCGAGCAGCGCCGCCGCCGCGACCGCGATCCCGGCGGCGGCCAGGGCGCGGAGGTCTCCGGACTGCCTGCGTCTCTCGAAAGCCATGGCCTTCATACGCCCTAGTGTATGTTCTGAATGCCCGGGCTGGGGGTAAAATCTAGGCAGACACAAACAGCCGTGGCTCGGTCATGGTTCCGCATTGGTATTGGCTTCTACTCATTGTACCAATTTTGGTCCTGGCCCTGATTCCACGGACGGCGTGGTTCAAGGGGAAGCTGGGGGAATTCAAGGTCAACGTCGGCGTTTCGTTGCTCCTCGACCGGAAAGTTTATCGCCTCATCAAGAACGTTACCTTGCCGGTCGGCGGCGAAACTACCCAAATCGACCACTTGGTCATTTCACCATACGGAATATTCGTGATCGAAACCAAGAACATAAAAGGTTGGATATTCGGCCGACCGAACCAGGCACAATGGACGCAGGTGTTTTTCCGATTTAAGCAAAGATTTCAGAATCCGCTTTTCCAGAACGACTTTCATATCAAGGCGGTGCGAGACCTCCTCAGGCTTGGGCCCGATCAGGTGCACAATGTCGTGGTATTCGTCGGGGCCTGCACGTTCAAGACTCCGATGCCGGTTGGAGTCGTGCATGGAGTCTTCGATCTTGCACGGTTCATCCGGGCAAAACGCGTTCTTGTCTTCTCCGAGGATGAGGTACGCCGCTTCATTGAAGACATTCTGACCAAACGTCTAATTCCGGGCTTCCGGACGGAACGTACTCATGCGCGAAACGTAAAAAGAAGAATTTTTAATAATACTGCCGATTCCGGTATTGCCTGTCCCCGTTGCGGCGGCGTTATGGTTGAACGCGTTCATAGACCCACCGGCGAACGCTTCCTCGGGTGCAGGCGATTTCCTCAATGCAGGGGTGTCCGTTCCTTGCCTTAAGTTGGCACTGGGATGGACATAGAGGGGCGGTCAGGAAAAAACTGGGCACTGGATTTTAAAGGTAAATGGCCCCTGCGTAGAGCCCACGTACAACGTGGCCGGATGCGCACAAAACAGCCGTTGCCAAATCAAAGGATATAGGCGGAATCATCAATCACACTCGTGGTGGTAGGCGGCATTTAATTCGGTACGAAAGCACGATTGCGTTCTTTCGTTCTTTCGTCGTAGACTAAGATCGCAAGTCGAATCGTGCCAGACGAGCACTGGCGCCCTCGGCACCGATGCGATCACAGAACACGAACCGATGTCAGCACCATGCAAAAAGCGACTTCAATGAAAAAGCTCTCCCGAAATGTGCCCCAGTCGGCACGGGAGCCAGGCAAGCGGACAGCGGCGAACTCGACACCGCTGAACTTCAAGGTGCCCGAGGAGTTCCGCCGCGAGTTCAAGACCTACGCTGCCCAACACAACATGAAGCTCAATCAGGTTCTATTCGACGCGTTTGCCGCGCTGAAGGAGAAGGATGCCAGGTAACGCGTGGTCAGATGTTGTCGTCCCGGCATCGGGACAACCGCCAGTGGGCACGGGGACATAAGAAAGCATGGCCACGCCGACTGACAATCCGGCCTCAGCCGCTGATCTGCTCAATGCCGTGTACCGGCAGCTTGAGTTCGATCAGGGTGCGTTGCTGTTGGCCGCGCGCACGCCGCAGCCCGTGGCGGGAGCAGACTGGGTCGACCGGGGCGATTGGCAGCTACTGGCTGCGCAGGTGGGCGCTGAAAGCATCTTTTTCGTCGATCGCGACCCGGTCGTTGTCTTCGCGAAAGCGGAGGGCGCAGCGGACAGCACCCTGCGGAGACTTTACGAGCATATCTGGTGTATGTCGCGCCCGCAGCTTCTGTTCCTTGCCACGCCGGGACAGCTATCCGCATTCGATCTGACCAAGCCTCCACCGAGGCCGCACGAGAATATCGGGGACCGCGATCGATTGATTGCCGTCGCGACTTCTATTGCCGAAGTTCAATCGAAGCTGGGTGCTTACCATCGGGAGCGTATAGAGACAGGCGCCGCTTTCGGAGACGAGCGTTTCCGCGAATCCCTAAACCGTGCGGATCGCGCGCTTATTCGGGACCTCAAGACGGTGCGGCAACAATTGGCGGCGGTGCCATCCGGACGGAAGCGCCCGGAACTGCGGCATCTTCACTCGCTGATCGGGCGTGCCATTTTCATCCGCTATCTCGAAGACCGCAAAGTCCTTCCTCCCACGTATTTCGAGAATGTCGCGGCGCGGAGCAAGGAATGGGCAAGGGTTCTCGCGCAGCCCCCTTCCGCGCCCGCTCTGGAACCTCGATTTGCGGAGCTGCGATTTCTGCGGGTCCTGCGGAATAAAGACTTTACTTACGCGCTGTTTGAGCAACTCGCCCATGATTTCAACGGAGACACCTTTCCGATCGATGACGAAGAGCGGGAGCGTATCCAGCAGGCGCATCTCGACCGGCTGAGGGGCTTTCTGACCGGAAGCACGTCGGATCAGGAGGAGATGTTCTTTTTCGCTTACCGGTTCGATGTCATCCCGATTGAGCTGATCAGTACGATATACGAGGAATTTTACAACGAACGGACTGGCAAGGACAGGAACCAGGGATCGCACTACACGCCTCCTGCCCTCGTAGAGTTCGTCCTTGCGCATACCCTGACCCCGGAGGTTCTCGCGAAAAAGCCGCGCGTGATCGATCCGGCCTGCGGCTCGGGAATCTTTCTCGTTGAATCATTCCGTCGCATGGTGCGGCACCTGTGCGCGGAGCAGAACGGCAGGCGCGTCAGCCGTCCGCAGCTTCGAAAAATTCTCCGCGACCAGATCGCCGGCATCGACATCAACGAAGAGGCAGTGCGCGTTGCCGCGTTCAGCCTGTATCTCGCTTTTCTGCACTATCAGGAACCGCGGGAGATCAACGACGAGCGCAGGCTGCCCTATCTGAAATGGGTGTCCGAGGACGAACGCCGGCGGCGCGAACGCGCAATGCGGGAGGCGCAGTTCTTCGATGTGTTGCTGCACGCAAACTCCTTTGAGGTCCTGGACGGCAAGTATCCGGCTGAAGTTGCCCAGAGATTCGGTTCGGGCTGCGCCTCGGTGGTCGTAGGCAATCCACCGTGGGGCAACCCGAAGAAAGCGGATGCCGACGGTCAAAAAGCCCTGAAAGCGATCAAGGCATGGTGCGACCCGAAGAAGGGCCGGCCTCTCGGCGACCAGGAACTCTCCCAGGCGTTCATTCACCTCACCGAGGCGCTTTTGAAGGAAGGCGGTCGGGCCGGTTTGCTTGTTTCCTCTGGCGTGCTCTTCAAGCATCACAAAAACAGCCGCGACTTCCGGCGCATATGGTTGCAGTCCGTTCGGTTGGAGCACGTCGTTAATTTCGCGCACGTGCGGCACGTTTTCTTCTCCGGAGTGCAACGGGAAGCGAAGGGCATCGCGCCGTTCATCTCCGTAGTGTTCGAGAAGACCGGGAGCGCACCGCTGCCAGATAGCCGCTTTCAATATTGGTCCGCCAAACGAACGGCAGTGGTGGAAAACACGCGCTCGGTCGTGCTGAACCGTGGCGACATGCATTGGCTGTCGCAGCGCGATTGCCTTGAATATGAGAAGCTCTGGAAAGTCTATTGGTGGGGCGGGCACCGGGACGAAGCGCTGGTCCGGTTTATTGAGAGGTTCCCGGCGCTGTGGGAACTGCCGAGGCATCTTAGGGATGCCGAGGTGTTTACCGGCCAGGGTTTCAAAGAGGCAAACAAAGCACATCCAGCAGATTGGCTTGAGAAATATCGTGAACTGCCTTCCCACGAGTTCCGTGCCTATGGCCCGATCTCAACGAACCGCCTTGTGCCGGTTCCCAAGCATGTCGAGCGCCGCGGGGTTGAGGATGTTTATAGCGGGCGGCGCCTTCTCGTTGCGCGCGGCATCAGGGGAGAGGGGCAGATAACAGCACGCTTTGAGACCAGGAAATATTGCTTCCGGAATTCGATTCACGGCGTTCGCTTCAAGGGGCTCGAAAGGTGGCAGGAAGCCGCCATAACAGCCGTGTTCTGGTCGTCCCTTGCCCGGTATTACTACTTCATCACTTCTGGCTCCTGGGGGCTTTGGCACGATGAAATCCATCTGGAGAATGTCGAGGAAATGCCCATTCGGCTCCCGACAAAGTCCGGTCTTCGTGAGCGGATTGTTCGCGTTGTCGAGGAACTTCAAGAGCTCGACCTGAACCCGCAGGGACTGGCGCTTGGCGGGACGGCCGCGCATCAGCGGCTTCTGGCGCTTGAACGGGAACTGGATGATGCCGTCTTTGACCTCTATCAGTTGAACGCTGCCGAACGCGATCTCGTGCGCGAAATGTGCACCGTCGGGTTGGAGCTGTTTTACCGGAACCAGAAGAGCGAAGCCGTCAGGGAAGTAACCCGTCCGGACCGGCGCGCCGGCACGTTCGCCGACATATCCAACGCAAGAGCTGGCCTGCCCGCCTATCTCCGGGTGTTCCTTGAAAGCTGGAAAAGAGAACTGGGAGCGGATGAAGAACTCACTTGGCAGGTGCTTTCACCGCCATCGAGGGCGCCGCTGCTGGCGGTTTCCTTTGCGTTGCACGACAAGAGCGCGCTAATGCCAAACGGGGGTGATGCGGAGGCTTGGCGTAACGTGCTGGCCAAGTTGGACCGATCGTCCCGTGTCCCGGCGGGCGGGTCCCGCATCTTCATCGACACGTTCTTCCGTCACGTGGGCGACCGGGAAATCCTATTCATTAAGCGCAACGAGCAGCGCTTCTGGACCCGCACGGCCGCACGCGAGGATGCAGAATCGACGCTGACCTACCTAATGAATCGGGAGCCGATAGCCTTGAGCGGGGGTCGATGAAGGCGGGGACCTTGCAGCTCCTGACACACAAGCTTTGGGCTGCGCGCGAGGCGAAATGCCTGTCGATTATCGACCGCGCCTTGTCTCTGCTGAGGGACGAGGACGATCTTCCCGAGACGGAAATCGAGCTTAATCGCCGGCTCTATTTTTGCCTGCTCGCGGCGAGCCGCGAGCTGTATCCCGACGATGAAATCGCCCCGGTCACGGAGTGCAACAATCAACCCGATCCTGATGATGAAGCTCGGGCGAAGCGGGAACAAAAGCGTCCGGATTTTCAGTGGATTTTTCTGGACCGTTACGAACCGGAACCCCAACGCAGCAGCAAGCAGTTCGTCGTCGAATGCAAGCGTCTTGGGAAACCTTCACGTGCCGATTGGGTGCTCAATCTGAACTACAGTAATCACGGCATTGCGAGATTCCGGGACCCGGAATGGGCATACGCGAAGCTCATGCAAAGCGGCGCCATGATAGGCTACTGGCAAAGCATGGACGAAAAGGACGTGCTTCTGGAGGTGAATGGCGGCTGCAAAACGAATTCCCTTCCCGAGCTAATTTTGGTTGGCGCCTGGAATGCCGGAAGTACAAACCGCCTTGAACATGTTCTGGAACGTTCGTTCGATATCTCGCCGTTCAAGCTACATCACCTATGGATTGATCTGAGATCTTGAACCGAGTTTCAGAATCGATTCACCGCTGCGATGGTCGGTATGTTATGGGCGGCAAGGTCGCGCCGTCCTGGCGGCGTCATGGGCTCCGGCAGCGCTGTGGCGCCGCCGGAGTGCCCGGTTTTGTATCGGAATTGGTGGGCGCAAAAGGACTCGAACCTTGGGCCCGCTGATTAAGGGTTAGCCGCTCTCCTCGGCCCTCACCCCACCCCGACTTCCTTCTCCTTCCTCGCCGCCCGCTTGCGGTCGTTGGCGTCGAGCAGCCGCTTGCGCAGGCGGAAGGTGGCGGGGGTGACCTCCACCAGCTCGTCGTCGCCGATATAGGCGATGGCCTCTTCGAGCGACATGCGCACCGGCGGGGTGAGCGCGATGGCCTCGTCCTTCGAATGGGTGCGGATGTTGGTGAGCTGCTTCGCCTTGAGCGGGTTCACCTCGAGGTCGTTGCCGCGGCTGTTCTCGCCGATGATCATGCCTGCGTAGGTGGCCTCGCCCGGCCCCACGAAGAGGCGGCCGCGCTCCTCGATGTTCCACAGCGCGTAGGCCACCATCTGCCCCGCCGCCATCGAGATCAGCACGCCGTTGTTGCGCCCCCGGATCGCCCCCTTGTGCGGCGCGTAGCCGTGGAACAGCCGGTTCATCACGCCGGTGCCGCGCGTGTCGGTCATGAACTCCGAGTGATAGCCGATCAGCGCGCGCGTCGGCGCGAGGAAGGTAAGCCGCTGCTTGGCGCCGCCGGTCGGGCGCATGTCGGTGAGCTCGGCGCGGCGCTGGCCCAGCTTCTCCACCACCGCGCCCGCGAACTCGTCGTCCACGTCGATCACCACTTCCTCGATCGGCTCCAGCGTCTGGCCGTTCTCGCCCTGCCGGAACAGCACGCGCGGGCGCGAGACCGCGAGCTCGAAACCTTCGCGCCGCATGTTCTCGATCAGCACCGAGATCTGCAATTCGCCCCGGCCCGCGACCTCGTATTCGCTGCCCACGCCCGTCTCGCGCACCCGGATGGCGACGTTGCCCTCGGCCTCGCGTGCCAGCCGCGCGCCGATCAGGCGGCTCGTCACCTTGTCGCCGTCGCGCCCCGCGAGCGGCGAATCGTTGACCGAGAACGTCATGGCGAGCGTCGGCGGGTCCACCGGCTGGGCGGCGACGGGGCGGGTCTCCTCCGGCACGCAGATGGTGTCGGCGACGGTGGCCGCCGACAGCCCCGCCACCGCCACGATGTCGCCGGCCGAGGCCGCCTGCACCGGCACCCGCTCGAGCCCCCGGAAGGCGAGCAGCTGCATGATGCGGCCCTCGTCGGTCTTGTCGCCGTCGCGCGCGAGCGCCTTCACCGCCTGGTTGACGCGCACGGTGCCCGCGTGGATGCGGCCCGTCAGCACGCGGCCGAGGTAGTTGTCGTATTCGAGCGTCGTCGCCAGCATGCGGAACGGCGCCTCGGGCTCGGCCGCGGGGGCGCGCACGTGGGCCACGATCAGGTCGAACAGCGCGTCCATGTTCTCGCGCGGGCCGGCCGGGTCCGGCGCCGCCCAGCCCTGCTTGGCGGAGGCGAACAGCGTCGGGAAGTCGAGCTGGGATTCGTCGGCGCCGAGCGCCCCCATCAGGTCGAACATCTCGTCCTGCACCTCGAACGGGCGCGCGTCGGGGCGGTCGGTCTTGTTGACCACGACGATGGGGCGCAGGCCCAGCTTGAGCGCCTTGCCGAGCACGAACTTGGTCTGCGGCATCGGGCCCTCGGCCGCGTCCACCAGCACCAGCACCCCGTCCACCATGTCGAGGATGCGCTCCACCTCGCCGCCGAAGTCGGCGTGGCCGGGCGTGTCCACGATGTTGATGCGGGTGCCGCGCCACGCGACCGAGGTGCACTTGGCGAGGATGGTGATGCCGCGCTCGCGCTCGATGTCGTTGGAATCCATCGCGCGCTCGGCCACCTTCTGGCCCTCGCGGAAGGACCCCGACTGGCGCAGCAGGCAGTCCACCAGGGTGGTCTTGCCGTGGTCGACGTGGGCGATGATGGCGATGTTGCGAAGCGGCGTGACGGAGGTCATGGAATCCGGTCGGGTCGGGCGGGCCGTCCGGCGCGCGGGATGCGCGCGCGGGGGCGGGGCCGGGTCGGGCCCGGGCGGGCCCGGGGTCGAGTAGGCCGCAAACATAGTGATTCCGCGCGCTTTGGCAAGGCCGGCGGGGCCGGCCCGGGGCCGCGCGGGCGCTTTTTCCGTGGCGGGGCGGGGGCCCGCGTGGGGGACTCCGTCCCGCCGCCCTCCCATCGCCGGCCTGGCCCCGGCAGCAGGCCCGGGACCAGGGCCTGGGCCTGCCCGTCGCCATCGCCGTTGACCCTTGCCCGATCGCGGTCCTATATCCCCCGGAAAGCTAGGCGCGCGAATACCCGAACGGTTTTCGTCATGCCCGGACTTGATCCGGGCACCATCCAACGGATCGCCGGGTCGAGCCCGGCGATGACGGGGAAAGGGTAGGGTTATGTGCGCCGTACCGTGAGGCGGGAGGGCGCAATTCCGGACAGGATCGACGCGGCTGTGATCGGCGCGGGCGTGGTGGGGCTCGCGGTGGCGCGCGCGCTCGCCCTCGCCGGGCGCGAGGTGGTCGTGCTGGAGGCGGCCGACGCCATCGGCACCGGCACGTCCTCGCGCAATTCCGAGGTGATCCACGCCGGCATCTACTATCCGAAGGGCAGCCTGAAGGCGCGCCTCTGCGTCGCCGGGCGGGAGCGGCTCTATCCCTACTGCGCCGCGCGCGGGGTCGGCCACCGGCGCTGCGGCAAGCTGATCGTCGCCACCGACCAGGCCCAGATCGCCGGGCTCCGCGACCTCGAGGCCAAGGCGCGCGCCAACGGCGTCGCCGACATCCGCTGGCTCGACGGCGCCGAGGCGCGCGCGCTGGAACCCGCGCTCGAGTGCGTCGCCGCGCTGCTGTCGCCCTCCACCGGCATCATCGACAGCCACGGGCTGATGCTCGCCTACCAGGGCGACGCCGAGAACGCGGGCGCGGTGGTGGCGCTCGAAAGCCCCGTGACGGGCGGCGAGGTGACGGACGGCGGCATTCTGCTGGAAGTCGGCGGCGCCGAGCCCACGACGCTGCGCGCGCGCGAGGTGGTGAATTCGGCCGGCCTCTCGGCCCAGCCGGTGGCGCGCGCGCTCCGGGGGCTCGATCCGGTATCGGTGCCGCCGCTCCATTTCGCCAAGGGCAGCTATTTCGCGCTTGCCGGGCGGGCGCCCTTCACGCACCTGATCTATCCGGCGCCCGAGCAGGCGGGCCTCGGCGTCCACCTCACCCTCGACCTCGCCGGCCAGGCCAAGTTCGGCCCCGACGTGGAATGGGTGGCGGCGCCCGGCTACGACGTGGACCCGGCGCGGGGAGAGGGATTCTACGCCGCCGTCCGCACCTACTGGCCGGGGTTGCCGGACGGCGCGCTGGCGCCGGCCTACGCGGGCGTCCGGCCCAAGATTCAGGCGCGGGGGGAGCCCGCCGCCGACTTCGTGATCCAGGGTCCCGCCGGCCACGGCGTTCCCGGCCTCGTCAACCTCTACGGGATCGAGAGCCCGGGCCTGACCGCCTCGCTCGCCATCGCCGATATGGTGCTGGAAGCGCTCGGGGAGAGAGTTTCCTAGCCCGCCGGCCGCCGCCAGGGGCCGATCACCTCGGCCGCCCGCAACGCCCACCAGATCGCCAGGGGCTGGAACAGGAGCCGTACCCAGTAGTACCAGGCGGCGGCCGGGAGTCCTTCTACATCAAGGCCTTCAATGGCATTTTTTATGTTGGCGGGGAACACGCAGACGAAATAGACGGCGAGCAGGATACCGGCGAGGCGGCGCAGGCGCGGCACCAGGAGGCCGACCGCCCCGGCGATCTCGCACAGCCCCGTGAACAGGACCACCTCGTAGGGGAACGGCACGAAGTCCGGCATCATCGGCAGATAGCGGCCGGGGTTCACGAGATGATCGGTGCCGAAGAACAGCAGCGCGGCAGCGAGGCTCCAGCGCATCCGCGTCGGAATTCCGGCGAAGGCGGCGACGCCCAGGCGCGCGGCGAGGGTGGTCGCGGCGAACACCGTCAGCAGGAAGGCGAAAAAGATCACGGCGGCAGGACTCCGGGCACCGATCGGGCGTTCACCTCGGCGCGCCCGGGCACTATATCATGCGTAACGGCATCACAGTCGCGGCCCGCGCGGCGGGCCACGAGGGAGCGGACGGAACGCGATGAACGGATTGCGCGCGCGAGGGCGGACCCTGCGCGCCGGCGGGGGGCCCGACCGGCGGCTCTCGGTCGCGCCCATGATGGACTGGACCGACCGCCACGAGCGCTATTTCCTGCGCGCGATCACGCGCCGCACCCTGCTCTATACCGAGATGATCACGACCGGCGCGATCCTCCACGGCGACCGCGCGCGCCTCCTGGGCTTCGACCCGGCCGAGCATCCGGTGGCCCTGCAGGTGGGGGGCTCGGACCCGGCGGCGCTCGCCGCCGTCGCCCGGATCGCCGCCGAGACGGGCTACGACGAGATCAACCTCAACGTCGG
This sequence comes from Alphaproteobacteria bacterium, assembly GCA_050485485.1. Taxonomy (GTDB): domain Bacteria; phylum Pseudomonadota; class Alphaproteobacteria; order SMXQ01; family SMXQ01; genus WHSO01. The sequence continues at coordinate 42,164 of JBJHBM010000011.1, read as the reverse complement.
CTGCCCCTCCGACCGGGTGCAGGTCGGCCGTTTCGGCGCCTGCCTGATGGCGGAGGCCGCGCTGGTGGCGGACTGCGTCGCCGCAATGCGTGAGGGCGGCCTGCCGGTCACGGTCAAGTGCCGCATCGGCATCGACGGACGGGAGAGCTATGACCATCTCGCCGGTTTCGTGGCCACGGTGCGCAAGGGCGGGGTGACTTCCTTCGCCGTTCATGCCCGTATCGCGATCCTCGCCGGCCTGAGCCCCAAGGAGAACCGCGAGATTCCGCCGCTGCGGCCCGAGGATGTGTACCGGCTCAAGCGTGAGAGCCCGGAGCTCGAGATCGTCATCAACGGTGGCGTCGCCTCTCTCGACGATGCGCTCGCCCGGCTCGGCCGGGTGGACGGGGCGATGATCGGCCGCGCCGCCTATCACGATCCATGGATGCTGGCGCAGGCGGATGCGCGCGTGTTCGGCGATCCGCCCGCGCGTCTCACGCGCCGCGCCGTGATCGCGCGCATGGCGGACTATATCGAGGCCCACGTCGCGCGCGGCGGGCGCGCCCACGACGTCACGCGGCACATGCTGGGACTGTTCCAGAACGTGCCCGGCGCGCGTGCTTGGCGCCGCCACATCGCCGAGACGGCCCATCTCAAGGGCGCGGGGCCCGAGGTGCTGATCCGGGCGGCGGCGAAAGTTCCGGCCGAGGCGCTCGACGCCCCGGCGGGCGCCCCCGCCGAGGCCGCGGCGCAGGGTATCTAGGCACATGCAGGATCGAGGAGGTATCCGGTGAGTGAGGACATCAGAACAGGACTCGATACGGACTCGGAAACCGCCCGGAGGCTGTTGGCGGCGGCGATCCGGCTGTTCTTCGAAGGCGAGGACGAGGCCGCCGTCACGGCGCTGGCCTCCCGGGCCGATGGCCTGCTGCGCGAGGCCAGAATGGCGCGCGGCGGCGTGGCGGCGCCGAAACCCGAGGTGCCCAAGAGCGCCGGCTCCCTGCCGCAGCTGGTTCTCGCGCACGGGGCCTTCGTGGAGGCGACCGGGGAAAGCGTCTGGCCCGAGGGCATCGTGCTGTGGGTCTATTTCAACGCGGTCGCCGGGACCGGGGAGGCGGTACAGGCGGACTTCGCCGAGTTCGTGACCGCCATCGAGGGGATGGCGCCGGACAAGCGCCGCCGGTTCTGCCGCGCCTGGATCGACAAGCTCAAGGACACCATGGCCCCGGACGGCAGCCGGATTCAGTAGGCCTCCCGATTTTCCCCTACACGCTGAAGCTTTCGCCGCAGCCGCAGCGGCCGGTCTCGTTGGGGTTGCGGAACACGAAGCCGGCCTTGAGGGGCGTGTCCTCGTAGTCGATCTCGGTCCCGAACAGGTAGAGCGAGGCCAGCGCGTCGATCACGATGGTCACGCCCTTGTCCTCGATCACCATGTCGGCGGGCTTGATGTCGCGGGCATAGTCCATCTTGTAGGTCTTGCCCGAGCAGCCGCCCTCGCTGACGCCGATCCACAGCCCCTTCACTGGGCCATCGGCATTGGCGAGGATGCGGTTCACCTGGGCCGCCGCCTTGTCGGTGAGGGTGAGGGGATTGGCGCGCTGCGTGGCTTCGGTCATGGTCGCCTCCGCTTCCTTCGCTTTACCTAGATGAATCCGAGCTCGAGGCGGGCCGCCTCGGACATGCGCTCGGGCGTCCACGGCGGTTCCCACACGAGGTTGACGTCCACGTGGCGCACGCCCGGCACCGCGCCGACCTTGCTCTCGACCTCGCCCGGCATGGATTCGGCGACCGGGCAGTTGGGCGTGGTCAGCGTCATGGTCACGGTGACGTCGCCGTCCTCGCTCACGTCGAGCCCGTAGATCAGGCCGAGTTCGTAGATGTTGACCGGAATCTCGGGGTCGTACACGGTCGCCAGAATCTCGATTATCTGGTCGTGCAGGCCGCCGTCGCCCACGGGCAGGGGCGCGGCCGGCGCGCCGGCCGCCGCGCTCTCGTCCATCATGTCCGAACGTTCTTCCGTCATCGTCCGCTACTCCGTCACGACCGTCTCGGCCGCCTTGTCGAGCGCCGCCTTGAGCGTGTGCCAGGCGAGGGTCGCGCACTTGACCCGCATGGGGTAGTCGCGCACGCCCGCGAGGACGCGCAGCTTGTCGAGCCCGCCGTCGCCGCTTTCGGCCTCGTCGTCGCCGATCTCGCCGTTGCCGGTGACGACCGCGTGGAAGCGGTCGAACAGCGCGGCCGCCTCCTCCAGGGAGCGCCCCTTGAGGAGCTCCGTCATCAGCGAGGCCGACGCCATCGAGATGGCGCAGCCGCGGCCCTCGAAGCTCACGTCCTTGATGCGCCCGTCTGTGACCTCGGCCCAGATCTCGACGCGGTCGCCGCACAGCGGGTTGTGGCCCTTGGCGTCGCGGTTCGCCCCTTCGATGTGGCCGAAGTTCCTCGGGTGCTTGGAATGGTCGAGGATCACTTCCTGGTAGAGGTCGCGCAGGTCCGACATCAGGCGAACATCTCCCGTACTTTCTCGATGCCGGCCACCAGCGCGTCGATGTCCTCCCGCGTCGAATAGACGCCGAGGGACGCGCGCGCCGTGGCGGCCACGTCGTAATGCTCCATCACCGGCTGCGCGCAGTGATGCCCGGTGCGGATCGCCACGCCCTCGCGGTCGAGGATGGTGCCGACGTCGTGGGGGTGGGCGTAGTCGAGCACGAAGGACAGCACCGCCGCCTTCTCGGGCGCCGTGCCGATCAGCCGCAGGCCGGGCAGTTCCGCGAGCCGCGCGGTGCCGTAGGCCAGCACGTCGCGCTCGTGGGCGGCGGCGGCCTCGGGGCCGATCCCGGAGAACCAGTCGATCGCGGCGCCGAGCCCGATCACGCCGGCGATGTTGGGCGTGCCGGCCTCGAACTTGTGAGGGGGCGCCGCGTATTCGGTATGGGCGAAGGTGACGGAGCGGATCATGTCGCCGCCGCCCTTCCAGGGGGGCATCGCCTCCAGCAGCGCCTTGCGAGCGTAGAGCACGCCGGTGCCGGTGGGGCCGTAGAGCTTGTGGCCGGAGAAGGCGTAGAAGTCGGCCCCCATCGCGCGCACGTCGGTGCGGCCGTGGGGTGCCCCCTGGGCACCGTCCACCAGCGCGAGCGCGCCCGCCTCGTGGGCGAGGCGGCAGATCTCCGCGACCGGATTGACGGTGCCGAGCGCGTTGGAGACCTGCACGACCGCGACCAGCCTGGTCCGTTCGGTCAGCAGCGCGCGGAAGGCGTCCATGTCGAGCGCGCCGTCGTCGCGGAAAGGCACGACCTTGAGGACGACGCCCTTCTCGTCGCGCAGCATCTGCCACGGCACGATGTTGGAGTGGTGCTCCATTTCGGTGATCAGCACCTCGTCGCCGGGGCCGAGGAAGGCGCGGCCCCAGGCCTGCGCCACGAGGTTGATCGCGTCGGTGGTGCCGGAGGTGAAGACGATCTCGTCCGCGTCGGCGGCGTTGACGAAGGCGCGCACCTTTTCGCGCACGCCGTCGTAGGCGACCGTGGTGCGCTCCGACATGTAATGGACGCCGCGATGGACGTTGGCGTATTCGCGGGTGTAGGTGCGCGCGATCGCGTCGATCACGGCGCGCGGCTTCTGGGCCGAGGCGGCGGTGTCGAGATAGGCGAACGGCCTGCCGCGCACCAGCTCCGACAGGATCGGGAAGTCGGCGCGCACGCGGGCGACGTCGAAATCGGCGCGTGGGGCGGCGGCGAGGGCGGTTTCGGTGGCGGCGGACATCACGGTTCCTCCCCGAGCCAGTGGCGCGCGTGGGCCTCGGCGACGGCGCGCACGGCGGGATCGGCGGCGCGCCCGGTCACGTCCTCGACAAAGCCCGCCACCAGCAGGCGGCGCGCGTCGGCGGGCGCGATCCCGCGCGCGGCGAGGTAGAACAGCTCGTCGGCGTCGAGGTCGCCCACGGTCGCGCCGTGGCTGCACTTCACGTCATCGGCGAGGATTTCGAGCTCCGGCTTGCTGTCGGCGACGGCGCGGGACGACAGCAGCAGGTTGCGGTTCTGCTGGCGCGCGTCGGTGCCGACCGCGTGGGGCTCGACCCGGATCAGGCCCTGGAACACGCCGTGCGCGCGGTCCTCCAGCGCGCCCTTGAACAGTTCCTCGGTGGCGCAATGGGGATGGGCGTGGCGGACCCGGGTGGTGTGGTCCATGTGCTGGCGCCCGCGCGCGAGATAGGCGCCGAGAAGCTGGGCCTCGGCGCGCGGGCCGGCGAAGGTCACGTCGCTTTCGAGCCGGACGAGGTCGCCGCCCACGGTAAGCGCGAGGCTCGCGTAGCGCGCGCCGCGCTCTACGGCGGCGGCGGCGTAGGAATGGTGCAGCGCGCCCGGCGCCTCCGCCGCGACGCGGCCGTGGTGGAGGCGGGCGCCGGGGCCGAGACGCAGGTCGGTGACGGCGTTGGCGAAGGCCGGCGCGGCGCCGGGCAGGGTGGCGTGGACCTCGATCACGCGGGCCTCGGCATCGGCGCCGAGCGCGACCACGTTGCGCACGTGCGCCGCGCGGCCGTCGCCGCCCGTGAGGAACAGCAGCACCACGGGGCGCGCCAGCGTGGCGCCGTAGTCGAGCACGATCGCGGCGCCGTCCGTCATGAAGGCGGCGTTGAGCGCCACCAGCGCGCGCGCGGGCGCGCCGCCGGCGTCGATCCACCCTTCGAGCGCGCCGTCGCCGGCCGCGAGCCGGGCCGAGAGCGGCGCGACGCGCACGCCCGGCGCGTCGTGGGTTTCCGACAGCTCGGGGCGGAAGGCGCCGTTCACGAACACGAGCCTGAGCGCGTCCGGGAGCGGGGCGAGGGCGTCCAGGAACGCGGCGTCGGGGAGCGCCCCGGTGCCGGGGGCCTCGGGCGCGAAGGCCGCGCGCGCGAGCACGTCGAGGCCGGTGAACTTCCAGTCCTCGAGGCGGCGCGTCGGCAGGCCCTGCTCGGTGAAGCGCATGAAGGCGCGCGTCCGGAGCGCACCCACCCAGGGCACGTCCGCGCCGGGCAGCGCCTCCGCGAGCCCGTCGAAGGCCGCGAGATGGGCGCGCGCGGTATCGGCGTCGGGCAGGCTATGGCGGGCGGTTTCGGTCACGGCATCCTCGCTCATGCGGCCGACTTGTCGCCGGCGATCCCGGCGTAGCCTTCGGCCTCCAGCTCGCGCGCGAGCTCCTTGCCGCCCGAGCGCACGATGCGCCCGCCCGCGAGCACGTGGACGCGATCGGGCTCGATATGGTCGAGCAGGCGCTGGTAGTGGGTGATGAGGAGCATGGCGCGGTGCGGCGCGCGCTGGGCGTTGACGCCGGCGGCGACCACCTTGAGCGCGTCGATGTCGAGGCCCGAATCGGTCTCGTCGAGGACGGCGAGGGTGGGCTCCATCATCGCCATGTGGAACACCTCGTTGCGCTTCTTCTCGCCGCCCGAGAAGCCGACGTTGACGGGGCGGTTGAGGAACTTCTCGTCGATCTCGAGCGACTTGAGCAGGGCCTTGGCCTTCTTGAGGAAGTCCATGGCGTCGAGCTCCTTCTCGCCGCGCGCCTTGCGGGCGGCGTTGACGGCGGCCTTGAGGAACACCGAGTTGGCGACGCCCGGAATCTCGACCGGGTACTGGAACGCGAGGAAAATGCCGGCGCGCGCGCGTTCGTCGGCGCTCATGCCGAGCAGGCTCTCGCCCTTATAGAGCACCTCGCCCCGGGTCGCCTCGTAGCCCTCGCGGCCCGCCAGCACGTAGGAGAGCGTGGACTTGCCGGAGCCGTTGGGGCCCATGATGGCGTGCACCTCGCCGGCCGGCAGGATGAGATCGACGCCCTTCAGGATCTCCTTGCCGTGGACGGTCGCGTGCAGGCCGCGGATTTCGAGCAGGTTGGTCATGTCCTAAATCTTCTTCCTCTTAACTCTTACCCGACGCTGCCTTCGAGGCTGACGCCGAGGAGCTTCTGCGCCTCGACCGCGAACTCCATCGGCAGCTTCTGCATGACTTCCTTGCAGAAGCCGTTGACGATCAGCGACACCGCGTCCTCGGTGGAGAGGCCGCGCGCCTGGCAGTAGAACAGTTGGTCGTCCGAGATCTTGGACGCCGTCGCCTCGTGCTCGACGCGCGCGGTGCGGTTGCGCACCTCGATGTAGGGCGTGGTGTGGCCGCCACAGGCGTCGCCGATCAGCAGCGAATCGCACTGGGTGTAGTTGCGCGCGTTGGCGGCCTTGGGCTGGACCCGCACCAGGCCCCGGTAGGTGTTCTGCGAGCGGCCCGCCGAGATGCCCTTGGAGATGATGGTGGAGCGCGTGTTGGGCGCCATGTGGATCATCTTGGTGCCGGTGTCGGCCTGCTGCAGGTTGTTGGTGACGGCGACCGAGTAGAACTCGCCCACCGAGTCTTCCGCCTCCAGCAGCACCGACGGGTACTTCCAGGTGATGGCCGAGCCGGTCTCCACCTGGGTCCAGGAGATCTTGGCGCCGCGCCCGCGGCAGGCGCCGCGCTTGGTGACGAAGTTGTAGATGCCGCCCTTGCCCTCCTTGTCGCCCGGGTACCAGTTCTGGACGGTGGAGTACTTGATCTCGGCGCCCTCGAGCGCGATCAGCTCGACCACCGCGGCGTGGAGCTGGTTCTCGTCGCGCATCGGCGCGGTGCAGCCCTCGAGGTAGCTCACGTAGGCGCCCTCGTCGGCGACGATGAGCGTGCGCTCGAACTGCCCGGTCTGGGCCGCGTTGATGCGGAAGTAGGTGGAGAGCTCCATCGGGCAGCGCACGCCCTTCGGGATGTAGACGAACGAGCCGTCGGAGAACACCGCCGAGTTGAGGCAGGCGTAGAAGTTGTCGGCCGCCGGCACCACAGAGCCAAGGTACTTGCGCACCAGCTCGGGGTGCTCGCGCACCGCCTCCGACATCGAGCAGAACACGATGCCGAGCTCGGCGAGCTTTTTCTTGTAGGTGGTGGCGACCGAGACGGAATCGAACACCGCGTCCACGGCGACGCCCGCCAGCACCTCGCGCTCGCGCAGCGGGATGCCGAGCTTCTCGTAGGTGGCGAGCAGCTCGGGATCGACCTCGTCGAGGCTCTTGGGCGCGTCGTCCTTCGAGCGCGGCGCGGAATAGTAGTAGATGTCCTGGTAGTCGATCGGCGCATGATGGACGCGCGCCCAGGTGGGGGCGCCGCGGTCCTGCATCGCGAGCCACTTGCGGTAGGCCTCGAGCCGCCACGCCAGCATCCACTCTGGCTCCGCCTTCTTGGCGGAGATGAAGCGCACGATGTCCTCGTTCAGCCCCTTGGGCGCGCGCTCCTCGTCGAGCTGCGTGACGAAGCCGAACTGGTAGTCGCGCTCGGCGATCTCGCGGACGGTGGCGAGGGAATCGGGGGTGCTCATGCGCTTTCCTTGCGTATCGGTACGGCGGCGGCGCGGGCGGCGCCGGCCATCATCGCTGGCGGCTCGGGCATCAGGTCGGCGAGGGTGACTCCGGACAGCGCGCCCAGGATGGCCGCATTGATCTTGTGCCAGCCGGCCCGCGTCGGGCACAGGGACTCCACGTTGCAGCTTCCGGCCGTGTCCACACACTGGGTGAGCGCGATCGGGCCGTCGATGGCGGCGATGATGGCGGCGACCGAGATGCGCTCGGGCGCCGCGGCAAGGCGGTAGCCGCCGCGTGCCCCGCGCACCGACAGCAGCACCCCGTCGCGGGCCAGCGTCGCAAGGATCTTGCTCACCGTCGGCAGCGGCAGGCCGGTCCGGTCGGCGAGGTCGAGGGCGTTGTGGACGGCGCGGGCCTCGCCCCCCATCTGGGTGAGGAGGAGGACGGCGTAATCGGCGAGCCGGCTGAGCTTGATCATGGCGTCTCGGGCGGGGCGTGCCCCGCGCTCCGTCGTTGCAAAGGCGACCGTTTTGGTCTGGTTTGGAAATGGGCCAAGGACCGGGGAAAGTCAACCCCGTTTGTCAGGATTCTGCCGTTTTCTTCGTAAAAATCAGTGGCGTAAGCCCGATTATGCCAATTCGCGGCCCAGGAAGGCGAGGGTCCGTTCCCGCGCCGTCCGGGCGGCCTCGGGGTGATGGCGCGCGGCGCGGCCGGGATTGTCGAAGCCGTGCAGCGCCCCGGTATGGACGTGGAACGGCACCTCCGGGTGGCGCGCCCGGAAGCGGGCGAGCTCCTCGGGCGTGAGCGAGGTGTCGCGGTCGCCGACGTGGCCCTCCACAGGGCAGCGCGCCGCCTCGTCGAGGAAGCGGTTGATCTCGCCGCCGTAGTAGGTGACGGCGGCGTCGAAGCGCGAACGGCACGCGGCCATCCAGGCGAGCGAGCCGCCGAAGCAGAAGCCGACGATGCCGACCTTGCCCGCATGGGCGACGGCGTCGCGCGCGGCCTCGAGGTCGGCGAGCGCCTTGGACCAGTCGTAGTTGCGGTAGAGGTCCTTGGCGCGGGCGTTGTCGGCGTCGGTGTACTCGAAGGTGAGCCCGCGCGCGACCCGGTCGTAGAGGGCGGGCGCGATGGCGAGATAGCCGTGCCCCGCGTAGAAGTCGCAGACGTCGCGGATGTAGCCGTTGACCCCGTACATCTCCTGGGCGATCACGAGGCCGGCGCGCGGCTGCCCGTCGGGCGCCGAGACCCGCGCGGCGAGCCGGTGGCCGTCGGCGGCGGCGATAGTGATGTCGCGGGCGGTCGTCACGGGAGCCTTACAGGTGGTTCGAGCCGCCTTCGCAGGCGATGGTTTGGCCGGTGACGAAGTCGCTCGCCGCCGACAGCAGGAAGACGACCGTGCCGACGAGATCCTCCGGCACCTGGACGCGCGGGATGGCAGCGGTCTCGGCCATCTTGCGCTCGCGTCGCCGCCAGTGTTCCTCCGGCATGGCGGCGGCGATGGTCTCGCTCTTAGTGAGCCCGGGGCAGACCGCGTTGACGGTGATGCCCTCGCGGCCGAGATCGTGGCTGAGCGAGCGCGTGAAGCCGACCACGCCGGCCTTGGAAGTCGTGTAGTGGAGCCGTCCCGTGGTGCCCGTGAGCCAGGTGGAGGAGGAGATGTTGACGATCTTGCCGTAGCCCTGCGCCTTCATCGCCGGGTGGACCGCCTTGCAGCAGTTGTAGATGCCTTTCAGGTTGACCGCCATCAGCCGGTCCCACTCGTCCTCGGGGATCGCCGTCCAGTCGTCGCGCTTCGGAATCTTCGCGTAAAGCGCGGCATTATTGACGAGCCCGTCGATGCGCCCGAAGCGCGCAAGCGTATCCTCCGCCATGCGCGCACAGGCCGCCATGTCGGCGACGTCGGTTTCCACGAACAGGGCGCGGCCGCCCGATTCGTTGCCATGCGCCTCGATCTCGCCGGCCAGCGCAGCCCCGGCGGCACGCTCGATGTCGGCGATCACCACGTTGGCGCCGGCCGCGCCGAGCGCGCGGGAATAGACCTTGCCGATGCCGACGGCGCCGCCCGTCACGATGACGGTGCGCCCCGTGATGTCGAACAGTCCTTTCGCGGAGGCGTTGTCGGGCATGTTGTCCTTCCAAGGCTCGGGTTGTGCCGGTCCCGCCGGGCGCGATCAGTGGTAGCGCCGAATCGGGCGGCGGGCAAGGGCGGTCGCCGCCGATGGCGATTGACAGGGGGGCGGAAACATCGGACTTTTTTCGCGCGGCGAGTCGCATCAAATCAGCAAACACGAACGAAGGGAGGCTCGGATGGCTGGAAAGCATCAAGTCCTTGGCATGGCGACGGCTGTCGTTCTCGCGGCAGGCGTTTCCGCTGCGGCGGGGGCGGAAGATTTCTATAAGGGAAAGAGCGTCAACCTGATCGTCAGTGCCGGCGCCGGCGGCGGCTACGACACCTACGCGCGCGCCTTCGGCCGCTTCTTCTTCGACCACATTCCGGGCAAGCCTTCCGGCGTCGTGCAGAACATGCCGGGCGCGGGCGGGCTTCGCGCCACCAACTTCATCTATTCCACCGCGCCGAAGGACGGGCTCACGATCGGCACCGTCCACAACAGCATGACCATGGCGCCGCTGTTCCGGGTACCGCAGGCCGATTTCGAGCCCGTCAAGTTCAGCTGGATCGGCAATCTCAGCAGCGAATCGACCATCTGCGTCGCCTGGCACACATCGCCGGTCAAGACCGCCAAGGACCTGTTCGAGAAGCCCTTCATCGTCGGTTCCACCGGCGCGGGCGCCAACATGTCGCGCTTCCCGAAGGTGATGAACGCCGCCGTCGGCACCAAAATCCGCGTGATCGAAGGCTATACCGCGGGCGGCGACGTGGTGCTCGCCATGGAGCGCGGCGAGGTCGAGGGCCGTTGCGGCTGGACCTACTCCGGCCTCGTCGCCAACCAGGGCGACAAGTTCCGCGAGGGCAAGATCAACATCCTGCTGCAGGCGGCGCTCCAGAAGGACCCGAATATCCCGGACGTTCCTCTGGTCACCGAGTTCGTGAAGAGCGAGCAGGAGAAGGCGGTGTTGCGCCTGATCTTCGCCACCAACGAGATCGGGCGCCCCGTGTTCGGCCCGCCCGGCGTTCCGGCTGAAAGGCTCGCGGCCTTGCGCGCGGGATTCGACGCCACCATGAAGGACGAGGCGTTCCTCAAGTTCGCCGACGCCAATCACCTCGAGATTCGGCCCACTTCGGGCGCCGAGACGTTGCAGCTCGTGGAGGAGTTCTACCGGATGCCGAAGGACATAGTGGAGCGCGCCCGCGCGCTGTTGAGCGAGGCCGAAGGACCTAAGAAAAAGTAGCCTGAGACAAGGAAAACCGCCGGCTCCGTTTCCGGGGCCGGCGGTTTTTTCATGCCTCGACGGACGTTCAGCCGAGGGTGGGGTCTAGGAGAATCTTGCCCGGGGGCGCGCTTCCCTCCACCAGCCGGTGTGCCTCCTGGATGCGGCTCAGGGGGAACACCTCTTCGATGTTGACCTTGATCTTGCCCTTGCCGGCGGCGTCGAGCGCGTGGCGCACGTTCTCCATGGTCGATCCGGCGCTGCCCATGATCGTGATCTTCGAGTCGTAGAGCTTGAAGCAATCGAGTGGAACGACCGGCCCGCCGTGCGCGCCTGCCGTGACGAGTCGCCCGCCGTGGGCGATCGCGGCAAAGGCCTTGGGAAAGGTCTTGGGGTTCGCGATGTTGTCGAACACCAGATCGACCCCGTGGCCGTCGGTGATGCGCATGATCTCCTCGGTGAGATCCTGCTCGGCGTAGTTGATGACGTAGTCGGCGCCGAGATCCTTGCCCACCTGAGCGCGCTCGGCGGAACCCGCCGCACCGATCACCTTGCAGCCGGTCATCTTGGCCGCCTGCACGCCGATGGTGCCGAGGCCACCGGAGCAGCCCATGATCAGCACCCATTCGCCTTCCTTGATCTTGCCCATGGTGAAGAGCAGGTGGAAGGCGGTGGGACAATGGCGGATCACCACCGAGGCCTCGTGGTAGCCGAGGTTCTCGGGGATCGGCAAACACATGCTGGCATGGACCAGAGCCAGTTCCGCATCGCCGCCCCAGCGGTTGACGCCGAGCATGCCGGCTTCACCCGGTCCGGGACGGGACAGGACCGAGACGCGGTCGCCGATCTTGGGCATGGTCACGCCCTTGACCGGCTCGCCCAGCTTCACCACCTCGCCCGACGGATCGACGCCGAGCACCAGCGGCAGGATCGGCTTGCGCTGCATCTGCTTGCCGGCACGCACGCCGCAATTGAGCACGCGGTTGACCGTTGTCGCGTGGACCTTGACCACCACCTGGCCCGGCCCGGGAACCGGATCGGGCACGTCTTCGTACTTGAGGACCTCGGGCGGACCGAACTCGTAAAAAATTGCTGCTTTCATCTCGCCTCTATCTCTACTTCGGCTTCACGAAGCTGGTGGAAAGCGTGCCGAGCCCGCCGATGGTGGTGACGATCTTGTCGCCCGCCTTCAGGAACAGGCCGCGGCCCTTGCCGACGCCGGCCGGCGTGCCGGTGGTGATGACGTCGCCCGGCGCGAGGGTGAGGTGCTGGCTGAGGTAGGCGATCTGCTCCTCGATTTTGTACCACATGTTGCCCGAATTGCCGTCCTGCATCTGCTTGCCGTTGAGCCATAGCTGGATCGGCTGGTCGTAGATGTCCTTCACATACTGGCGGGGTGTGATCCACGGCCCCATGGGGGTTGAGCCGTCCCAGTTCTTGCGGCGGAAGCGGTCGCGGCGGAACGCCTGGTCCTGCGGCGTCTTGGCTTCGGCCGCCGACGGCCCGCGGATCGACATGTCGTTGAGGATGGTAAAGCCGGCGACGTACTTGAACGCATCTTCCTTCTTCACCCAGAAGGCGGGCTTGCCGATCACCACGGCGACCTCGGATTCCCAGTCGATGGCGGTCGAGGTGCGGGGCAGATGGATCTTGGCGTCGTTGCCCACGACCACCTGGCGCGGGGTCTTGAGGAAGAACACCGGCGCGTCGATCTCCTTGTTCGGCATCGGGGCGGTATTGCCCATCTCCTTCCTGTGATCGACGTAGTTTGAGGCGATGCAGAAGATGTTGCCCGGATAGAGCAGCGGTGCGAGGAGCTGGGTGCGCGACAACGGCTTGCAGGCCGGCTTGTGCTTGCCGGCGGCGACTTCTGCCGCGACCTTCTTGAGCCAGCCGTTGGACCTCGACCACGTCTCCAGCATCGTCAGGGTCGAGGTCGTATCGACCGGCGCCTTCTTGACTTTCTGGAGATTGACGACGGTCTTGTCGACCAGGATGCCGGGCGTCGGTTTGCCCTTGTCACCCTTGAAGCTGAGCAGGCGGTATTGCGTGGCCATTCAGGTTCCTCCCGGATTTGGCGGTTGCATGCGTCGGCGGGCGTGCCGCTATTCCCAAGGTCCGAAAAACGGTTCGCCCATGTAGGTGTCGGAAAGGGCTGGCAGACGCTCCGGCCATTCGCCGGGCGTCACCTTGCGGCGGGCGTCGGCCGGGCGCGGCTTACCGTCCCAGCCGACCTGTTCCATGTAGTAGTAGAGCTGGACGGAATGACCGTCCGGGTCGCGCACGAAGAAATGGTAGTCGATGCCGGGGAACAGCTCGTGAGGCAGCTCTGTCACCGTGCAGCCCTTCTCGGCGAGGAAGGTGCGCGCGTCGCGCAACTGGCGGTAGTTCGCGACTTGCAGGCCGATGCTGAAGTTGGTGGTATGCGGAGAGAGGCCCAGCTCTTCGCGCAGGGCAAGAGGGTACAGCGCGACCGCGTGGTGCTCGGTGTTGGCGCGCAGGAACTCGCAGGCGTGGCCTTTCCAGGTCACGGTCTCGGTCGGCGTGAAGCCGAGGGTCCGTGCGTAGAACTCACGCGCTTTCGCCATGTCCTTCACGAACAGCCGCACCGGTCCCATCCGCACCACCTTGAACGGCCGCGGCAAAAGGATTCCGTCCACATCGTAGCGCGCCAGGGGACGCTCGGTATGGCGATGCCCGGTGGTCGGGTCCACACCGCGAGCCAGTGCCTGTTGCACCTCCTGATATTCGCTCATCTGAGGTAGCGCGGGGGCCTCGTGGAAGCCGCGGTCATACATGGCCCTGGGCTTGGTGAAGCCGTCCCAGCCGCTCTGCTCGATGCCGTAGTAGAGCTCGTTCACGTTACCGTCGGGGTCGGCAAGATAGGTGTGCCAGTTGGAGCCCGGCATATCGCGGCCGGAGCGCACGAGCGGTATCTGCTTCGCGCCGAACCACTTGATGGCGTCGTGGACCTGGGCGAGGCTGCCGACTTGCCAGGTAATCTGATTGGTGGTGACGCCGTCGGGCCAGCGCCCCTTGCCGTCGCGTACCTCCCTCATGTGGCGGTTGAACAGCACCAGCGCGTGGTGGTCGGAGCCGTAGCGCGTGAACACGCCGATAGGCGGGCCCTTGACCTGGGCGAGCTGTTCGGGGGTGAGACGGTGGGACATGTCCATCACGTCGGCGACGGCGAAGCCGAGCAGGTCGACGTAGAAGTGGAGCCCTTCCTCGATGTTATAGAGATTGAAGCCGAAATGGCCGAGGCGGCTGATCCGGAACGGGCGCTCGAGGCGTACGCCGCCCACGGCGAAACGGCCGCCGTCCGGGCGGGCGTAGAGATCGTCGAAGGCGGTCTCGCTCACTTCCGCTTCCCCTCGCTCCAGGCCCAGCACGGGATACCGGCGAGCCTCCTTCTTTGTTTTGGCATGCCGCTCAGGCGAGCGACGGTTGATATTGCCGTAAAAGCCGCCCCTGTCAACCAAAGCAGGGCGGCTTGCGGAACCGCCCGTCCGATGGGCACGATAACCGGCCTTCGGGCATGTCGGCGGCGCGGCGCAGGCTCCTTTCCGGGGCTATCCGATGGCCGGGCGCCTCACCGGCACACGGAGCGGGCCCCCACGTCGAAGTGGAAATGGTCGGCGTGGGCGGCGTCGTGGGCGGGGCCGAGGACGCCCTTGAACACGTCGCAGGCGCCGTCGCGGACGCGCCGCAGGAAGGCCTCCCGGGCGCCGCCTTCGTCCCAACCGCCCGCCACGGCGATCCGGCGGCCGTCGGCGAGCCGGAAGGCGACCACGTCGATGGCGTTGGCGGTGGCGTGCTCGCTGCGCGGCCCGCCTTCCCGGTGGTAAATGTTGCGGCAGGCATAGCTGCCGTAGTGCTCGATCCGCACCACGGGCTGGCCGAAGGCTTCGCGCGCGGCGGGCTGAAGAACGTGGCGCTCGAACAGGGCGAGGCCGACGGCGAGCGGGCAACTCGCCGGGATGCCGCCGCCGTAGGAAACGCCGCCCTGCGCGATGCGGACGGCGTTGCGGAAGCCGCAGCCGTCGCCGGTTTCGCGGTCGGGAACGGGCTCGAAGTCGAATCCGGCACGCCCGAGCAGCGCATGGCAGCGTCCGGGTTCGTCGCGCAGGCGGCGCAGCTTGTACGGAGTGAGGAAGTTGGGCGCCTCGGCGATATCGACCGGGGCGAGCGGGTTCCAACGATCCGGAAGTGGAGTCTCGCTGTGCCAAAGGATGACGCTCGCGACCAGCGCGAAGGCGACGAGGATGGCGGCGAGGCTCCAGGGGCTCATGGTCGCGGGCTCATGGGTCGCGGAACAAACGCGCGGGCGGGCCCCGGCGTTCCGTCAGTACGGCATCAGGCCAGCCGGGGGCTGCACGAAATCAGAGAGGAGAGGTCTCAGGAGTTCCGGTTGCCGCCGGGGCCGCGCATCAGGAAGGCGGGAACGTGATTGCCGAGGCCGACCACCGCGTCCTCCTTGTCGCCGCGCCTGTGGTCCCGTCTGCCGCCGCGCCGCTCGCTGTCGTCGCGCTTGGACGCGCGGGAGTCGTCGCGCTTGGACGCGCGGGAGTCGTCGCGCTTGGGCGCGCGGGAGTCGTCTGACCTTGCGGCGTGGGCTTCCTCGCGCTTGGGCGCGCGCGCCCGACCGCGCCGGGACGGGCGGGAATCGTCACGCCGCGGTTCCGCCGCCTCATCTACATCTACCTTGGCCGTCTCTGCGGGGGCTTCGACCGTGGCGGCGCGCGGTGCGCGCCCTCCGGTCCGGCCGCGTTCGCGGCCTTTACCGCGGTCACGTCCGCCGCGCCCGCGCGGGCGCCGCTCGGTGCCGGCCGCATCGCCGTCGTCGTTCCCGACTTCGGGCATGCCTGCGAACTCGGTGGTGGGAATGCTCTTGCCGAGCAGGCGCTCGATGGCGGCGACGAATTTGCCGTCGTCGGACGTGGCGAGCGTGATCGCCCGGCCCTTGGCGCCGGCGCGTCCCGTGCGGCCGATACGATGAATGTAGTCCTCGGCGTGGAACGGCACGTCGAAGTTGAAGACGTGGGAAAGGCCCTGAATGTCGATACCGCGGCCGGCCACGTCGGTGGCGACGAGGTAGGTGATCTTGCCGGCCTTGAACGCCTCCAGCGTCTCGGTGCGGGCGGCCTGCGCCATGTCGCCGTGGAGCGGCGCGACCGAAAAGCCGTGGCGCTTGAGCGACTTGGCGAGCACGTCCACGTCACGCTTGCGGTTGCAGAACACCAGCGCGTTCCTGACCTCCTCGGCGGCGAGCACGGCGCGGAACGCGGCGCGCTTGTCGTAGTCGCGCGCGGGCGCGCGCACCAGCGTGTGCTCCACCGTCTCGGCGGGCGAGGAGGTGCGCGAAACCGTGATCTCCTTCGGGTTCATCAGGAACTTGTCGGCCAGGCGCTTGACCTCGGGCGGGAAGGTGGCCGAGAAGAACAGCGTCTGGCGTATCCTGGGCAGGAACGAGACGATCCGCTCGACGTCGGGGATGAAGCCCATGTCGAGCATGCGGTCGGCCTCGTCGATCACGAGGATCTTGGTGTCGGTCAGCAGGATGCCGCCGCGCTCGAAGTGGTCGATCAGGCGGCCCGGCGTCGCGATCAGCACGTCCACGCCGCGGTCGAGCTTCTCGATCTGCGGGCCGAAGGATTCGCCGCCGATCAGCAGCGCCATCGTGAGCTTGCTGTATTTGCCGTAGACCTGGAAGTTCTCGGCGATCTGGGCGGCGAGTTCGCGCGTCGGCGTGAGGATCAGGGAGCGCGGCATGCGCGCCCGACCCCGGCCCTGCGACAGGATGTCGATCATGGGCAGGGTAAAGGAAGCGGTCTTGCCGGTTCCGGTCTGGGCGCAGCCGAGAATATCGCGCCCCATCAGAACGTAGGGGATCGCCTGAGACTGGATCGGGGTGGGTTTCTGGTAGCCTGCGTCGGCCACCGCCTTGAGCACGCTCTCGGAGAGGCCGAGGGACTCGAAGGTGGGCGTATCGCTAATCGTGTCTGACAAAGATTGGGTCTGTCTTCCGCAGAAAATGGGCTCTTCCCCATATGGGGAGCGGCGCCACCATAGTCAATCGCCCGGTCCGTGGAAAGCGGAAAGCGCGCCCGCGCCGCCGGGAAGCGGCGCGGGCCGGAGGAAGAGGGGGTCAGGGCGCCGGGGTTGTGGTTATTTCTTGCTGCCCCCGGAGCCCTTTATGGAGGGGGGCCGTCGCCGCTGTCCTTGGTACCGCGCAGGATCCGGTCCATGTGGGTGGGGAAGAGCTCGCGGGTGGTGCTGGCGACCAGCTGGGCGAAGCGCGGGTCGCCCGGCTTGACCGTTGCGGTCCAGGCACGGACGTAGGATTCGGTGCGGTCGCCCCAGCACCATACCGCCTGGAGGCGGGTTTCCCCGTTGGTTGCCCGCTGGGCCGGCGTCTCGCCCCGGCACAGGCTCAGATGAGCGGGAGCGACGTTGAACGCGAGTACCACCCGGAAGTTCTCGGCGGCGCTCGGGCCGGGGGAGGCGGTGAAATTGGTCGGTCCCGGACCCTGGCCTTCCATGGCGGTCGTGACCACATTGGCGAGTTCGCCCGGCGCCATGCCGAAAGTGTCGCCGATCAGCACCACGCGCGTGTCGCGGTCCTGGTGGTAGAGGCCGAAGTTCATGTGGTCGTAGGACGGATGGAGGTCGCGCTGGCTGCTGATCGCGCCCGGCGCGCAGGCCGAGGCGAGGCCGAGCGCCGCGATCGCCGTCGCGCAGGTGGCATATCTGAGCATGGTGGTGCACCTCGTCGCTTGATGCGGTTGAAGGAGCGGGGATGACATTCATTAAGAATGGGCCCGATACCCAATATCCACAATAAGATCACGGAAATTTGACGAATTCGAGGCACTTCGGTAAGGCCCGGCCGTAAGCAGGCCTAGACGTCGAGCTCGGTGGCCTCGCGGGCATGTTCCTGAATGAACTGGAGACGGAGCTCCGGCTTGCGGCCCATCAGGCTTTCGACCCGTTTCTGGGTCTCGCGCCGGGCCTCTTCGGGAATCGTGACCCGGAGCAAGGTGCGCCGCGTCGGATCCATGGTGGTTTCCTTGAGCTGGGACGGGGGCATCTCGCCGAGCCCCTTGAAACGGCTGATCTCGACCTTGCCGCGTCCCTTGAAGGCGGTCTTGAGCAACTCGTCCTTGTGGGCGTCGTCGCGGGCATATTCGGTGTGACCGCCCTGGGTCAGGCGGTAGAGCGGCGGCACCGCGAGGTAGAGCCGTCCCGCTTCGATCAGGCCGATCATCTCGCGGTAGAAGAACGTGATCAGCAGGGAGGCGATGTGCGCGCCGTCGACGTCGGCGTCGGTCATGATGATGACGCGCTCGTAGCGCAGCTTGTCGGCGTCAAACCTGGCGCCGGTGCCGCAGCCGAGCGCCTGGATCAGGTCGTTGATCTCCTGGTTGCCGTGGAGTTTTTCGGAGGTGGCGGTTGCGACGTTGAGAATCTTGCCGCGCAGCGGCAATACCGCCTGGGTGCGACGGTCGCGCGCCTGCTTGGCGGAGCCACCCGCCGAATCCCCTTCCACCAGGAAGATCTCGGTCCCTTCCGATGTCGAGTCGGAACAGTCGGCGAGCTTGCCGGGCAGGCGCAGCTTGCGGGTCGCGGACTTGCGCGCCTGCTCTTTGTCGCGCTTGCGCGCGGCGCGCTCCTCTGCACGCTCGATCAGCGCGCCGATCAGGCGGTCGGCGGTGGCGGGATCGCCCGACAGCCAGTGGTCGAAGTGATCCTTGATGGCGGCGTCCACCATGCGCGTGACATGGGGCGAAGCGAGCCTCTCCTTGGTCTGGCCCTGGAACTGCGGGTCGCGGATGAAGACGCTGAGCGCGCCGAGCGCGCCTTCCATCACGTCGTCGGCGGAGATCAGGGACGCCTTGCGGACGCCGGTCAGCTCCGCGTAGGCCTTGATCGCGCGCATGAGGCCGGCGCGCAGCCCCGCCTCGTGGGTGCCGCCCTGGGGCGTCGGGATGGTGTTGCAGTAGGACTGCAGCTCGCCTTCGCCGTCGGCGGGCCAGGTCAGCGCCCATTCGATGCGCCCTTCCGCGCCGCCGCCGTTGACCAGCTTGCCCTCGCCCGCGAACGGGGCAGGGGTGAGGCTGCGGCGCTCGCCCAGCGTCTCGGCGACGAAATCGGCGAGGCCGCCCGGAAAGTGCAGCACGGCCTTTTCCGGTGTCTCGTCCTTGGCGCCGAGCAGGGATTTATCGCACGACCAGTGGATCTCGACGCCGCGGTGCAGATGAGCCTTGGCGCGCGCCATGCGGTAGAGCCGCGACGGCCGGAACTCGGCATCGGTGCCGAAGATCTCGGGATCGGGATGGAAGCGGATGGTGGTGCCGCGGCGGTTGGCGCCACCGCCGGCCTTGAGCTTGCCCTTGGGCTTGCCGCGCGCATAGGCCTGGGTCCAGACCTTGCGGTCGCGTGCGACCTCGACCTCGAGCGTGTCCGCGAGCGCGTTGACGACCGAAAGGCCGACGCCGTGAAGGCCGCCCGAGGTCTCGTACACCTTGGCCGAGAACTTGCCGCCCGAGTGCAGCGTGGTGAGAATCACCTCGAGCGCGGAACGGTTCTTGAACTTGGGATGGGGATCGACCGGGATGCCGCGTCCGTTGTCGCGTACCACGAGCCAGTTGCCGGGCTCGAGTGCGATCTCGATGCGCGAGGCTTCGCCCGCCACCGCCTCGTCCATGGCGTTGTCGAGGATTTCGGCGGCGAGATGGTGCATCGCCGCCTCGTCGGTGCCGCCGATGTACATGCCTGGGCGGCGGCGCACCGGCTCGAGCCCCTCCAGGACCTCGATGTCCTTGGCGGAATAGCTGGATTTGCCCTTGGCGGCGGCAGCGGAAGAAGAGAACAGATCGGCCATCGACGCGTCCCTGACTGACGGAACAGGCCCGCACGCGCGGGCACCGGGGCCCTAGGTATAGGGGCGGGCGGGGCCGGCACGCAAGCCCATCCTGACTAGATGGCGCGGTCAGGTAGGCCGGTAGCCGCTATATTTGGTGTCACGAACGGCGAGGGCCGGCCCCCTTTCAGGCGGCCGGCCCCCACGCAGGCAATGCCGGAGACGCGCTCTCAGACCGAGTAGTACATCGAGAACTCGATCGGATGCGGTGCAGTCTCGAAGGCCACGACCTCCTTCCAGCGCAGGTCCATGTAGGCCTTGATCTGGTCCTCGGTGAAGACGTCGCCCTTGAGCAGGAAGTCCTTGTCGGCCCACAGCGAATCGAGCGCCTCGCGCAGGGATCCGCAGACCGTCGGCACGTTGACGAGTTCCTCCGGCGGTAGGTCGTAGAGGTCCTTGTCCATGGCCTCGCCCGGATCGATCTTGTTCTGGACGCCGTCGAGACCCGCCATCAGCATGGCCGCGAAGGCGAGATACGGGTTGGCCGAGGGGTCGGGGAAACGGACCTCGACGCGCTTGGCCTTGGGGCTCGTGGCGTAGGGGATGCGGCACGAGGCCGAGCGGTTGCGCGCCGAATAGGCGAGCAGGACCGGCGCTTCGAAACCCGGCACCAAGCGCTTGTAGCTGTTGGTGGTCGGGTTGGTGAAGGCATTGAGCGCCTTGGCGTGCTTGATGATGCCGCCGATGTAGTGGAGACAGGTCTCCGACAGGTCGGCGTAGCCCGAGCCCGCGAAGGTGTTCTTGTCGCCCTTCCAGATCGACTGGTGGCAGTGCATGCCCGAGCCGTTGTCTCCGTAGATCGGCTTCGGCATGAAGGTCGCGGTCTTGCCGTAGGAGTGGGCCACCATGTGGACGCAGTACTTGTATATCTGCATCCGGTCGGCCATCTGCAGCAGCGTGCCGAACCGCATGCCGAGTTCCATCTGGCTCGGCGCCACCTCGTGGTGATGCTTCTCCATCGGCAGGCCCATTTCGGCCATGACGGTGGTCATCTCGGCGCGCAGGTCGGTCATCGAATCGACCGGCGGGACGGGGAAGTAGCCGCCCTTGACCGCCGGGCGATGGCCGACGTTGCCTTCTTCGAACTCGGCACCCGACATCCACGGGCCTTCGTCGCTGTCGATCTTGTAGAAGCAGTGCTCCATCGAGTTCTGGAAGCGCACGCCGTCGAACACGAAGAACTCGGCCTCGGGTCCGAAGAAGGCCTTGTCGCCGAGGCCGGTGGAGACCAGGTAGGCCTCGGCCAGCTTCGCGGTGGAGCGCGGGTCGCGCGCGTAGGGCAGGCCGGTCGAAGGCTCCAGGATGTCGCAGAACAGGATCATCTGCGGCTGCGCCGTGAACGGGTCCATCACGGCGGTCGCGGGATCGGGCATCAGGATCATGTCGGATTCGTTGATCGCCTTCCAGCCGGCGATGGACGAACCGTCGAACATGATGCCGTCGGCGAAGATGTCTTCGTCGATCGTGCTCACGTGCTGGGCCGTATGCTGCCACTTGCCCTTGGGATCAGTGAACCGGAAATCGACGTACTTGACGTCGTTGTCCTTGATCATCTGAAGGACTTTTTTTACCTCGTCGGCCATTTCGGAACTTCCTTTGTTGTCTCGTCGCTGTTACTGCGGCCTCGGCTGCACCCGACGCTCGGCGCGGCCGGGCATCACGGATCAGACCGCGTCGCTGCCGGTTTCGCCGGTGCGGATGCGGATGACTTCCTCCACGGTCGATACGAATATCTTGCCGTCCCCGATACGCCCGGTGCGGGCCGCGTTGGTGATGGCCTCTATGGCGCGCTCGACGAGCGCGTCGTCCATGACGATCTCGATCTTCACCTTGGGCAGGAAGTCGACCACGTACTCCGCCCCCCGGTAGAGCTCCGTATGTCCTTTCTGGCGGCCGAAGCCCTTGGCCTCGGTCACGGTCATGCCCTGCAGCCCGATTTCGTGCAGGGCCTCCTTCACCTCGTCGAGCTTGAAGGGCTTGATGATGGCTTCGATCTTTTTCATCGGTGCGCGGATTTCCAATCGTCGAAGGTTGGGGTCAAACGGGAGGGTCGGGTCGGTGCTGCCCTCAAAGCAGGGCGTGTGCCAAGTCCGTTCCTACCGGAAAATCAGGGAGTTGGATACGTATGCCCAACTTACCCGCAGGTCGGCCGCCGATATTTGCACAAAATTGAGCCACTTTGCTCAAAAACTGGACAATAGCCCCGATTCGGCGGCCGGGGGGCGGCCTTGACGTGCCTCGGTCTATTCATTACTAAGATCGCCTCTTCGATGGCGGGTGTAGCTCAGTTGGTTAGAGCGCCAGATTGTGGATCTGGATGTCGTGGGTTCAAGTCCCATCACTCGCCCCATTCCCTTCCCTTGAGAATCCCGCCTAAAGCAACGGGTGGCTGGGCGTCCGGAGGGCCGCCATCACGAGGCTCGCGCCGATGGCGGCGATGACGAGCCCGCCCGCCGCCGCGACCAGGTCGAGCGCCGGGGCGAGCCGTCCCGGTGCGACGCCCCGCCCGGCGAGGGCCAGGGCCGTCCGCCGCGCGTAGACGGCGAGGATGGCGAGCGCGGAAACCGTCATGGCGGTGCCCAATGAGATGCCGGCGACCGCGCCATAGCCGGCGAACGGCAGCTCTAGGGCGCGGGCGAACAACAGCACCAGCACCGCCCCGGTGCAGGGGCGCAATCCCACCGACAGGGCGATCGCGATGAAGCGTGCAGGCGTCAGCGGCTGCGCAAGGTCGGCGGGCCTGGGCCCGTGATCGTGATCGCAATCGGCCGTGCCGCAATGCGCTGCGGCTTCATCCGTCGCGGGGCCGGCAGCCGCCGTCTTGTGCCGGCGTGCGAGGCGCCGCAGCGCCATCGCCAGGACGGCGATGCCGAGCAGCGCCACCAGCGCGTAGCTCGCGGTCTCGATCCACTGGGCACTCTGGCGGGCGTCGCGGAAGGTGAGGCCGAGCAGGCCGATGGTGACCTCCACCACCAGGATTGCGGAAATCCCCTGTACCAGGGAGGAGGCGAAGGTGAGGGCAATGCCGCGCGAGAGCCGCGCGCCGCTGGTGGCGAGATAGGTGGAGATCACGAATTTGCCGTGGCCCGGTCCTGCGGCATGGAATACGCCATAGAGGAAGCCGAGGACAACGAGATTCCAGAAGGCCAGAGACTCGTTCGCCTTGACCGCGCGGATCGCGGTGGCGAGCTCGGCGTGGAAGCGGCGCTGGGCGGCCTGAATCTCGCGCGAGGCGGCGTCGAGCAGGCCGCCGATGTCGGGCAGGCGCGCATCGAACAGGTACAGAAGGAACAGCCCCGCTGCCGCTGCGGCCAGCATGGTGGCGACCGTCCAGCGCCATGCGCGCGGCGTCATCGGCATCGGATCACGGCCTTTTCCGCGAACAATTCGCCGATGGTGGTGCCGGGGCGCCCGGTCAGCACCTCGCCCAGCATCGCGTCGATCGATTCGTCGCGGCCGTAGGCGCCGGCGAGGTTGCGCGCTTCGGGGCTCGGGTCCGGCTGCTCGATCAGGGCGGCGCAGCCGGTGTCCTTGGCGTTGAGCAGGCCCACGGGATCGCCCGGCAGGTAGGCGATCTCGATGTAATAGGTGGGGTCGTAGACCGCGAAGGTCACCGACTGCTTGCGCGGGTCCAGCGGCTCGGGCAGCGGCACCGTGAAGGCGAGGCGCAGGCGCTTGCCGTCGAAGTCACTCGCGGGATCCGTGGCGCGCTTCGGCACGATCCGGCGGCCGTCCGCCCGTACATCCGTAAAGAAGGCGTATTCGCGCAGGTTGTCGAGGTTGATCCGCGCGAGCGCCATCAGGTCGGCGGGGTCGGGGACCCCGTCCACGCGCTTCATGGCGGCGACGGCATAGGCCGAATAGAACTCGTCGAACAGCCAGTCCACGCGCAACGCGGTCACGCGCCCCTGGTCGTCGAAAACCACCTTGGACCGCAGATCGATCCAGACGTGCGGGTGGGCATGCGCCGGTGCCGCGCCGAGGGCGAGCGCGGCGACGAACGGGCACAGCGCGGCCACGAGCAGGGAAACCAAATGCGAGATCGTTCTCATGGAAAAAAGCCTACGCGAGCTTTGGGGCGCCGTGAAGGCGCAGCAGTAGTTCGGGGTGGTTATTGCGGGTCGAGCCAACAAAGTTTCCCGAAAAGTCGCCTTTCAGGGCTTCCAATCGTCGCGGGCACCGGGTTCAGGGCGTTGTTCCAGCGGGGCGCCGGGTTGCGGGGTCGCCTGCGGCTCGGGCGGGGGCGCGCCGAACAGCCAGCGGAACACGCGCCGCACGCCGCGCCAGATTTTCGGCAGCAGCCACGCCATCAGCAGGATGAACAGCGCCAGCAGGGCGAGGAACACCCACGGATGGTAGAGCGCGGCCCACAGACCGCCGATCACAGCGATGTCCTCGCCCAACGACAGGGTCCAGTTGGAGAACGGTTCGGGAGAGGTGTTCACCATGGCCCGCGTGCCGGCCTTGGTGGCGTGGGTCGAGGCGGCAAGACCGCCGCCCACCAGCGCCGCCGCGATCTCCGCCGCGAGGCCGAGCTCGCCGACCGCGCCCGCCGCCAGCACGGCTCCCGCCGGGATGCGGATGAAGGAATGGATCGTGTCCCAGAGCGTGTCCACGCCCGGAATCTTGTCGGCGAAGAACTCGACCGCGTACATCAATCCGGCGGCGGCGATCACCAGCGGGTTGGCGAGGATGGCGAGGTCGGGGGGCAATACGATACTGCCGGTGATCGCGAGCAGGCCGAGCATCAGGACCGCGGCGTAGAGGTTGATGCCGCTGGCCCAGGATGCCCCCATGGCGAGGGCGATCGGCTGCACGATGTCCATTGGCGTTTTTTCCTTCGTTGGCGTGACGGGACGCCGCGCCATGTTGGCGCTTGGCGGCTTTCCTGGCAAGCGGTGCGGCGGCATTGACGTATTTCCATATGCCTTCCACAATCCGCAAACCCGAAGGAAACCGACGTGCTCACGCTCTATCACGGTCTCGCCTCCACCTGCTCGAAGAAGGTCCGTCTCGCCCTGTTCGAGAAGGGCATCCCGTTCGAGAGCCGTCTGCTCAACCTGCAGAAGTTCGAGCAGCATGCGCCGGAATATCTCGCCATCAATCCCAACGGTGTCGTGCCGGCGATCGTGCACGACGGCCGTGCGGTGATCGAATCCTCCGTCATCGTCGAATACCTGGAGGACGCCTTTCCGGACGCACCGGCCCTGCGTCCGGCCGGTCCCCACGACCGCGCCGAGATGCGGCTATGGGTCAAGTGGTCGGACGAGCACGCCTACAAGGCGGTCTATGTGCCGACCTGGGACCGCCTGTCGCGCCCGGTGGCGATGACGCTCACCGATGCGGAGCTTGCGCGCCGTCTCGCCCATGTGCCCACCGCGGAGCGCCGTGCGCGCTGGCGCGCCACCGCACGCGAAGGGTTCCGTCCCGAGGAGTTCGAGGCCGCCTACGGCGAGATGGCGCTGACCTTCGACCGCATGGAGGCGCGGCTCGGCGACGGCCGCGACTGGCTCGCCGGGACGTATTCGCTCGCCGATATCGCTCTCGTGCCGTTCGTCGAGCGCATCGACGACCTGCGTCCCGACCTGCTGGCCACTGGCAATTGGCCGCGCGTGGCCGCCTGGTATGCGCGGCTCCGCGCCCGTCCGGCCTTCGACAAGGCGTTCTTCTTCGAAGGGCGGGATGCCCGCATCGCCGCGATCCGCGTCGCGCTCGGCCTCGGTTGAGCCGGCGCCCGGAGGTCCTCAGGCGGGGACCGTGTTGCGGGGCATGCCGGCCGGCGCGGGCGGCGGGCGGCCGGTAGCCTCGCACCAGAAGCTGGTGTCGTAGAAGGCTTCAGTTTCCCTGTGCGGCGGCTTGTAGTAGCCGAGCTCGATACGGATCTCGATGTTCTTGCGCAGGGCCTCCACGTCGAGCGCGGCGTGCGCCACCACCTGCCGGTAGGCCTTCTCGGCGGCGGCGCGCGACAGGCTCTCTTCCTCCATCTCGAGGCGGATCGTTTCTTCGCGGTTCTCCGGCTTCAGCAGCCAGTCGCAGGCGCCGGCGAGGGCGCGTATGTAACGGACGAGGAGCGCCCGGTTGGCCTCCGCCCAGCGTCTCAGGCCCCAGCCGCAGACGATGGGCCAATCCTGGATGTAATCGGCGCCCTCGGCGATTACCTTGCCGCCCGCTGCGACCGCCTTCTGTGTGGACGGCGGGGTCAGCATCGCCGCCGCTACCCGATTTTCCAGGAAGGCCTGGAGCCGGTAGTGCGAATTGCCGATCACCTCGATCCGGTACTCCGACTCGGCGATGCCGTTGGCCAGCATGATCTTGTTGCGCACGAGGTCGAAGTTGGAATCGACCGGATCGGCCGCGAACAGCTTGCCCCTCAGGTCGCGGAAGCCGCCGATATCCGGCTGGACGACCAGCTGCACGTCGAGCCCTTGCTCGACCTGCATGAATGTGACGAAGTCCACGCCGTCCTGGGTGGTGCGCGCGAGCATGGTGTCGGCCGAGGACATGGTGATGGGCCACACGCCCTCGGCGAGCTCGCGGTTGTGGTCCGGGCACAGGCCGACGAGGTGGAACTCGAGGTCGATGCCCTCCCGTTCCAGGAAGCCCTTGCGTTGGGCGACGACGAGGGGCGGCCGGCGGAAGTAGCCGGTCACCGGAAGCCGGTCCATCCCGTCACCTCCCGGCGGCAAGCGCCTGCGCGGCGCGGTCGATGACTTCCTGCGGCGTGGCATAGAGCCGCTCGACGAGCGCCAGGACGTCTTCGCCGGTCATCTCGCCGCTGATCTCCACCCTGCGCTTCTTGGCGTCCGCGCGCAGCGCGGGATCCTTCAGGGCCGCGTCGAAGGCCCCGCGCAGGGCGCTGGCCCGTTCGGCCGGCATCGCCGGCGGCGCGATGTAGGGACGGACCATGGCCTGCTGCGCGAAGACCAGCTCGAGCACTTGGCGGTCGGCGTCCGTCTTCGCGAGGTCGAGGACGAGCGGCACGTCCGGCAGCGTCGGGTGCTTGGCGAAGGCAAGCTGCAGCAGCGGGACGATCCGGCGCTCGGGCAGCCATTGCGGGCGGCTCTGGAATATGCCGGAAATGTTCCAGCTGGCGACGCCCTGGACCTCGCCGCGCTCCATCGCCACGATGATCTCGGTCTGGCCCGGATAGCCGGGAACCAGCTTGAACTTGGTGCCGACGACCGCGTTCAGGACGGTCGGATAGTCGTGGTTGCCGGAGCCGGGGTTGGCGGTGCCGACGATCAGCTCGCGCTCCATCACGTCCTGGATGGAATTGATGCCGGCCTGATGCCATGCCACCACCAGCGCGACTTCCGAGGCCATGCTGCCGAGCCAGGTGAAGCGCCGCGCGTCGTAGTTCACGCCCTGGGTCTTGTAGAGGGCCGCGGTGACGATGCCGGGCGCGACGGCGCCGAAGGCGGTCCCGTCACGGGGCGCCACCGAATAGAGGTAGTTGGCGAGGACCATGCTGCTCGCGCCTGGCATGTTGCGAACGATGACGTTGGGCGTGCCAGGCAGGTGGCGGCCGATATGGGCGGCGAGCAGGCGCCCGAACGTGTCGTAGCCGCCGCCCGGGCTGTAGCCGATGTAAAGGGTCGTGTCGTTGGCCCGTGCCGCGCCACCCGCCGCGACTGCCACGCCGGCCATCAGGGCCGCGACCAGAGATGACAGAAAGATGCTTGGGCGGCGCTTGTCGCGTCGTTTCATCGCCTCCTCCATTCGAGAGTGTTTTTTCAGTATACACGTCGGTGCCGTGCAGCCACCCCCTTGGTTTTCATGGGGTTGCGCGCGACGGCGCGCC
Organism: Alphaproteobacteria bacterium; assembly: GCA_050485485.1. Taxonomy (GTDB): domain Bacteria; phylum Pseudomonadota; class Alphaproteobacteria; order SMXQ01; family SMXQ01; genus WHSO01. The sequence goes on along the minus strand of JBJHBM010000011.1, from coordinate 14,786 downwards.
ACAGGAGCCGATCAGCCCCATGAAAGGGACAAGGCCGTCGTCGACGCCCGCCCCAATCTGCAGCCCCGGGCCTGACTCCGCCCGGCCGCACTTCTTCCTAGAACGTCGCGCCCGATTTGAGGTAGTGCTCGGCGATCTCGCGCCCGGTCGCCTTCCACACCTTGTCGTGGGCGTTGATGTAGGCGAGCGCGCGGTCCACCGCCTTGATGCGGTAGGGCGGGCCGATCACGAACGGGTGCAGGCCGATCGGCAGCACCATGCCGGTCTCGGCTCCGTCCTCGTAGAGCGTGTCGAAGGCGTCCCGCACCATCTGCTCGAACTCGGCCGGGGTATGGTGCATCCGGTTGATGGCGCCGTTGTCGTGCGGGTGCTCGCCGTAGGGCATGGAGACGATCTTCCGCCCGCCGACGTCGATCATGTAGGGCTGGTCGTCGTTGATCCAGTCGGCGCAGTAGAGCAGCCCCTCGTCGGCGAGATAGTCGAGGGTGTTCCAGGTCTCGTGCATGCCGGGCCCCATCCAGCCCACCGGCCGCGTGCCGGTCGCCTTCTCGATGGTCGCGATCGAGCGCCGGATCACCTCGCGCTCGGTCGCGGGGTCGATCTTGTGCATCGGATGGGAATTGGACTCGCCGTGGGCCATGAACTCCCAGCCTTCCGCCTTCATCGCCTCGATCATCTCGGGATGCGCGTCGCAGATGCCGGCGTTGGTGTTGGCGGTGACCGGGAAACCGTGCTTGCGGAACAGCTTGAGCAAGCGCCAGAAGCCCACGCGGTTGCCGTAGTCGCGCTTCGACCAGCCCACCACGTCGGGGGTATGGCCGGTGCCGCGCGGCACCGGCTCGTCGAGGGGGAAGAACTCGACGTTGAGGATGATCCAGACCGCGACGCGGGCGTCGTTCGGCCAGCGCAGCCGGGGCCGTTTCGGCAGCGGGACGTAGTCGAACGGTCCGTAGCGCGATGGTTTCATGGGGTCTCCCTCTGGATTTCTTGACGTTTGACGGCCCCGACTATCGGGGCCGCGCCCGCCCGCTGTCAATGTGCGCGGTACGGTTCCGCGGACGGTCATGCGGGGTTGGCGAAGACGCCGATGCTCCGGCATAATGGGACCAAACGCGGCGCCCGCCGCGGACAACCAACGCCGTCACCGGGGAGACCGCCGTGCCCGCCAGCGCCAGCACCATCGACATCCATGCCCATCTCAACGTGCCCGCCGCCCAGCGCATGATGAAGGCCGCCGCGGAACGCGGCGACGTCGGCGCCGCCGCCAAGAACCAGGGCGGCATCGGCATCACCGGGGAACGCTCGGCGAACGAGAAGGTGCTGTCCGAGCCCGAGGCCCGCATCGCGGACATGACGCGCATGGGGGTCGAGTTCGCGGTGCTGTCGCCGGGGGCGCCCAAGGGCTTCTACGAGGCCGACTCGAACCTTTCGACGACGGTCGCGCGCCACGTCAACGACCATGCCGCCGCCATCGTGAAGGAACATTCCGACCGCTTCCTGTCCATGGCGATCGTACCTTTGCAGCACGTCGATCTCGCGATCGCCGAGACCGAGCGCGCGGTCAAGGAGCTGGGCCTGCGTGCGGTGCGCTTCCCGTGCGACATCGCGGGGATGGAACTGTCCGACGAGCGCCTCGAGCCCTACTGGACGGCCCTCGAGAAGCTCGGCGTGCCGGTCTACGTCCACCCCCAGGGGTTCTCCCACCCGCAGCGGTTCAAGGCGTTCTACATGACCAACGTGGTCTCCAACCCGCTCGAGACCACGCTCGCCATCTCGCACCTGATCCATTCCGGCGTGCCGGCGCGCCACCCCGGGCTCAAGTTCTACTGCGCCCACGGCGGTGGGTTCTTCCCGTTCTACCTTGGGCGCTTCGACCACGCCTGGAAGACCCGCGCCGAGAACCGCGTCCACATCGACCGTCCACCCTCGACCTACATCGAGAGCTTCTACTTCGACACGGTGGTGTTCCGGCCCGACCAGATCCGCCGGCTGGTGGACCTGGTGGGGGCCGAGCACGTCATGATGGGGACCGACAGCCCCTACGACATGGGCGAGACCGACCCGGTCGCGCTGGTGGATGCGGTGGAGGGGCTGAGCGCGTCGGAACGTGCCACCATCAAGGCGGGCGCCGCGAAGAAGCTGTTTCGGATCAACTGAGGCGGCGAAAAAGGGCCTCCGGGGCGACCCGGAGGCCCTTCGTCGTCGTGGGGGCGCCGTCGGCTACTTTTTCTTGGCCGCGGCGGGGGCTTCTTCCACCGGCCCCGTCGGCTCGGAGGCCTTGCGCAGGGCCTCCACGATGTCGGGCGGACTCGCGTACATCTGCTCGAGCAGCTCGTGCATCTCCTCGGCGAAGATGGGGTTGAGGTCCATGCGGCTCTTCTCCACCTCGGCGACGAGCTCGGGATCCTTGCTCGCCTTGACGAATGCCGCGCGGACGGCCGCCACGCGATCCTTGGGCACGCCCGGCCCCATGAAGTAGGGGTAGCCGAACTCGTTGACCCCGAATTTCAGGAACAGGATCTGCCGCGTGCGCGGGTCCTTGGCGAAGTCGAGGGCGAGGGGCACGTCCTTGAGCGGCCCTTCCTCGTTTTTCTTCGCGCCCATCTGGTAGAGGATGATGAGCCTTCCGTCCTTGACGTGCTCGGCGTAGCTGCCGCTCTTGATGCTCGACCACGAGTTGGTGGCCCGTCCCATGACTTCGCCGCGCTCCATCGCGAGATTGACTTCCGTGCCGCCGGGGTAGCCGGCGATCATGCGGAACTGCATGCCGAGCAGGTTCCGCATGATATAGCCGGTGATGACCGAGTCGGTGGTCGCCCCGGTGCCGCCCGCGATGAACTCGCGTTCGTAGAGGTCCTTGTAGCTCTTGATTCCCGAAGTGTGCCAGGCGACCGCCACCGAAGTCTCGCGCGCGAGCGAGCCGATCCAGTGCATCTTGAGCGGATCGAGCTTGGCCTTGGAGTCCTTGCCCGCGACCAGCGGTTCCAGCGGCACGCCGCGCTGCGGCGCGGCGATGACGGAGCCATCCTGCGGCGCGACGTTGTAGGCGAAGTTCGCCATCACCAGCGAGCCGCCGCCGGTCATGTTGCGCGGGATGATGGTGGGATTGCCCGGGATGTACTTGCCGATATGGCGGGCGGTGATGCGCGCGTAGCGGTCGTAGCCGCCGCCCGTGGACAGGCCGATCAGCATGTCCACGCGGCTGCTCTTGTAGAATTCCTCGACCGACTGGGCGTGGAGAGCGGTCGTGGTGGAAAAGGCGACGAACGTACCGAACGCGACGGCGATGCCGAGAGCCTGCCCCGGGATACGCATGCTGCCCATTCTAGCCTCCTGTAGTGCTTGGTGCTTATGATTATGGAAACACCATAGCACTCCGGCCCTTCCCGAGGAACGGGAAGGGCCGGCAGGAGCGCCCGGTTAAGGGCGTATGCGCCTTGCGCTACTTCTTTTTCTTGGGCGGCTGGTTCTCGCCGCGGCCGCCGTCGGAACTGCGCCGGCCGACCGCGTCGTCCTTCTCGATCCAGGCGTCGATGATGTAGCGCCCGCCCTTGGCCACGACCGCGTGGCCGCGCTTGAGGGCGGCACGGAACTCCTCGACGGTCTTGACCGGGGCGTTCTCGCCGTCGAAGCCCTGGGCCTTGGCCATGCCGATCACGTTCGGCGCCGGGTCGTCGATGCGCAGGCCGATCCAGCGGTTCTCCACCGGGCGGTTGCGTGCCTCGGCGACGTGGTGCTGGTGCGCCTCGTCGTTGAAGTAGGAGCGGTTATTCATGACGACCACGAGCAGCGGGATGCGCATGCGCGAGGCGGTCCAGAGCGCCGTCGAGCCCATCGAGAAGTCGCCGTCGCCGAGCATGGTGACGGGGACGCGCCCGGCGTCGCGGTAGGCCAGCGCGCAGCCGAGGGACTGGCCCGGGCCGGAGCCGACGCCGCCGCCCGAGTCGTTGCCCGAGAAGTCGAGCGGGCTGGTCCAGCGCGCCGCATGGCCCGGGAACCCGGTGGAGATGTGGCACAGCGAGATCTTCGGGTCGTTGCACACGAACTCCGACATGATCAGGTGGAAGTCCTTGGCCTCCATCGTGCCCTTGGCGGCGGGCTTGGCCTGGGCGGCCTTGCTCTTGGTCCAGTGCTGGATCTGCTTCACGGCGGGCTTGAGCTTCGGCTTGCCCGTGGGCTTGCCCTTCACGCCCAGCTCCTCGAGCATCTGGCGGATGACCGTGTCGGGGTCGGCCGCGACGTTGATGTCGGCGGCGGACAGCGCCTGGTAGTCCATGTTCCAGCCGTTGTGCATGTAGTGCTGGAGCGAGACGTTGACGACCGTGGAGTCGATCGGCTTCTGGGTCTGGGCGGAGCCGGTGCAGAGCCGCAGGAAGCCCGCGAAGTCGAACCAGCCGAGGTTGAGCAGCAGGTCCGCCTTGCGGATCATCTCCTTGTTCTCCTCGTTCGGCCGCATGCAGGGCACGACCACGTGGGACGGGTGCTGAGTCGGGAAGATCGACCCGGCGCGGAGCTGGCTGACCACGGCGCAGCCCAGCGCCTCGGCCAGCTTCACGCGGTTGTCCCAGGCCTCCTGGCTGCGGTCGCCGCGGCCCAGCAGCATCACCGGAAGCTTGGCCTTCTTCACCGCCTCGATGATCTTGCGGATGGTGGTACGGTCGGCGGCCGGCGGCGGGGCGGGCAGGTAGCGGTTGACGTCGGGAATCTGCAGGCCGTCGGGAATCTCTTCTTCCTGAAGGCCGGCGTCGAGGCAGACGTAGGTCGGGCCGTACGGCTTGGAGCGGGCGATCTGGTTGGCGCGCAGCACCGATTCGATGGCGGCCTGTGCCGACTGGGGCTCGTCGTCCCACTTGATGAAGTTGCGGATGAGCTGGGCATGGTCCTTGGTCGAGTGGATCCAGTCGATCCACGGACGGCGGATGTTGGCGTCGATCGGGCCGTTGGCGCCGAACATCACGATCGGGGCGCGGCCTTCCCAGGCGCAGAAGATCGTCATGCAGGCGTGCATCAGGCCGACGTTGGTGTGGATCGCGACCGCCATCGGCGTGTCGGCGACGCGGGCATAGCCGTCGGCGATGGCGACCGAATGTTCCTCGTGCAGGCAGATCAGCATCTGCGGGTTCTCGTTGCCGAGGTAGTTCACGATCGAGTCGTGGAAGCCGCGGTAGCTGGCGCCCGGGACCAGGGCCATGTACTTGAAGTTGAGCCGGCGGGTGACCTCGGCGATGGCGTCGGACGCCCAGCCCATGCGCGGGTTGCCGAGCTTGACCGGACGGTCGAGCACGGTGGTCGGGTTCGCGGGCACGACGGCTCCGGCGCTCTTGCGGGTGCCGCTCTTGACGTTCAGGTTTCTGCGGGTGGCTTTCGCCATGACGGGTCTCCCCTCCTAATGGATATCTTTTCCAGGCGGATATCGTTTCCAGCCATTGCGCCGGGTGGGCGCCGGATCATACCAGCCGGTCCGGCCACGGCAAGCGGTACGGTTGCTGGGGGAAGCTTTTACGGTACCTCTTTCACTGCAGCTTGATGAGGTCCAGCGTGACGCTCTCGCCCAGCTCGACCGTCACCGTCTTCTCGGGCAGGCCCGGCTTGGCGACGGTCACGGCGTAGCCGCCGCTGGCCGGGTCGAGCCCGTCGATCCTGAAGTCGCCGTAGGCGTCGGTGACGGCCTCGCCGACCACCGTCTCGCCGCGCCGCAGGGTGACGGTCGCGCCCTCGACGCATTCGTCCGCGCCCTCCACGATCGCGGCCACGGTGCCGGCGACGAAGCACTTGTTGAAGCGGTGGAGATTCTTGTACCAGACCCGCGGCCGGGTGGACGCCGCCGGGTCGAGCTCCTCCAGCCCTTCGGCGCGCCGCACCTCCGCCATCTTCCCGTCCTCGACCTTGAGGGCGCGGATCGCGCCGGTGGGGCAGGCGGTGGCGGCGCGCGGCTCCTTCCAGCCGGCGTCGAGCAGGTGGGCGTCGAACGGCCAGGCCTGCGGGAGCTGCTTCTCCTCGTTCCAATAGACCGCGCCGTAGGGGCAGGCGTCCACGATCTGGCGCTGCCCCTTGGCCTTCACGGGGTCGATGATGACGATGCCGTCGGGGCGCTTGGTCACGGCGCCGCCGGTGGCGGCCTTCATGCAGGGCGCGTCGTCGCAGTGCTGGCACATGACCGGCAGGTAGGCCACGTCCACCAGCGGCGGCTGGCCGCGCTCCTTGCGCTTGATGTCGATCCAGCGGTGGCCGTGCTTGGGCATCTCGGCCGCGACGCCGGGCCATTCGTTGCCGACGTATTCGTCCTGGCAGGCGAGCGCGCACAGGTTGCAGTTGGTGCACTCGCCCACGTCGACGATGAGGTTCCACTTCTCCACGGGGTCTCTCCTTCGCCTCGGGCTACTGGGCCGGCACCGGCTCGCCGGCGCGGGCGCGCCGCTCCGCCGCGACGGCCGCCTCGGAGACGTGCTCGGGGTTGCCGTCCCAGACCTCGACTTCGACCAGGGCCGCGGCCGACGCCATCGAATGCGCCTGCTTCACCTGGGAGCGCTTGGGGCTCAGCAGGTTGAGGCAGCCGCCGATATCCACCGTCCGGCCGGGCTCGCCGAGCGGCTGGTAGTTGGCGGAGGACTCGTAGCCGTGGGCGATGCCGGACGGCAGGCGGTTGGTGATGCGCGCGGCGCAGATCACGGCGCCGCGCTCGTTGTGGACCTTCACGAGATCGCCGGTCCGGATGCCGCGCACCTCGGCGTCCTTCGCGTTGAGCCGGACGATCCAGTAGTAGTGCCCGTTCACCAGCATGCGGTGGTCGGGGATGTCGTTGAGGAAGCTGTCCTTGCCGTCGCCCTGGGTGTGGAAGCTGTAGCGCGGATGCGGCGTCAAGAGCTGCAGCGGGTACTTGGTCCTGCGCGGGTCGTGGATGCCCTCGAAGGCGGGGTTGTACTTCACGATCGGCGGGCGCTCGGGGTCGTTCGCGTCGAAGCGCTTGAGGCTCTCGCACTCGAACTCGATCAGCCCCGACTGGGTCTGCAGCCCCTTCTGGAACTCCTCGGTGTAGTCGGAGGGCAGCGGGTGCGGCTCCGGCACGTCCTTCTTGCGTCCTTCGGCGAACCAGCGGAACGAGGCCGGCGCGCGCAGCTTCTCCTCCTCCGCGGGCACCACGTAGTAGCCCTTGCGGATGAACTCCTTCCACGAGATCGCGCCCGGCAGGTCGGAGCCGTCGAACTGGCGCTTGACCCAGTCGAGCTCGGTCATGCCTTCTGAGAAGTAGGCCGAGAGACCGAGGCGCTTGCAGATGTCGTTGAATATCTCGAAGTCGGAGCGCGATTCGCCCAGCGGCTCGATGCACTTGTGCTGGAACACGATGACCCGGTGGTTGAGCTGCATCTGGCCGTGGTGGGCGTAGCCGCCGAGCCCGGCCCATTCGGAGATGTCGGGCCGCTCGAAGTTGGTGCAGGCCGGCAGGATGACGTCGGCGAACTGCGCCTCGCCCTCCATCCAGATCGACTGGTTCACCACGAACTCGAGGTTGGGGGAGCGGTAGGCCGCGACCCAGCGGTTGGAGTCCGGCATGGTGGCGATGGCCGAGCCGCCGTACTTGTAGAGCATCCGCACCTTGGCGTGGCCGGGCATGGGATAGACGATCTTGCGGAACTGGTGCTCGATCGACTTGCCGTCCCACATGTAGCCTTCCGCCTTGCCTTCCAGGATCGCCTCCGGGAACTGCATGCGCGGGATTTTCTGGCCGGGCGTGTTGATGGTGGGAAGCTGGGGCATGCGCTGGAACAGCTGCACCGCCATCGCGGTGTGCTCCATGTCGCCCGACATGCCGCCCTCGGCGTAGCCCGGGAAGTAGAAGTTGAAATCGACCGGCGTGCCCCATTGCAGGTTGCCGAAGTTGACGCCGGGCTTGCCGAGCCCCTGCATCGCCATCAGGCACACGCAGACGCGCGCCCACTGGATGCCGGTGGCGTTGCGGCAGGCGCCGCCGTGGCCGGTGCCCCAGCCGCCCGCGCCGAGATAGGTGCGGTGCTTGGCCCATTCGCGGGCGAGCGCGCGAATCTCGCGGGCCGGCACGCCGGTCTCCTGCTCCGCCCATTCGGGGGTCTTGGGGATGCCGTCCTCCTCGCCCGTGAGGTAGGCCTTCCACACGTCGAAGCCCTTGGTGCGGGTCGCGACGTAGTCCTTGTCGTAGAGGTCCTCCTTGATCCAGACATGGGCGAGCGCCATGCCGAGCGCGGGCGAGGTGGTGGGCCTGGGCGCGATCCACTTGCCGCCCAGGAACTGCGCGGTGTCGTTGTAGTAGGGATCGATGTGGACGATCTTGATGCCGGAGTCCTTGAGCCACTGGCGGCGCACCGTGCCCTCGAACGCGCCGTAGGCGCCCGAGGTCGCCTCCGGGTTCGCCGACCAGAACACGATCATGTCGCAGTTCTGGAGGCAGTCCTCGACCGTGCCGTAGTTTTCGCACTGGCCGACGCGCAAGCTGTAGCCCCAGTGGTGCGTCGCGCCCCAGTACCAGCCTTCCCAGCTGTCGGGGTTGTGGTGGACCTCGGTGTGGCCGATCGCGTTCATGAAGCGGAAGTTGGCCGAGAGGTAGTAGCCGATGTTGCCCCAGGTGTGGTGCGAGCCGTGGGACGACGCGATGGCGCCGGGACCGTGCTCGCGCTTCATACGCTTGATTTCGTTCGCCACGATGTCGAGCGCCTCGTCCCAGGAGATGCGCTCGTAGCCGGAGACGCCGCGCATCTCGGGGTTGCGCTCGCCGTTGGGGTCGAAGTCCACCCGCTTCATCGGATAGAGGCAGCGGTTGGGGGCGTAGATGATCGACTTGAAGTTCTGGCCGTGGGGTGCGAGCGTGGTCTTGCGCGGCGGCGTGTAGGTCTTGCCGCGCGCCTCGATGGTCCAGGGCTCGGGATCGCTCCCGTCGAACACGATCGGCGTGATCCGCAGGATCTTGCCGTCCTTGACGTAGACGAACACCGGGCCGCCGTTGGTCATGGAGGTGTAGCGCGTCGCGCCGTCGGGCTGGGCCATGCCGTACTTCCAGCCGACCGTCTGGGTCAGCAGGATCAGGCGGGTGAACCAGCTGGTCAGCTCGTCCGGCCCGTGCATGGCGAGCTTGAAGTCCTTGATCGCGTCGATCTGGCGCTGCTGGTCGATGGGGGGCGTCAGCAGCTCGGCCGCGATCTTCGCGTTCTTGAAGGCGAGCACCACCTCGGCGTCGGCGCGCACGCCGGCGCCGGAGGTGATGCGGCCGTTCTCGAAGCGGAACCACCGTCCCTCCGAGTTATCGGCCGTCTTCATCTGGGCGGTGAAGTTCTTTTCCTTGAGCTTCTCCGCGAACGCCGGGTGGCGCAGCCGGCAGTAGCGTAACAGGGCGTTGAGCCCCCACAGGATCAGGGAAAATCTCGAAAGCGTCATGGCTGCCTCCGCCGGCGGGCCCGGGGCCCGCTCACTCGGCCGCGATCTTGTTGACCAGCTTGCCGATCTTGGTGATCTCGATCTCCACGGTATCGCCCGCCTTCATGAACACGGGCGGATTGCGCTTGAAGCCGACACCGCCGGGCGTGCCGGTGGAGATCACGTCGCCCGGGCGCAGCGTGGTGAAGGTGGTGACGTATTCGATCACGGTCGGGATGTCGAACAGCATCAGGTCGGTGGTGGTGTTCTGCATCACCTGGCCGTTGAGCCGGGTGGTGAGCTCGAGCCGGGTCGGGTCGCCGAGCTCGTCGGCGGTCACCATCCACGGGCCGAACGCGCCGGTGCCGGGGAAGTTCTTGCCCGGCGTCCACTGGTGGGTGTGGTTCTGGAAGTCGCGGATCGAGCCGTCGTTGTAGATCGAGTAGCCGGCGACGATGCCGAGCGCGTCCGCGGCCTTCACGTGGCGGCCGCCCTTGCCGATGATGACGGCGAGCTCGCCCTCGTAGTCGAACTTGTCGGACGACCTGGGCAGGATCATCGGCTGGCCGTGGCCCACCTGGGTGTCGGCGAAGCGGACGAAGAGGGCGGGGTTGTCGGTGGGGGAGCGCCCCGTCTCCTCGCGGTGGGATTTGTAGTTGAGGCCGACGCAGATGACCTTGTCCGGGTTGTGGATCACCGGCCGGTAGGCGATGGCGTCGAGCGCGTGGTCCGCCTTCTGGCCCTGGGCCGCCTTGGCAGCTTCGGCGAGGGCGCCCGCCGCGATCAGCGACCTGATGTCGGGGTGCTTCGCGCCGATGCGGGCGGAAAGATCGACGACGCCTCCCTCCGTGACGGCGCCGTAACGGTCCTTGCCCTCGAACGTGTAGTTGACCAGTTTCATCGGTGTTGTCCTGCCTCTTTGGTTTTCGAATTCCTTGTCGCCGGGCCGCGCGGTCAGCTGCGCATCCAGGCGCCGCCCCACAGATTGAGGGTGCGTTCCTCGTGGCGCCACTGGCGCGCGGGGACCGCGCGCTCCATGAGCTCGATCTCGGACGACCATTCCATCATGTTGCCGTCCGGGTCCGCGACCATGAAGAACAGGTTGTTGCCGGGGCCGTGGCGGCCGGGCCCCCAGCCGAGCTTGATGTGCAGCGCGCTCAGGTGGTCGGCCCAGTCGCGGATGTCGTTCCACGAGCTGGTCTCCATCGAAAAATGGTCGAAGCGCGCGTCCTTGGTGCGGAAGGTGGCGGCCGAGTGGTGCTCCGGATCGGACCGGAGAAAGGCGGCGGTGAGGTTGCCGTCGGCGTCCTTGACCTCGTCCGACAGGACGAAGCCGAGCTTGAGCCAGAAGGCGATCACCTGCTCGACGTTGGGGGAGCCCTTGACCGCGTGCTGGAGGCGCCCTGGCAGGCGGTCGGGCCCTCCGGCGCCGTCGCGCGGCACGCCGAAGGTCATGACGTGGCCGTCGGGATCGGCCACCGAGAACGCGCCCTCGGGGCGGAACAGGGGGCTCGCGCCGGGGGCGGTGGCGATGCCCTGGGCCGCGACGTGGTCCTTGAGGGCCGCGAGCCGGTCGGCATCGTCGATGGCATAGGCGGAGAAGCCGAGCCCGTTGCGCCGGCCGCGCCCGATCACGAAGCGTCGCTCGCCGCCCTTGAGGTCCCACACGCCGTCGGTGAGCTCCTCGGCCGAGAGCTCGAGCACCCTCTGATAGAAGTCGAGCAGCTCCGGCACCCGGTCGGAGGTGATCTTGATATGGTGCAGCCGCGCGGGCCAGAGGGGCGAGAGAGTCTGGGTCATGGCCTGTCCGTCGTTCTGGCGTTCTGCCGTCCGGTCCGCGATCGCGAGAGGGCGTGGCGACCGGCCGGCATGGAAAGTAAAATCCCACATTATGGGATTGAATGCAATCCCTGTCCGGCCGATAATCGGCTCCCCACAGGATAAGGAGGAGGGCGCCGGTGTCGAGCCTCGAACGCATGCTGGGGCTGCTGGACGTGTTCTCCGAGGTGCGTCCGGTCTGGACCGTCGAGGCCCTGATCGAGGCGCTCGGCCTCACCCGCTCGACCGCCTACCGCTACGTCAAGGAGTTGTGCGACGCCGGGCTGCTCGCGCCGGTGGGCGGGGGCGGCTACAGCCTGGGGCCGCGCATCATCGAGCTCGACCGTCTGATCCGCGACTGCGACCCGCTGCTGACGGTCGGGCGCGACGTGCTGACGGACCTGATGCCGCGTTGCGGCGAGGGCATCCTGTTCCTGTGCGCGCCGCGCGGCGATTCGGTGCTGTCGGTGTTCCTGGTGGAAAGCCCCAACAGTCTCGACATCTCGTATTCGCGCGGCCGACCGATGCCGCTATTCCGGGGCTCGGCATCGGTGATGATCCTTGCCCATCTGCCGGAAGGACGCCTGCGTCGCCTGTTCCGTGACCACGCCTCCGTGATCGCCCAGGCGGGCCTCGGCGCGAGCTGGGAGGCGTTCCGCGCCCGGCTGCGCGACATCAGGGCGCGACCCTACCTCACCGGCCGCGCGCAGCTCGACGCCGGCGTGTTCGCGATCTCTGCGCCGGTGTTCGACGGCGACGGCGACATTCTCGCAAGCCTCACGCTCGCGATGCCGGAGCATCGCGCCGACGAAGAAGACGTCGCGACGCTTGCCGCGTTGGTGGTCGACGGCGCGCGCCGCATCACCGCGGCGATGGTCGAATGGGCCCGCGCGCCGCGCCCGGACCGGCGCGCCCACGCCTGAGCCGCAGCTCCTGAAATCCCAGCATTTCCAGGCCTTTCCGGTCGCCGGCGCCGGCCGCGGCGGCGTGCCCGCGCGGGAGGGCGGGCGATCACTTCGGCCCCGCGGCATCTGTTCTTCGTCAAGTGAATATTCGACTTAAACCGGCGAACCATTCGCGCACGCGGGAGCGACGCGTTCATCGAAAAATCGTGTAGGTTCAATGAAGGCTTCCGATGCATGACTCACGCATCCAAATCGTCGCCGGCGAGTCCTTTGCCCTCTTCAAATTGAATCCGGGCGTCGTTGCGGTCGAAAATGCCGCCCAAAAAAATTTAAAGCCCCTTGCAAGTGTTTTGTTGCATAAAGGGACGTTAATAGTTCATTATCCTTTCCGCGCCGATGATCCGGCGTCGTTTCGTATGCGTTTGCGTTCGTGACGAGTGCGTACTCACCGCGTGTCGCCATCGCGCACGCGAAACCTCTATGGAGGGGAATAGCATGGTGAAGAAGCCTACGAAGTCGAAAGCGAAGAAGGCCGCCAAGAAGAAGAAGGCGACCAAGAAGAAGGCGACCAAGAAGAAGGCCGCCAAGAAGAAGACCGCGAAGCGCAAGGCTGCGGCTCGCCGGTCTTCCTCCAAGCGGAAGGCCCCGGCGCGTCGCCGGGCCCGGAAAGCGCGCAAGTAACCGACCGTGACCCAACGGCTTCCCGGTCGCAGGCCTGCGTCCGCCGCCTCCCGGGGCGCGGGCGCGACCGCCACGGGCAAGCCGTCGAAACGGTCGAAACGAGTAAACGTACGGGCGTCGGCGCCGAAGGCGTCGGCGCCCGTCGCGTCTCTGAACCGTCCCGCCCTCGGGCTCAATCTGGCGCGCGAGCAGTGCTACGTGTGCTGGATGACCCGTCCCGAGAACCCGCCGCCCCTGCCGCGCCCGCCGGAGGTCCTGCGGCGCGAGCATCACGACTACCTGGTCGACCTCGAGCGCCGCGGGCTGCTGTTCGCCGCCGGCCCGTTCGTGGACGAGAAGGGCAACCGGGTCGGCCTCGGCATGATCGTCATTCGCGCGAAGTCCACCGCTGCCGCCCGCCGCGTCGCCCTGGCCGAGCCCTATACCAAGGCCGGCCAAAGGGTGATGACGGTGACCCCCTGGCAGCGCAACGAGGGCTCGTTGCGCCTCTCGGTCAGCTTCGCCGCCGGCGAGCTCGCCGTGGACGGGCGCCGCTACGCGATCGCGCCCGCCGGGGACGAGTAGCCTCCCTCCGTAAATCCAGCCTCCCTCCGGCCTCCGTTCTTCCCGGTCGCGCGCCGCCCGCCTGCGGCGCATAATGGCCGCACCCGGAACGGGGACCGCACTGGCGCGACCCGCGCGGGACAACAACAATGGAGGATCACGTCATGCCGAACTGGACCGCGCGCCTCGGCGCGCTCTTGCTGTGCGTTCCCGCCGCCTTGTGGAGCGGCGGCGCCGTCGCCCAGGCCGACTTCGCCGGCAAGCGCATCATGACCTATTCGAGCACCAATCCCGGCGGCGGCTTCGACCTCTACAACCGCCTGCTCGCGCGGCACATCGGCCGCCATATCCCCGGGGCGCCGAGCGTGGTCGCCTCCAACATGACCGGCGCCGGCGGGCTGGTGTTCGCCAACTGGCTCTATAACCAGGCCGACAAGGACGGAACCCAGATGGGCATCATCCCGGCCTATGTCCTGCTGGAGCGGCTCTACGGCAACGACAAGGCGCTGTTCGATCCGTACCGCTTCCTCTGGGTCGGCAACATGAACCAGGAGGTGGACCACTGCTCGGTGTGGCACACCGCCGGCATCGCCCGGCCGGAGGACTTCTTCGAGCGCGAGGTCATCCTCGGCGCCTCGGGCGCCGGGGCGGGCTCCTATACGCTGCCGATGATCATGAACGCGGTCATGGGCACGCGCTTCCGTCCGATCCTCGGCTTCTCCTCCCAGTCCGAGCGCGGCCTCGCCATGGAGCGCGGCGAGATTCAGGGCCAGTGCGGCACGTATCTGTCCTCCATCAAGGCGTCCAACATGCAGCAGGTGGATTCGGGCCAGCTGCGCCTGATCTGGCAGATGGGCACGACTCCCCATCCCGACTTCCCCGACGTGCCGCTCGCCATCGGCTACGCCAAGACCGAGAAGGCGAAGCGCATCCTCACCATGTTCTTCGCCAGCATGACGATCGGCCGCGCGGTCGCGCTGCCGCCCGACGTTCCGGCCGACCGGGTCGCGGCCCTGCGGCTCGCCTTCGAGGCGACGATGCGCGACACGGCGCTGCTCGCGGAGGCGGAGAAGTCGAAGCTCGAGGTCCGGGCCATGTCGGCGGACGGCATGAACCCGGCGCTGCGCGAGCTGCTCGGCCATCCGCGCGAGACCTATGCCGAGGCGGCGGCCATCCTCAAGGAGGCCGGCAACCGCGCCAAGGACGCGGCCCGGCCCAAGAAGGCACAGTAGGGCGGCGCTGGCAAATAAGGGGCGCGCCCCGGTGCAACCCGTCATGCGCGCCGCTGGCGCTTCGCGCGGATTTGTGTAGAGTCGCCCGAAACCGCCGCCGCGCGCGGCGCGTAGGGGAAATCGGGCAATACAGCAGAGGAGGAACCCAGCCATGATCGGCGCTTCGGACCTGTCCGGCATGATGGCCATGATGCCGGCTTTCGCCACCGACGACGCGGCCTCGATG
>JBJHBM010000010.1:0-66013 GCA_050485485.1 Alphaproteobacteria bacterium | reverse complement strand
GTCTCGGGGGCGGGGGCGGGGGGCGCGGCCGGTGCCGGCGGCGGCGGGGCGGCACAGGCGGCCAGTGCCAGCACGAAAACCAGGGCCATGCCCGCGGCGGGGGCCATCGATGCTCCTTTTCGGCGGGGTGTTTGCGCGTTCGTGGCGCGTTCCGGGCGCATCTTAACCCCCGGAACGCGGCCGCGCACGGCCAGAAAAACGTTTTGCCGCCGCCCGAAAAGGGCTACTAATCTGGCCCCGTCGGGTCCCGTCCCGCAACGAAGCCCCGCCCGCGGGGCCGCTGGAGACCGCCTTGGCCAAGCGCAAGAACGCCGTCACCGTCCCCGAGATCGCCGCGCGCAAGGGCGGCACGCCGGTCGTGTGCCTCACCGCCTACACCACGCCGATCGCCCGCCTCATGGACCCCCACGTGGACGTGATCCTGGTGGGCGATTCGCTCGGCATGGTGCTCTACGGCATGGACACCACCCTCGGCGTGACCGTGGACATGATGGTGGCCCACGGCCAAGCGGTGATGCGCGGCGCCGAGCGCGCGCTGGTGGTGGTGGACCTGCCCTTCGCTTCCTACCAGGAAAGCCGCGAGGTCGCCTACCGCAACGCCGCGCGCGTGCTGGCCGAGACCGGCTGCGACGCGGTCAAGCTCGAGGGCGGCGCCGAGATGGCGGACACCGTCGCCTACCTCGCCGCGCGCAGCGTGCCGGTGATGGGCCACGTCGGCCTCAAGCCCCAATCGGTCAAGGCGATGGGCGGCTTCGCCGTGCAGGGCAAGAGCGAAGACGCCCAGCGCCGCCTGATCGAAGACGCGAAGGCGATCGCCGCCGCCGGCGCCTTCTCGATCGTGGTCGAGGGCACCATGGAGCCAGTTGCGCGCGCCATCACGGCGGCGGTGCCGGTGCCGACCATCGGCATCGGGGCCTCGCCCGCCTGCGACGGACAGGTGCTGGTGGTGGACGACATCCTCGGCG
Organism: Alphaproteobacteria bacterium; assembly: GCA_050485485.1. Taxonomy (GTDB): domain Bacteria; phylum Pseudomonadota; class Alphaproteobacteria; order SMXQ01; family SMXQ01; genus WHSO01. The sequence goes on along the minus strand of JBJHBM010000010.1, from coordinate 65,048 downwards.
TGTTCTCCGATTTCACGCCCCGCTTCGTCAAACGCTACGCCGAGCTCGCTCCCGAGATCGAGGCCGCCATCAAGGCCTACGCCGAGGAGGTGCGCTCGCGCGCCTTCCCGGGCGAGGAACACTGCTTCGGCGCCAAGCGCGGCCCCGCGCCCAAGCTGATCCAGGGCTGACGGAACATCCATGCCGGAGCCCGCCACCCGCAACGGCGGCCTTGCAACCGCGCGCGATCCCGCGGCGCTGCGCGTGCGCGTCGCCGACTGGCGTGTGGAAGGACGCACCGTGGCGCTGGTGCCGACCATGGGCGCGCTGCACGTCGGCCACGGCAAGCTGATCGAGGCAGCGCGCCGCGCCGCCGACCGTGTGGTGGTCTCGGTGTTCGTCAACCCGACCCAGTTCGGCCCGGGCGAGGACTTCGCCGCCTATCCGCGCGACGAGGCGCGGGACGCTGCCTTCCTCGCCGACATGGGCGTGGACCTGCTTTACGCGCCGGCGGCCGCGGTGATGTATCCGCAAGGCTTTGCCACCGCGGTCTCGGTCGCAGACCTCGCCGACGGGTTGTGCGGGCCGTTCCGCCCCGGCCACTTCGCGGGCGTCGCTACGGTGGTGGCCAAGCTCCTGATCCAGTGCAACCCGCATTCCGCGATATTCGGGGAGAAGGACTACCAGCAGCTCTGCGTGATCCGGCGCCTCGCGCGCGACCTCGACCTGCCGGCCCAGGTGATCGGCGTGCCCACGGTGCGCGACGCCGACGGGCTCGCGGTGTCCTCGCGCAACGCCTATCTCACGGCGGAGGAGCGACGGGCGGCGCCTGCGCTCTACCGCGCGCTCCGGGACACGGCCGGGGCGATCGCCGGCGGCGCCCGGGTGACGAACGCCCTCGATGCCGCAAGGGCGGCGATCCTGGGCGCGGGCTTCCGCACCGTAGATTACGTCGCCTGCGCCGACGCCGAGACTCTGGCGCCGGTCGAGGCTTACGATCCCGCGCGGCCCGCGCGCGTGCTCGCAGCGGCGCATCTCGGCCGTGCGCGCCTCATCGACAACGTCCCGGTGGAATAGGCGCCGACGCTTAGGCGATCTCGAAGGGGACCTGCTTGGGGCCCTGGCCCTGATGGGTGGCCTTCTTCGCCGGGTCGTAGCGGCCCTGGAGCACCTTTCCCGCCACGCGCTCGGAGCGCAGGATGACCGCGACCGAGCGCCCGGGACCGCCTTGCTCGGCATGGATGTCGTAGGGCGGCACGAGGTCCACGGCGCCGGCCTTGCCTTCGGTCACGCTCGCGAGCCGCACGTCGGCGTAGCCTTCCCTGGAGCCGTCGTCGAGCCGCTCGAAACGCTCGAGCCGTTCGACCCCGTCCAGCACGCCGTAGGCGGTCCAGGCATGGGCATGGTCGTGGACGCTGCCGAAGCGGTTGGGCGCGCGCACCACGGCGTTGACCGCGAAATTGTAGTCGGGATCTTCGTAGAGCAGCAGGTTCTTGCCGCCTTCGGTCGAAGGCCAGTCCTTCGAATGGGCGCGCATCGCGGGGTCGTTGACGAGCCCGCGCAACAGCTCGGTGCCCGCCTTCATGCGGGCCTCCATGTCGCTTTCGCGTGCCCACGCGGCACGCAGGTCGTCGATGAACTTCTGGAACACGGGAAGACGCTGCTGGCCCATCTCGACGGTTCTCCCTTTCTCACTTCCGTTATTCGGCGGCCCTGCGTCCGGACACCTGCGCGAGCTGCGCTACGATCTCGTCCACGTGCATCACGTCGGCGTATTTGTGGTGCAGGTCGAACAGCGCGACCTTGTGGCTGAGCAGCGAACGGTCGAAACATGCCTCCTCCGCCACCACCACGTGATAGCCGTAGGAGAAGGCGTCGACGGCGGAGGCACGCAGGCAACCCGACGTGCTCTCGCCGCAGATGATGATGCTCTCGACGCCGAGCTTGTTGAGATGGGCGACCATGGGCGTGCCGAAGAAGCCCGAGGCGCGCTCCTTCTTGATGACGAGGTCGCCCGGCTCGGGCGCGAACTCCGCCTTGATCTCGTAGCCATCGCCCGCATCCTCGCCGGCCGCGCGTCGCCGGTTGGTGGCGGTCACGCGCTCGTTGGCATTGCCGGTGGTGTAGATCACGGGCAGGCCCGCCGCGCGCGCGGCGGCGAACAGTTTCTGGGTCGGCGGGATCGCGTTCCAGGCATGGTCACCGCAGGCGCCGCGATGCTTGCGGTTGATCTCGACCACGGGGCCGGGACCGCCGGCATAGACCTTGTTGTAGAGGTCGATGGCGATGAGCGCGGGGCGCGGGCCGATCCCTTTGACCTCGCGCGGGAAGAAGATGCCGTAGACGTCACGGATATCATCCGTGATCACGTCGTCCCAGCAATGGCCGGTGGCTGCGGCGGTCATGGCTGTCTCCTCGGGTTGCCTCTTTTGGGCATTTTCGCGCGCGAGGCGTCCCGAGTCAAAATCTGCGCGGATGCAAAGGAAAAGGGCCGCCCCGCGGGCGGCCCTTTCCCTTGTGTTAGCGCTCCAAACCGTTCCCGTGCTCAGCGCACGTAGAGGTGGACCTCGTTGGTCTGGGCCTCGCCCGAGGTGCCGGCCGAAAGCGTCACGCGGCTTGCCGGCAGGCCCATCGCGGTCAGCGAGCGCAGCACCGCCTCCGCGTTGCGCCGCGCAGTATTGGCGGACTTGGCGGCTTCGGCGGCGGAGCCCTGGCCCGGCGCCACGGCGACGAGGTCGAAGGTGGCCTCGGGCCGGCGCTCGAGCGCGCGCGAGACTGCGTTGTAGAGGGCCTGTTCGTATTCGACGTTGGGCCGGTCGAAGCGGATCACCACCAGCGGGCGGCGCGTGCCGGCCTGGGCGGCGGGCGGAACGGCGCCGCGCTGCGGGCGCGCCGAGAACGGCTGCAGGTCGTAAGCACGATTGGCGAGCGAGGAGCCGAGCAACTCGCCGTTCTTGATCGCGACGGAGAGCGTCGTCAGGTTGCGGCGCTCGTTGCCGACATAGGCGGACTGGCGGTTGATGTCCTCGGTCAGCTCGTTGAGCAGGCGATCGATCAGCACCACCGTGCGGTTGACCTCGTCCTCCAGGATCGCGAGCTGGCGATGATCTTCGTCCACCGCGCCGGACAGGCCGTAGGTGGCACGCGCGGTCTCGAGCAGGTAGGCGGCCGTGGACGAATCGCTCGCCACTTGGTTGGCGAGGGAGTTCATTTCGGCGATGTCGCGGCTCACGCCGTCGAGCTGGGTCTGGGCGGTACTCCACTGCGAAACCAGCACCGGGTTGCCGGGGGTGGTGCCGATCTGCAGACGCGAATTGATGGCGGCCACCGTGCCGTGATAGCGCTGGGCATGGGCGACGGTCTGGGCGCGCAGATTCTGCAGGTTGCCGTTGTGCTGGTTGATCGAGACCTGCAGGCTGCCGAGCTCGCGCCGGATCTGCATGACCTTGGCGCCGACGACGGTGCCGGTCTGGCTGCCGGGAGTGATCGCGGGCGGCTCGAAGGTCGAGGTGCCGAGCTCGAGCGGCTGGACGGGCTGGGCGGTTTGGGGCTGAGGCGCCGGCTGGGCATCGGCGGGGCGTGCGGTTGCCGGCCTGGCTGCCGGCTCGTCGGACGAGAGCGACGGAAACAGCGTATCGGACACCACCGAGCAGCCGCCGACCAGCAGGGCTGCCGCCATGACGGCCGGCATCTTCATTCGGGTCATGAAAGGCAACCCCCAATCCTAGTCTGAAAGCCCCGGGAACCCCGTCTGCTTTTCTATGGGGTTTCACGTATTTTCACAACCCCTTTAATTTCAAACAAATCTATCCATCCGGTAAAGATTCCGCCGAAAAACCGCTTCATCAATCCCGGCCGACCCGGCCCTCCGTTTGGCTTGCCAAGGGGTTGCGTTTTGAGTAGCCTCCGGCCCCTCTTCTCGGCGCCCGTAGCTCAATTGGATAGAGCATCTGACTACGGATCAGAAGGTTGGGAGTTCGAGTCTCTCCGGGCGCGCCATTTTTCCTCCCCGCAGGTATCGTTTTCGGCCCGTGCGCCGGCCGCCGATTGCTTCTAGACTACCCGAAACGACAGCCGGGATAGGGAGGAAGCCATGACCGCCGACGCGACCGTCGCCGTATCCGACGCGCCCGAGGCGCAGGTTCTCGACCTGCGGATCCAGCTCGTGAGCGCGGGCCACCACAAGCGCGTGCTGGCACGCACCGATACCAGCTCGTTCAATGTCCATTGCTATGCGCCCAAGGGCGGCGAGAACGGCATGCACGCCCACATGGCCGAAGACCACGTGTTCCTGGTGCTGGAGGGCGAGGCGCAGTTCGTCACCCCTAAGGGGCCGCTGCCGCGGCTGCGCAAGCATCAGGCGCTGTTCATCCCGAAGGGCGCGCATTACTCGTTCTCGGCGGAAGGCGACGGACCTTTGGTACTGGCGCGGTTCGGCGCGAAAGTGGCGGGGGCCGGTCCCGACCGGCGCATCGATCCCGCCGGCAAGCCGATCCCCGGACGCGCCCAGAAGGCGGGCGCAGTGAAGCCCGTGCTCATCGAAGGCAGATTTTTCGAGTAAGGGTCGGGAAAGGAACCTCGTTCCAGCCGCGCGCAGGACGGACACGTCGAAAGAAAATGTCGGAAACGAGTAGAGACGCCTGGGCGGAGCGCAGCAAGACGTGGACCGCCGGCGCGCCTGCCGCGCGCGCCCAGGACGATACCTTCAATCGGATGATCGTCGAGGCGGCGGCAATTCGCCCGGGCGAATCCGTTCTCGATACCGCATCGGGCACCGGCAACCCCGCGGTGACCATCGCGCTCGCGATGGAAGGGCACGGCCGGGTGGTGGCGAGCGATTTCACGCCGCGCATGCTGGAGGCCGCCCGCGGTCGTGCCGAGGCGCTCGCGCTCGGCATCATGCAGTTCGCCTGCTGCGACATGACGGCGCTGCCGTTTCCCGACGCGACCTTCGACTGCATCAGTTGTCGCTTCGGCCTGATGTCGCTCGATCCGGAAGGGCGCGCGCGGGCCGCCGCCGAGGCCATGCGCGTGCTGCGGCCGGGCGGTCGCGCCGCTTACGTGGTGTGGGGACCCTATGAGGAAAATCCGCCGTTCCACGTGCCGCGCCGTGCGGTCGCCCGCTTCATGGGCGAGGCCGAGGGAAAGGTGCCCTCGCGCCACTCCATGAGCGCGCCGGGCACGCTCGCCGCGATTCTGGAAGAGGCAGGCTTCGTGCGGGTGGAGGAGCGCGAGCTACGCTACCGCAACAAGGTGACGGATCCCGGCGACTACGTTACCAAAGGCCTGCGGCGCAGTTTCGCCGAAAAGGTCGCGGGCCTTTCGGAAGAACGGTTCGGCGCGCTGGCCCGTGTCGTGCTCGAGGCCTGGCAACCGTTCATCGAAGGGGATGTGCTGTACGTCCCCAACTATGCTCGCCTCGGGCTCGGTTGCAAGCCGGCGTGAGCCGCCGCGGCCGTGGACGGCCGCGGCGGGTGCAGGTCATTTGCAGGCGACGACAGAAGCCTCGCTGCCCGGGCCGGTGTAGGTGACAGCACAGGCCATACCGGCCTTGAGCGCGTCGCGCGGAGCTTCCTTGCCGCCGATCTCGACCTTGCTGCGTGAGCCGCTCAGCTTGGCGGTGATGGCCGCTCCGGCGGCGTCCTTGAAGCCGATCTCGCGGCCGCCGCCGTCCACCTTGTCGAGAACGGCCTCGACCGTCATGTCGGCGGGTCTGGCATTCTGGAGGTCGTTCAGCATGGCGAGAATCTGGGGCGGCTGCTGAAGCGCCGCCTTGACGATCTTCTCGACATCTTCGCCCACCGCCGGATCGAGGACGTAGTGAAGCTTCTCCGCGTCGGCGTGCAGCTCGGGATCGGCAAAGGCCTGGCGATAGGCTTCGCGCAGCGCCGCCAGCCGGTCGGCCGGGATGGCAGGCGGCCCGACCGTGACGCGCATCATGTCGCCCTGGCTCGCGATGAGCTTCATCACCGCCTTCTGCTCCGGCGTCTCGGCGATGTCGTCGCCATAGGAAGCCTCCCCGTAGCCGTGGTCGCGCGGGCCACCGATCAGAATCAGGAACCGGCCGTTGCCCTGGCGCACGAAGCCGCCCTGACCGGTGACCGCGCCCATCTTGCCGACCACTTCGCCGCGCAGCATCGCCATGTCGTCGTCGTTGCCGCTGTAGCCCGACAGCAGGCGGAGCTTGAGGCCGAACACGTTGGCGAGGAGCTGCAGTTCCGTATAGGCGGCGCTGCCGACACCCGAAACCGCGAACGGCACCGGCTCGGCGGCCTTGCGCAGGTCGAGGAAATTCCGGTAGGGCGAGGTCGCGGCGACCATGATGACGCGGGTGTCGGTCGCAGCCTTGCCGACCCACGACATGTTGGTGAGGTCGAAGCGTGCGGCCTTGGAGCCCGTGAGCTGGGAATACATCACGCCCATATTGAAGGTGCCGAGCGTAAGCCCGTCGCCGCGCGCGGAATAGATCAGGTTGGTGCCGACCAGGTGACCCGCTCCGGGACGATTGACGACCACGAAGGTCGAGCCGGGCAGGTGCTTCTCCATGTAGCGGGCGGAGAGGCGGCCGTAGCCGTCGTAGCCGCCGCCCGCCGCCGTCGCGACGATGTACTGGACGGTCTTGCCCCGGAACCAGTCGGCCGAAGACTGGGCCGGGCCGGCGGCGAAGGCCGCGAGTCCTGCGAACGCAAGGGCGGCCGCGACGAGCCGCACCATGGGATTTGCGTGGATCATGGCGTGCTCCCCTCGTAACGACCGCGGCCCGGCACAGGGCCTTCGCCGCGGTCACCCGCACCCCCGGTCTTCACCTAGGTGCGGCCGGTCGGGTCAAGATTGGCACAGGGGCCCGGCCGCTGTCCATCGGACGGCCAGGCCGCCCGGCGCGGGACGGCATTGTTTTTGGGGCGGCCCCGGGTATTGTTGGGGCAGCGGATCGGCCGTCCGGGCCCAGAATCCGCAACCACGGGGAGATGTCCATGTCGCGACTGGATCGTTGCTACAACATTGCCGACATGCGCGAAGTCGCGCGCCGCCGCCTGCCTAAAGGGGTATTCGAATACGTGGACCGCGGCGCCGAGGACGAGGTCGCGCTGGCCGACAACCGCGAGGTGTTCAAGCGCCTCAAGCTGCGCACCAAATTCATGGTGGACCTCACCAAGCGCGACATGGGCGTCGATATCTTCGGCAAGCGCATCGAGTTTCCGCTGGTGATCTCGCCGACCGGCGTCGCCGGCCTGTGCTGGCACCAGGGCGAGTTGCAGCTCGCCAAGGCGGCCGCGGCGAAGGGCGTGCCGTTCACGCTCGCGACGGGTTCGATTACCGCCATGGAGACGATCGCGGAGGCGGGCGGGCGTTTCTGGTTCCAGCTCTACATGTGGAAGGAGGAGGATCTCTCCTACCAGCTGGTCGCGCGCGCGCGCGACGCCGGCGCGGAGACGCTGGTGGTGACCATCGACGGGGCGCTCGGCAACAACCGCGAATACAACAAGCGCAACGGTTTCTCGATCCCGTTCCGTCTGTCCGCGCAATCGCTCGCCGACATGATGCTGCATCCCGAATGGCTGGCGGGGACGATGCTTCGCTATCTCGCCACCACCGGAATGCCGCGCCACGAGAACTATCCGGAAAAGTACGCCCATCGCATCACGACGGGCGCTGGCGGCGGCAGCCCGATGCGCCATCACGCCATGACCTGGGCCGACATCCGCAAGCTGCGCGACTTCTGGCCGGGCAAGCTGGTGGTGAAGGGGATCCTGCGCGCCGAGGACGCGGCGGCGGCGGTCGAAAGCGGCGCCGACGGCATCGTCGTCTCCAACCACGGCGGCCGCGCGCTCGATGCGGCCGCGCCGACGCTCGATATCCTGCCCGAGGTGGTGGCCGCCGTCGGCGACCGCACCACGGTGTTCCTCGACAGCGGCATCCGGCGCGGCAGTGACATCGTGAAGGCCCTGGCGCTCGGCGCCCACGCGGTGTTCAGCGGGCGTCCCACGCTCTACGGCATCTCGAGCGGCGGGCAGGCCGGTGCCGAGAAGGCGCTCGCGATCCTCAAGACCGAGTTCGAGAAGACAATGGCCTACGTCGGCTGCCGCAACGTCTCCGAGCTGAGCCGCGATATCTTCTCGCCCAAGAGCTTGGCCGAGCTGCTGGGCCCGGCGGCGGCGGGCCCGGTCACTCGGGCGAACGCAGCCGAGTAGCGGCGGCCTCCGGGCCGCGGCGCGCAAGCCGCTCGAGCAGGCGGAAGGCGAAGACGCCGACGACCATCGCCACGAGCCCGCTGATCTCGCCGGCGTCGAAGGTGTTGGGCAGGTACGGCTGGCTCGCCACCAGCCGCGCCTTGCCGGCCACCACCTCGTAGTGCCAGTCTTGGAACGGCCATACCGCCAGCAGCGAGCCGCCCAGGATGCCGACCACCGTCAGCATGGTTTGGCGGTAGAACCGCGTCAGCAGCCAGCGCACGGACCGCGCCACCATGATCGCGCCGCACACGGCCCCCGCTGCGAGCGGCACGAGGAAGCCGAGGTCGAGCCGGCCGATGGCGTCGATGGCGTCGGCATACTTGCCGAGGATCAGCAGGACGAAGGCTCCGGAGACGCCGGGGATCAGCATCGCGGTCACGGCGACCACGCCGCACAGGAACAGAAACCAGGCGTCGTCAGGGGTGCGCACCGGCACCAGCAGCACCACCGCAAGGCCGAGCCCGACACCGAGCGCGAGCCAGCCGTAGCTTCCCATCACCTGCGGGCGCACTTGCCCGAACAGGTTGACGATGGAGGCCGCGATCAGGCCGAAGAACAGGCCGAACATGATCTCGGGCAATTCGGCGAGCAGCACCGGGAGCGGCACCACACGGCTGAAGATGGCGAGGGCGAGGACGATCCCCGCCATGATCGGCAGCACGAACAGGAGGTCGATCCGGCGCATTGCTTCGATCGGGCGGCCGCGCAGCAGCAGCCGGGCGAACTCGCGGTCGAGCGCCGCGATGGCACCGATCAGGCGCCGGTAGACGCCGAGAATCAGCGCCATGGTGCCGCCGCTCACGCCCGGCACTAGATCGGCCATGCCGATGCACAGGCCGCGCAGGACTTGGCGCCTGGGGTGGACCGGGGCGCGACCGGGCGCGGCGAGGCCGCGCTCGATCCTTTCCCACGCGTCGAGCGTGCCGCCCACCATGCGACGCAGGGGACGATAGAGCCACCAGCCTATCGGGGTCGTATCGACCACCATCAGCGCGATCAGGGTGACGAAACCGCCGCCCACCAGCGCGTCGCTCAGCCAGTGGGCGCCGGCCGCCATGCGCGGCAGCGTGAACAGCACCGCGAGAGCCGCCATGATGAGGCCGGCCCTGTGCCCGAGTCCCCGCCACCACAAGGCGGCGATGATCATCATGACGGTGGCATGATCGCCCGGAAAGCTGGTGTTGGAGCCTTCCTTGGCGCGCGACCACGGCACCTGAGCCAGGATCGAGTGATAAGACTCGAGCGCGATCGAGGGCGAAAACCGCGGCAGCGAAATGCTCTCGCGCTGGATTGCAACCACCACCACGAGCACCGCCACCGTCAGGGCCCCGAGCGCGAGGCCGTCGCGGTAGCCGGCCCGGTCGCGGTCGGCGATAAACAGGAGATAGGCGACCAGCACCACGATCGCCGACAGGTAGTCGAAGCGGCGGTCGCCGGTGACCGCCCAGAAGATGGCGGCGGCCTCGCCCCAGGCGACGGTGCCGTTGATCAGGTGGAAGAACGCGAGATCGAGCGCATCCCAGGCGGGACGCGTTGCCGGCATCAGCCAGCTGCCGAGAAGGGCTGCCGCCGCGCAAGCCCATATGCCCATGGCGCGGAGGCGCCAGACGGTCGCAAAGGGAAAGGCGCGGGCTTCTGCCGAGACGGTCGCGCCGGGAACCGGGATATCGGGGGTCGTGGCCATCGGCGCGGGTCGTCCTCGGGTCGTGACGGCGAGCGGCAAATTCGACTTAAGGTATAAAATTACAGATCGATGACGTCCAGCCCTTGCGGAGAGCATGCTCCGGGGCTTCGTGCTATCCTATGGGCTTCTCCGAAGCAGACGCAAAAGGAGGCGCGCCATGACCGGAACATCGACAAAAGGCACACCGACCGGAACGTCGGCCAGGACGCCGGCCGTGGTCTGTAGCGGTATCGACCACGTGGTGCTCTACGTGCGTGACGTGGCGCGCTCGGTGGACTTCTACAGTGGCGTGCTCGGCATGGAGGTTAAATCGAAGGGCGCGGGCTACGCCTTCCTCCATTGCGGCGGGCAGCTGTTCGGCCTGTTCGCGGCCGACGGCGAGGCCGATATGGGCCGGGGCGAGGAGCTTTCACATCTCGCTTTCACCGTCACGCGCGGCACCGTTGACGAGGTCAAGGCGGCCCTCGCCGCGCATGGCGTGGATGCGCGCGGCCGCCGGGGCGACCCGGACTGTATCTATTTCTCCGATCCCGACGGCCACCGGCTCCAGATCGTGCCCTTGGGGGAATAGACGGCTTCAGTCGCCCTGTACGACGGGGTTGACGAGCGTCCCGATCTTCTCGATCTCCATCCGGACCGTGTCGCCGGGCTTGAGGAAGATGCCGCGCGGCCGGCCCACGCCCGAGGGCGTGCCGGTCGAAATCACGTCGCCCGGCAGCAGGGTGAAGAGCCCCGAGAGAAACTCGATCTGCTCGTTGATGTTGAAGGTCATGTCGGACGTGTTCGAGTTCTGCATGAGCTCGTCGTTGACCCAGGTCTTGAGATCGAGGTCGTGGGGATCGCCGATGAACTCGGCCGGGACCATCACGGGGCCCATGGGCGCACCCGTGTTGCAGCTCTTGTGCATCAGCCAGTCGCGCGACCAGTTGGGCCAGTCCTCGCGGTGCCCGATATCGCGCAGGGAGACGTCGTGGCAGATGGTGTAGCCGGCGACGTAGCCGAGCGCGTCCTTCGCCGCCACGTTGCGCGCGGGCCGCCCGATGACGACGGCGAGCTCCACCTCCCAATCCACCTGCTTCGAGGCATGGGGCAGCCGGATCGCCTCGCCGGGGCCGATCACGCCCTGGCGTACCAGCTTCTGGAAGAAATAGGGGCGCCGCGTGGTCTTGTCGTAGCCGCCGCCCATCTCGCGGGTATGGGCGCCGTAATTGGAGCCCGCCATGAAGAGCGTATTGGGATAGAGGAGCGGCGCCCTGAGTTCCAGCGCCTCGACCTTGCCGAGTGCCGCCGCCTCGGTCCTGCCCGTGGCGGCCGCTTCGGCGATGGCGGCGAGCACTGGCCGCGCTGCGTCCCATGACCTGACTGCGTCGATGATCCGCGGGCCCGGCAGGGCCTTGCCGGCGGCTTCGGCCGCGCGCACGAGGTCGAAGGCGGCGCCGTCCACGGCGATGGCGGCACGCGCCGTGCCGTCCGGCCCGGCATAGCTCAGCAGCTGGTACATCCCGGTCGTTCTCCCCGATACTCCGATCTTGTCAGGGCCGGCATTAAACCGGGGATGGGCGATCTTGTCCATGCGTCGGGACGCCTCAGGCGGCGCCGAGGTGCCCCCCAATTCGATAATCATTCACATAATGTTATTGTGGAAGGAGCCCCCCCCCGACCCGTATCGTCCCAAAGGACGGAGGTGCACAAACCCGTGGGCGGACTCGGGCGAGCCGCTATACTGCCTACCTTCCTGCCACGGTGCCGGGGCTCTCATGCACAAGGTCGTCATTCCCGACTGGGTGAAGAATCACGTGACGGCACGGCGTGGCCAGTTCCATGCCTTCGCCGACATGGACCCCGCGCGGACCGCACTGCTGGTGATCGATATGCAGCGCGGGTTCCTCGACGAGGCCGTGGCGCATTCCTACGTTCCGGTTGCGGCCGAAATCGTGCCGACCGTCAATCGGCTCGCCGCGACCGTGCGCGAGACCGGCGGGCGCGTGGTGTTCGTGCGCATGGTGGCGAGCGAGGCGGCGCGGCGCGACTGGTCGGTCTATTACGACGATCTCACCCTGCCGGCGCAGCGAGATCGGCGGTTTGCGGGCATGGTTGCGGACGGACCGGGCTTCGAGCTTTTCCCGGCGCTTGAGGTCGGTGCCGCCGACCTGATCGTTGACAAAACGCGCTTCTCCGCCTTCATCCCGGGATCGAGCAACTTGGAAGCCGTGTTGAGGGGCGAGGGTATGGACACGATCCTGGTGACTGGGACCGTTACCAATACTTGCTGCGAATCGACTGCTCGTGACGCGATGATGCTCAATTTCCGCGTCGTCATGATCGCCGACGCCAATGCTGCGCGGACGGACGAGGCCCATAACGCGGCGCTGCAGAACTTCTACCTGTCGTTCGGCGACGTGATGACGGCGGCCGAGGCGGAAGGCTATCTCCGGGCCAACGCCGCCGCCAGGGCGCCGCTGCCATGACGGCGGAGAATGCCAGCATCCGTCGGCCACAACCGCCCGAGACCACCGAGTACAAGACCTTCGGGGGTCGCATCGATATTCGCGTGATGCGTTCCCTGATACCGTTCCTGTGGCATGCCAATCCGCTCGAGCTGCGCCTGCGGGTGGTGGCCGCGCTTCTGCTGCTTGTCGTAGCGCTGGTCGCCAACGTCTACGTGCCGATTCTCTACAAGGGCGCAGTGGACGCGCTCACGCCGCGCGGCGGGGAGCTGCTGGTGCTGCCGGTGGCGCTGATCTTCGCCTACGGCCTCGTGCGTTTTCTCGCCGCGGCCGGCAACGAGATCCGCGATGCCATCTTCGCCAAGGTCACACAGCGCGCGGTACGCCGGGTGGCGACCCAGGTGTTCCGCCATCTCCATACCCTGAGCCTACGCTTCCACCTCGACCGCCAGACCGGCGGGCTCAGCCGGGCGATCGAACGGGGAATGCGGGGGATCGAGTTCACGCTCGCCTTCATGCTGTTTTCGATCATCCCGACGATCCTCGAGATCATTGCGGTCTGCGCTATCCTTTGGGTGCTCTATGATATCTGGTTCGCTTCCATCACCTTCGTGACCATCGGCACCTACATCTTCTTCACGCTTGCCGTGACGGAATGGCGGTTGCGCTTCCGGCGTGAGATGAACGCGCGCGACCAGGAGGCCAATACCCGCGCCATCGATTCCCTGCTCAACTTCGAGACCGTCAAGTACTTCGGCAACGAAGGTCACGAAGCCGACCGCTACGATCATGCAATGTCGCGTTACGAACGTGCGGCGGTGCGCAACAAGACCTCGCTTTCGCTGCTCAACGTGGGCCAAGCTCTCATCATCGCGGCCGGTCTCGTCGCCGTGATGCTGATGGCAGGGCAGGGCGTGGCGGCGGGCACCATGACCATCGGCGACTTCGTCCTGGTGATGACTTACCTCATCCAGCTCTACACGCCGCTCGACTTCCTCGGCTATGTCTACCGCGAGGTCAAGCAATCGCTCACCGACATGGAGGTCATGTTCAATCTGATGCAGGTGCCGCCCGAGATTCAGGATCGGCCGGATGCCCGCGACCTCGCCGTGGCCGGAGGCGAGGTCGCCTTCGAGGATGTCACCTTCGGCTACAATCGCGATCGACCGATCCTCAAGGGCGTGGCGTTCAAGGTGCCGGCGGGCCGCACGGTCGCCATCGTCGGCCCGTCGGGAGCGGGCAAGTCCACCATCTCACGCCTCCTGTTCCGGTTCTACGACGTCGATTCCGGGCGCGTCACCATCGACGGCCAGGACCTGCGCGACGTGACCCAGGCTTCGCTGCGGGCGGCTATCGGCATCGTTCCCCAGGACACGGTGCTGTTCAACGATACCATCCACTACAATATCGCGTACGGCATGCCGGGATCGCCCGATGCCGAGATTGAGAAGGCTGCCCGCCTCGCCGCGATCCACGACTTCATCGTGGCGACGCCCCAGGGTTATCGCACGCGGGTCGGCGAACGCGGTCTCAAGCTCTCCGGCGGCGAAAAGCAGCGTGTCGCCATTGCACGGACCATGCTCAAGAATCCGGCCATCCTGATCTTCGATGAAGCTACCTCGGCGCTCGATTCCCAGACCGAGAAGGATATCCAGGCGGCGCTCCGGCAGGTTTCACGCAACCGTACCACGCTGGTGATCGCCCACAGGCTCTCTACTGTGGTGGATGCCGACGAGATCATCGTGCTGGACGACGGACGCATCGCCGAGCGTGGCACGCACGCTATGCTGTTGGCGCAGGGCGGACGCTACGCTGCCATGTGGACGCGCCAGCAGGAGGCGGCGCAGCTACGGGAAACCTTGCGTCACGACTTTGCCGACGACCTTGCCGCGCGCGAGATGGCGCGCGAAGGCATCGCGCCCGACGGCTCCGGCGCAGGCCGGGAATAGTGCGATGCCGACCGTCGTTGCCTACCTCGGCGCCGCGATTGCCGAAATCGCCGGGTGTTTCGCGTTCTGGGCCTGGTTGCGGCTCGACAAGTCGGCGTGGTGGATCGTGCCCGGTCTCGGCGCGCTCGCGTTCTTCGCCTATCTGCTGACCCTGGTGGACAGTCTCGCCGCCGGCCGCGCTTATGCCGCCTATGGCGGGGTCTATATCGCCAGCTCGCTTGCGTGGCTGTGGCTGGTGGAAGGTGTTCGGCCAGACCGCTGGGACGTGACGGGGGCTGCCATCTGCCTTGTAGGGGCTGCGATCATCATCGCCGGCCCGCGCTGAGGGGCGTCAATAGGGCGCGTAGGACTTCTCTTCGATGAGGTCGGAGCCGAGCGCGTCGTTGATACGGCGCTTGACCGCCGCGCGCGCGTCGTTGGTGCGGTAAACCGCGCGTGCCAGCTCCACGAACGTCTCGCCGAAGTTGCCTGCGCGCTCGCAGTTGCGGATGTCGTCCTCGATCTGCCATAGCTTGGCGTTGATGGCCTTGAGCTCGTCGTGGAGTGCCTTGATCTCCGGCGTTGCGGGCATGGTACGCGCGACCGTCGCAGCGAGCTCGTCGCGCTCGTGGCGCACGTTGGCGAGCTTGGTCGGATCCGTCATGCGCTCGCACTTGATCTCGAGGATGGTGAGCCGGTCGAGAACCTCGCCGGGCGATATCCGGATGCTGATGGTTGCCGTGTCGTTCATCGGCGCTGGATAGCAGACCGTGCGGGACGGGTCTAGACTACCTCCAGAATCTTCTCGGGGGGACGGCCGAGACGGGCCTTGCGGCCGTTGACGGCGATCGGGCGCTCGATCAGCACCGGGTTGGCCGTCATGGCCGCGAGCGCGGCATCGGCGCTGGCGGTGGCGGGGTCGATCCCTGCGGCCTTGAGCGCCGCCTTCTCGCGCCGACGAAGCAGGTCGCGGGGGTGGAGGCCCATCAGGGTGGCCAGCGCCTTGAGCCGTGACCGGCTGGGCGGGGTTTTGAGGTACTCGATGATGACAGGCTCGACGCCCTTCGCGCGCAATAGGCCGAGCGCCTTGCGCGAGGTAACGCAACGGGGGTTGTGGTAGAGCTCGACGGCCATGGCGCTTCTTTCCATGCGCGAAGATGTAGGGTCTATTCTGCACTATAGCCTTTCCGGCCGGACGCGCGAAGCGGGCAGAAACAAGGGGGCGACAGGCTTGCGTCAATTCTCTAATCTTGCTTCCCGACACGCCATGCCGGTGCCTCAGACATCCATTCCCGCCCCCCGGAGTCCCGGGCAGGGTCGTATCGGTCCAGCGCTGCGGACTTTTGTTCGTGCCGCTGCACTTGCTGCGGCCCTGGCCCTTCCCGCTTTCGGGCCTGCTCTTGCCCAGACGCCCGGGTCGGAACCTGCCGAAGCGCAGCCTGCGCCGACGGTTACGACCGAAGAGCTCGAAGGCTTGGTCCGGACGCTCAGGGACGACGCGGCGCGCCAGGCGTTTCTCGCCAACCTCGAAGCTCTGCTGGAAGCACGCCGGGACCAAGAACGTGCGAAGGCCGCTGCACCGCCCAGCCTCGCAGATCGTATCGTCCAATCGGCGACCTCCCAGGTGCAGCGGTTCTCCGACCGCATGACGCAGGTGGTGGGCGTAGTCCGTCATGCGCCCGGCCTGATCGGCTGGGCCGAGAGTCAGGTCATGGTCGAGGGGAAGCGCGACCGGCTGATCGGACTCGCCTGGCGTTTCCTGGTCATTGTCGGCATCGGCATGGGGGTTCAGTACGGGTTCCGCAAATCGACCGGTATGGCGCGACGCCGCCTCGAGGCGGTTCCGCCCGAAGAGCCGCTGATCGCTCACGCGGTGCGGTTCGTGCTGCGCACGCTGATGCTCTATCTCAATGCCCTGGCTTATGGCGTGGGCGCCTATGCCGCCTATCTCGTGCTGCCGATGGAGGCGCCGGCGGGGGCGATCCTGTTCGTCGGCGCGAGCGCCTTCTTCGTCGCCAAGCTGATCCTCGCGACCGCCCGCATGGCGGTATCGCCGGGCGTACCGGGCCTACGGCTCTGGAGCATGAGTCCGGAAACCGCCCAGTACCTCTACCTCTGGGTGCGCCGGATGGTGCGCATCTTCATCTATGGCTTCTTTCTGCTGGAGGCGACGCGGCTCGCCGGCCTGCCGGAACCGGCTTACGAGTCGCTGCTCTACATTCTCGGCTTGGCATTCATCGGCTTCCTGATCGTCTTCGTGATGCAGAACCGCGCGGCCGTCGCCGCCGTCATCCGCGGCGCGGGCCGGGAAAGCCTGGGAGGTGGTGCCCGGGCGAGACTTGCCGGCATGTGGCACCTCGCCGTCATCGCCTACATCGTGGCGGTCTACTTGGTATGGCTGTTCCAGGTGCCGGGTGGCTTCGATTTCCTGGTGATCGCGACCCTGTCCACTCTCGCGATCGCTATCGTGGCGCGCCTCGTGATGGGGCTTGCAAATCGCATCCTCGACCGGGCACTGCACGTGGGCGAGGAACTTGCCGAGCGTTACCCCGGTCTTGAGGAGCGCGCTAACCGCTACATGCCGGTCCTGCGCGGCCTCATCCGCTGGACCGTCTTAATCGCCGCGACGCTGATCGTGCTCGACGTCTGGGGCGTCAACACGCTCGAATGGGTAACGTCGGAGGAGGGGACGATCCTCATCCGCAAGCTCATCTTCATCGGCCTCATCACCCTGATTTCCCTCGCGGCATGGGAAGCCGTCAACCTCCTGATCGCGCGCAAGCTGGACCGGCTGGCCGCCATGCCGCAGGGAACGGCCCGCGCGCGCACGCTGCTGCCGCTCGCGCGGACTGCGGCAGCGATCGTCATCATCGTCTTTGCGACATTGATCGTCCTCTCGGAAATCGGGGTCAACATCGGCCCGCTCCTCGCAGGTGCCGGGGTGGTGGGGCTTGCCATCGGCTTCGGTTCGCAGAAGCTGGTGCAGGACGTGATCACCGGCGTGTTCATCCTGGCGGAGGATACGCTCGCGGTCGGCGACGTGGTGCAGCTCAGCGCCGATCACTCGGGACTGGTCGAGGCGCTCTCGATCCGCACGGTGCGGCTGCGTGACCTCAGCGGCAACGTTCATGTACTGCCGTTCTCCGAGGTCCATACCATCCTCAACATGACCAAAGGCTTCGGTTTCTATGTCGCCGATGTGGGGGTCGCGTACCGCGAGGACGTGGACCGCATCATCGAGGTGCTGAAGGACCTCGGTCGCGAGATGCAGGAGGACGAGGAGTACGGCCAGTTCATTACCGATCCGATCGAGATTCTCGGCCTCGACCGTTTCGACGATTCGGCCGTGATCGTCCGGGCACGGCTCAGGATCGAGCCGCCGATCCGGCGCTGGTACGTGGGCCGCGAGTTCAACCGCCGCCTGAAGGCGCGCTTCGACCGCGACGGCATCGAGATTCCCTTCCCTCACCGCACCATCTATTTCGGCGAGGACCAGAAAGGTAATGCGCCGCCGCTGCGCGTCGCGTCGGTCGGCCCGCGTGCGGATGCCAACGCCGACATGGCGTTGGAACCGCCGCCGAAGCCTGCGGACTGAGCGCGCCGCTAAGCCTCCTCCGTGACATCGCCGTCCACAGCCGCGCGCGCGACACCGTAGGAGAACCCGGCCCGCGCGAGCGCCGCGAGATCGCGCTCGCGTGCCGGACCGCGCGCTTCCGGCGGGCGCCATGGCCCGAGACGCCGCCGACGGGCGTAGGCCCGGGCCGCGCGCAGGTCGAGAGTACGGGCGGCGGTCGTGTCGTATCCGTCCGCCGGGCTCTCAGTTTCGCCGAGCCCGGCGAGTGCGGCTTCGATATCGGCGGCGGCCACCCCCTTGAGCCGCAGCCTGTGGGCGATGGCGCGCAACGGTAGGCCGCGCGCGTGCAGCGTGCGTGCCCGGGCGGCGGCGAAGGCCGCATCGTCGATCAAGCCTGCCGCGCGGTAGCGTACGATCAGGGCGGCAACCATGGTGGCGCCCGCCGCCGGGTCGTCGCCATGGTGGCGCGCGGCACGGTACACCCGGCGCATCAGTACGGTCTCCAGTCCCTTGGCGCTGGCGGCGAAACGGCCCAGGTACCACAGCGCGACGTTTTCGAGATAGGCCGGGGTCACGCGCCGCGGCGCGCGCCGCCGTCGCGGCGGTGTGTCCCGCATAATCCCTTCTTCGGTCCGTTCGTCGTCCGCCATGGTACGAAGATGGCAGGCTTGCCACGCTCTGTCATCCGGCCCTAAAAGGAAGCCCATGACCGTCGCGCCCGCCCCCGATCGACCTCCCGTTCCCGCCGCCCGCACCCTCGGTTCCGTCAACTGGATCGGGCTCGGGACACTGATCCGCAAGGAAGTGCGCCGCTTCCTCGCGGTCTGGGTGCAGACCGTAGGAGCGCCGGTCGTGACCACCCTACTGTTCCTTGCCGTCTTCTCGCTCGCGCTCGGACGCGCGCTGCAGGTTGTGGGCGGCGTGCCGTTCATGGAGTTCCTGGCGCCCGGTCTCGTGATGATGTCGATGATCCAGAACGCCTTCGCCAATTCCTCGTCCTCGATCGTCTCTTCCAAGATGCAGGGCAACATCGTGGACGTGGTGATGGCGCCCCTGTCGCCGCTTGAACTCACGATCGGCTATGCCGCCGGCGGCATGATCCGCGGCCTGATGGTGGGCACGGTGGTGCTGCTCGCGATGCTGCCCTTCGTCGACATCAAGATGGTTCATCCGTTTCATGCCCTGTTCTTTGCGACAATGGCTTCGTTGATGCTGAGTTTCCTCGGCGTGATCGGCGGAATCTGGGCGGAGAAGCACGAGCAGAACGCCGCCATCACCAACTTCGTCATCACGCCGCTCGCGTTCCTGTCGGGCGTGTTCTATTCGATCGACCGCCTGCCGGGCCTGTGGAATGTTGCGGCCAGGCTCGATCCGTTCTTCTACATGATCGACGGCTTCCGCTACGCCTTCACCGGTAATGCGGATACCCCGATCGCCGTCGGCTATGCCATCATGGTGTTCGGCAACGTAGCGCTTGGCACCGTGAGCTGGATGATGTTCCGCTCGGGCTATCGTCTCCGGTCCTAAACCGCCGCACGCCCGCTTCCCGAAACGGCCCCAAGGGCCGCCGCGCGAGGAGATGCACATGACCGCCGCATCCGCCACTTCCTCCATCGTCGGCCGCGAGACCCGCGTGATCGGGCTCATCAGCTTTGCCCACCTGCTGAGCCATCTCTACATGCTGGCGCTGCCGCCGCTGTTTCCGGCAATTCGCGCCGACCTCGGCGTGACCTATACGGAGCTCGGTATTTCGATCACCGTATTCGCCATCGCCACCGGCGTCCTGCAGACCCCGATGGGATTCCTGTGCCAGCGTATCGGTGCGCGTCCCGTGCTGATCGGTGGCCTGCTCCTCAACGGCGCCGCGATCGCTCTGGTCGCCTTCGCGAGTGAGTTCTGGCACCTGTGCGCGCTCATGTTTCTCGCGGGCGTCGGCAGTTCCGTGTTCCATCCTGCCGACTATGCGATCCTGTCGGGCAGCGTCGACAAGTCACGCGTCGGCCGTGCCTTCGCAGTCCACACCTTTGGCGGCACGGCAGGCTTCGCCATCGCCCCGGCCGTGATGGTGGGCCTCGCGGCAATCGGCGAGTGGCGGTTCGCGGTTCTGATGGTCGGCGGCGTTGGCGTCGCGCTCTCGCTCGTGATCCTGGCCCTGTCCGGCGTAATAGGGGAGAGCGGCGTGCGCGCCAAGGAGGAACGCAAGACCGGCTGGCGCGAGTTGCTGGGCTCGCGCCCTATCGTGCTGTTCTTCCTGTTCTACGTGGGCATGGCGGGATCCAACGCGGGCGTCACCATGTTCGGTGTCGCGGCTATGACGGAGGGGTTCGGTCTCGATCTCGCGCTTGCCAATCTCGCGCTCACGGTCTACCTGTTCGCGACAATGGCAGGCGTGCTTCCGGGTGGCTGGCTCGCCGACAAGACCCGCCGCCACACCCTGGTGCTGCTCACGACCATCGGCGGGGCGGCAGCGATGGTGGCGTTGGTGGCTCTCGGCATCCCGTTCTGGCTTGCGGTGGCAATGCTGGCCGGGGCCGGTTTCCTGCGGGGCCTCGTCAACGCCACCCGCGACGTGATGGTGCGCGACGTGGCCAAGGGCATCCACGTCGGCACCGTGTTCGCCTTTGTGACCACCGGGTTTCTTGCAGGGCAGGCGGTGTCGCCGGCGATCTACGGAGTGCTGCTCGACATCGGATCGCCCGAAGTCGTGTTCTGGGCTTCGGCCGGGTTCTCGATCCTATGTCTCGCGACCCTGTTCGTGCCGGGGGTCAGGGGGCGTTCCGCCTAGGAAAACCGGGGATTTAGGCTGTCTGCGGCGGTGCCGCCGCCGTTGACAGCCCCCCGGTCTCTATGGATACTCACGGCTTTTTCCGCACAGCCCCGGCGATCCCGGGGCCGGGCGGGCCGCTTCCGGGCCGCCCGGTCGTGTAGGAGACGCTCGTGATTTCCGCCGTAATGCCCACCTACGGGCGGGCCGATATCGCCTTCGAGCGCGGGGAAGGGGCCTATCTCTTCACCGCCGATGGTGCGCGCTACCTGGATTTCTGCGCCGGCATCGCCGTCAATTCGCTGGGTCATGCTCATCCGCATCTGGTCGAGGCCCTCACGGCCCAGGGCGCGAAGCTATGGCATACCTCCAACATCTTCCGTATACCGGGGCAGGAACGGCTGGCCGAGCGGCTGGTGGCCCATACCTTCGCCGACACGGTGTTCTTCTGCAATTCGGGGGCCGAGGCGGTCGAGTGCGGCATCAAGACGGTGCGGTCCTATTTCGATGCCATCGGCGCACCCGAGCGCTATCGCATCATCTGCACCGAGAACGCCTTCCACGGGCGCACTCTCGCAACCATCGCGGCGGGCGGGCAGCCGAAGCATCTCAAGGGCTTCGACCCGGTTGTGGACGGTTTCGACCATGTCGGCTTCGGCAACCTCAACGAGACGCGCGCGACGATCACCGACCGCACCGCGGCGATTCTGATGGAGCCTGTCCAGGGGGAGGGCGGCATCCTGCCCGCGCAGGAGGATTACCTAGCCGGACTGCGCGAGATTGCCGACGAATACGGACTGCTGCTGTTCTTCGACGAAGTGCAGTGCGGCGTCGGCCGGACTGGCAGGCTGTTCGCTCACGAATGGGCTGGCGTGACTCCGGACGTCATGGCGGTCGCCAAGGGCATCGGCGGCGGCTTCCCGGTCGGCGCCTGCCTCACCACCGAAAAGGCGGCGCAAGGCATGGTGCAGGGTGCCCACGGCTCGACCTACGGCGGCAATCCGTTGGCTATGGCAGTGGCCAATGCCGTCCTGGACGTCGTGCTGGAGGACGGTTTCCTCGGTCGTGTGCGCGAGATGGGCGCACTGCTGACGGCAGGACTCGAACGGCTCGTGGAAAAGCACCCCAAGCTGCTCAAATCGGTGCGCGGCCGGGGCCTGATGATCGGGCTGATGTGCCACGAGGATCCACGGGCTTTGATTCTCAAGCTGCGCGATAACAGGCTGCTAAGCGTGGGTGCGGGCAATAACGTGATACGCCTGCTGCCGCCGCTCATGATCGAGCCGCGTCACATCGACGAGGCGCTCGATATCATAGATGCGAGTTGCACGGCGCTGGAGGACAGCGATGACGATAGCCGGTGACCTGCCAAAACGTGCGGGTAGGCCGGGTGCAGCCAAGAGCTTGCGCCATTTCCTCGATCTCGACTTGCTGCCGGCCGATACGCTCCGCGCGATCATGGTGCTGGCGCATACCTACAAGCGTGGTGATGCCCTTCCCGGCGACGTCATGCCGGCCCGCGGCAAGACGCTTGCTATGGTGTTCGAAAAACCTTCCACTCGTACTCGTGTCTCGTTCGAGATCGGGATGAAGCAGATGGGCGGCTTCGTGACGACCCTTTCCGCCGAAACCTCCCAGCTTGGACGTGGCGAAACCATCTCCGACACGGCGCGCGTCCTTTCCCGCTATGCCGACGTCATCATGTTCCGCACGTTGAGCGAAGCGAGCCTGCGCGAGATGGCGGCACATGCCTCGGTACCGGTGATTAACGGCCTTACCGACAAGAGCCACCCATGCCAGATCATGGCCGACATCATGACCTTCGAGGAGATCAAGGGATCGATCACTGGCCGTACCGTGGCGTGGCTCGGTGATGGAAACAACGTGTGCGGCTCATGGATACACGGGGCCATGCGCTTCGGTTACAGGATGCGGATCGGGTCGCCCAAGGGTTTTGAGCCCGACGCGGCGACGCTTGCCAAAGCGCGCACCGAAGGGGCCGACATTACGGTGACGGAGGACGCCGCGGAAGCGGCGGCGGGCGCCGACTGCATCGTCACCGATACCTGGCACTCGATGGGGGTGGGCAACGATGGGCTCGCCGAGGACGCGCGGGTCGCCCTGTTCAC
Organism: Alphaproteobacteria bacterium; assembly: GCA_050485485.1. Lineage (GTDB taxonomy): Bacteria > Pseudomonadota > Alphaproteobacteria > SMXQ01 > SMXQ01 > WHSO01. The sequence goes on along the minus strand of JBJHBM010000010.1, from coordinate 42,309 downwards.
GCCCTATCGGGTGGATGAGGCGTTGATGGCGCGTGGCGCGCCCGACGCGGTGTTCATGCATTGCCTGCCGGCGACGCGCGGGCGCGAGGTCTCGGCCGGCGTGATCGACGGCCCTCGTTCGGTGGTATGGGACGAGGCGGAGAACCGTCTCCACGTCCAGAAAGCCATCTTGCACTGGTGTCTCGCCGGAATCGGGGCCTGATTCACCCTATGGTTTCCTTCATGCACGGTGCCGACGACCTGGTGCTGCCGTTCCAGGTGGAGAACGCCGGCCTGCGCGGACGCTTTGTACGCCTCGGGCCGTTACTGACCGATGTTCTGTCCCGTCACGATTATCCTGAGCCGGTTTCCCGTCTTCTTGCCGAGCTGATGGTGCTGACGGCTCTGCTTGGCTCGGCGCTCAAGTACGAAGGCGTGTTCACGCTCCAGACCAGCGGCAAGGGTCCTGTTTCGATTCTGGTCGCAGACATGACCAGCGACGGTACGTTGCGCGGCTACGCCCAGTTCGATACGGCACGCCTTTCGGAACTCGCCGCGGGCCCCGACCTGAGTCCGGTTCCGGCCCTGTTGGGCGAGGGGCACCTCGCTTTCACGGTGGATCAAGGGACAGATACGGAACGTTACCAAGGTATCGTAGGGCTCGAAGGCTCGACACTGACCGAATGCATCCATCATTATTTTCGCCAGTCGGAGCAGGTGGATGCCGCGATCAAGCTGGCCGTCGCGTGTGGTAGCGGTTTCGTGTGGCGTGGCGGTGCCATCATGGTACAGCGCTTGCCCGGCGAAGGCCCGCGCTCCGCGCTCACCCGTGCCGAAATGGACGAATCGTGGCGTGAAACAGTGACTCTTCTCGGCAGCGCCCGTGCCGAGGAAATAACTGATGCCGGATTGCCGCCGGACCGTCTGCTCTATCGGCTGTTCCACGAGCCCGGCGTGCGCGCCTTCCAGCCACATGGACTCGCGGCTGGCTGCCGCTGTTCCCGTGACCGGGTGGCACGCACGCTTGCCGCCTTCCCGCGCGAGGAGGTCTTCGCACTCATGGTCGGCGGCATCATAGACGTCAAATGCGAGTTCTGCGGCAAGACCTACGTTTTCGACGAGGCAGCGCTTCGGAAACTGTTCTTGGATGCCTGAGCAGTGGAAATCGTGCTCATTGGTGGTATCCGGATGCAGGAGTGGCTTGAAATAGATTCTTCTAGGCGTCAGATTGGACAAATTGAAAAGACGAGGGGAGACGCGTATGGCAAGAAGCCTCGCCCGCATCGCCATCCTCGCCGCGCTTGCGGCGCCTGCGCTTTTGTCCTGTGCCACGCAGCCTGTCGGCACCGTGCCGGAACTGACCTATCGTCATCTGGGCCCCATCAACTTGGCCGTGGGGTCGTTCGACGTAGAGACGCGTTACATCCCTCCGCTCGCTCCCCCCAACGTCGAGCATCGTGCGCCGGTGCCGCCCTATGCTGCCGTGCGTCAATGGGGCATAGACCGGGTGCAGACCCGGGGCGGGGAAAATACCGCCCGTCTCGTGATTCTCGACGCTTCGATCGTGGAGCATGAACTTCCCGTGACGGGGGGACTCAAGGGCGCGTTTCAGCGTCAGCAGGAGCGCCGCTATGACGCCCGCACGGCAGTGATGCTGGAGATTGTCGATCCCGGGCGGCGTCAGCTCGCCTTCGTCACGGCCCGTGCGGAGCGCTCCCAGACCACGCCGGAAGGCATGCCCATCGCCCAGCGCGAAAAGGTCTGGTTCGAAATGACAGAAGCCATGATGCGCGACCTCAACGCGCAACTCGAGGAGAACATCCAACGCTACTTCGGGCCGTATATCGCCGCGCGCTAGAGTGCCGTCATGTCCGCCAGAACGCCGGCGCGAACAGGATCAGGACCGTAAAAAGCTCAAGTCTTCCCAGCAGCATTCCAAACGTCATCAGCCACTTGGCGGTATCGGGCAGCGCGGCGAAGTTGCCCGCTGGCCCTACGACCGGGCCGAGACCGGGACCGACGTTGGCGATGGATGTGGCGGCGGAGGAGACTGCCGTGAGGAAATCGAGCCCGGTCGCCCCGAGCCCGACGGCGAGTGCGCCGAAACACAGGACATAGACGAAGAAAAAGCTCAGCACCGACTCGGTCACGGCTTCCGGAATCGGCTTGCGGTTGAAGTGCGGTATGAAGACCCCGTGGGGACGCAGCAGCCGTCCCGCCTGGGCCGCAGTGGCGGCATAAAGCACTTGGAGCCGGAAGACCTTGAGGCCGCAGGTGGTCGAACCCGAGCATCCTCCGATAAACATGGCGAAGAACAGGAGCGTAAGCGCGAAGGGACCCCACAGGCTGAAGTCGTCGCTCGAATAGCCGGTACCGGTCATGACCGAGACCAGGTTGAAGGCCGCGAGACGGACGGACGGGCCGAGCGGCTCGCCGTTCTCGATCACTTTCCAGGCCGCCAGCAGCGTCACCAGGATCAGGACGATGGAGAGGAAGGTGCGAACCTGGCTGTCTCGCAGCAATGGGAGGATACTGCCGCGCACGGCCTGGATGTAGAGCACGAAAGGCAGCGAGCCGGAGAGCATGAACAGAATCGCGATCCATTGGATCGTGGGGTTGAATGCACCGAGCGAGTCGTCCGAAGTCGAATAGCCGCCGGTCGCGACTGTGGTCATGGAATGGGCGAGGGCGTCGAAGCCCCGCATGCCGGCCAGCCAATAGAAGAACGCGCAGAGCGCCGTCAGTCCGAGGTAGATCGCGCCGATAGCCATGACGGTCTGGGCGACACGCGGCAGGGCCTTCTCGGTCTTTTCGGAGGACTCGGTGCGGAACAATTGCATGCCGCCGACCTGCAGCATCGGCAGTACCGCCACCGCCATGACGATGATGCCGACGCCGCCGAGCCATTGGAGCATGGCACGCCAGATCAGGATGCCCGGGGGGGCATGGTCGAGCCCGACGATCACGGTGGAGCCGGTCGTCGTGATGCCCGACATGGCCTCGAAGACCGCATCGGTATAGCTGAGTCCGAGGTCGGCAAGCGCGAACGGAAGTGCGCCGAACAGTGCGGTCACCAGCCATGTCAGGGTCGTCAGCAGGAATGCCTGCCGCACGCCGAGGCGCATGACGTCGGTGCGCATGGTGAGGGTCAGAGAGACGCCTATGAACACGCAGACGCTGGCGGAGCCCGCGAAGACCGTCCAGTCCTGGTTATCGGCGACGAGATCGAACAGGACGGGCACGCACATGGCCACGCCCAGCGTGACCAGCAGGAGACCGAGGATGAAGAAGATAGGGCGTGGGTCGAGCATGGCCGTTTCGTGCCCGCGACTATAGATGCTGGAGCGCTGTCGGCAAAGCCCGGCTCAGGGCCGCCAGAAGGAACGGGTCAGCAGAACGAATACGGTCACGAACTCGAGCCGGCCGAGAAGCATGCCGGCCGATAGCACCCATTTGGCGCCATTGGGCAGCGAGGCAAAGTTTCCGGCGGGGCCGATCACGTCGCCGAGGCCGGGACCGACGTTGCCGACGGTCGTCGTCGCTCCCGAAAGCGCCGTCACGGGGTCGAGACCGAACAGGCCCAGGGCCAGCGCGAGCAGAGCGAAAGTGATCGCATAGAAGAAGAAGAAACTAAGCACGGAAATCGCGATCTCTTCGGTGATTTCCTTGCCTTGGACGCGTGGCACGGTGACGCGATGGGGCGCGAGCAGTCGGGCGAGCTGTTGGCTCGCAATCGCATGAAGGACCTGAAAGCGGAAAATCTTGATCGCACCGGAGGTCGATCCGGTGCAGCCGCCCACAAAGGTGAGGAAGTAGAATGCGCCGAACGCGAAGGTGCCCCAGGCCATGTAGTCGGTGGAGGCATAGCCGGTGGTAGTGATGATCGAGATCACGTTGAAGGCGGAGGCCCGCACGGCTTCCGAGACCGGCATGTCCTGCGTGAAGACAGTCCAGGCGATCATTGACGTGATGGCCGCAAAGGCGATCGATAGGAACCATCGTACCTGCGAATCGCGCCATAGGGCGCTCGGCTCGCCGTTCCAGAACCGGATATAGAGCGTGAACGTCAACGCACCGAACAGCATGAAAACGACCCCAATCCACTGCGCAGCTGGGCCGAATCTTCCGAACGAAGAATCGGAGGTGGAATAGCCGCCCGTCGCCACCGTGGTCATGGCATGGTTCATGGCATCGAACGTGTTCATGCCGGCGGTCCAGTAGGCAAGGGCGCAAGCGGCGGACAGGCCAACGTAGATCGTTCCGAGCGCGGTCGCGACCTGGCGCAGGCGTGGCATGACTTTCTCGGAACGGTCCGACGATTCCGTGCGGAAGAGCTGCATGCCGCCAACCCGTAGAAGTGGCAGCATCGCGATGGCCATGACGATGATACCGACGCCGCCGATCCACTGCAGAAGGGAACGCCACAGTAAGATTCCGCGCGGCATGTCGTCGAGTCCGCTCAGTACCGTGGAGCCCGTGGTGGTGATGCCGGAAATCGCCTCGAAGAAAGCATCTGTATAGTCGATATCGAGATTCGAGAAGGCGAAGGGGATCGCGGCAAAGGCGGCGACGCCGGTCCAGCTTGCGGCCGTCAGCAGGAACGCCTCGCGCAGACCGAGCCGTATCGGTTCGTGCATGCGGAAAGCGAGCACGAGACTCATGCCCACGAACAAGGTCACGACCGCCGAGGCCGCGAAGACCTGCCAATCGGGGTCTGCGGCTGCGAGATCGGCGAGCGCAGGCAAGGCCATGGTGCCGCCGAGCGTCGTGAGCAAAAGTCCGAGGATATAGAGAACCGGACGCGGATCGGGCACGGGATTCCCCGCCACCGTTGTTGGCGCGGCGATTATGGACGCTCCGGCACCGTTGTCCAGCCGGTCTGAACCGCGCCGGAACTCAGGTGTTGACCACCTGGGTTATCCCCGGCGCTCCGATCATGGCCAGAAACTCGCGACGGGTCTTGTGGTCGGTGCGGAACGCGCCGAGCATGCGGCTCGTGATCATTGTGGTGCCCGGCTTGTGGATGCCGCGCGTGGTCATGCACTGGTGCGATGCTTCGATCACTACGGCGACGCCCTTGGGTTGCAGCACGTCCTCGATGGCGGCGGCGATCTGCGCGGTCATCTTCTCCTGGATCTGGAGGCGCTTGGCGTAAGCTTCCACCAGGCGCGCGAGCTTGGAGATGCCTACTACGCGCTTTTCCGGCAGATAGGCCACGTGCGCCTTGCCGATGATCGGCAGCAGATGATGCTCACAGTGGGATTCGAAACGGATGTCTCGCAGCATGACGATCTCGTCGTAGCCGTCGATTTCTTCGAAAGTGCGGGCGAGTATCTCGGTCGGGTTCTCGTCGTATCCCCTGAAGAATTCCTGCCAGGCCCGCACCACGCGGTCGGGCGTGCCGAGCAGACCCTCGCGATCCGGGTCGTCGCCGGCCCAGCGGATCAGGGTGCGGACGGCCTCTTCGGCCTCGTCGCGGCTGGGGCGTTGCGGGCTGGGCGGCGCGCTGACGATCAGTGCGGAACGGTTCGTTTTCACGGGTTCATCCTTTCGTCGTTTCACGCCATTACGCGGTCCCGTCCCGCCGATGGCCCGTTGGCAAGCTGGGCGGCGGAACGGTCGAGATCCCGGCCCGGCCGGGACGATCAATGGATGGTCGGGCGCTCTTCCGGCGAATCGAGCGAAAACGCGGGAATCTCGACCTCCAGCCCGCGCCCGTCCTTAGTCTCCATGTAGTAGCGTCCGGCCATGATGCCCGACGGCGTGGCGAGCGGGGTGCCCGAGGTGTATTCGAAGCTCTCGCCCGGCCCCAATACCGGCTGTTCACCGACGACGCCTTCGCCGCGCACTTCCTGAACACGGCCGCGCGAATCGGTGATGCGCCAGTAACGCCTTTTGAGCTGCACCGTCTCGCCGCCGTGGTTCTCGATGCGCACCCTGTATGCCCAGACGTAGCGGTGGCTCGTCGGTTCGGACTCTTCGTCCAGGTAATAGGGCTCTACCGTGATGACGATCGAATGCGTGGTCGCCGAGTACATAAGCGTATCCTCCTCGCCCGCCTTGCCACTGCGGACTTGGCCCAAGATTGGCCGAATCCGGGCGTCCTGTAAAGCCAGCCCCCGAAGCCTGGATTTCCCCGGAATCATTAACTTCCGGCGGTTGCGAGGCCACGTTCTAGGTCCTCCTTGAGGTCTTCCGGATCTTCGAGGCCGACCGACAGGCGGACATAGCCGGGCGTGATGCCGAGCCGGGCCCGGTCTTCCTCCGCCAACCGCTGGTGGGTGGTGGTGGCGGGATGGGTGATCAGGCTCTTGGCGTCCCCCAGGTTGTTGGAGATGTCGATCAGCCGGAGCGCGTTCAAGAACCGGAACGCACCGTCCTTCCCACCCGGCACCTCGAAGCCCACTACGGTGCCGAAATCCGACATCTGGCGTCGGGCGAGCGCGTGTTGCGGGTGGTCCGAGAGGCCGGGATAGACCACCCGCGCGAGGCCGCCGCGCGCTGCCAGCCAGCGAGCCACATCACCTGCGCTCCGGCACATGGCGTTGATGCGCAACTCCAGTGTTTCGAGGCCCTTGAGCAGGGTCCAGGCGTTGAACGGCGACAGCGACGGGCCCGTGTGGCGGAGGAACATTCGCAGATGGTCCTCCATGTATTCGGGATCGCCCAGGATCGCGCCGCCCAGCACGCGCCCTTGACCGTCGATATGCTTGGTCGCCGAATAGACGACCACGTCGGCGCCGAGCGCGCCTGGCCGTTGCAGGACAGGGGACGCGAACACATTGTCGACGATCAGGCGTCCGCCCGCGCGATGGACCAGTTCGGCGACTGCCGGGATGTCGATCACTTCGAGTCCCGGATTGGATGGTGATTCGAGGAACGTCGCCCGTACTCCCGGGGCTAGCGCCTTTTCCCATTGTCCGAGGTCAGTGCCGTCTACCAACTCGACGGCGATGCCGTAGCGCGGGAGAATTTCCGTGATCACGTAGAGACACGAGCCAAACAGCGCCCGCGAGGCCACCACGCGGTCGCCGGCGCGCACCAGGCAGGCGAGGGAGGCGAACACGGCCGCCATGCCGGACGCCGTCGCGCGGCATGTGGGCATGCCTTCGAGCAGGGCCATGCGCTCTTCGAACATGGTGACGGTGGGGTTGGAGAAGCGCGAATAGATGTAGTTCGCGTTCTCGCCCTTGAAGGCGGCCTCGGCCTCTTCGGCCGATTTGTAGACGTAGCCCGAGGTCGCGAAAATTCCTTCCGAGGTCTCCTGAAATTCCGATCTGCGCGTTCCGCCGCGCACCAGCCTTGTACGCCGGCGCCAGTCCTTCGAATCATCAGAGGTCATGATCGTGTTCCCCGTTCGGGCAATAAAAAACCCCGGCCGACGCGGGGCCAGGGTGCGAATCTCGCGCCCGGCCTTTTTAGCGACATGTTTAACGTGGATGCAAGCCGGCCGGCCCAAATCTCCACGGACTCGCCCTTGTAGCCCGGTACCCGTCCGGGGTCAAGGCGCGCCGGGCCGCAGGACGTGCACAGCGGCTCAGGCGTCGCCGTGGGTACCGTTGGAGCGGCTGTCGGGCGCCGTGGCGGTACGGCCGAACACGATGTCGGCCAGGGTATGGCCCGCGAGCGTCTCGAGGAAGGCGCATCGCGCCGTGTCCAGGGCGGCCTCGAAATTGCCGTCGGGACCGCCCCTGGCGGGCAGGCCGGTACAGGCGGCGGGCCGGAGATTGGTCTCGACCTTCTCGAGCACTTGGCCGAGGCTGATCGAGCGCGCTGGCCGCGCGAGCGCGATGCCGCCGCCTTTGCCGCGATAGCCGATGATGTAGCCGAGCCGCGCCAGATTCTGCGACACTTTCATCAGATGGTTGCGCGAGATCCCGTAGGTATCGGCGATAACGGTGATCGGCACCTTCTCCCCCGGCCGGGCGGCCAGAAACATCAGAACCCGGATCGAATAGTCCGCATACTTGGTAAGCAGCATGTCCGACCTGCCTGTTACCGCTGATATGGAAGGAAAATGACACAAGATGGAAGCTCCGTGCCGATCGCTTCGGCCGGTATGGGCGACGCCGGACGCATAACCGGTTACCCCCTCCAAATACGTACCCCCATGCAACCATTAGCACAAAACGGGAGACATTCAACGCGGTTATCCCCTTCTGCCCCCCGCCACGGGTTTTTGTTGAAGGGGGGCGGCCCTTGCCGGTAGAAATGAGGCCCCAAGGGGCGCGCGCGGGTGTAGTTCAATGGTAGAACATCAGCTTCCCAAGCTGAGAACGTGGGTTCGATTCCCATCACCCGCTCCATTCGTACGCTCGGCCGTACGCCCGGTTTCCGGGCACCCCGCTCCCGGCGGCGCGAGGCCGCGTTGAGCGGAACCGCCCCCGGCGACGGCAGTCCCGCCCAGTCCCGCGACGACCCACCCGCCACCACAGGCGTCGCGGCCCTGCGCCACGGCGACTTCCGGCTCTATTTCTTCGGCAAGGCCTTCGCCTCGGTCGCGCTCCACATGGTCACGGTGGCGGTCGGCTACCAGGTCTACGACACCACCGGCGACCCGATGGACCTTGCCTATATCGGCCTCGCCGTATTCGCGCCGGCGTTCGGCCTGTGCCTGATCACGGGCTACGTCTCGGACCTCTACGACCGCCGCGTCGTGCTGTCGCTCTGCTACGGCGTGATGATGGTGGCCTGTGTCCTGTTCGTCGTCTTCACCCTGAGCGGCACGCGCGAGGTCTGGCCTGCCTTCCTCATCATGTCGGTCATCGGCGCCGGCCGCGCGTTCTACCAGCCGGCGTCCACCTCGTTCGTGCCCAATCTCGTGCCGATGCGCGACTTCCCCAACGCGGTCGCCTGGAACACCGGGATCAACAAGGTGACGCAGGTGCTGGGCCCGGCGCTCGGCGGCGGACTCTACCTGTTGGGGCCGGAGGTGGTCTATGCCACCGCGTCCGTCGCGCTCCTGATCGGGATTCTGACCACGGCGCTGATCCGCACCCGCACACGGCGCACCGGCAAGGAGCCCACCAGCCTGTCCACGCTGCTCGCGGGCTTGCGCTACGTCTATCAGAAGAAGATCATCTTCGGCGCGATCACGCTCGACCTGTTCGTGGTGCTGATGGGCGGCGTCACCGCGCTGCTGCCGGTCTATGCCAAGGATATCCTGGAGGTCGGCGCCTCGGGCGCGGGCCTCCTGCGCAGCGCCGCGGCCTTCGGCGCGGTGCTGAGCGCCATCCTTCTGACCCAGATCGCGCTCAGGCGCGGAGTAGGGAAGCTACTGTTCGCCATGGTCTTCATCTTCGGGGTGGCCACCATCGTCTTCGGCTTGTCCGAGTTGTTCTGGCTTTCCATGGTGGCGATGGCCGTGCTTGGCGCCGCCGACATGATCAGCGTCTATATCCGCTCCACCCTGCTGCAGATCGCCACGCCCGACGAGATGCGCGGGCGGGTGAGCGCGGTCAATTCGGTCTTCACCGGCGCCTCGAACGAGATCGGCGAGTTCCGCGCGGGGGTGATGGCGGCGATGATCGGCGCTGTGCCGGCGGTGGTGGTGGGCGGCGTCGGCTCGATCCTGGTCGCCGCTTACTGCTGGACGCGCTTCCCGGTCCTGGTCCGGGTCGAGCGCATGGACCGCACCATCTAGGGAACCCCCGATGACGCGCGACACGGCCCCCGTACAGATTCCGGCTCCGCCCGCGGCGGAAGGTACGAGCCCCTGGCTGGGCCCGGCCGCCGCCTTCGCACTGTGTGCGGCGATCACGGCCGTGCGCCTCGTCGCGCTCGTGGTCCAGCCGCTCGACCTGCACCCGGACGAAGCCCAGTACTGGTCATGGTCGCGCGATCTCGACTGGGGCTATTTCTCGAAGCCGCCCTTGATCGCCTGGCTGATAGCCGGTGCGACCGCGCTATGCGGGTCGGGCGAAGCCTGCATCAAGGCTCCGATCCCGCTGCTCCATCTCGCCACCACCATGCTGATCTATGGCATCGGACGGCGGCTGTTCGGACCGGCCGTCGGCTTCTTCGCCGCCGTCGCCTTCGTCACCCTGCCGGGCGTCAGTTTTTCCTCGGCGATCGCGTCCACCGATCCGCTGCTGCTGACCTTCTGGGCACTCGCGTTCTACGCCCTGGTGCGCCTGTGGCGGGGCGGCGGATTCGGCTGGTGGGCGTTGCTCGGCCTTGCCGTCGGCCTCGGCCTGATGTCGAAGTACGCCATGGCCTTCTTCGTCGTCGGCCTGTTCCTGTTGCTGGCGTTCGATAGCGAGACCCGCCGCCGTCTCGTGGCGCCGGACTACGGCCTCGTGCTCGCGGGCGCCATCGCCGCCTTCGTCTTCCTGCCCAACCTGCTCTGGAACCTGAGCGCCGGCTTCGTGACCTTCGCCCATACCGGCGCCAACGCCAACCTCGGTGGCGACCTGATCCAGCCTGGCAAGTTCCTCGAGTTCGCGGGCTCCCAGTTCGGCGTGTTCGGGCCGATCCTGTTCGCGACCCTGATCTGGGCGGCGGCGTGGGTGGCGCGGTGGCGCGCGGACGCGCGGCTGCGCCTGCTCGCCGCCTTCACGTTGCCGATGCTCGTGACCATCCTGGCACTGAGTTTCCTGTCGCGCGCCAATGCCAACTGGGCGGCGCCGTCCTATGTCGCGGCCACCGTCTGGGTAACGGCGCTGCTGGTCGCGGACGGGCGTCGCCTGCTGGCGGTCGCCTCGCTCGCGCTCCATACCGTGGTCGCCGTGGCCGCCTCGGTCGGCATGGCGGTCCACGCCGGCCCCGGCGTCTATGGCGGCGTCCGGGTGCCGCCGGGGCTCGACATCTACAAGAACTACGATGGCTGGCGCGATCTCGGCGCGGGCGTCGGCAAGCTGCGGCCCCAGTATCCCGGCACGCCGATCCTGGTGGAGGAGCGCAAGCTGCTTGCCGCGCTGCTCTACTATGTCCGTCCGTGGCCCCAGGACGTGTTCGCCTGGCGCGCCGACGGGCGTATCACCGACCATTTCAAGCTGACGCGGGCGCTGCCCGGAACCCAGGGCGGCGATTTCCTGTTCGTGACCTCGTTCGAACGGCCCGAGCACATTCTCCGCCATTTCAAGAGTGCCGAGCCGGTGGCGACTTTCCGCATGCCGATCGGGGCCGGCGAAGGCACGCCGGTGCGGGTGTTCCATGTGCGGGGGTTCCTGGGCTATAACCCGAACCCGGCCCCATAACCGACAAACACAGTGAAGGCCGGAGGCGCGCCCGAATGAGCAAGTACCGTATCACCGTGGACACCGGCGGCACCTTCACCGACGTGGTGTACTTCCGCGAGGACGCGCGCGAGATCACCATCCACAAGCTGCCGTCCACGCCCCACGATCCGTCGGAGGCGATCGTCGCCGGGGTGCGTCACCTGATCGAGCAGGGCGTGAAGCCCGCCGACATCGAGTACTTCTGCCACGGCACCACGGTCGGCACCAACGCCCTGCTGGAAGGTAAGGGGGCGCGCACCGGGCTTCTGGTGACGGAAGGCTTCCGCGGCATCTACGAGGTGGGCGAGCAGTCCACGCCGCATGGCCCTTCGGTGTTCGACGTGGAATACGAGAAACCCGCGCTGCTCGCGCCCCAGAGCCGCACCGGCGAGGTGGCCGAGCGCGTCGATTTCCAGGGGAACGTGCTGCGACCACTCGACGAGGACGCCCTGCGCCTGACGGTGCGCGATCTGCGCGCGCAGAAGGTCGAGTCGGTCGCGGTGTGCCTGCTGTTCTCGTTCCTCTACCCGGCTCACGAGGCGCGCGTCGCCGAGATCGTGCGCGAAGAGGCGCCGGAGATGAGCATCTCGCTCTCTTCCGAGGTCCTGCCCCAGATCCGCGAGTTCTTCCGCCTTTCTACCACCGTCATCAACGCCTACCTGCAGCCTATTCTGGAACGTTACATCCACCATCTCGAAACCCGGCTCGACGCAGCGGGCGTACGCACCCGCAAGCGCTATATCATGCAGTCGAACGGCGGCACCGCGACCTTCGGCGCGGCGGCGCGCAAGGCGGTGGCGACGGTGCTGTCGGGCCCGGCGGGGGGCGTCACCGCAGGCGTCAACCTCGCGCACGACGCCAAGTCGCCCAATCTCATCACCTTCGACATGGGCGGGACCAGCTGCGACGTCGCCCTCGTCAAGGATGGCCAGGCATCAAGCGCCAACCGCATCGAGGTGGACGGCCGCGTGATCGCGGTCCCGATGATGGACATCAACACGGTGTCCGCGGGCGGCGGCACCATCGCGCGCGTGGATACCGTGGGCCAGCTTCAGGTCGGTCCCGATTCGGCGGGTGCGGTGCCGGGGCCGGCCTGTTACTGCAAGGGCGGCACCCTGCCGACCGTGACCGACGCGAACCTGGTCCTGGGCTATCTCGGCGAGGCCAACTTCCTTGGCGGGCGCATGCGCCTCGACGCCGCGCTTGCCCGGCGCGCGGTCGAGAACAACGTGGCGGGCCCCCTCGGCATGGACGCGGCGAGCGCGGCCGAGGGTATCGTGCGCATCATCAACGTGAAGATGGAGGAGGCGATCAAGGCGATCTCCACCATGCGCGGCTACGACCTGCGCGACTTCACGCTGGTCGCCTTCGGCGGCGCGGGGCCGCTCCATTCCGGCCATATGTCGCGCAACCTCGGCATGCGGGGCGTGCTGGTGCCGCTCTATCCGGGGGTCAACTCGGCGATCGGCCTGTTGCAGGCCGACGTGCGCCACGATTACGCCGCCTCGCGCCTGACGCTGCTGTCGGAGGCCAGCCCCGCGGAGATGTCCGGGCGGCTCAAGGCGCTGGCCGACCAGGCGCGCGCCGAACTGCGCGCGGAGGGCTTCAAGGCGGGGCAGGTCGCGCTCGAATACGGGCTCGACATGCGCTACGCGGGCCAGGGCTACGAGCTGACCGTGGCCCTGCCGTCCGAGCGGGTCACCGCGCGGGTGCTCGCGGAAATCCGCGAGATCTTCGATACTACCCACAAGCAGCTGTTCGGCCATTCGGCGCCCGGGGAGCCGGTCGAGGCGGTGACTTTCCGCGTCACCGGGATCGGGCGCTTGCCGGAGGTGAAGATGCCGACCTTCCGCCGCAAGGGGACGGCGCTGCGTGCCGCCTACCTCGGCAAGCGCCGGGCGCGTTTCGAGGGCGCCTTCGAGGAGGTGCCGGTGTACCAGCGCGAGCGCCTCGACGTCGGCCACAGGGTCAAGGGGCCGGCCGTGATCGAGCAGCTCGATTCGACCATCGTCCTCCACCCGGGCCAGGTGGCCGAGGTGGACCGCTTCAGGAACCTCCGCATCACGGAAGGGAAATGAACATGGCAGCCAGCACAAAGACCAGGACGACACGCGGCACGGGGCGCAAACCGGCGAAGGGCGCGACGGCGCGTGCGGCAATGAAGGCCGCGCACGGGCGTAACGGACGCGGTGACAGGGGACATGGACACAAGGGGCGGGCGCGCGACGGCATAGATCCGGTCACGTTCCAGGTCATCAAGGCCTCGCTGGTCGGTATCGTGCGGGAGATGCAGAATTGCCTGTTCCGCACCGGGTTCTCCACCATCATCCGCGAATCCCAGGACGCGTCCTGCGCGATCATGGACGCGGCCGGCGACGTGGTGGCCCAGCACGTCGTCCTGCCGCTCCACATCGGCGCCTTTCCGGCCTGCACCAAGGCGGTGATCCGCGACTACGGCCGCGAGCTGGCGCCGGGCGACGCGTTCCTCATCAACCACACCTACGAGGGCGGTAGCCCCCATGCCCCCGACATGGCGGTCATCACGCCGATCTTCGCGGGCGGGCGGCTGGTCGGCTTCTGCGGTAACATCGCCCACAAGCCGGACCTGGGCGGGCCGGTGCCGGGAAGCTGCTTCGCGCTCGCCAAGGAGATCTTCGCCGAGGGCCTGCACCTGCCGGCCGTGCGCGTGCAGCGCGATTACGCGCCGCTGCGCGAGGTGGAGCGCATCCTCGCCGCCAATTCGCGCACGCCCGAGATGGTGCTGGGTGACATCCGCGGCCAGATCGGTGCCGACCGTCTCAGCGAGGGGCGGGTCGCGGAACTGCTCGCCAAATACGGCGAGAATCAGGTGCTGGCGTGCTTCGACGAGTTGATCCGGGTGTCGGAGGGAATCATGCGCGCCGCCGTCTCCAAGTGGCGCGACGGCCGCTTCGAGGCCGAGCGGTTCGTGGACAACGACGGCATCGACCTCGACAAGCCGATCCGCGTCCATGTGGTGGTGGAGAAGAAGGGCGACCGCATCTCGTTCGACTTCACTGCTTCCAACGACCAGACGCGCGGGCCCGCCAACATCCGCCCGCCGCTGGTACAGGCGGCGATGGTCTATACGCTCATCACCCAGGTCGATCCGACCATCACTATAAATTCCGGCCTGCTGAGGGTGGCGGAGGTGAATCTGCGCAAGGGCAGCGTGCTCGACCCGCACTTCCCGGCGCCGGTCAACACCTACATGCCGACCGTGACCGCCGTGACCGAGGCCGCGGTCGAGGCCATGAGCCATATCGTTCCCGAGCGGGCGCGTGGCGACGGCTGCGGATCGCGCTCGATCATCATCGGCGGCCGCTCGACCCGTTCCGGCAAGGGCTACGTCCAGTACGAGATCGTCGGCGGCGGCACCGGCGGGCGCGCCATGAAGGACGGCGTCTCGGGCGGTTGCTCGCACCAGTCGAATGCGCGCATCGCCCCGGTGGAGATCGTCGAATCGGAATTCCCGACCCGCGTGCTCAGGTTCCAGCTGATCCCTGATTCGGGCGGCGCCGGCACCTACCGCGGCGGGCTCGGGGTGTTGCGCGAATACGTCAACCTGGGCGAGGCGCGCTTCAACATCCGCTCCAACAAGCATTTCATCGCCCCGCGCGGGGTCGCGGATGGCACCGACGGTCGCTGCGGGCGGCTCACGATGCATCCGGGCGAGACGCGCGAGAGGATTCTGCCGTCGCGCTATTCCGACTACCCGCTCGCCGACGGCGACCGCTTCCGGCTCGAGACGCCTGGCGGGGGCGGCTACGGCGAGCCCGCACGGCGCAGGCCGGAGCTGGTTGCGCGCG
Organism: Alphaproteobacteria bacterium; assembly: GCA_050485485.1. Taxonomy (GTDB): domain Bacteria; phylum Pseudomonadota; class Alphaproteobacteria; order SMXQ01; family SMXQ01; genus WHSO01. The sequence continues at coordinate 27,284 of JBJHBM010000010.1, read as the reverse complement.
ACGTGAACGAGGGCTACGTGACGCCGGCGGCGGCGCGCGACATCTATCGCGTGGCGCTGGTGGAAAAGGACGGCGCCTTCGTGGTGGACGAAGGGGCGACGCGGGCGCTGCGCGGCGCCTGACTCAGCCGCCCGCGCGACGCAGCCTGCGCGCCAGGCGGTCGAAGCCGCCGCGCCGGTCGAGCCATTCTACCACCGCCCAGGCGATGGCGACGTTGATGAGGCCGGCGAACACCACGTCCGACAGCCAGTGGGCCCCCTGCACCATGCGGCCGAGCCCCACCAGGGCGCCGAAGGCGAGCGCCGCGGCGAGCGCGCGGCGCCGCGCCGGTCCCGGCGCCAACAGGAAGGCGAACACCGCGAAGCCGAAGGCGAGCGCGCCGTGGCCGGTGACGAAGGCGCAGTTCCGTTCGCACTGGTCGGCCGGCACCGCCGGCGGCGTATAGGCCCGGGTGCCGCCGAACTCGGTCACCTGGGCGGGGCGCGCCCGCCCGATCTCGTTCTTGAGGAGGGTATTGGTGACGAGCCCCGGACCCAGCGCGAAGGCCAGCACAATGGAGGCGATCGCCGAGGGGCGCACCCTGAAGCGCGCGAGCGGCGGCACGAAATGGATCAGCACCAGGGCCGTGGCAAAGGCGTAGAGCAGGTATTCCAGCACGTTGATGAGCTCGTAGGAGAATACCGCGAGCCGGCTGTCGCGCAGGTAAAAGCCGTCCTCCGGGCGGTAGAACAGGCGCGCGGTCTCGATGTCGAGGGCCGGGACAGCGGCGAACAGGAGGACGAGAAGCCCGCAGGCGGCGATGTAGAGGGTGACGGCCTTCATGGGCTCCACGGCAGGGGCGGGGGCGCTGCGGAAGGTGCCCCGGATGCCGCCGCACCATAGCGGCCCGGGGCCGCAGGTTCAACGCCCGCCCCCCGCCCCGGGCCGGACCCGGGGAAGAACGGCCCGGGGAAGAACGGCTTGGACAAGCCCCCCGCCCTTCGCTACAACCGGGCCGAAACCCGGGCGGTTTACAAGGACATGACCCCGACCCTTTCCGTCGTCGTGCCGGTCCGCAACGAAGCGGACAACATCCTGCCGTTGATCGAGGAGATCCACGCGGCCCTCGACGGCCGCTTCGCGTTCGAGGGCATCTACGTGGACGACGGCTCCACCGACGCGACCGCGGCGCGCCTCGTCGAGGCGCGCGCGCGCTTCCCGTGGCTGCGCGTGCTTACGCATGTGGAGAGCTGCGGCCAGTCCACGGCGATCCGCACCGGCGCCGAAGCGGCGCGCGGGGCCTGGATCGTGACGCTCGACGGCGACGGCCAGAACGACCCCGCCGACATCCCGGTGCTGGTCGGGATCGCGCTCGCCGATGCGACCGGTCGGCTGCACCTCGTGACCGGCATCCGGATCAAGCGTCGGGACACCTGGCTCAAGCGCGCCTCTTCGCGGCTCGCCAACCGGGTGCGCCAATGGCTGCTGCGCGACGGGGTCGCGGACACCGGCTGCGGCCTCAAGGTGATGCGGCGCGACGCGTTCCTGAAGCTGCCCTACTTCGATCACATGCACCGCTACTATCCGGCGCTGATGATCCGGGGCGGCGGCGAGGTGCGCTGTGTGCCGGTCAACCACCGCCCGCGTCTGCGCGGCGCTTCCAACTACGGGTTCTGGGACCGGCTGTGGGTCGGCATCACGGACATGTTCGGCGTCGCGTGGCTCGCGCGCCGCATGAAGCGGCCGCGCCTCGGACCGGAAAGCTAGGCGTGGGTGCGTTCAAGCCCTATCTGCGCGGGCTCGTGCTGATCGCAACGCTGGTGGCGGTGGGCTACGCCATCCAGGGCTTCGGCCTGTTCGACCTGTTCGACGAGACCTGGATCGACCGCAACATCCGCGGGCACGGGCTCGCGGGCGAGCTGCTGTTCGTCGCGGTCGGAGCCGGGCTCACCGCCATCGGCCTGCCACGCCAGGCGGTCTCCTTTCTCGGCGGCTACGCCTTCGGCTTCCTCGTCGGCACGGGGCTTGCCCTTGCCGCCAGCGTGACCGGATGCATCGTCGCCTTCGTCTATGCCCGCATGCTCGGCCGCGCGACGGTGCGGGCGCGCTTCTCGCGCCGCGTCGAGCGCATCGACACGTTCCTGCGCGACAACCCCATGTCCACCGCCATCCTGATCCGTCTGCTGCCGGTCGGCAGCAACGCGCTCACCAATCTTGCCGCGGGGGTCTCGGGGGTGGCGCTGGCGCCGTTCGTCGCCGGCAGCGCCATCGGCTACGTGCCCCAGACCGTGATCTTCGCGCTGCTGGGCTCGGGCATCCGGCTCGATCCCGAATGGCGCATCGGCGCCTCGGTGGCGCTGTTCGTGGCGTCGGGGATGCTGGGAGTGTGGCTCTACCGGCGCTATCGCCGCCGTCGCGGCCTAGGCGCGGCTTACGAGGACGAGATCGAGGACCTCGAGGGCGCGCCCGGGCAGGGCGGGGGGAGGGTGCCGTGAGCGTCGCGCCGCCGCCCGGCCCCGAGCGCGCCGTGGTGCTGCTCTCGGGCGGGCTCGATTCCGCGACCGTGCTGGCGCTCGCGCGGCGCGACGGCTTCGAGGCCTATGCGCTCTCGTTCCGCTACGGCCAGCGCCACGCGGTCGAGCTCGAGGCCGCGCGCCGCGTCGCACGCACGCTGGGCGCCGCCCGCCATGTGATCGTGCCGATCGACCTCGCCGCCTTTGGCGGCTCCGCTCTCACCGCCGACATCCCGGTGCCCAAGGGCCGGGACGAGGCGGAGATGGCGGCGGGCATCCCGGTGACCTACGTGCCCGCGCGCAACACCGTGTTCCTGTCCCTCGGCCTCGCCTGGGCGGAGGTGCTGGGAGCGGGCGACATCTTCATCGGCGTCAACGCGCGCGACTACTCGGGCTATCCCGACTGCCGGCCGGAATACGTCCGCGCGTTCCAGGAGATGGCCAACCTCGCCACCAAGGGAGCGGTCGAGGGTACGCTGCCGGTACGCATCCGGACGCCGCTCATCGACATGACCAAGGCCGGGATCGTCCGGCTCGGCGCCGCGCTCGGGGTGGATTACAGTCTGACCCGAAGCTGCTATGATCCGGACGAACAGGGACGCGCGTGCGGCGCCTGCGATTCCTGCCTGTTGCGCCGCCGGGGCTTCGAGGAAGCCGGCGTCCCCGATCCCACGATCTACCAGGACCGGTCCGCCCCATGACCTATGCGGTCAAGGAGATTTACGCGACGTTGCAAGGCGAAGGCGCCAACACTGGGCGTGCCGCGGTGTTCTGCCGTTTTGCCGGCTGTAATCTGTGGTCGGGGCTGGAGCGCGACCGCGCGACCACCCAGTGCCGTTTCTGCGATACCGATTTCGTCGGCACCGACGGGCCCGGCGGCGGCAAGTTCGCGCGCGCGGACGATCTCGCCGCGGCGGTGCGCGCCTGCTGGGACGCGGAATGTGGAGGAGGCCGCCCGTTCGTGGTCTGCACTGGCGGCGAGCCCCTGCTGCAGCTCGACCGCGCACTGATCGACGCCTTCCATGCCCAAGGGCTCGAGGTCGCCATAGAGACCAACGGCACCCTGCCGGCGCCCGCCGGAATCGACTGGATCTGCGTGAGTCCCAAGGCGGGCGCGCCTCTCGTGCAGACCGGGGGTCACGAGCTCAAGCTCGTCTATCCGCAGGAAGGGGCGGCGCCTGAACGCTTCCGCGACCTTCCCTTCGATCATTTCTTCCTCCAGCCCATGGACGGGCCGGAGCGGGAAGCCAATACACGCGCGGCCATCGCCTATTGCCTCGCGCATCCGCGCTGGCGGCTCAGCGTCCAGACCCACAAATATCTCGGCCTGCGGTAGAATTATTCATGGACATCTTCAAGCGGTTCACCTTCGAGGCGGCCCACCGACTGCCCAACCTGCCGCCCGAGCATAAGTGCACGCGGCTTCACGGCCATTCCTTCACCGTGGAGCTGCATGTCAGTGGGCCGCTCGTTGGACCGGAGGACTGGGTGATGGATTTCGCCGACGTGAAGACGGCGTTCGCGCCGATTTACGACCGGCTCGACCACCATTACCTAAACGAGATCAAGGGGCTGGAAAATCCCACGAGCGAGGTGATCGCGCGCTGGATCTGGCGCGGGCTCAAGCCGAAGCTGCCCGGCCTCTCCAAGGTCGTCCTGTTCGAGACCTGCACCGCCGGCTGCGCCTATTCCGGCGAGGACGAGTAGGTTTCCTGAGACAGGGCGTTCGTTAGCGGGCTTCGTTCACTGATTGCGTCGTGGTCGTGCCTGGGACGACCATCCACGAGTTTTTCTGATACCTGCAACCAAAAACTCGTCATGCTCGCCCTTCGGTGAGCATGACGAGAATTGTGAACCATTTTACGCCCCCGGCGGCGGCGGTGCGGACTGGTTGAGCCGGTCCAGCACGTAGAGCAGCACCGCGAAGAACGCGTAGATGTAGAAGAAGAAGTTGACGACGGGGATGAGCGCGAGGATTGCCCAGGCCCACGGGGTGCGTCCCATGCGCCCGGCCACCATGTAGGCGCCGATGGCGAAAGGCAGGACCACCACCAGCCATCCCAGCAGCGCCGGGCCGGACATGAATCCGACCATGCCGTGCATCTCGTACATGTATGTCTCCTCCTTCTTCTCTCGTCAGCCGCGCCCGCGGTAGGGGGCGACACCCGCGTCGGGGACGTGGACGCCGGAAGGCGGTTCGCCCGACTGGTAGAACACGTCGATGGGGATGCCGCCGCGCGGATACCAGAAGCCCGACACGCGCAGCCACCGGGGCGCCGTGGCGTCCTCCAGGCGCTTCGCGATCGCGAGGGTGGTCGCCTCGTGGAACGCGCCGGTGTTGCGCCACGACGCCAGGAACAGCTTGAGCGACTTGCTTTCGACGCACAGCCGCGCCGGCACGTAGTCGATCACGAAATGGGCGAAGTCGGGCTGGCCCGTGATCGGGCACAGGCAGGTGAACTCCGGGCAGGCGAAGCGCACCAGGTAGTCGGTGCCCGCGTGCGGGTTGGCGAAGGTCTCGAGCCGCGCCGCCTCGGGGCTCCGCGGCACCGGCGCCTCGTGCCCGAGCTGGGTGAGGCCGCTGTCCTTGGGAGTTTCGATCATGGGCGGATCATAGGGCGGTGCGGCCCGGCTTGTCCACGCGGGCCGGGCCTAGAGGGGTTCGATATCGCCGCGGACGAGGTCGGCCTCCCAGCGCGCCGCCGCCTCGGCGAAGCGGTCCTCCGCGATCGCCGCGCGCAGGCCCGCCATCAGATCCTGGTAGAACCGCACGTTGTGTTCGGTCAGCAGCATGCCTGCCAGCATCTCCTCGGCCTTGAACAGGTGGTGCAGGTAGGCGCGCGAGAAGCGCGTGCAGGCGGTGCAGCCGCAGGCCACGTCGAGCGGGCGGGGGTCGAGCGCGTGGCGCGCGTTGCGCAAATTGACCTCGCCCCGGCGGGTGAAGCCCTTGGCAGTGCGGCCCGAGCGCGTCGGCATCACGCAGTCGAACATGTCGATGCCGCGCGCGACCGAGCGCACCAGGTCGAGCGGCGTGCCGACCCCCATCAGGTAGCGCGGCCGGTCGACCGGCAGGTGCGGCAGGGTCCCCCCCAGCACCTCGAGCATTGCCGCTTGGCCCTCGCCCACCGCGAGCCCGCCGATGGCGTAGCCGTCGAAGCCGATGGCGGCGAGCGCCTTGGCCGATTCCTCGCGCAGCTCTGCGTACACGCTGCCCTGCACGATGCCGAACAGGCCGTAGCCGGGACGCGCGACGAAGACTTCGCGGCATTCGCGCGCCCAGGTCATGGAGAGCCGCATAGATACCGCCGCCTGATCCTCGCTCACCGGGAACGGCGTGCATTCGTCGAGCACCATCGTCACGTCGGCGTCGAGCCGCCGCTGGATGTCCATCGCGCGCGCGGGCGTGAGTTCGTGGATGGTGCCGTCGAGGTGGGAGCGGAAGGTGACGCCGGTCGCCGTGATCTTGCGCAGCTCCGACAGGCTCATCACCTGGAAGCCGCCCGAATCGGTGAGGATCGGCCCGGGCCAGCCCATGAAACGGTGCAGTCCCCCGAGCCGCTCGATGGCCTCGGCGCCGGGGCGCAGCATCAGGTGATAGGTGTTGGCGAGGATGATCTCGGCCCCGGTCGCGCGCACCGCGTCGGGCGTCATCGCCTTGACGGTCGCGCGCGTGCCCACCGGCATGAAGGCTGGCGTCTCCACGGTGCCGTGGGCAGTGGCAAGGCGTCCGCGCCGCGCCGCGCCCGATGTCGCGAGCAGCGTATGGCAGAACGTCGGCCCGCTCATGCGGCGCCGGTCCCGTCGTGGGCGGCGATGCGCGCCCCGGGGGCGGGGTGCAGCAGGCAGGCGTCGCCGTAGGAGTAGAAGCGGTAGGGCACGCGCTTGGCGTGCTCGTAGGCGGCCTTCATGTGCGCGAGGCCGGCGAAGGCGGAGACCAGCATGAACAGGGTGGAGCGCGGTAGGTGGAAGTTGGTGACCAGCAGGTCCACCGCGCGGAAACGGTAGCCCGGCGTGATGAAGATCTCGGTGTCGCCCGAGAACGGCCTGAGCCTGCCGTCGATACCGGCCGCAGTCTCGAGGATGCGCAGCGCCGTGGTGCCGACTGCGACCACGCGGCCACCCTCGGCGCGCGCCGCGTTGATGAACTCGGCGGTCAGGGGGTCCACCTCACCCCATTCGGCGTGCATCTTGTGGGCGGAAACCTCCTCGGCCTTGACCGGCAGGAAGGTGCCGGCGCCGACGTGGAGCGTTACGGTGGCGCGCTTGACGCCGCGCGCGAGGATGCGGCGCATCAGCGCCTCGGTGAAGTGGAACCCCGCGGTGGGCGCGGCGACGGCGCCGGGCCGTGCAGCGAAGATCGTCTGGTAGTCGGCGCGGTCGCGCGCGTCGGGGCCTTCCGCGCGCGCGATATAGGGCGGCAGCGGCGCGCTGCCGACCGTCTCCAGAGCCCTCAGCACCTCGGCTTCGGGCAGGGCGAAGTCGAGGATCACCTCGCCGCCCTCGCGTTTTTCCGCCACCTCGGCCCCGATTCTGGGCGCGAAGGTGATCGCGTCGCCCGGCCGCAGGCGTCGCGCGCCTTTGGCGAAGGCATGCCAGCGGGTGGGAGACACCGGCTTGTGGAGCGTGATTTCGATCCTGGCCTCGCCACGCCGTCCCACGAGCCGCGCCGGCACCACGCGGGTGTCGTTGACCACCAGTACGTCGCCGGGCGCGAGCAGGTCGGGCAGGTCGAAGACGTGGCGGTCGCCGAGGCCTTCGCCGGGTTGTCCGTCCTGGCGTACCTCAAGAAGGCGCGCCTGTTCGCGCGGCTCTATCGGTCGGAGCGCGATCAGCTCGCGCGGTAGATCGAAATCGAAGTCCGAAACCTTCATCGCGTCGCCCGGCGGGGCCGGTCTTCGGCGACCCGCATCGCTGCGTCCCATTCGGCGGCGACGGCCGGGTCGGCCTCTCCCGCGCGGCGGTGTGCGGCGAACGTGGCGAAGGATGCCGCAGGCAGTAATCGGGCGAGCGCCCATACCGCCATCGCGCGGACCAGGGGCGCGGCGTCGTCGAGTAGCGCCTCGGCCCGGGGCGCGAGCGCCGGATCTCCCGAGTTGCCGATTGCGATCAGTACGTTGCGGATGAAGCGGTCGCGCCCGATGCGCTTGATGGGGGAGCCCGAGAACACCCGGCGGAAGCCGGCGTCGTCCAGCATGGCGAGGTCCGCGAGTTTCGGCGCGGTCAGCTCGATCCGGGGCAGGAAGGCGTATTCGCGCGTCATGGCGGCGTATTTGTTCCACGGGCAGGCGGCGAGGCAGTCGTCGCAGCCGTAGATGCGGTTGCCCATGGGCGCGCGGAATGTTTCCGGGATGTGGCCCTTGTGCTCGATGGTGAGGTAGGAGATGCAGCGTCGCGCATCCAGCCGGCCGGGAGCGGGGAAGGCGTCGGTGGGGCAGGCGTCGAGGCAGGCGCGGCAATTACCGCAATGATCGCTCTCGGGCGCATCGGGCGCGATATCGAGGGTGGTGAATATCTCGCCCAGGAACAGCCAAGATCCGTGCCGGCGCGATACCAGGTTGGTGTGCTTGCCCTGCCAGCCGATCCCGGCCGCCTCGGCGATCGGTTTCTCCATTACTGGCGCCGTGTCCACGAACACCTTGACGTCGGCGCCGAACTCCTCGGCGATGGCGCGCGCGAGCTGCTTGAGGCGTGTCTTCATCACGTCATGGTAGTCGCGACCGCGCGCGTAAGCCGCGATCACGCCGCGCTCGCGCCGTCCGATCAGCGCCAACGGGTCGCCGGGCGGGCCGTAGTTGAGGCCGAGCGCGATCACGCTCCGGGCGTCCGGCCACAACCCGTTGGGATGTGCGCGTTCGGGCACGCGCCGCGCCATCCAGTCCATGTCGCCATGATGGCCGGCACCGAGATAGACCGTGAGCGCTTCCGCGCGGTCGGGGACCGCGGCCGCCTGCGCGAAGCCCACGGCCTCGAAGCCGAGGGCCCGGGCCCGTGCGCGGATGGTTTCCTTCACCCCGTCCAAGGCGTACTCCCTACGATACCGAAGGGCCGCAAAGCGGCCTTGCCCGTAACTTAGCGGCTCTCCCACCGGGTGCAAGCGAAGGCGGCACCACACTACGGATCGCCCTTGAGCGACTGCGAACGGTTGGAATTCTAATGATTTGACCTTAAAATGGTTCGCAAACTAATGGTCTAAGGGACGGGGCGCCAGCACCGATGGATGGGGATATCACCGCCATGACCGACAGCATCGAGCTCGTGCCCGAGGCGCAGGCGGCGCTCGCCGACGCCGCGCAGGGCAAGAACGTCGAGTTCAGTTCCGAGACATCGCTCGGCTACCTCCTGCGCGACACCTACCGCGTGTTCACCAAGGTCCTGCAGGCGCGCATCTCGCCCCAAGGCGTGACGATCGGACAATGGTACTTCCTGCGTGTGCTGTGGGAGGAGGACGGGCTCACCCAGCGCGAGCTGAGCCAGCGCGTCGGCATGATGGAGCCGACCACGGTGACGGCGCTCAACGGCATGGAACGGCGCGGCTATGTCCGGCGTATGCGCAACGCCGAAGACAAGCGCAAGGTGAACATTTATCTTACGGAGAAGGGGCGTGCGCTGCGCAACGTGCTGCTGCCGCACGCGATCGATGTCAATATCCGCGCCGTGGCGGGCGTGGCGGAGACGGACGTGGACGCGCTCCGCCGCACCCTCAACGCCATGAAGCGCAACCTCGAGGGGCTGGCGCCCTAGGCGCGAGACCAATACGCCACCACCAGGACGATACGATCATCACAGGGAGAAACGACATGGCGACCGCGACCGCGGGCTCCAATCTCGACGCTTCGATCACGGGGCTGCGCATCCAGCTCGCGGCACTCACCCGGCTCCTCCACAAGGAGGGCATCCTCACCTATTCGGGCCATGCCAGCGTCCGCATTCCGGGCCGAGAGGCGTTCATGATCCAGTCGATCAACGACAGCCGCGCCGGCATCATGCCGGAAGGGCTGGTGATCTGCGACCTCGACTGCAAGGTGCTGGAGGGGCCGCCGGGCTACCGTCCTCCGCGCGAGGTGTTCATCCATTCGGAGGTGCTGCGCGCGCGCCGCGACATCGACTGTGTGGTGCACACCCATTCGGAGCTCGCGGCCATGTTCACCATGCTGGAAGGTGTCGAACTCGCGCTGATGAAGAGCCACGCCCAGCGCTGGGCCTCCGGCATCCCGACCCATGCGGACCCCAGCCACATCATGTCGTCGAAGCAGGGCCGCGAACTGGCGGCGACGCTGGGACAGCACAACGGCGCGCTGATGCGTGCCCACGGCGGCGTTCTGGTGGCCGAGAGCCTACCCGCGCTGCTGGTCGATTCGGTGCATTTCGAGGAGAACGCTAAGGCTTACTACCAGGCCGCCACCATCGGCAAGGTGAAGCCGCTGACGCGCGAGGAGATCGCGCTGATCCAGACCGTCAACAACAACCGTGCCCAGCACTGCTACAAGCTGTGGAGCCACTACGTCGGCATGGGGTTGGACGACGGTACCTTGCCGCAGGAGTGGAACGAGCACCTGTGGGATTCGGTGGACCGCAACGCGACCGCATGAGCCTCGGTGGCGCCGCGCCGCGGGGTGCCGGCGCCACCTGCGCCTCACGGACGAGGACTGTCTGCGCCAATCCTGACCCGCCGTTCGCGGGGTCTTTCGCCAACGATCCATAAAAGGGAGCAACACGCACATGGCCACGATTTCGCCGACCCGCCCCAGCCTCGACCTCACCGACCGCGTCGTCATCGTCACCGGCGGGGCGACCGGCATCGGAAAGGTCTATTCCACCCGGCTCGCGGAAGCCGGTGCCAAGGTGGTGATCGCGGACATCGTGGACGAGGCCAACCGCAAGCTCGCGAAAGATCTGACCGACCGCGGCCTCGCGGCCTTCGCCAAGACCACTGACGTCGCCGACCAGAAGATGACCGAGGAGCTTGCCAAGGCCACCGCGGACAAGTGGGGCCGCATCGACGGGCTCGTCAATAACGCCTCCCTCATGGCGGTGCTGGGCCGCAAGCCGTGGCACGAGATCCCGGCTGAGGAGTGGGACCGCGTGATGCAGGTCAACACCAAGGGGCCGTTCCTGTGCGCGCTCGCGGTGTATCCCTACATGAAGAAGCAGGGCGGCGGGAAGATCGTGAACATCGCGTCGTCGCGCGTGTGGGAAGGCGGAAAGTGGCGGCTGCACTATTCGGCCTCCAAGGGCGCGGTGCTGGTGATGACGCGCGCGCTCGCGCGCGAGGTAGGAGAGGACAACATCTGCGTGAACTCGGTCTCGCCCGGCTTCACGCTGTCCGAGACCCAGGTGGCCACCTCCACCAACGAGCACATGACCCAGCGCCAGAACCAGGACAAGTGCTTCGGGCGCGACCAGGTGCCGGACGACCTCGTGGGGGCGGTGATGTTCCTGCTATCGGACGCCTCCAACTACATCACCGGCCAGTGCATCAATGTGGATGGCGGTCGCTCGATGCATTAGCGGACGAGCGTTCCCCGCCCGTTGACGGCGGCGGGCGGGAATCCCTATAATCCGAATACTTAGATTTCTTATTATTTGGGGCGCCTCGCCGCCCCGCACGAGGTAGCACGATGGCCGTCCAGCTTGCCGATTTCCCCGAAACCACCCTCGCGCCGGGCCGGGCTGAGACCTACCAGGGCGTCGAGGTCCTGCGCCATGCGCCGCACGGGGCGGAGATTCTCAACGTGGACCTTGCCGGCCAGATGAGCGACGCGACGTTCCGGGTCGTCATGGACATCTGGCACCAGTCCCATGTCATCTGCGTGCGCGGCCAGAACCTCACGGCCGAGGACCAATTGCGCTTCGGGCGCCGCATCGGCACGCTCGCCACCATCCACACCGGCCAGTTCTCGGGCGAGGACCCGGCGATCATGTACATCTCCAACCTCAAGGAGAACGGGGAGTACGTCCACGCCCTGCCGGTCGGCGAGATGATGTTCCACATCGACCAGTGCTACCAGCCGCGCCCGGCCAAGGCGACCATCCTCTACGCCATGAAAATTCCGAAAACCGGCGGCAACACGCTGTTCTGCGACCTCGAGCGCGCCTACGACACGCTCGATGATGCGACCAGGAAGCGCCTCGCCGGCCTCGAGGCGCTCCACGTCTACGACTACGACGCGGGCGCGACCCACACGGCGGCGGCGGTGTCTAACGACGCGCCGCGTCACGCGCACCCGCTGGTGCGCACCCATCCCGTCACCGGGCGCAAGTGCCTGTTCGTGAACCGCCTGATGACGCGTGAGATCGTCGGCCTGCCGAAGGCGGAGAGCGACGGGCTGCTCGCGCGCCTGTTCGACCACATCGAGAACCCGGACTTCGTCTACGAGCACCGCTGGCGGCTCGGCGACCTGCTGATGTGGGACAACCGCTGCGTCTCCCACGCGCGCCGGGACTTCGACCCGACCCAGGACCGGCTGATGCGCCGCCTCACGGTGCTGGGCGAGGTCCCCGCCTGAGGCGCCGCACGTGCGTCGCCGCGATCCGGCGCCAGCGCGGCCGCCCGATCCAGCCCTTCCTGCGGAACCACAGCAGCAGGCCGACGGCCGTCACGGCCATGACCGAGAGTGCGAACGGATAGCCGAAGTACCAGTCGAGCTCCGGCATGTTCCAGGGCGAGGCTTCGGGATCGAAGTTCATGCCGTAGATGCCGGCGATGAAGCCGAGTGGAATGAAGATGGTGGCGATCATCGTCAGCACCTTCATGATCTCGTTGAGCCGGTTCGACAGGCTGGAGAGGTGGATGTCGAACAGGCTCGCCGTCACCTCGCGCTGCATCTCCAGCATGTCCATGAGCTGGATGCAGTGGTCGTAGCAGTCGCGCAGGTAGGTGCGGGTCTCCACGCGGATCAGCGTGAAATCCCCGCGCATCAGGTTGTTGATCATCTCGCGGCTCGCCCACACGATGCGCCGCAGGTTGAGGAGTTCGCGCTTGACCACGTGCAGGTGGTGGGCAATCTCCGGGTCGGGGGTGCGCAGCACGTCCTCGGTGAGGGTGTCGAGCGTGTCGTCGTAGGTCTCGAGCGCCGGGAACATCTGGTCGATGCTGGCGTCCAGCAGCGCATAGGTGAGATAGTCCGCGCCGTGATTCCGGATCACGCCCCGGCCCTGGCGCAGCCTATTGCGCACCGGCTCGAAGGCGTCACCGGGACGCTCCTGGAAGGTGATGACCAGCTCCTTGCCGAGGAACAGCGCGACCTGCTCGGAAGCTTCCTCCGCCGACGGGTCCACCATGCGGAACACCACGAACAGCCGGTCGCCGTAGTCCTCCACCTTGGGGCGCTGGTGGACGTGGATCACGTCCTCGAGCGCGAGCCGGTGCAGGTTGAAGAGCTCGCCGAGGCGCTGGATCACCGCCGCATCGCCGAGCCCCACCACGTCGATCCAGGTGACCGTGCCGGGGCGCACGCGGCCGGGCAGGCTTTCCACGTCGACGGCATCGTCCTCGTCCTCGGTGCAGCCGCCGGCATCGTAGGCGATCACGCGGATGCGCGGACGCGGCGCGGCAGGGTCGGAGACCAGGGTGCCGGGGGCCGCGCCGGGCGCGGTGCGACGCGCGAGCGGGATGTCGTGGGCGAGGGGTCCGTCGGTGGGGGCTGGCGCGTCTTCGGGCGTTGGCGGCGGGGTCGTTTCGGTCATGGCGCCGTCCTTTCCCCCGCTGCGCGGTTCGTCCGCCGCCTCAGGCCGTCAGACGGCCATAGCGGCCACGGAAGTAGAGCAGCGGGTCCTTGTCCTCGTTGCGGGCGGCGACCGCCTCGCCGATGAAGATGACGTGGTCGCCGGCCTCCACCGTGCGGACCACCCGGAACTCGGCGGCGGCGAGCGCGCCCGCGATCAGCGGCACGCCCAGGTCGCCCGTCTCGGTCGGCACACCGGCGAACTTGTCCTCGCCCTTGGAGGCGAAGGTGTTGGAGACCTTGTCCTGGTCTAGGGCGAGGATGTTGAGGGCAAACACGCCGCTCTCGAGCAGCGGGCCGAGGGTCGCCGACTTCTTGTCCACGCAGGCGAGGAACAGCGGCGGCTCGAGGCACACGCAGCTCACCGCGTTCATAGTGAGGCCGTAGTGCCGGCCCGCGCCGTCGCGGGTGGTGAGCACGGTCACGCCGGTGGCGAAGTGGCCCGCGAAATTGCGCAGCACGGCGGCCTCGACGGGCTTGGCGTCGGCGGGGTTCATGGGGACTCCTCCTTCAGGAACCGGATCAGCACGTCGTTGAACGCCTCGGCGCATTCGATGTTGGGCATGTGGGCCGCGTTCTCGAACACGTGGAGCCGCGCGCCCGGAATCGCGGCGGCGAGCTCGTCGGCATAGCCGGGCAGGCGCAGGGGATCGCGCGCACCCGCCATCACCAGGCAGGGGACTTTGATGCTGGAATAGTCGAGCGCCTCGCGCTCGGACGGCCCGCCCTTGCCCCTGAACGGGGCCTTGAAGCGGGCGGCGGCGGTTGCTTCCCAGGCGCCCGGTAGGGTGGCGAGCTCCTGGCGCCGCGCGATGTAGGCATCGTCCGCCGCCCATCGGGGATCGACGAACATGGTGGCGACGATGCGGCGCATGTGCTCGGGGGTCCCGTCGTAAGTGTTGAGCACGGCGCGCGCCTCGTTGGCGGGCGCGAAGCCGCCGCCCGAGCAGGTGACGACCTTACGGATCGGCCAGTCGGGCTCGGCGCGCGCCGCTACCGTGAGCGATAGCCCGCCCGACATGGACGAGCCCACCACGTAGGCTTCCTTCACCTCCATCGCCTCGAGAAAGCGCCGAACGTGGCGGATGCGCCGGTCGAACTGGCCGCAGAAGTCGAACAGCTTGTCGGTGCGCCCGAAGCCCAGGTGGTCGGGAGCAAGGACGTGGAAGTGCTCGGCTACGGCGTCGAGGTTGAACTCCCACGATAGCTCGGCTGCGCCGCCGAACTCGGCGGAATGCAGCAGCAGGACGCTGGGCGCGCCGGTACGCCGGCCCGCCTCGAAGTAGTGGGTCCTGACGCCGTCGATGGCGATGTACTGGCCCGGGGTCTTCATCGTCTCCCGTCGTGCCCGTCGCGGCAGGAAAGCGGCCGCTACTCGGCGGCCGCGCCCTTCTTGGCAGGACGGAAGGCGAACTCCTCCTTGACCCGCGGATACACTTCCTTGGCGAACAGCGTCATGCTCTTCACCGTCTCCTCGTGGGTGACGAAGCCGGCCTGCTGCATCATCAGGAGCTGCCCGAAGCCGCCCACCAGCCCGTAGAAGCGCTTGATCTGCTCGAACACCTGGTCGGGCGTGCCGTAGATCATCACGCCCTGTTCGCGCAGGTAGTCGAGGCCGCGCGCGCGCACCGCGTCGGTGCGCCCGGTGTAGGTGCCTTTGAGCGCGTTGACGTTGAACGAGACGGGGACGTAGCCCGGCGGGTTGCGGAACTGCGGCGCGGTCTTGGCCTGCAGGTACCAGGCGAGCTTCTGGGCCAGCGCCTCGGCCTCGGCCTCGGTGTCGGCTGTCGCCACCAGCGGCATGTAGGCGATGTGGCGGCGCACCTCCTCGGGGTCGTCGTAGATCGCGCACGAGCGGTAGGCGTCGAACATCTCCTTCACCTTCTCGTGCGGCTGCAGGAACATGGCGAAGGTGAAGCCGCGTCGCGCCACCTCCATGATGTTCTCCTTGTCCGACGAGCCGGTGATCCACACAGGGGGGTGCGGCTGCTGCCAGCAGCGCGGCCACACGTTGACCTGGCGCTTGTGCCAGAACTTGCCCTCGAAGTTGAACGGCCCATCGTGGGTGGTCCAGGCCTTGACGCACAGGTCGATGCCTTCCCACAGGCGCTCCAGCGTCTGGGTCGGGTTGGTATTGGCGGCGAAGGTTTCGTAGGGGACGCCGCGCACGAAGCCACAGTCGAGCCGCCCGCGCGAGATCACGTCGATCATCGCCATCTCCTCGGCGACGCGCACCGGATCGGCGCGGTTGGCCATCGGGTTGCCGAGGATGCAGATGCGCGCGGTCCTGGTCTGGCGCGCGAGGATCGCGGCCGACAGCGGCGCCGCCACGTCGGTGCAGGTGGCGGTCTGGTGATGCTCGTTGAGCATGATGTCGAGGCCGAGCTCGTCGGCGATCACGTGCTCGTCGAGATAGCGCTGGTAGAGGTCTGCGCCGACCTTGGGATCGTAGTACTTGTTGGGGATCGTCACCCGGATCGAATCGATCGCGTCGAGATCGGGGAGGTGGGGGTACGGCATCTCTGTGAAGTGCCAGCAGCGCATGGCGTGGTCTCCCTATGCTCTCGGATTGCGTTCAGGCATCGGCCTTGGCGAGGAAGCCATCGGCCAGTGCGAGGAAAGCGTCGGGTTGCTCGAGGTGCGGGAAGTGGCCCGCATCGGCGACGGTCTCGAAGCGCGCGCCTGGGATTTCGGCGGCGAAAGCCTTGCCGTAGGCCGGCGTGACGATGCCGTCCCGCGCCCCCCAGACCACCAGTGTCGGCACGTCGATGCGGTGCAGGCGCCCCCGGAGCTTGGGGTTGTGCATGTAGGGCTGCCAGCACAGCCGCGCGTAGGTCTCCTTGTTGCGGGCGACGATTTCGAGCTTCGATTCCGCCATCTGTGTGTAGTCGATACGGCCCTTTTCCGGGTCGGCGTACTTGAGCTCCAGCACCTTGTCGGGATGCAGCGCCCAGATGTCCTGGATGTCGCGGTCGAACGGGCCGCCCACCTTGATCCCGAACGGGTCCACCAGCACCAGGCGCGAGATGTGCCGGGTGGTCTTAACCGCGATCTCGGCCGCGATCCAGCCGCCGAGCCCGAAGCCAGCCATCGGAGCGCGTTCGATCCCGAGCGCGTCCAGCGCGTCGAGCATGATGTAGCTCACGTCGTCGATGGTATCGATCCACGACGGGCGCTCGGACTTGCCGAAGCCGGGGGGCGAAACGATCACCAGCTCGTTGGAACGGGCGAGGGCGTCGAGGATCGGGCTCTCCAGCGTCAGCGCCTCCTCGTCGTAGAACAAGACGAGCGGCGCGCCCTTTCCGCGCCGCTCGACCTCGATGCCCATGTCGAAGGCTGTGACGGTCTCGACCCGTCCGGATGCGTCAGTCATAGATTACCGTTCTCCCGAAAAGCATGCCGTCTTGATCTTATGCGGCTCGTTCGTATTCTAAGCAACCTAGCCCGGCACGGCGGCCGGCACAACCGTCCCGCGGCCGCCTTCACCCTGGGATCGGCTGCTGCGCCACCAGGTTGATCCCGTAGCCGTTGAGCCCGACGATGGTGCGCTTGGCGTTGGTCAGCAGGACCATGTTGCGGACCCCGAGCTCGAGCAGAATCTGCGCGCCGACGCCATACTGGCGCAGCTCCGCGATCGGCTTGGTGAGCGGCTTGCCCTCGCGCTCCTGCACGAAGCGGGAGACTGCGGTGGGGGTGGGCTCGCGGATGATCACGATCACGCCGCGGCCCTTTTCCCCGATCAGGCGCATGGATGCCTGCAGCTCGGTCGCGCGGTCGCGCGGCTCGCCGGCGGCGAACTGGGTGGTGGTGGTGTCGCCCAGCACGTCGCCCAGCAGGTTGAGCGCGTGCATACGGACCAGCACCGGCTCCGGGCCGGAGAGGTCGCCCACCGTGAGCGCCACGTGCTCGGCGTAGTTGACCTTGTTGGCGAAGACGTGGAGGCGGAACGTGCCGCCGAAGCGGCTGTCGATGGTGGTTTCCGCAACTTTCTCGACGATGCGCTCGGTACGGCGGCGGTAGGCGATCAGGTCGGCGATCGAGGCGACCTTGAGCCCGTGCTTCTTCGCGAACCCGATGAGGTCAGGCAGGCGCGCCATGGTGCCGTCGTCATTCATGATCTCGCAGATCACGCCCGACGGGTTGAGCCCGGCGAGGCGGGCCACGTCCACCGCCGCCTCGGTATGGCCGGCGCGCACCAGCACGCCGCCCGACTGCGCGATCAGGGGGAATACGTGGCCGGGGGTGACGATGTCCTCGCGGCCGCGGTTGGAATTGATGGCGACCGCGACGGTCTGGGCACGGTCGGCGGCGGAGATGCCGGTGGTGACGCCCTCACGCGCCTCGATCGAGACGGTGAAGGCGGTCTGGTGGCGCGACTGGTTGTTTGCCGACATCAGCTGCAGGCCGAGGGCCTGAGCGCGCTCCGGGGTGAGCGCGAGGCAGATCAGGCCGCGTCCGTACTTGGCCATGAAGTTGATGGCCTCGGGGCTCGCCTTCTCGGCCGGAATGACGAGGTCGCCTTCGTTCTCCCGTCCCTCGTCGTCCACGAGGATGAAGATGCGCCCCTGGCGTGCGTCCTCAATCACGGCGTCGATGGGAGAAAGCTCTGATTCGGCCACGTTTTCCGGTCCTTTTGCGGGCCGCGCCGGTATTCCCGGCGGCGCGGCACGGCAAGGTATCCCGCCCGCCCGCCCCGATCAAGGGCGCCGGCCCCGGCTTGGCGGACGGCGCCGCGCTCGCTAGACTGCGCAGGAAACCGCGATGAGAAGCAGGGAGGCCGTCCATGACCGTTACCGTCACGCCGCTTTCGCCCGTGCTCGGCGCGCGTGTCGAAGGGGTCGATCTCCGCGCCGGCCTGGCCGGCCACGACCTTCAGGCGGTGCGCGCAGCCTTCGCACGCCACCAAGTGCTGTGCTTCTCCGGTCAGAAAGTTTCCGCCGACGACCAGATCCGCTTCTGCGGCCTGTTCGGCAGGGCCGATTCCGACTACAAGAAGCCCTCCGACGGCACGCCCACCTCCGAATATAAGAAGGGGGTGATGCTGGTTTCCAACGTGCGTAAGAACGGCAAGCCGATCGGCAACCTGCCCGACGGGGAGATGCAGTTCCATTCCGACGGTTGCCACCGTCCAAGCCCCTATCTCGCCACCACGCTCTACGCGATCCGTATTCCCTCGCGGGGCGGAGACACCCAGTTCGCCGACCTCTACGGTGCCTATGATTCGCTTCCCGACGACGTGAAGGCACGGATCGAAGGCAAGCGCATCCGCAACGTCTACCTGCTCGATGCCACCAGCGCCGACGCCTTCGACGCAAGCGACCCGCGGTTGCCGTCCGCGAGCCACCCGCTGGTACGCGTCCATCCCGCCACCGGGCGCAAGGCGCTCTACGTCAACCGCCTGATGTCGCGCTGGATCGAAGGCATGGACCGCGCCGAAAGCGACGCCCTGCTGCCGCGCCTGATCGATGCCACGGAAGCGCCCGCGCGCATCTATTCCCACCGTTGGACGCCCGGCGACTTCCTGATGTGGGACAACCGCTGCGTCAACCACGCGCGCACCGATTTCCCGCGCGAGGAAGTGCGCCTGCTGCGCCGCTACACTATTTCCGATGCCGCCTGAACCAAGGCGGGGCACGAAAGGCAAGGGGCGCCCGAAGGCGCCCCCGCTGGAACTCTGCCGTCGCCCTCAGCGCTTGGCGAGCGCGTCCTTGTACTTGGTGTAGAAGGCGGCCATCTCCTTGAGCGCCTTGGCGGCGTCGGTGCCCGAGAGCGGGTCTACCTCCGCGCCCGTCTTCTGCTTCCATTCCTGGATCTCGGGATCCGCCAGCGCCTTCATCAGGGTGTCCGACAGCACTTTGGCGATGTCCGCCGGCAGCTTCGGTGGCGCGCCGACGTAGCGGTCGACCGTGAGCGTCACGAGCTCGGGGAAACCTGCCTCCACCACGCTCGCCACCTTGGGCCATGGGCTCTTGTTCTCGAGCGCGAGGACCAGGCGGATTTCGCCGCCCTCCGCCCATTTCGCCGCGGAGACCGAATTGAAAAGGGAAATCTGGGTGTCGCCCCGGATCATCGACAGCGAGATGTCGGCCGAGCCCTTGTAGCCCGGCAGGAAGGTCACATCGAGCCCCATCGCCTCGGAGAGAATGCGCCCAGAGACGTAGGAGCCCGAGCTCCAGTCGGTGATCGCGTACTTGAGAGGCTTGCCCTTGAGGTCCTTCCAGGACTCGATACCCGACTTGCCGCTTACGGCTAAGGCGTAGGTCGAGGTGCCGATGCGGCCGATCCAGGTGAAGGCATCGATATCGTAGTTGGTCGGCTGGCCCAGGATCTTGTCGAGCTGCATGCCGGGCATGTTGAAGATCGCGATGTTGTAGCCGTCCGGCTTGTCGCGGTAGAGGCCTGCCACGGCCTTGCGTCCGCCCGCTCCATCGACATTGCGCGGGATGACGCGCACCTTGTTGGGAAGGTGCCGTTCCATGACCGGCGCGATCTTACGGACGTAGGTATCGAACCCTCCGCCCGGGCCGTAAGGAATGACGAAGTTGATGTCCCGTTCCGGGAAGCCGGCGGCATTTGCCGCCCCTGCAACCATCAGGCCCGCCGCGAAGGCGACGCCAAAACCGAATGTCCTATGCATGTCTTGCTCCCTATCTGGATGACGTTCCGGGCTTCATCGCCTCTGTGAACGCGCGGTTGTGATGGGCCTCCTCATCGAAAAAACTGCGGGCCGGACGCCACGGTGCGACCCGGCCGTGCCGTCAGCCGCGCCACGTCTCCACCAGCCATTCCACCACGATACCCTGGTAGAGCTCGTAGCTCAGCAGAACTTCGAACAGAATCCAGACGAACGCGAAGATGGCGGCGGCACCGTAGAGCGACTGGCGCACCGGCTTGCCGCCCCATAGCCACATCCACAGGAACACGAACAGCGGCGAAGCGATCAGGAAGCCGAATAACCATGCCAGCAGAACGCCGCCCCCGACAGCCGCGAAGCAGGCGACCTCCCGGCCGAGGGTGCGCTCATCATCGGGCGCTTCCGTCAAGGTGGAGCCGAAGAAGGTCGCCACCGCCCGTCCCGGCCGAGTATCGGTCAGGCTCAGGATGTCGAGCAACGAGAGAACGGCCCCGGTCCAGCCGACGAGCAGCGGAAAATATCTGACCGTGCCCTGGAGCCGGTAGGTCTCGTGCAGGAAAAAGATCAGGAAGGCCATGATTCCGAAGGCGAAATAGAGGGTGGTCCGTTTCTTTTCAGGAACCAGGGGGCGGAGCGCGACCAGCGCCCCGGCCCATCCCGCGACGGCCGGCGCGGCCATCGCGGTTTCCCCCGTGCCTACCAGCCACATTGCCGCGAAGGCGACGGCGGCAAGCGCGAACAGCGCGCCGCCTGCGCGCGTTGCCGCAGGCAGCCCCTTCATGTCATGCCTCCCTGCGCCCGCGCCGCGGCCCGCCGGCGCATCGTCACCCGCAGGGCGGGGATCGCCAGGGTCACGATGCACAACACGATCAGGATCACGCAGACCGTGCGGGTGACGAAGATGGCCCAGCTTCCGTCCGACAGGCCCAGGCTCTGGAAGAAGCTGCGCTCCGTGAGCACGCCCAGCACGAGCGCGATCGTGAAGGTGATGCGCGGGTAGTCGAAGCGGATCATCAGGTAGCCGATCACGCCGAACACGGCGGCGACGATGACGTCGACGAAGTCTCCCTGAAGCGCGAAGGCACCTACCAGCGCGACCACGATCACCGTGGGCGCGAGGATCGGCGCGTCCACCAGCGTCAGATAGGCCATCGGCTTGGCGAGTGCCAGGACGATCAGCGTGGCGACCACGCACGACACCGTCAGCGCCAGCACCAGCGTGAACACCACGTCTTCGTGGTCGAACAGGAGGCGCGGGCCGGGCTCCAGCCCGTGCAGCACCATGGCGCCGAGGAACACTGCGGTCTCGGCACTGCCGGGGATTCCGAAGGCCAGCGTCGGAATGAGCGAGCCGCCGTCCTTGGCGTTGTTTGCCGATTCGGGGGCGATCACGCCGCGGATGTTGCCTTTGCCGTAGGGAATATCCGGGTTCGGGTCGCGCTGGACCTGGGTGGAGTAGCTGAGAAACGACGCGACCACGCCGCCGACGCCCGGAACCGCGCCGATGAAGGTGCCGATGCCCGAGCCCACCAGCATCGTCGACCAGTTACGGAACACGTCCTTGATGCCGTCGGTGATGCGCTGGATTTTGACCTTCAGCACGTCCGAAGCGATCGAGCCGCCCTTCACGGAAAGATCGATCATCTGCCCGATGGCGAACAAGCCGATCAGCGCCGGCACCAGCTTGATGCCGTCCCACAGGGCGTCCACGCCGTAGGTGTAGCGCACCACGCCCGTGATGGGGTCGAAGCCCACAAAGGCGCAGACGAAGCCGAAGATCGCGGCGAGCAGGCCCTGCAGCAGGCGCCCGCCTGTGGAGACGGCGATCGCGCACAGGCCGAACACCGCGAGCAGGAACAGCTCGGGCGGCGAGAACAGGAGGACGATCTCCTTGGCGATGGGAATCACGAGCAGGAGCGTCGCGATGCCGATGAGCCCGCCGGTGGCCGAGGCCGTCGCCGCCGCGCCGATCGCCTCGCCGGCGCGGCCCTGGGTCGCGAGCGGGAAGCCGTCGAAGGTGGTTGCCGCATTGGGCGCGATGCCGGGCGTGTTGAGCAGGATCGCCGAGACCGAGCCGCCGGTCGAGGTGGCGGCCATCGAGCCGCCGAGCAGCATGATCGCCGCCGCCTTGTCCATGCCGTAGGTGAGCGGAATCAGGAGCGCGAGCGCGGTCGCGCCGCCGAGCCCCGGAATCGCGCCGAACAGAAGGCCGACGCAGGTGCCCGCCACCAGATAGACAAGGGACGCCGGTTCCAGGAAATGCAGCGCGGCCGTGCCCAAGGCGCCGGCCAGACCCCCTATGACATCGAGCATATACGTTCCATCCGTCTGCCGGACGCAGCTCCCATGGGCCCCGTATGTCGGGACCTCACGCTTTGCTTGCACGCAAACTGGCATACTGGACGCACATGGCCCGGCGTGCGGCCTTCCATCGCCTGTCTCGCCGGGCCGCACCACTTTGGACCGGAACGGCCCGTTCGCTCAACCCCCTTGATGCGGCCACTGGATTCCCCGCGATTGACCGTGGGCGGCGTCCCGGCCAAGCTTCGGGCCTTGGGGCAACACGGGCAGGCCGCTTTGCGCATCGCCACCTTCAATCTCGAAAGCCTGGACGAGGGGCCCGGCGTGGCGCCGGCGCTGGAGGCGCGCCTGCCGATCCTGGCGCCCATGCTGGAGCGGCTCGCCGCCGACGTGATCTGTTTCCAGGAAGTGAACGCCCAGCCGCGCGAAGGCGGCAAAGGCCGGGATTTCGCCGCGCTCGGACGGCTGTTGGCCGCGGCCGGGCTTTCCGGATATGCCGTCGTCCATTCGGAGAAGCGCGGCGCCGGGCCCGCCGATCACCACAACCTTGCGACCGCCTCGCACGTTCCCATCGAGGAGACGCATCAGCTGTGGCACGATCTGGTGCCCGCGCCGCGCCACGGCTACGTCACCGCCGGTCCGGCGCTCGGGGCGGACGCGTCGCTCGCTTGGGAGCGGCCGGTACTTTATACGCGCCTGCGCGCGCCCGGCGGCGAGACGCTGCACCTCTACAACGTGCATCTGCGCGCGCCGCTCGCCTGCCCGGTGCCGGGGCAGAAGGAGGGCGCCTTCGCCTGGAAGAGCATCGCCGGTTGGGCCGAGGGCTATTACCTCTCGGAGATCAAGCGCGCGGGCCAGGCGTTCGAGCTGCGCCTTGCGCTCGACCGGCTGTTCGACGCGGAGCCTTCCGCCCATGTCTGCATCGCCGGCGACTTCAACGCCGAGGAGCACCATGCGCCCATCGAGATCCTGCGCGGCGAGGAGGACAACACCGGCAACCCGGCGCTGGCCGCGCGGGTGATGGTGCCGGTCGAGCGCGCGGTTCCCGCCAGCTCGCGCTATAGCGTGATCCATCAGGGACGCCGCCAGATGCTCGACCACGTCATGGCGTCGCGCGCGCTGATGGGCCACCTGCGCGGTTGCGAGATTCACAACGAGGCGCTCAGCGACGAGGTCACCGCCTACGGGCGGCCGTCGTCGCTCTCCTATCACGCGCCGGTGGTGGCTGTGTTCGACCTGTAGGCGTTCAGATTTCCCGGCCGATCGCGCGGTCGAGCGAGAAGCGCCCGCCGCCGCGGATCGCGAAGGCGAGGCACACCACCGCCCACAGCAGCGGATACTCGAAGCCGCTCTGGGTCCAGAGGAACCCGCTGCTCCAGTGGTGGGTCACGGCGACCGCGAGGAACACGGCGGCGGCCGCTGCCGCCGGACGCGTCAGCAGCCCGAACGCGATCAGGAGGCCGCCCACCACTTCGGTCAGCGCCACCAGGGTCGCCCACAGGAGGCCAGGCTCGTAGCCCATATTGGCGAAGCCCTGGGCGGCGCCCGGAAGGTCCATCAGCTTCGGCAGCCCGTGCGGGACGAGCGTGGCGCCTGCCGCCACCCGTACCAGAGGCCAGGCGAAGGGCTCGATCGGCCGGTAGAGGGCGGCGAGGCGCGGGCAGATCGGTTGCGGCCGTGTACCGCCGGATTCGGTCGTGCTCATGGTGGTCCCCCTCGTCGTGGCGTCGCGGTGCCCGCTAGCCTGCGGCCGCGGGCAGGTGGTCGCGCCCGTGCGGCGCCCCGAAGTCCAGCACCGGCCCCTTGGGGACGATTCCGTTCGGGTTCACCGTCGGATGCGACGTGTAATAGTGGAGCTTGATGTGGTCGAAGTCCACCGTCGCCGCGATGCCCGGAACCTGAAACAGCTCGCGCGTGTATCCCCACAGTGCCGGATAGTCCGTCAGCCGGCGGATATTGCACTTGAAGTGGTAGGCGTAGACGGGGTCGAACCGCACCAGCGTCGTGAACAGGCGCCAGTCGGCTTCGGTGATCCGCGCGCCCGTCAGATAGCGCCGATGCCGGAGGCGCGCCTCCAGCGCATCGAGCGCCGCGAACAGGTTGGTCACCGCCTCCTCGTAGGCGGCCTGCTCCGTCGCGAAGCCGGCCTTGTAGACGCCGTTGTTCACGTCGCGGTAGACGCGGGCGTTGATCGCGTCGATCTCTTCGCGCAGCGCCGCGGGGTAGTAGTCGCCGGGCGTGGCGCCCAGATGGTCGAAGGCGGCGTTCATCATGCGGATGATGTCGGCCGATTCGTTGGAGACGATGGTGTCGCGCCGCATGTCCCACAGCACCGGCACGGTGACGCGGCCAGTGTAGTCGCGCCGCGCCCGCACGTAGATCTCCGACAGGTATTCCGCGCCCGCCACCGGGTCCGCCACCACGCCCGGCGCGGGACGGAAGCTCCAGCCGCGCGGCCCCATGCAGGGGTTGACGACGGAGACCGGGAGCATGTCCTCGAGCCCTTTGAGTGCCCGGAACGCCATGGCGCGGCTCGCCCACGGGCAGGCGAGCGAGACGTAGAGCCGGTAGCGGCCGGGCTCGGCCGCGAAGCCGCCCTCGCCGGTGGAGCCGGGCGCGCCGTCCGGCGTCACCCAGTTGCGGAACAGGCTGTCTTCGCGCACGAAGCGCCCGCCGTGCTTCCTCGTGTCGTACCAGCCTTCGTGCCAGCGGCCGTCCACAAGCATGCCCATGACGATCTCCTCGTGCGGCCGGGCTGCGCCATGCCCGGGGATGTCAGGCGGCGAGCTTGCGGGCGATCTCCGTGACGTGGCGCCCCTGCTGGCGGGCCATGGAAAGCTCCTGGGGGCCCGGCTCGCGCGCGTTGTCGGGCCCGGCGATGGTGGCGGCGCCGTAGGGGGAGCCGCCCTTGACCACCGAAAGGTCGGTCAGCTCCTTCACGGCATAGGGCAGCCCCACCAGCACCATCCCGTGATGCAGCAGCGTGACGTGGCTGGTGATGATGGTGGTTTCGTTGCCGCCGCCCGTGGCGGTCGAGGTGAACACGCTGCCGACCTTGCCGATCAGCTTGCCGGACAGCCACAGCGGCCCGGTGCGGTCCCAGAAGTTGCGCATCTGCGCCGCCATGTTGCCGAAGCGCGTGGGCGTGCCGACGATGATGGCGTCGTAGCCGGGAAGCTCCCCCGGCTCGGCGACCGGCGCCGGCTGGTCGAGCTTGAGCCCCGCTTTCTTCGCGTCCGCCTCGGGCATCAGCTCCGGCACCCGCTTGACGGCCACGTCGGCGCCGTCGACCGCCCGCGCGCCTTCGGCGACGGCGCCGGCCAGCGTCTCCACATGGCCGTAGCTGGAATAGTAGAGAACGAGCACGCGGGTGGTGTTGCCGGGCATGGGAGCCTCCTACGGTTTCCGGTGTCCGGTCAACGGCGGTCGCGCCGCCCTAGTTCCCCTCGCGCCGCCACGCCCAGATCATGGCGCCGAGCGCCAGCAGCAGCGCCAGCAGCGCCGGCAGAAGCGGTATCTCGTTGACGCCCCGGACGATGTAGTCGCCGTTGGCGCGCAAGCCCAGCCAGCCGCGCCCGGTGGTGGCGCGCCCGGGCTGTGGACGGCGCACCTCCGGCATGCCGTCCACGTACCAATGGAGGCCGCCGCCGCTGGCCTTGGCGACCGGGGCGAGCTTCGCCTCGGTGGTGGTGACGTCGGCGAACTCGACCGGGTTGAGCGCGCCGGCGGCGGCGAACACGGTCTTGCCCTTGTCCTCGTCGGTGATGCGATAGAGGCCGGGCTCGGCGATGGTGAGCGCGCCGGTGGCGCGCCCGTCGCCCTGGTCGGCGAGGTCGAGCATGCGCGTCTCGCCCGAGGGCATGCGCACCGTGACCGGGCGCTCGTCGCGCTCGAGGCTGCGGCGCGTGACGGAGAGGCGTGTGCCCTGGATGTCGGCGCGCAGGTCCTCCTCCTCGAGGTCGGGCTCCTTCATCAGCCAGTGCGCGGTGCGGCGCAGCAGCTCGGCTTGGGGCCCGCCGCCGTCGAAGCCGCGCGCCCACAGCCAGATCTGGTCGGACAGCAGCTGCGCGATGCGACCCTCGCCGACGCGGTCGAGCGCCAGCACCGGCTTGCCCTCGTGATCCTGCATCACGACCTGCCCGCGCAGGGACTGGGCCTCCACCAGCCGGAACCAGCGGCCCCAGCCCGGCGTCTCGGCGGCGGTGCCGTCGGCGTTGTCGGCGCCCGGCAGGTGCGCGGTCACGGGGTGGCGGCGGCCGACCTCGCTGATCTCGGCGCGGAACGGGCGCTCGATCGTCTGCCCGGTGGGGGCGAGCGGCAGTACCTCGCGCAGCGGTGTGTGGTAGAGGCCGAGCTGGGTGGCGAACGCGGGACCGCCCGCCTCCAGGATCGCGCCGCCGTTCTCGACGTAGCGGACGATGTTCTGGAGGTAGTTGACCGGCAGCACTCCGCGCCGGTGGTAGCGGTCGAAGATGATGAGGTGGAAGTCCTCGAGCTTCTCCTCGAACAGCTCACGCGTCGGGAACGCGATCAGCGACAGCTCGTTGACCGGCGTGCCGTCCTGCTTCTCGGGCGGGCGCAGGATGGTGAAGTGCACTAGGTCCACCGCCGGGTCGGCCTTGAGCAGGTTGCGCCACACGCGCTCGCCCGCGTGCGGCAGGCCGGAGACCAGCAGCACGCGCAGCCGGTCGCGCACGCCGTTGACGACGACGGCGGCGCGGTTGTTGGCCAGCGTCAGTTCGCCTTCGGCGGGCGCCGCCTCGATCTCGTAGACGTTGGGGCCGCCGTTGCGCACATCGACCTCGATGGTGTGGCTGTAGCCGGCAGGAAGGTCGATGGTGCGCCGGTCGGCGCCGTCGCGCGAGATGGTGACGGGCACCTGCCCGCCGCCGCCACCCGATTCCTCGACCCGCAGGGTGATGGTGGCCGATTCGCCCACGATCCCGAAGCTCGCCGCCTGCTCGATCACGAGGCGCCGGTCGCGCATGTTGCGGGTGCCGGTCAGGATGCCGTGGACCGGTCCCGCGATGCCGGCCCCGCGCGCATCCGCGGGGACGTCGTGGACCTGTCCGTCGGTGATCAGCACGGCGCCTGCGAAGCGTTGCGGCGGGATGTCGCCGAGGGTGCGGGTCA
>JBJHBM010000009.1:0-68715 GCA_050485485.1 Alphaproteobacteria bacterium | reverse complement strand
GTCCGGGGCCGCGCGCGTCGCGGTAACGCCCACCGCCGTGGCCGTCCTGGCGATTCTGTCCAGCATGATCTACCTGACCGGTGCCGTGATTACAGGCTGCCATTTACCGGCGCGGGCGCGGGCGAGGCAACAGGGAACGTCGCCGATTTGACGCAAATGAACACCGAATTTTAACGGTGCTTGACTCGAATTTTAGGCGTCTTTATTTCGAATTTTAGCCAACCAGCCGCCGGGACCAAAATGCCGCGCGCCCTCCTCGCCCACGTGCTCGCGACCGCCGCCCTGCTGCTCTGGAGCGCCCCCCACGCGGCCGCCCAGGACCGCTTCGCCGCGCCCGATATCGCCTATCAGAACAAGGACTTCGCCACCGCTCACCGGCTCTGGCTCGCGCTCGCCGAGGAAGGCAACGCGAGCGCCTATTTCAACCTCGGGCGGCTCTACCTCTTCGGCGAGGGGGTACGGATCGACCCGATCGAGGCCTACAAGTGGTTCCGGCTCGCCGACCGTGCCGGCGTTGCCCAGGCCAAATCCGGCCTCGCGCGCGTCTCGCCCCTGATGACCCAAGGCGACATGCGCGAGGCCGAGCGCCGTATCGAGCGCTGGTACGACCTCCATCCCCGCACCCGGCGCTGACCCCTACCCGCGCGAGCAGGCGCCGCCGCCCAGCACGCAGAACTTGGCGCAATGGGGATGGTTGAGGGCGACCTCGCGCGCGGCGCCGCCAAGCGTCGGGCCGAGCTCAAAGCGCGAATCGTAGGGCAAAAGCGTGCAGGCAAGCACGGCGGGGACGGCGGCGCCCTTGCGGCGGACGACCATGCGCGAAGAGGCGCACATGACCTCGCCCGGGTCCTTGCCGAGGAGGCCCCAGCACGCCTCGGTGATCTCCGGGACCGGGGCGCGGGCGTCCATCTCGGGGAACACGACGAGCTGCGCGGGATCGTCACAGTCGAGCGGAATCCCTTCCCGTTCAAGGAGTTGCGCGAATCCCGCGCGCATCTCCGCCGCGCTCTCGCCCCACAGCGTCCGGCACGCGACGGCCGGCCGAAAGCCGTTCTCCGCGAGCCACCGGAGCCCGTCGAGGGCGGCGCGGAAGCTGCCGGGGCCGCGCTCCCGGTCATGATAAAATTCCTTAAAATGGTCGATAGAAACCCGAACGGCGAGCTTCGCGTCATGGCGCGCCCGCAGCGCCAGCAGCCCGGCCCGGTGGCGGTCCATCGGCCTCATCGCGTTGGTCAGCACGAGCACCCGGAAGCCGCGCGCGAGGGCGAGCTCCAGCATCGCCCCGATCTCCGGGTTCATGAACGGCTCGCCGCCGGTGAAGCCGATCTCCTCGGTGCCGAGGCCGAGGCCCGCGATCTCGTCGAGGTAGGCCCGGAGGTCGGCCGCCGTGAAATAGGCCAGCCGGTCGTTGCGCGGGCTCGATTCGATATAGCAGTGCGGACAGGCGATGTTGCACAGCGTGCCGGTGTTGACCCACAGCGTCCGCAGGCGCCCGAGCGCCACCCGCGCGCGCGGCTCGCCCTTGGCGGTCAGGCGCGGGTCGGTGAAGGGCGCGCGCCCCGGAGGCATGTCGGCAACGCTCATGCCCCCTTCCTAGCAGGCCGCCCGCACGCCCCGCAATTCACCCCTGCGTGAGGGAGGCCCGCGCCCGTATGGCCGCGGCGCGCAGCCCGTGCTAGGCTCCCCCCGCGTCACAGAGAAACCCGCCAAGAGGCCCCAGGAGGAACCATGTCCGAGGAAAAGACCGCCGACAGCCCCGCCACCGCCCGGGAGACCGATGTCTTCGTCAAGCCGGGCGAGCCCGGCCACAACGCCGGCAAGGAGGTGGTGTGGGAGCGCTGGCAGAAGAAGCGCACCTTCGTGCGCGCGCTCGAAGGCACCTACGGCGAGGTCTATAAGAGCCTCTACGCCCAGCCGCGCGTCTACCCCCACACCGACTGGAAGTGGAAGGGCGGCCCGCAGATGTACGGCAAGACGCCCATCAACCCGCAGACGGTCGAGATCGCCCAGTCGATCGAGTGCCACCTCAACGTGTTCTCGCCCCACGGCTACGGCCAGAAGCACGGCCACATGAACTCCGCCGTGTTCTACATCCTCCACGGCAAGGGCCACGACGTGCACGACGGCATCAGCTACCCCTACGAGGCGGGCGACGCCTGCATCGTCGAGAACGGCTGCGTCCACCAGCACCTCAACGACGGCGACGACGAGATGGCGGTGCTCGTGATGAAGGCGAAGCCGCTGTTCCTGTTCATGCACATGCTGTTCCAGAAGATGGTGGAATACCCGCCCAAGGTGCCCTCGCCCGGCGGCGAGACCTACGCGCCCCCCGACCACCTCTGACCCCCTATCGAGCCGGAGCGGGCGACGCGCCGCCGGGGAATCCGTCGCCCGAAAAAACGGCCTAGATCTGCCGCACCCGGGCGGGCACGCCGACGGCGCAGTCCAGCGCGGCACGATCCCAGCCCCCGGCATCGGCCGCGGCCGCGTAGGTGGTCGAGAGGAAATCGAGCAGCATGGCCTCGGGCTCCGCGGCGGCGCGGACCGTGTCGTAGGGCAGGATGAACTCCCCCAGCGCCGCCTCGAAACGGGCGCCCGGCGTCACCGCCCGGTCGCGGAAGCCCGGCGGCTCGGGATAGGCATAGGCGTAGAAGGCCGCCTGCGGGAAGGCGTCGTTGCCCGGCCAGAACCCGGCGCTGCTCACCTCATGGGAATAGGCCTCGCGCGTCACCGGGTCGGGCAGCCCGGGCACGCCGCCGGGATGACGCGGGGCCGGACGGCCGGAGAAGCGGGTCACGGCGAGGTCGAAGCTGCCCCAGAAGAAATGCACCGGGCTGGCCTTGCCCAGGAATCCGGTGCGGAACAGCTTGAAGACGCCATCGACGCGGACGAGTGCGTGCCAGAAGCGCCGCGCCGCCGCCGCGTCATAGGCCGCATGCACGCGATCCTGCGAGAAACGGATCGGGTCGGGCACTTCGTTCGGCATCTCGTTGATCGCCACCGCGACGCCGATCTCCCCCAGAAGGCCGATGACCCGGCGGTGGAAGTCGGCGACCGTCTGCGGCTCGAGCGGAAAAGACCGCTCCTCCCCCCGGCTGGTGCGGGCCACGAGGCGGTGGTCCAGGAAGTCGAACTCGATCTCGAGAATCTCACCGCCGTCGAGCGGGATCGGCGACGTGCCGAGCCCGCGCACCGTGACGTAGAGCGGCACCTGCCAGCCGTGGTTGAGCCACGGCGTCAGGGCCAGCCGGACCTTGCCGACGATCTGGGTCCAGAGATGCAGGGTGGCGGCCGTCTCGCGCCAGGCGGGATAGGCCAGTTCGGGCCAGGCGGCGGCATCGTCGTCCATGGGGCTCCTCCCGTCCAGGGCACGATGTTATGAGGTTTATCCACCATGCTCCAGAGCGGTCCCGGCGGACGCCCCGGGCGACGAGGGCCATGCGCCCGCCCGCCAGGGCGGCTGTGGACGGACGGTGACTGCGCGAATATCCGCCTGCCCCTTCGTCTCTTCCCCACGCGGGACCATAAGGCGGGCCATCGCGGCGCCGATGGCCTATACTGCCCCCTTCAACGAGGACGGGGCCGGAACGCCGGCACCCGAACCGAAGCAGGGAGAGCGAAATGAAAAACATCGGATTCCCCGTCGCTTGCGCTTGCGTCCTGGGGCTGCTGGCTGCCGCCGGCGCCCCGCCCGTCGCCGCCCAGTCGGTCGAGGACTTCTACAAGTCGAAGCGCCTGACCATGATCATCGCGGCCGGCGCCGGGGGCGGATACGATACCTATGCCCGCGTGCTGGCCCGCCATTATCCCAACCACATTCCGGGCAAGCCCGGCATCGTCGCCCAGAACATGCCGGGCGCGAGCGGCATCACCGCCACCAACTTCCTCGCCAACCAGGCGGACCGCGACGGCTCGGTGATCCTCGCCACCTACAACTCGCTGACGATCCAGCCGGTCTTCGACAAGAATCAGATCCGCTACGACCCTCGGGAGCTCAACTGGATCGGCAGCATGGGCAAGCTCGACAACATTTGCGTCACCTGGGGCACGAGCCCGATCAAGACGCTCGAACAGGCGAAGGAGCGCGAGGTGATCTCCTCGGCCACCGGCGCCACCAGCAACGTGGTCATGGTGCCCAACCTGCTCAACAACCTCGTCGGCACCAAGTTCCGGCCGATCATCGGCTATTCCACCACCGAGATGCGCCTCGCGGTCGAGCGCGGCGAGGCCGAGGCCCTGTGCGGCCTCGCCTATACCACGCTGATGGCCTCCAACCCCGACTGGATCCTGAACAAGAGGGTCAACGTGCTGGTGCAGATCACGCGCAACAAAATCCCGCAGCTCGGCGACGCCCCGATCATCTACGACTTCGCCAAGACCGAGGAGCAGCGCCAGATTCTCGACCTCTGGACCATCCCCCAGGAGATGGGACGCCCCTTCGTCGCCCCGCCCGGCGTGCCGAAGGACCGGGTGACCGCGCTGCGCCGCGCCTTCGACGCCGCCATGAAGGACAAGGCGTTCCTCGCCGAGGGCGAGAAGGCGCACCTCGACATCGACCCCATCACGGGCGAGGAGATGACCAAGCTGATCCAGGAAGCCTACGCGGTGCCGCCGGAGGTCGTGAAGAAGACCGCCGAGATCGTCGCCCGCGCGACCTATGGAAAGAAGCAATAGGGCACCGGAGGAAACGGAGCCGGGCCCCGGCTTGCGCCGGGGCCCCTTTCCGTCCCTATCGGGACGCCCGCACCGCGTAAGGATCATACGTCCACCCGCGGCATCATCGTGCAATTTTCGCGAAGCCATCGTCCGTTCGCCTCGTGTTGACAGCGCGGATGGAGGTAGGGAGTATAGGCTTCGACGCTGTGCCCGGCCGGGCACGGCGGTCCCCCAAAACAATCGCCACCAACTTGCACAGGGAGAAATGAATTCATGAATCATGCCGTCAAATCCATCGCGCTGGCGGGCGCGTGCGCCGTCGTCGCGGCCACCGCGGGAAGCCCCGCAGTCGCCAACGAGTTCTATCAGGGCAAGCAGATCCGCATGATCATCGGCGGCGGCAGCGGGGGCGGCTACGACCTCTATGCCCGCGCGCTGTCCCGCTACATGGGGGACCATATCCCCGGCAAGCCGACCTTCGTTCCGCAGAACATGCAGGGCGCAGGAAGCGTCCTCGCCACCAACTACGTCTCCAACGTGGCGCCGCAGGACGGCACCGTGATCGGCGCCGTTCAGATGTCGATTCCGTTCCTGCCCCTCTACGGCACCACCGGAATCCAGTACGATCCGACCAAGCTGCAATGGCTGGGCAGCATGAGCGGCGAGAACAACGTCTGCATTTCCTGGCACACCTCTCCGGTCAAGACATTCGACGACCTGCTCCGGAACGAGCTGATTGTCGGCACCGCCGGCGCTTCCGGCGCGAACAGCTCCCAGATCCTGCCCGCCGTCCTCAACAACGTGCTCGGCACGAAGTTCAGGATCGTCGCGGGCTATGTCGGCGCCGATATCCCGATCGCGATGGAGCGCGGGGAGGTTCATGGGCGCTGCGTCTCCTGGTCCTCCATCAGGGCGCAGACGCCGCATTGGCTCGAGGAGAAGCGACTCAACTTCCTGGTCCAGCTCAGCCTCGATCCCATCGAAGAGCTCAAAGGCGTCCCGATGGTCCTCGACCTCGCCGAAACCCAGGAGCAGAAGGATATCTTCTCGCTCATCATCGCACCCCAGCAGATGGGCCGTCCCTTCGTCATGGGACCGGGCGTCCCCGCCGAACGCGTCGCCATCATGCGCAAGGCCTTCTATGCCGTGGCCGAGGACGCGCGCTTCATCAAGGCGCTCGAGAATCAGCGGCTGGACGTGGCCCTGCTGCGCGGCGAGCGCATGGAGGAAATGATCGCGCAGGCCCTCAAGACACCGCCGGAGGTCGTCGCCAAGGCCACCGAAGCGATGAAGTTCCGTCAATAACAGCCAGCCGGACAGGCTTCCGGCGCGCCCCACCGGGCGCGCCGGCGCCACCCGGTGGGGCGCGCCTCCGGTTGCCCTGGCCCCCTTCGGCGCGCTATTTTAGCGGCAACGAACCGAGGAGGCCCCCATGCCCGAAGACGTGAACACCGAAGGCACCGCCGGGCCCGAAGGCGCCGGGAACGACGCCCCCAAAGCCGGCCACAACGCGCCGGTGTGGGAGCGCTGGCAGAAGAAGCGTACCTTCGTGCGCGCGCTCGAGGGCACCTACGGCGAGGTCTACAAGAGCCTCTACGCCCAGCCGCGCGTGGTGCCGGCGCCCGCCATCGGCTGGAAGGGCGGGCCCGCCTACTTCCACAAGATCGCCATCAGCCCGCAGAACGTGTCGCTGGCCCAGTCCATCGAGTGCCACGTGGACAGCTTCGCGCCCGGCGCCTACGGCCAGAAGCACGGCCACATGAACTCCGCCGTGTTCTACATCCTCACCGGCAAGGGCTACGACATCCACGACGGCGTGCGGATGGAATACGAGGCGGGCGACGCCTCCATCGTCGAGACCGCCTGCGTCCACCAGCATTTCAACCGTTCGGTCAGCGAGCAGATGGCGTGCCTCGTGATGAAGGCGAAGCCGCTGTTCCTGTTCATGCACATGCTGTTCCAGAAGACCGTCGCCTACCCCTCCGAAACGCTCGCCAAGGGACACGAGGATTTCTCCCCGCCGAGCAACCTTTAGAAAACGGATGCCCCGGACGAGCCGGGGCATGACGATCCCGTATTGATTGCCGTCATGCCCCGCTTCATGCGGGGCATCCATGTCGCGGATGCGTCTATTTCGGCTGGGACATGCCTTCCTTGACGCCGGGACGCGCGCCGACCTCATCGATCCAGCGCGCGATGTTCCTATAGCCGCTCATCGGGAACACGTCTTCGTCGAAGCCGGCGACGCGCGGATAGAAGCAGATGTCGGCGATCGAGAACGTCTCCGCGAAGAACCGGTTCTTCGAGAGATGGTCGTCGATCACCTTCACCACGCGGTCGCAGTCGGCGCGCAGGGTGGGATGGTTCTTGAGCGCGCCCAGGAACGGGACCGAGCCGTTCATGTGCAGCATGAACCACTTCTGGACCTCGACCCGGTCGGCGGCGTCCTTGCCGTAGAGCTTGCCCGACTTCTCCGCCGCGTACAGCAGGATCGCCCCCGATTCGAACACCGTCGCCGGCTTGCCGCCGGGGCCGTCGGAATCGACGATCACCGGCACCTTGCCGTAGGGGTTGCGCGCCAGATGCTCGGGCGTGTGCTGCTGCTTCTCGCGCA
The DNA here is from genome assembly GCA_050485485.1 of Alphaproteobacteria bacterium. Lineage (GTDB taxonomy): Bacteria > Pseudomonadota > Alphaproteobacteria > SMXQ01 > SMXQ01 > WHSO01. The sequence goes on along the minus strand of JBJHBM010000009.1, from coordinate 61,445 downwards.
GGTTGATGGGATGCGCCTTGTAGGCGAGCCCTGCTTCCGAGAGGCCGACCGAGGCCCGGCGGCTGTTGGTGGTGGTCGCCATATAGAGATCGATCATTCGAGCTTCCCCTTCTTCGCCCTCCTCCCCGGAGGGTCGCTTGCTTTTCGCGGCCGAGGTCGCGGCCGGCGCGTGAGACTATCACAGGGCCGGGCGTAGCTCTACGCGCACCGCGTCGCCGTCGGAGACGCCGAGCGCGTCGCGCAGTCGCACCGCGGCCACGATCTCCACCTGATCGTCGGGATAGGACGCCACCTCGGGCAGGACGACGGCGCCCGCCACGCTGCCGCCCACCAGCACCGGATAGAGCCGCGCGTCGCACCAGGCGGGATCGGGCGCCGGCATCCGGATGCCCGGCAGCGCCCGGAGCGCCGCCCAAGCCGCGCGCGCGGGCGCGTCCGCCACGGCGAGGTTGAGGGTGCCGGGATAAGGATCGATCCCGACCAGGCGCAGGAACCCTTCGCGCGCCCAGGGGGCCGTCGTGAAGCCCACCGCCTCCCCCTTGCCGGTCGCCACGCGGCCGGTGAAGGGCGGCACGCTCACGCGAGCAGGCCCGCGTCGCGGAAGGCGCGCGCCGCCGCCGGATGGAGCGGCGTCCCGCCCGGCGCGAGCGCCGGGGCGCCCTCCGTCCGGGCGCGCGCGAGCAGCCGGCCGAGGCCGCGGTAGAGCGCGTTGCCCGCCTCCAGCGCGACGACGTTGGCGGCATAGGCCCGCGCGATCCGGTAGATCAGGTCGTCCGGGGCGTCGGCCGCGGCGACGACGACGTTGAGCACGCCGAGCGCGGGGGCGTCCGCCGCCAGCCCCGGCACGAATTCGGCCGGGACCAGCGCCGGGGAATAGAACGGATGGGCCCGGCACAGGGCGGCGATGTCGGCCTCCTCGAAGCGCAGCACCTTGACGGGAAGGCGCGCGGCCAGCGCACTGAAATGGGTATTGGGAACCGGCGCCGAAAGCTGCGCCGCGACCGTGCCGGCCTCGAGCGCGGCGCCGCCGTCGAAGGTGGAGACGTAGCTGAAATGGGCGGGCCCGTCGGCCCAGCCGAGGCTCGCGACGATATTGCGGGCGTGCTGGGCCATGCCGGAATCGGCATGGCCGACGGCGATCGGCCTGCCCTCCAGCTCCCGCACCGAGGCGAGCGGCGAATCGGCGCGCGCGACGAAGAACAGCGGCCCCGCGTTGAGCGGCGCCACCACCGCGACCGCGACCGGCGCCGAGAAGGGATCCGTCCCGGCCAGCGCGCGCGGCACCCAGTTGGACGCCATGAAGCCGATCTCGGCGCGGCCGTCCGCCACCATCTCCGCATTCATCACGCTGCCGGTGGTGGCCAGGACCTCGCCGTCTTCGACCGCGCCCGCGTCGGCGAGCACCCGGGCGAGCAGCTCCGCCTGGGCGTGAAAGGTGCTGAGCGGATCCGAAGAAGCGATCCTGATGCGCGTCATGTTTCCCCCGTGAGTGTCGTCGTTATCGTCGTTGTCAGCGCCGGGCGCCGGCATCAGTGGCCCGGCGTCAGTGAAGGGTGGCGGCGGGGCGCGCGGAGCGCGCACCGCGCGGGCGGCGCTCGGTCTGGCCCGACTGGTGATGGACCATGCGCCAGACGCCATCCTCGCGCACGAACAGGTTGCTGGCGACGAGGTAGAGATCGCCGATGGCCTCCCAGCAGATCACAAGGGCGGCGGTGTCGTGCAGGCGCACCTCGGGCTCGACCGAGCGGATCGGCGGGCGCGGCGGCTGCGCGAGGATGCCGCGCCAGGTCTCCATCACCTTGTCGCGGCCCGAGACCGGCGGCCAGCCGGGATGGATGCAGGTCGCCTCCCGCGCCGACCACAGCTTCTCCATCGCCGCGTAGTCGCCAGCGGCGAAGGCGCGGTAGAACGCCTCGTTCACCGCCAGCACGGCGGCGCGGTCGGCCTCATCGTCCTGCGCTTGGATCATTTTTCCTCCATGGACGGGGCGCCTGCGCGGATGGCGCGGCGGCCGCTTTGTGTTGGCGCGGCGGGGCTGCGAGGCTAGCATGGCCGGCACCCGGTCCCCGAGGCCGGCCTGCCGACGCGCCATAACAGCAATCCTACGGGGCCGGAGCATGACACTCAAGGCGGCACGCGACGCCTTCCTGGAGCGCCATTGGCGCGCGTTGCCGCCCAACCTGCGCGGCTGCGTCTGGATGATGCTGTCCGCCCTGTCCTTCGTGATCGTCCAGTCGCTCACCAAGGCGCTCGGCGGCACTATACCGAGCGCCGAGATCGCCTTCTTCCGCGCGTTCTTCGGCAGCGTCGCGGTGCTGCCTTTCCTGATGCAGCGCGGGCTCGGCGCGTTCCGGACCGACAATCTGCCCTTCCACATCGGGCGCGGCCTGTTCGGCGCGGCGGCGATCTTCCTGATGGTCTACGCGGTGGTCCACATGCCGATCGCAGACGCCACCGTGATCGGCTTCACGCGGATGCTGTTCCTGATCGTGCTGGCGGTGATCTTCCTCGGCGAGCGGGTGGCGTGGCGGCGCTGGGCCGCGACCGTGATCGGATTCGGCGGGGTACTTCTGATCCTCCGGCCCGGCGACGAGACCTTCCAGCTCGCCGCCCTCTCGGCGCTCGGCGCGGCGTTCTGCTTCGCCTCCGCCCACGTCTGCATCAAGCTCTGCACCAACCGCAAGGACCATCCCATGACGGTGCAGACCTACTACAGCGTGATCGCGACGCTGGTGATGGCAGTACCGGCCGCGCTGGTTTGGGTCACGCCCAACTGGCAGGAATTCGTGATCCTGCTGCTGATGGGCGTGATGTCGGGGGTGGCGCAGAGCTGCACCGCCTTCGCCTACGCCAACGGCGACGCCACCGTGGTCTCGCCGTTCGACTACACGCGGCTGCTGTGGGCGGCGCTCGCGGGCTGGATGCTGTTCTCGGAGCCGCTCGGCTTCATGACGCTGGCGGGCGCCGCCGTCATCATCGGCTCCAACGCCTACATCGCCCGCCGCCAGCGCGCGGGCGGCGGGGGCTGAGCCGGGGCACATTGCCCTACGGCGTCATCACGCGGATCGGCTTGCCCTTGAGCCAGGCGTCGATGTCCTCGATGCCCTGGCCGAAGAAGTTCTGGTAGCCCTCGAGCGCGGTGTAGCCGAGGTGCGGCGTCGCAACAATTCTGTCGTTGGTGCGGAATGGATGATCGGGCGGCAGCGGCTCGACGTCGAACACGTCGAGGCCGGCGCCGGCGATGGTCCCGGAATCGACCGCGGCCAGCAGCGCCGCCTCGTCCACGATGGGGCCGCGCGAGGTATTGATAAGGAAGGCCCCCGTCTTCATGGCGGCGAGCTCCCTGGCGCCGATCAGGCCGCGGGTGCGGTCCGACAGGACGACGTGGATCGTCACCACGTCCGAGCGCGCAAGCAGGTCGTGGAGTCCCTTGGCGAGCTCCGCGCCGTGCTCGCGGCATGTCGCCTCGGTCAGGTTCTGGCTCCAGGCCAGCACGTTCATGCCGAACGCCTTGCCGTAGCCCGCCACCGGCGCGCCCTGGCGGCCGAGGCCGATGACGCCGAGCGTCTTGCCGCGCAGCGTCACACCGAGGCCCGCCTGCCAGCCGCCCTTGCGCACGCTCTCCACCTCGCGCGGGATGTTGCGCACGGTGGCGAGGATCAGGCCCCAGGTCAGCTCGGCGGTCGTATGGCCGATCGATTCGGTGCCGCACACGACGACGCCGCGCTCGTTCGCCGCCGCGATGTCGATGCCGAGGTTGCGCATGCCGCCCGTCACCAGCAACTTGAGGTTGGGCAGACGTTCCAGGAGCGCGCGCGGGAACTGCGTGCGCTCGCGGATGCAGACCACGATCTCGAACGGCTGCAGCCGCGCGGCCACCGCATCGAGGTCGTAGAGGTGGTCGTTGAAGACGGTGATCTCCACCCGGTCCTCCAGCACCGACCAGTCGGAGACGGAACGGACCACGTTCTGGAAGTCGTCGAGGATTGCAAGGCGCACGGCTGTTCCTCCGGCTCTGTGGCGGACAAGGAAAGGGCGCGGCCAGGCCGCGCCCCGCGCCCGAAAGGCTGGCTACTCGTCGCTGACGTCGATCCAGTTGCCGTCGGGATCGGCCATCTGGAACTTGCCGAGGGCACTCTTCGCGAACAGCTTCTTGCGCACCTCGGATTCCACGCTGCCCCCCAGCGGACGCGGCGCGAGGTAGGAATTCTTCTCCGCGACGCGCTTGACCTCCTTTTTGAAGGCGGCGAGATCGGGCACGCGCACCCCGATGTGGTCCGGTCCCGGCCGCTTGATCGACATGCCCTCGAACACGCCGATGTCCCACGGTAGCAGCGACAGGGTCACCCGGCCGTCGGTCAGGTGATAGCCGGTCTTGCCGCGCGGGATGTTGCGGAGCTGGAGGCCGAACACGTCCTGATAGAACTCGGCGCAGGCCTCGGGATTCTTGGTGCGGATGGCGAAGCGCACCAACTGGCAGGTGCCGGCCTTCTTCCAGGAATCGTCGCGCTGCTCGGCGTAGACGTCCTTCAGGTTGCCGCCGCGCCGCTCGGCCAGGTCAATCACGTTGCCGTCCGGATCGTTGGCCGAATAGTCGGCGAACGGTCGGGTGCTCGGCCGCTTCACGGCGGCGCTGCCGGGATGCTTCTTCATGCGGTCGCGCACCTCGTCGAGCGAATCGACGACGATCCCGAAGTGGTCGAAGCCGCCGACGTAGCCGTCGCGCCGCGGCAGCAGGTTGAGGCCGACATAGCCGTCACCCACCACCGCCGAGGCTTCGGCGTCGTTGTCGCCGCGGCTCGATACCCTGAGCTTGAACATCGAACGGTAGAAGCGCTCGAGCGTCGGGTACTGGTGGCTGATGAGAGCCATGTGGTTGATCTGAGACGGCATGGTTTCCTCCTGTTCCGGCGCCGCGTTCGCCGCGGCCGCTCTCACTCCGCCGATTTCTTCTTGGCGCCCTTGGCCGCGCCGCAGTTTTCCGGGTTCGTAAACACCGCGCAATCTATGGTCTCGCCGCGTTCGGTCACCGCCATCGCCTTCTCGATCAGCGCCTTGGGCGCGTTGACGATGCCGAGCACGTTCTCGGTCACCTCCTGCCAGTCCTGCGGGAACAGGTCGAGGTTGCGCTTGTTCATGTCGGCGACGAACTGGGGATCCCGCATAGTGGCGCTGAAGGCCGCGCGCAGCGCGGCAAGTCGGTCGGCCGGCACGTCGGGGGGCGCGAGGTACGGACGGCCGAGCCCGACGGTGCGCGAGAAGAACCGGATGATCTCGCGCTGCTCCTCGTTCTGGGCGAGGTCCATCATCAGCGGCACGCCCGGCGGGCCCATCTTCTCGGAGAGCCCGACCTGGTAGAGGAAGTAGGCCTTACCGCTCTCGATCCAGTCCGGATGGGCGCGCGCGAAGCTGCCGTAGGAATAGCCGTGGCGCGCCTGCATCTCGCCGCGCTCCATGGCGAGATCGATGTCGCTGGCGCTGCGGTAACCGATGATGATCTTGAACTTGGTGCCGAGCAGGTTGTTGAGGATGGTCGGATAGAGCACCGTCCCCGAACCCGCGCCGGTGCCGCCCGACAGCACTTCCCTGGTCTTGGCGTCCTCGATGGTCTTGACCCCGGCGGTGTGCCACACCACCGTCATCAGGTTCGAGATGCCGGTCGAACCGAGCCAGTTGAACTTAGCCGACTCGAAGCGCACGCCCTTGCCGTCGGTGACCTCGTGCTGCGGGATGGTGTTGCCGATGGTGCCGATATGGGTGCCGTCCTTCGGCGCGTTGTTGTAGAGGAAATTGGTGGCGTTGACATGGCCCGCCCCCGGCATGTCGCGGCCGATCATCGTCGGGTTGCCGGGCAGGTGCCGCGGCATATGGTCGGCCACCGTCCGCGCGATGATGTTGTAGGCGCCGCCGCCCGACGAAATGATGATGGTGACGGTCTTGCCCTTGTAGAAGTCGGCCACCGCGTCCGCGCGCGCGGACCCCATGCCCAGGGCGATGCCGGCCGCCGCCACGGCGCCGAGCGCCAGTCCCGTGATCCTCATAGTCCCTGTCTCCTTGTTTTCTTCTCCGATACGCCGACACGCGGAGGCCGTCCCGCCGGGACGGCCCCCGTCACGGCCGCTGGATCGCCGCGTTACGCGACGATGTCGAGCAGCACGCCGTCGGGATCGGCGATGTGCCAGGACCCGAGGCTGGTCCGCTGCAGGAACTCGAGGCGCGCCTTGCCTTCCGGGCCGGTCCCCACCGGCGACGGCGCGATCAGCGGGTTGTTGTCGGAGATGGTCTGGACGTCCTCCTTGAACTTCTCGAGGTTCTCGACCTTGAAGCCGATGTAGTCCATGCCCGGGCCGACGATGCCGGTGTTGGCGTAGTCATGGATGCTCCAGGGCATCAGGATGATCGTCATGCGCCCGTCGGTGACGCCGTAGGCGTTGTCGATCGGCAGGTTGGCCGGCTTGAGGTCGAACATGCTCATGTAGAACTCGGCGCAGGCCTCCGCGTTCATGGTGCGGATGCCGACATGACAGATGGTCCGGTCCTGCTGCCAGTCGTTGTGGGTATAGACGTCCTTCAGATTGCCGCCCTTGGCCTGAGTCAGGTCGAACACGTTGCCGTCCGGGTCGTGGGTGGAGAAAGCCGCGAAGGGGCGCGTGCTCGGCCGCTTCAGGATATCGACCTTCGGATACTTCTCCTTCATGCGCGCAGTGGTCGCCTCGAGGTCGTCCACCTGGATGCCGAAGTGGTCGAGACGGCCGGGGCGGCCGGCGCGGCGCGGATTGATGTTCATGCCGACGTAGCCGTCGCCGATCGACACCGCGCGCGTAGGGCGCGCCTTGGCAGAATTGCGCATGCCGAACATCGATTCGTAGAACTTCGACTCGAGAGCATAGTTGCCGCTCATGATGGCGACGTGGTTGATCTTGGATGCCATGTAAGGGTTTCCTTCCTGACTAGATTTGCGCCGAACAGGCCGGCCGCCTTGCGGCGGCCGGCGGCAGGTCAGCCTTGTTTCTCCGCCGAAAAGTGGTTGCTGGTGCCGAGCTGGTAGCGCTGCGGCTCGCAGTCGGTGCGGCCGGTCGACTTCGCGTCCGGCGAAGCGAAGGCACCGACCTGGAGCAGCTCGAGGTCGCCGTCACCGCAATTCTCGAACCAGTAGCGGAAATAGCGCGGCGTGAAAATACCTTCGTTGGGCCCGAACTCTCCGAGCACGGCATCGCCCACGCCGTAGAAGCGCACCCGCCCCTTCAGCACCATCCACATGGTATCGGCGCCGGTATGATAATGCAGGTTGTTCTCGCCGCCGTTCTTCTTGACGATCTGCACCACGCCGCGGATCGCGCCGCCGCGCCCCAGCCGCACCATGCCCTTTCCGGCGGTGACGCCTTCGGGCCTGCTGTAGCCGAAGGTGATGCATTCTTTTTCCGCTTCCAGCACCTTGGCCTCGACCTCGGGGCTGAGCGGCTTGATCTGGACGTCCGACATTTTTCGTTTCCTCCTCGTATCGAAACCGGGCTCGTATCGAAACCGGGCTCAGTTGCAGGCGATCAGTTCGGCCGTGGACTTGTCGCCGCCGTACTTCACCGTGCAGTCCATGCCCGCCTTGAGGGCGGCACGCTGGGCATCCTGGCCGCCAATCGAAATCTTGGTCTGGCTGCTCGAGACGTTGGCCTCGTGCGCGGCGCCGCCGTCGCCCTTGAAGGCGATCACGCGGCCGTCGTTCTTCACCTCGTCGAGCCTGGTCTTGACCTCCAGCACGTCGGCCTTGCGCATCGCCACCTCGGTCCGGTCCTTGCGCGAGATCGCCTCGATGGTGGCGTTGACGACGCTCTCCGGCTTCGACATCAGGCTTGCGATGATATCCTCCACCTCCTTGCCCGAAAGCGGCGAGATGTCGAGCTTGCGCTGGCGCGCCTCCTCCAGGAAGGCAGGATCCTTCATGGTCGCGTCGAAGGCCGCGCGCAGCACCTCGAGCCGGTCCCTCGGCACCTCCGGCGGTCCCAGCACGGGACGCGCCATCTCCTGCGGCGCGAAGGCAAGCTCCAGGATATCCCGCTGTTCCTGGGTCTCGGCCAGGTCGCGCACCATCGGCACGCTTTCGGGGATGCCCGGGTCGCGGCTCAGGCCGCCCACCACCAGCAGGTTGAGCTTGTTGTCGCGCAGCCACTGGCCCTGGGTCGCGTTGATGGACGACCACGACCAGCCGCAGCGCCCCTCCACCTCGCCGCGCTCCATGGCGAGCGTGATGGCGGTGCCCTGGTTGTAGCCGGTTACCAGCTTGAACTTGGTGCCGAACAGGTTGTTGAACATCGTCGGGTAGATGTCGGTGTCGGAGCCGGTGCCGAGGCCGCCCACGATCAGCGGCGTCTCCAGCGCGTCCTTGAAGGTCTTGACCTTGGCCGTGTGGTAGGACACGCACAGGCTGGTGTCCTTGTTGATCGAGCCGATCCAGGAGAAGTTGCGCGGATCGTAGTTCACACCCGATTCGCGGAACACCGCGCTGGTGGAAACCGCCGCGCGATGAATGGTAGCGATTACCGTGCCGTCACGGCGGGCGGCGTTGTAGAGATACTGGGCCGCGACCACTCCGCCCGCGCCCTGGCGGTGCTGGCGGATGAAGTCCGGATTCCCGGGGATGTGGCCCTGCATGTGCTTGGTCATGGTCAGAACGTAGGTGGCGTAGCCGCCGCCCGGCCCCGCGCTGATGACCAGGGTGATGGTCTTGCCCTTGTAGAAATCGTTGGCCGATTGGGCCGCAGCGGGCACGGCGGCGGCGAGCGCCCCCGCGCAGACGAGCGTCGTGCCCAGCACGAGCTTCCGTGTGAGTCGGTCGATGGTTGCCAGCATGGCTCTCTCCCCGCGGTTGCGCCGTTTTTCGCTATATCTTTTTGTCGACAATACACCGTCGCAGGCGCCCCCGGCAACGACCGATGGCGCCCTCAGCGAACCGGAATTGTTCAAAAACCTTGTTTTCCGACGCTTCAGAAGCACACCTGCCGGCCGCCTTACCTGCGCTTGATGACCTCGACCCGATCCATTCGTGTCGTCGCCTCCTTCGCCGCCTCCACGACATGCTTCGGCTTGGAGAAGATATTGGCGATCAGTGCCTCCACCTCGTGTCCCGACAGGGGATCGACGTCGAGGCCCCGCTCCTTCGCCTCGGCAACGAAGGCGGGATCCTTCATGGTGGCATCGAAAGCCGTCCGTAGGACATGCACGAGATCGGCCGGCATCTCCGGCGGGCCAAAGACCGGCCTGGCAAGCTCCAGCGGCGCGAGCAGCAAGTCGAGGATGTCGCGCTGCTCGCGCGTGGTGGCAAAGTCGTGCGCCATCGGCACGCTTTCGGGAATGCCCGGCGTCCGGCTCATGCCGCCCACCACGAGTATGTTGACCTTGCCGTCGCGCAGCCAGTCGCCGCGTGTGGCGTTGAGGGACGACCACGACCAGCCGCAACGGCCGTGCACCTCCCCGCGCTCCATGGCAAGCGTGACGGCGGTGCCCTGGTTGTAGCCGGTCACCAGCTTGAACTTGGTGCCGAAGAGGTTGTTGTAGACGATGGGATAGGTGTCCGTGCTCGATCCCGGGCCGATGCCGCCGACGATCAGGGTTTCCCGCCTCGCGTCCGCGAAGGTTTTGACCGGGGCCTCGTGCCAGGCCACGCACAGGTTCACATCCTTGTCCACGGAGCCGATCCAGCTGAACTTGGCGGGGTCATAGTTAGCCCCCGATTCCCCGAACAGCGCGCTGGTGGTGACCGCCCCGCGGTGCGCGGTAGCGATCACCGTGCCGTCGCGCTTGGCCACATGGTACATGTAGTTTGCCGCCACTAGGCCGCCCGCGCCCTGGCGGTGCTGGCGGATGAAGTCCGGGTTTCCGGGGATATGGTTCTGCATGTACTTGGCCACAGTCAGAACGTAGGTGGCATAGCCGCCGCCCGGCCCTGCGCTGATGACCAGCGTGATAGTCTTGCCCTTGTAAAAATCGTTGGCCGTGGCCACCCCAGCGCCGCCGAGGAAACAGGCCGACGCCACCAAGGCGCGCGCCGCCGTCTTCATCGCGAAGATCATGGAGACTCTCCCTTCCGTTTCCGCCCGTCGTTTCCGGACGCTTATGCGTCTCGTTCGTAACGGAGGGTAGTCCCGTTCGCGGCCAGGCCGCAATCGGATTGCGGCAGGCGCCATTGCCTCCACTGTTGCGCCCCCTGTTGCACGGAGGCAGGGAGCCGCTATGCTCGACGGCGGCGGCACGTCCCTCGCCGCGCCCGAACCCAGACGCCCCGCCAAGGACCCGACCGGCGTGACCAGCTCTCCTCATCCCGGCAACTTCGTGACCGCCGCCTACCGGGCCAATCCCCAGGGCTGGATCGTCGTTTTCGTGATGTTTCTCGCGCTCTCGATGGTGTCGGCGACGCGCGCCTCGATCGGCCTTGCCATGCCGAGCCTGGAAGCCGAGATGGGCTGGTCGCGGAGCTTCATCTCCACCGTGGTCGCCTGGGCGCTGATCTCGATGGCGATCATGAGTCCGCTGATCGGCAACCTGCTCGACAAGTTCGGGCCGCGCCGCATCCTGCTGGCGGGCCTGATCGTCACGGCGGGCGCGCTGGTAGCCGCCTCGCGCGCGACCGAGCCGTGGATGATGCTGGTCGCCTATTCGCTGTTCGCCGGGATCGGTTTCGGCATCGTCTCCAAGAACGTCGCCTCCGCCACCATCGCGCGCCATTTCGAGCAGAACCGCGGTCTCGCGGTCGGCGTCGCCAACGCAGGCTCGACCGCCGGGCACATCGCGTTGCTGCCGGTCATGGCGATAATCCTGGCCACCTTCGGCTGGCGCTGGGGCTACCTGTTCCTGGCGGCGGTGTGCGTCGTCCTCATTCCCGTGGTACTTGGCCTGATCCGCCCCGGCGCGCACCCGGCGGCGGTGCGGCGCGGCCGTCCAGCCATCGACGACGCGGTGCCCGTCGGGCTCGGCGCACGTCTCAAGGTGCTGTTCGCCAACCGCACCTTCCTCGCGCTGCTTGGCAGCTATACGATCTGCGGCTTCACCGCGACCGGGATGATCGACACCCACTTCCTGCCCTACGCGGTCGCCTGCGGCATCCCGATCGTGGTGGGAGCAACCGCCTACGGCGTGCTTGCCGCCTTCAACATGGGCGGCATGGCACTGGCCGGCTACCTCGCCGACCGCATCAACCGTCCGCGCCTGCTCGCCTTCATCTACATCATGCGGGGGTTGAGCTACATCATCCTGCTGATGGTGCCGCTCTACGACCCGAACCTGATCTGGGTGTTCGCCGTCATTTTCGGCCTGTTCGACTATTCGACCATCCCGGTAACGACTTCCATCGTCGCCACCCACGTCGGGCTGCGCACCATCGGGCTCTCGCTCGGCGTGCTGGCCATGTTCCACGCGGCCGGTGGCGCACTGGGCGCGTTCCTCGGCGGCGTGCTGTACGATGCCTTCAGCAAGTACGACTGGGTGTGGATCTCGGCGATTGCGCTCGCGCTGCTCGCCGGCCTGCTGGTCCTCACCATCCGCGAGAACCGCCCGACCCCGGGCGACATCGCCGGCACCCGGACAGAGCCCGCCCGGGCGTGAACCGGGCACGAGAAGGAACAGGAAGAAGATGCCGCGCACCTACATCGTCAACGTCGCCTGCGAGGACCGCACCGGACTGATCGCCGCGATCGCCGGACGCCTGTTCGATCTCGGCGGCAATCTCGGCGACACCACCTTCGCGGTGCTCGGCACCGGCGCCGAGTTCACGGCGCTGGTGGACCTGCCCGACCATCTTGGGGCCGAGGAGGTGCGTACTGAGATATCCGCCCTGCCCGAGACCCGTGACGCGGCCATCGAGGTGCGCCCCTACGACCGCTCCACCGCCCACGGGCCGCTCGGCAAGGCCACCCACGTCGTGACGGTCGCGGGCGGCGACCAGCCCGGCCTGATCGCCCGCATCGCCGAGACCTTCGGCGAGTTCGGTGCCAACATCCTGCACATGCAGGCCGTGCGCGAAACCGGCGCCGGGCCGACGGGGCGCTACAGCGTCCGTTTCTCGGTCGCGATCCCGCCCGAGGCAGCGGCCAAGTGCCTCGCCACCATCGCCAACACCGCCGAGGGCCTCAACCTCTCGTGCCGCGCCGAGGCGACCGACGCCGGCGTATAAGCCCCTTTCCGCCACCCACCGGCCCAGCGCGAGCGCCCCGTCCATGAACGCGATCTTCTTCGGCATCATCGTCATCGCCTTCGCCGTGACAGCGGTGCGCGAGCTGATGTGGTCGCCGCCCGCCGAGGTGAGCGAGATCGCGGCAGCGGCCGAAGGACTCTCGCCGATGGCACAGCTCGCGCGCGGGATGCTCGACCAGGCCGGCGCCTCGGTGACGCTCGCCATCGGCCTGATCGGCGTGATGGCCCTGTTCCTCGGCCTGATGAAGGTGGCGGAGGCCGGCGGCCTGCTGGTCATCATCGCGCGCACCATCCGGCCGCTGATGACCCGCCTGTTCCCGGAGGTGCCGCCCGACCATCCCGCCATGGGCGCTATGATCCTCAACTTCTCCGCCAACGTGCTCGGCCTCGGCAACGCGGCGACGCCGTTCGGCATCCGCGCGATGCAGGAGCTCGACCGGCTCAATCCGCACCCCGGCACCGCGACCAACGCCATGGTACTGTTCCTCGCCATCAACACGTCCGCCATCACGCTGCTGCCGACCGGCGTGATCGCGTTGCGCGCGGCGGCGGGTTCGGCGGAGCCGGCGGCGATCGTGCCGACCACGCTGTTTGCCACTATCTGCTCCACCGCCGTCGCCATCTGCGCCGCCAAGCTCTACCAGCGCTGGTCGGCGCTACCCGACATGCCGCCCCAGTATCGCCAGCCGATCACCCTCGAGGACGAGAGCTTCGCCGACGCCGATCCCGCCGCGGGCGGCAGATCCGAGATGGAAGGCATCCACATGGCCGATACCGCCAAGGCCTATCCGCTGTGGGTGTCGGCGCTGGTGCTCAGCTTCGTCGTCGCGCTGATCCCGATCACGCTGCTGTGGGGACGCACCATCAGCCCGTGGATCATCCCCGGCCTGATGGTGGCGCTCCTGAGCTTCGGCGTCGCCAAGCGGGTGCGCGTCTACGAGACTTTCGTGGAGGGCGCCAAGGAAGGATTCAACGTCGCGGTCCGCATCATCCCCTACCTCGTCGCGATCCTGGTCGCCATCGCCATGCTGCGCGCCTCCGGCACGCTCGAGCTGTTCGTGCGCGCCGTCGGCCCCGTCACCGGCCTGGTCGGGCTGCCCGCCGAGGCCTTGCCGATGGCGCTCCTGCGCCCACTGTCGGGCTCGGGCGCCTACGGGCTGCTCGCCTCCATCATCAACGATCCGAACGTGGGGCCCGATTCCTACGTCGGCCTGCTGGTCTCGACCCTGCAGGGTTCGACCGAGACCACGTTCTACGTGCTCGCGGTCTATTTCGGCGCGGTCCAGATTCGCCGCATCCGCCACGGCCTCGCCGCCGGGCTCACCGCCGACTTCGCCGGCATCTGCGCCGCCGTCGTCATCTGCCTGCTGCTGTTCGCCGATTAGCGATTCCCTTTCGCGCCGGCGCCGCAACGGCTACCCTGCGCGTCCGATACAAAAACCGTCATCCGAGGGAGGGACATCATCATGGCGTTTTCGAGCTGGCGCGGCCTCGTCGGCCTGGTCAATCCCACCATGCGTCCGGGCATGACCGAGGAGGTCATCCGCCTGCTGCCGGAAGGCATCGGCGTGATCCCGCTGTTCCTCAACATCACGCGGGGCACGCGTGACGAGTTCCTGCCGCTGATGAAGGCCTACGAGGCGGAGATCCGGCGCCTCGTCCCCCAAGAGCCGGACATGATCCACCCCAACGGCGCGCCGCCCTTCATGGTGCAGGGCTTCCGCAAAGAGGCCGAGATCGTGCGCAAGTGGGAAAAGACGTACAAGGTGCCGATCTTCACCGCCGGCCAGAACCACATCCGCGCCATGAAGGCGCTCAAGGTCAAGAGCTTCGTCGGCGCCACCTACTTCCCCGACGAGATCAACGGCGTGTTCTCGCGCTACTTCACCGACGCGGGCTTCAAGGTGAAGGCGATGGCGGGCATCGACGTGCCCTTCAACAAGGTGCAGGAGTATCCGGCCGAGATGATCTACGCCCACATCAAGCGCCAGTTCCTGCGCGCCAAGGGCGGCGACGCGATCTACATGCTGGGTTCGGGCTGGCGCACCCTCGACATCATCGAGACGCTGGAGCGCGACCTCGGCGTGCCCGTGATCCATCCGGTCACGGCGCGGGTGTGGGAAATCCAGAGGCGGCTCTCGGTCAACGAGACGCGGTCCGGCTACGGGGTGCTGCTCTCCGAGCTGCCGTGACCTGAAGCCGTCATCCGCACTCCGCCGGAATCCGTCCTTCCTGCAGGGCCTGGAAGCTCGGCGAACGGAGCGCCTCCGTCACGGCGTCGAAGCGCTTCCGATACTGCTCGTGGAGCCGACGGGCGGTCACGTCGTCCATCCGGTCGAGCGCGATGCGCTGGCGGATCGTGCCGGCCAGATCGCGGACGCCATTGGCGGCGTCCATGAGCTGCTTCGCCTTCTTCGCCTTCTTCACGACCTTGCCGGCCGCGCGGAAGAGCTTGCTCGCCCTGTCGTCGCCGGATACCGAGTCGAGCGCCGCGAGGGTATCGCCCATTACGTCCGTCACGTCGGACATGGCCCTCTGCAGCGATTCGAGGTCGTCGGCCGTGGCCGCGCGATAGGCGAGCTTCAGCCTGTCGATGCGCTGCTCCCAGGTCTTGGTTTCCGCCTCCAGGCGCTCGTTCGCGGCGATCAGCAGGTCCACCCCCTGGGTGACCTCGCCGAGCCCATGAAACTCAGCCCGTATCCTCAGAATATCGTACGAGTCCAGCATGCCGCGCGTGGCGAGGTCTATGGCGGCCGTCTCGATGTCCGCGCGCGCGGTACGAAGGCCCGCCACGAGCTGCGCCTGAAGCTCCTGGCGCCGGGGGTTGGCCTGCGAGACGAGGTTCATCGCCGCTTCCGTCATCTGCAGCTCGCCGATCAGGCGCCTTACCTCCGCGACCTCCTCGCCCAGCGCCGCCAGCTGCTCGGGATCGCAGCGCGGCCCGGCGGCCGGCACCCGCAGGTTGAGAGACTTCAGCAGCGCATCGCCCTTTTGGGCAAGCCGGGTGCCGCCATAGGGTGGCGGCGGCAGGGGAACCTCACGGGCGACGCGGATGCGGGGGCGCGCGTCAAATGCCTTCAGGTCGATCGGCGTCGCGCCGAGGCCCCGCAGATCGACGATAGCGGCATCGTCGGGAAGGCGCGTATCCGGCAGTGCCGTCATGCCCACGTCACGGAGATCGCGCAGATCGCCGAGCTGCGGATCGACCGGAACGGGGTAGTCCAGCACCGGCACCAGCGGCACGCCGCGGGGCACCGGCGGCACGTCGGGAAACGCGAGCGATACGCCGCCGGCCGCCACCGCCCTGACAGGGTCGTGATGGGGCGACCAGATCAGGTGCACCGGCATCGGCGCCGAATCCGGACCGCGCCAGGCCGTCCGACCCTCCTTCGGCAGCCGGAAGTCCGGCGCCTTGGAGAGAATCCAGAGGGCGGCGACGCGCATCTTCGCGACCTCGCGCAGCTCATGCAGTGGCGGCAGTACCCGCGCCATGTCGTCGTAGAGCCCGGTCAGCAGCTCCGGGTAGCCGCCGGACGTGAAGACCTCTTTCCCGCCGGCGCGGCGGTCGCGCATGTTGAAGCGCATCTTCAGCTCACGAATCTCGAGGATGTTGCCGTCCCCGCCCTGGGCCAGGTCGAGCGCCCCCACAGACAGCCAGGCCCGCGTGGTGAGCGCGTCACGCTGGACCGGAAGCTTGCGCTCGATATCGTGGGCGTATTCCGTCCTGTAGCCCGGCACGCGGCGCGCCAGGGACGGAGCGAAGAACAGGGTCTTGCCCAGGTAGTCCGCCTGGAACATGACCCGGGCGGTCTGGCTGTCGGGCGGCAGGCCGATGTACTGGGGCCGGACGACCGGCACCACACCGGTCTTCTGGCCGATGTCCCGGGCCGTAATCACCATTTCTTCTTGCCGCCGGAGGACAGTACGCAGCGCCTCCGCCAGGGCGACCTCCGTAACCTGCCGGTGAAGGTCAGAGACAACGACCGCATCGAAGGCGCTCTCGGGATCGACACCGCTCCGAACGGCGCGCTGGTAGGGGCCCGTCAGCGACGCCGCCGGCAGGCGAAGCGTATATTCCATACCTTCCAGAAGATCGAAGAAGATGCGGCGGATAGCCTGCCGCTCGGTCAGGCGGCCGCCGCGCACGTCGTCGAACACCGCGTTGTAATTGGCCATCGCGGTCTCGAAGCCCCGCAAGGGCGTGTTCGCGGCGAGATAGAGCTGGTTGATCGCTGGCAAGAGGAGATAAGGGTTGTCGGTGAGGCGCTGCACAGTCTGATACGCCTCGATCACCTTTGCGCCTTCCCCGTTCCCAGTATGGCGTAGCAGCAAGGCAACAATGTCGGCGCGCGTGTAGCCATCCCAAGGATCGCCCTGTCCTTCGCCCAGAGCCACCTGCTCGCGGAAAAGACGCGACTCCCGCAAACCCATGATATCGATCGTTGTTCCGGCGCCCGCGCGGCGGACGATGGCCACGAATTCATGCGGGTGCAGCGCCTGGCTGCCATGCACCGACATCAGACGGTCATTGGGGCGCAAACCGGCCCGAGCGGCAGGAGATCCAGGCACGACCTCCTGCACGACGACGCCGAAAGTCTGGTCGCCCTCGGTCGTCGACCGCACCCTGAGACCAAGGAAACCCGGCCGCCGGTTCCCGGCGACGGGGTGGATTCCGGCACGGGCGAGTACGCGGCGGCCCGACGCAGTGGGCATGCCATCGGGTGTGAAAATGGCACCCGCCGTACCCGCGAAGGCCGCCATCTCGTGCGGATCATCCATGCGCCTGAAGAAATCCGACACGGCGCGCTCGGTCTGCGGCGTCCATTCCAGGGTGAACTCTGGCGCCGGATTTTCCAGCAGCGTCGCCAAGTGCTGCAGATAGGGAATGCGCGGCCCGACGTAGCGGGGATCGGCGCGCCCGATCAGCGTCACCTGACGCGTCGCCGGATCGAAGGCTATGCGCTCGAGCACGTTGAAGGCGATCTCGTCCTCAAGGGCGAAGTATCCGCTGCCGGAGCCGCTATCGTGCGTGGCAACGGCACGCGTCCCGGACGCCACCCCACCGCGATACGCCACGAGTGCCTCGGGCAGCTGCCGACGAAGCGATTCGATCAATCTCTCGGCGTTTGCGAGCAACGCCCGATCGCTCGCCATTTGGACCAGGGTACCGGCAGCGAACGCTTCGCCGAAATTTGCCCTGCCCTCGGTCGCTATCCTCTCCTTGAACACGGTATGCCCCTGAGAATCGTTGAGGCGGTAGTCCACGACGACACGGTATCCGGCATTGAAGGACGTGCCGACGATATCCTCGAAACTTGCCAGATCTGCATGCAGCGTCATACGCGGCTCGCCGCCTTGCCGGAACAGTGACGCACGCTCGAGCATGCCCCGGAGGAAGCCGACCTTGTCCAGCCAACGATGGCCGCTCTGAGGGGTATCGCCGAGATACCAATCCGCGTACCAGGTGACCGATTTGAGATCGGCGGATACCTTCACTTCAATGGAAGTAAGTTCCGGCAATGCGCCGTCGGGGACGCTTCCCCCGGCGATCGCGGAAGCGGATACCCCCCGGACGATACGAACGTCTTGATGGCCGGAATTGTCCCCCAGGGTGATATCGTAGATGCGGAGAAACAGCCTGCCGTCCTGGGGGGCGATGAAGTCGAACGAAGAGCCGATACGGAACGGTTGGCCCTGTTCGCCGATTCGGCCGATCAACGTCGAAGGTTTTATGTTGAGGCCCCATGGATCGATCCAACACAGCAGATTCAGGCCCTGCCCGTCGGCATCGGTTTGCCCACAGAGTCCGCCGACGCTCCATCTGCCGGTCGCGGTTACGGCGTAGGATTCGCCGCGCTGCACGTCTATGCCCGTATCCTGCCACTCGTTCGCGGCGTGGACGCGAACCTCGCGTTGACCTTCATCGGGCAGTGGCGTGGAAGGGAGAATGAGTTTGGCTGGCGGCGGGGCACAGGAAGCCATCGCCACACTGGCTAAAATAACAACCAAGTAGGTTAGCGACGGATACCGCATGGTCAGCCCCTTGTCCCCTGGCCGAACGCAATGCGTGGACTGGACCCTTACCCGGGCCTCTCCTAGTTCTTTAGATAAGAATAGCCACAAACGGCATTATGGTAAATCATAGAGTGCCTGGAGACACGACCCGGGCGGTTCAAAGGCGCGCTTCGGCGCGCCGGATCGCGAGGGCGAACAGCACCACCCCGAGGCCGCAGGCGAGGAACACCCAGGCGCCTCCCTGCCAGCCGCCGGCGGCCGACACCGCCGCGCCCACCAGCGGCGGCCCCACGAACTGGCCGAGGTTCGAGCCCTGCACCAGAAGACCGTTGGTGGCCCCGATCTGGGCGGGGCCGGGCGCGAACACCGGCGCCGCGCCGAGCACGCTCGCGGGCAGGATCCCGCCCAGGCACGAGAATGCGAGGGCGGCGGCGAGGCGGGCGCCGTCCGGCAGCCAGTCGAGGAACAGGAGCGGCCCCAGCACGGCGAACAGGACGCCGACGAACAGTAGCAGCGCCCAGCGCGGCAACCCGCGCTGGTTGAGCCAGCCGCCCAGCACGTTGCCGGGAAAATTGACGATCACCACCAGCACCGTGAGCCCGGCGGCGAACCCGAGGCCGCTCGCGCGCTGGTCCACCAGGAAGGTCGGCAACCACACCATCAACGCGGTCCAGGCCAGCGCATAACAGCCGAAGCAGACGGCGAGCAACCACGGTCCCGGTGCCCGGGCGGTCGCGATCACCTCCTTCCACGGATGCGCACGCACCGGCGGCGCCCCGCGCCAGAAGTCGAAGCGGCGCAGCGCGAACAGCATCAGGAGCGCCCACAGGACCGAGACCGCCGCCATCGTCAGCCACGCCCCACGCCAGCCCCAGGCTTCGAGCACCGGGGGCGACGCCACCAGCATGGCGGCGAGGCCCATCGACATGAACGAGCCCCACAGGCCGAAGACGAAACGACGATGGGCGCGCGCCACCGCGCGCACGATCAACGAGGGCGCCGTCACCACAGCGATCACGAAGCCGACGCCCTCGAAGAAGCGCGTGGCGAGCAGCGTCGCGCCGTCCCCCGCGAGCGCCCCAAGTGCCGAGCCCGCCCCCATCAGCGCGACCCCCGCCAAGGCCAGCGCGCGGTGGCCGAGGCGATCGGCGAGCACACCCACCGCCATCCCCGCGAGCATCCCGGTCGCCGAGAACATCGACACCACCCAGCCCGCCAACACGAGGTCGAGGCCGAACTCGGCGCGGATCGCCGGCAGCGCCGCCGGCACCTTGCCGATATGGGCGGCACCGACGATTCCGGCACCGACCGCCGCCAGCACCACGAACCAGTCGGTGCGGACCACGCCGCCGCCCTCGCCCGATGGCGGCTGTCCCTGATCGTCCGTGCTCACACGCTCTCCCTCGTTTCCGGCGGCGCCCGGGTGTAGCGGATCGCTCCGCGCCGGTAAAGTGCGCCCGGCCAGCCGACCGCCCGAACGGGCTTGGCCACGGCGGGAGAGACGTGCCAGAATACTTCCACATCTAAGAATTCGCGGCGCAAAGCCGTCCGGGAGCCACAGCCGGGCCTCGTCCCGTCCGGCACCCTCTGGAATCAGGGAAGGAAGACATGCGACAGATTCACACGCTTAACTCCAAGTCCGCCGCCGTCAAAAAGCGGCTCGACTATCCGGTCATCGACGCCGACGCCCACGTTCTGGAAGGCCAATGGGCGGTCCACGACTTCGTCAAGCAGGTCGGCGGCGTCAAGATGCTGGAGAAGTTCGAGAAGCAGGGCCGGCCGGGCTACACCAGGACGCACCGTTCGATGTTCTGGGCGGCACCCTCGGGCAAGTACACCATCGACCGCGCCACCTGCATGCTGCCGAAGCTTTACGCCGAGCGGCTCGAGGACGCCGGGATCGACTTCGCCGTGGTCTACACCACCTACGGCATCTCGGCCAACCAGGTGCGCGACGACGAGATGCGCCAGGTCCTCGCCCGCTCGCTCAACATGCTCTACGCCGACATGTTCAAGGACGTTTCGCACCGCATGACGCCGTCCGCCGTGGTGCCGACCTGGACACCGGAAGAGGCGATCGCGGAGCTCGAGTTCGCGCATTCCCTCGGCCTCAAGACTGTCACCATCTCGGGCGAGGTGCGCGACGCGGTGCCCGAGGCCGCAGCGGTGGACCCGGAACTCGGGGAAAAGACCCAGCGCATCACCTCGATCTGCATGGAGCCGCGCAACGGCTACGACTACGACCCGTTCTGGCGGCGCTGCATGGAGCTCGGCATGCTGCCGGCGGGGCATGCGGGCGCCCAGAAGACACCGCGCCGTCAGTCGCCCAACTGCTACTCCTTCAACCGGCTCGGCACCTTCGCGGTCGGCAACGAGTTCTTCGCCCGCTCGCTGATCTTCTCGGGCGTGTGCCGCCGCTTCCCCAAGCTCAAGTTCGCCTTCCTCGAAGGCGGCGCGGGCTGGGGCGCGCAGCTCTACAACGACCTCATGGAAATCTACGAGAAGCGTAACATCGACTGGATCTACGAGCACCAGGATCCCTCTAAGCTCGACGTCGAGCTGATGGAGGAGATGTTCGACCGCTACGGTCACCGCCCCTACCTCACCAAGGAGAACTGGCGCAAGAGCCCGGACCTGCCGCAGTCGCAGCGCAAGGAGGACCGGCCCATGAACGACTGGGAAGCCTCCGGCATCACGTCACGGGAGGACATCCGCGACCAGTTCGTGCCGAACTTCTACTTCGGCGCCGAGGCCGACGACATTATGACGGCCGTCGCCTTCAACACCAAGCTCAACCACTTCGGGGTCAAGCTGAAGGCGATCTTCTCCTCCGACATCGGCCACTGGGACGTGCCCGACCTCTCCAAGGTGCTGCACGAGGCCTGGGAGATGGTCGAGAAGGAGCTGATCGACGAGGACGACTTCCGCCTGTTCGTGTTCGAGAACGCGGCGGAAATGCACGCCTCCATGAACCCCGACTTCTACAAGGGCACCGCAGTCGAGGACGCCGTCAAGACGCTGATGGCGCAGAAGGGCAAGAAGCCCTCGGTCTCCGCGGCGGAGTAGGCCGTGAAGATTCCCTCTCCGCCGCGCCAGCGGGGGAGAGGGAGGGGACCCGTCGAAGCGGAGCTTCGATGGGGAGGGTGAGGTGGTCGGTTCAGGTGATCCACCTCACCCGCTCGCTACGCTCGCACCCTCTCCCCCCGCGAGCGGGCGGAGAGGGTAATTGCCCAATCCCTGGTACTGATTTGTTACGCCCCTCTGATCGAGGGCTCCTCGCGGCACTTCGCGGCGGCCTCGTCCGGGTCGAGCGCCGGGTCCCACAGGCTGCCGTTGTAACGCCCGCCGGTGATGCCGTCGGAACGCACGGAGGCGAGCCACACCAGCACAGGGTTCATCACGTCTACCGGCAGGAGCTCCTGGCCCGGGCGCAGCACGCGGCTCGGATCGGAATCGCACGACCCGCCCGGCAGCAGCGCGTTCACCGTGACCCCCATGTCCTTCAAGTCCCGCGACCAGATGTAGGTCGAGGCGTCGATCGCGGCCTTGGTGACGCCGTAGGGGCTCTGGCGCTCGCGGAAGAAATTGTGGAGGGAGGTCGTGAGGTTGACGATCTTGCCGTAGCCCTTGCGGACGAAATAAAGCGCCGCCGTGCGCGCCATCAGGAACGTCCCGGTGACGTTGACCTCCACCGTCTGGCGGTAGATTTCCGGGTCGGTCTCCCACATCGTCAGGTTGTTGCCCCCGAGCGGGATGCCGGGCCCCCTGTGCAGCCGGCGCGCATTGTTGACGAGCACGTGCAGGTCGCCGAAAACGTCGATCGTGCGCTTGAGGCAATTCTCGCAAGAATGCAGGTCGGTGATGTCGGTCTGCACCGCGAGGGCATGGCCCTTGCCCGCGATCCTCTCGATCTCGTGGGCCACCTCCTGCAGCCCTTCCAGGGCCGGCGAGGCCACCGTGACGCGCGCCCCGCAGTCGGCAAGTGCGAGCGCCATGGCGCGTCCCAGACCCCGGTCGGCGCCGGTGACGATGACGACCCGCCCGGTCAGGTCGATGTCGGGCAACGGAACCGGAGCCATACCCCCTCCTTATGCTGGCCACGTCATTCTGGCGCGACTATACGGTGCCGCTTGGCCCGGCGAAAGTCCCCGGGCTATCCTGATGTCATGCCCTCGCGCACTGCCCTTGCGCTGTCCCGTCTCGTGGCCCTCCTGTGTGCGCTCGCCCTTCCCGCGTACGGCCAGGAAACAAGGCCCGCGGGCCCGCCCGACCGCCCCCCCGACGACCGCGGCAGCTTCTCCTTCGTGGTCGAGAACGACATGTTCACCGGGGCCGACCGCCACTATACCAGCGGTGTTCACGCAAGCTGGCTGTCGCCTGAAGACGACCTGCCCGGCTTCGGCCGCTGGCTCGCGCGCAACCTGCCGATGCTCGCCCCCGAGGGCCGCAAGCGGATCGGCTACGCCATCGGCCAGTCCATGTTCACCCCGGACGAGATCGAACGGCGCGACCTCATCCCCGAGGACAGGCCCTATGCCGGCTGGCTCTTCGGCGAGATCGGCATCACCTCGGAAACGGCCGGGCGCCTCGACAGCGCGGTGCTGTCGGTGGGGGTCGTGGGGCCCGCCAGCGGCGCCGAATTCGCCCAGCGCACCTGGCACCGCTGGATCGGGTCCGGCGATCCCAACGGCTGGAGCCATCAGCTCAAGAACGAGCCGACCGTCAACCTGATGCTCGACCGCCAGTGGCGCTACCTGTGGACGTTCAGGACGCTCGGCTACGACGCCGACGTGACCCCGCACGTGGGCGGCGCGCTCGGGAACGTCTTCACCCATGCCGCCACGGGCGCCACGCTCCGTTTCGGACGCAGCCTCGAGGACGACTTCGGCGGCCCGCCGAGGGTGCGTCCCTCCCTGCCCGGCGCGGCCCATTTCACCCCGCGCGACAGGTTCGGCTGGTATGTCTTCGCCGGTTTCGAGGGGCGCGCGGTGGCCCGCAACGTCTTCCTCGACGGCAATACCTTCCGCTCCAGCCACAGCGTCAACAAGCGGCCGCTGGTGGCGGACCTGCAGGCCGGGCTGGCTCTCGTATTCCCGCGCTTCCGGGTGACCTACACCTACGTCCACCGGACCGAGGAATTCTACGGCCAGGGCGCCCCCGACCGCTTCGCCGCCCTCAGCCTGACGGCACGGTTCTAGGAAATCTCACGCAGCGGCGGCCGGGCGGTAGAACGCCTTCTCCCCCACCACCGTCGTGCGGTGCATGCGCCGGATGTCGGGCAGGCCGTAACCGCCGGTGGCACGGTGGCAGACGCAGCGGTTGTCCCACATCACCAGGTCGCCGTCGCGGTACTTGTGGCGATAGTGATGAGAACGCTTGCGGTCGGTGATATAGCCGAACAGCTCGTCGAGGAGCGGCTGCGCCTCGGCGTCGTCCATGCCGTCGATGCCGATGGTGAAGCGCGGGCTGACGTAGAGCGCCTGCCGGCCGGTTTCGTCGTGGGTGCGCACCAAGGGCTGGAGCACCTTCGGGCGGTTCTTCGCCTGGGATTCGTAGAAGTCCTTGGCGCCGGGACGCGAGGGCGAGATGGTGACGCGCGGGTTGAGCGCCTTCGAGACGTGGTGAACGCCGTAGCGGCCCTCGATCCGCCGTTTCGTCGCTTCCGGCAGCGCGTCGTAGATCGCGTACATGTCGGCGAACTCCGTGTCGCCGCCGCGCGACGGGTTGCGCACCGACATCAGAATGGTCGCCGTCACCGGGTGCTCGTGATGCGACGAATCCGAATGCCAGAAGTCGCCCGCGTCCACCACGCCCACCGCCGTTCCGTCCGGGCGCAGCTCGTTCGACAGCACCAGCACCTTGTCGTGGTCCGGATGGGCGTGCTGGGCGTTCTCCTGCCATTCGAGCGCGCCATAGCGCTCGGTGAAGCGCACCTGCTGCATCGGCGAGAGGTTCTGGTCGCGGATCACCAGAACTTGGTGGTCGAGAAAGGCCCGATAGACGCGCTCGGTGATTTCCGCGGACGGATCGCGCAGGTCGATGCCGGCGATCTCGGCGCCGAAATTGTTTGCAAACGGGTTGATCTGCATGGGTGCACGGTCCTCCTGCCCCCAATATATAGAATTCTAAGGATGAGGCGTCAAACGGCACTGCCGCTCAATGCATCGCGGCGCCGCCGTCCACCACCATGCACTGGCCGGTCATGAAATCGCTGTCCGAAGAAGACAGGAAGATCACCGCGCCGGTCAGGTCCTCGGGCTGCTCGTGGCGCTTGAAACAGCGCGTCCCCGGGGTCGCGGAATTGATATACTCCTCCTTGTGGGCCACGCCTTCCGACATGGTCATGCCGGGCGCCAGGGCATTGACGCAGATGTTGTCCGCCCCCAGCTCGCGCGCCATCACCCGGGTCATGGCGACCACCGCCCCCTTGGAGGCGACGTAGTGGCACAGGCCGGGCGTTCCCTTGAACACCGTGCCGGACGCGACGTTCACGATCTTGCCGTACTTGCGCTTGCGCATGTCCGGCACCACCGCCCGCACGCATTCGAACACGCCGCGCGTGTTGATCGCCATGACGCGGTCCCACTCGGCCGAATCGATGTCCATGAAATGGCCGCGGTTGAGGTTGGCGAACAGCGCCGCGTTGTTCACCAGGACATCGACCTTGCCGAACGCCTCGACCGTGCCCGCGATCATTCCCGCGACCGCCTTCGGGTCGGTCACGTCGCAGACGAAGCCGATGGCTTCCCCGCCCTGCTGGCGGATTCCGTTCACGGTCTGCTCGGGGTCCAGCACGTCGCAGACCGCGACCCGCGCACCCTCGGCCGCCAGCGCCCGCGCGTAGGCCACGCCGATCCCCCGTCCCGCGCCGGTGACGATCGCCACCCGTCCAGCCAGTCTTGTCACGATGCCCTCCTTTCCTTAGCCTGTGCCCCACGAATATAGCCGGCTCACGGCATCAACATAAGCGGGAGGATCCCACATGGCACGGCCCAAGGTCTTCGTGTTCGCGCCCATCCTGGAAAATACCGAATGGCAGGAGGCCTTCGAGAAGGCCGGCCTCGACCTCGTGCTCGGCAAGGCCGACTGGCACGATCCCCAGGGCAACAACGAGGACGAGATGATCGAGATGGCGAAGGGCGCGGTCGCCATGATGGGGACCTCGATCCGTTCCTCGCCGATCACCCGCAAGATCATGCGCGCCGCCGGCGACGACCTCCGGATCATCGCCAAGTGCACCATCGGCGTGGACGACGTGGAGGTGAAGGCCGCGACCGAGCTCGGCGTGCTGGTAACCCACGCGCCGACCGAATCGAACTGGGGCGGCGTCGCGGAAGGCACCATCGGCATGATGCTGGCGCTCCTCAAGAAGGTGCGCGAGCGCGACGAGAGCATGAAGGCCGGCAACTGGCGCCACCCCGACCTGCAGGGGCTCTATCTCGGCTCGCGCGAGGAGGACGACTATCCCGGCATGACGGTGGGCATCGTCGGGCTCGGCCGCATCGGCGGGCGCGTCGCCAGGCTGCTCGCGCCGTGGAATATCCGCATCCTGGCCTATGATCCCTACATTCCCGACTCGCGCTTCGAGGAGCACGGCGTCGAGAAGGTCTCCTACGACAAGCTGCTCGCGGAATCCGACATCGTGACCTTTCACGTTACGCTGACGCCCGAGACCCGCCACATGTTCGACGCCAAGGCGGTCACCAAGTGCAAGGACGGAATCATCCTGATCAACGACGCGCGCGGCCAGGTGGTGAGCGAGCAGGCGCTGTGCGATGCCCTCGAATCCGGCAAAGTGGCCCAGGCCGCCCTCGACGTGTTCGAGGACGAGCCGATCGCCAAGGATTCGCGCCTGCTCAAGATGGGCCACAAGGTGCTGCTGTCACCCCACATGGTCTCGTCCAACCTGCGCTCGGGCCTGCATCCCGGGCTGATCGTCGCGAGCAAGTGCGTGATCGAAGCGCTCAAGGGCGTGACCCCGGGCCCGGTCTTCAACCGCGACGTGGTTCCTGTGTGGGAGCAGCGCTACAAGTCGAAGCCGATCGTCGCCGACTGACGACGGCAATTTAGGTCGCGGCGGCTTCCTGCAGGCGCGGAAACACGCCCTGGGGCGTCGGCAGCGGCGTGTCGCCCGCGAGCCGTCCCGGGGCGCCGAGACTGTCGAAGCCACGCGCCTCCGGCGCTACCGCGAGCTGATCGAGGATGCGCGTCGCCGCGTCCGGCACGATGGGCTGTGCCAGGATGGCGTAATGGCGCAGCGCCTCCGCCAGCGTCCACAGGACGGTGTGCATCCGCGCGGGCTCGCTCTTGCGGAGCTTCCACGGAGCCGCCGCGTCGACGTAGCGGTTGGCCGCCTGGATCTGGGTCCAGAGCGCCGTCAGCGCATGGTGGAAGGCCTGCATGCCGAAATGCCCGCGCAGCTGTGGCAGCAGCGCCTCCGCGCCGGCGAGCAGGGCGAGGTCGGCCTCCTCGAGACGGCCCGGGGCAGGCATCTTTGCCTCGCAGTTCTTATTGATCATGCTGAGCACACGCTGGGCGAGATTGCCGAAGTCGTTGGCGAGATCGCCGTTGGCGCGGTTCAGCATCGCGGCATGGCTGAAGTCGCCGTCGTTGCCGAACGGCACCTCGCGCAGCAGGAAGTAGCGCACCTGATCGCGCCCGTACCGGGTCACCAGGTCGTAGGGGTCGATCACGTTGCCGAGCGATTTCGAGATCTTTCGGCCCTCGTTGGTCCACCAGCCGTGGGCAAACACGCGCTCGGGCGGCGCGATGTCCGCCGCCATCAGGAAGGCCGGCCAGTAAACCGCGTGGAACCGCAGGATGTCCTTGCCGACCATGTGCAGGTCGGCGGGCCAGAATTTGCGGAACGCGGTGCCCGCGGTGTCGGGATAGCCGACCGCCGTGAGATAGTTGGCGAGCGCGTCGATCCAGACGTACATGACGTGTCCGGGGTCGTCCGGAACGGGCACGCCCCAGTTGAAACTGGTGCGCGACACCGAAAGGTCCTGCAGGCCGCCGCGGACGAAGCTCACCACCTCGTTGCGGCGCGTCTCGGGCGCGATGAAACCGGGATGCGAATCGTAGAACGCGAGCAGGCGGTCCTGCCAAGCCGACAACCGGAAGAAATAGCTCGGCTCCTCCACCCACTCGACCTCGGCCCCGGTGCCGGTGGGGGCGATCCACTTGCCGTTCGGCCCCTTGATCAGCTCGGATTCGGCGAAGAACGCCTCGTCGCGCACCGAATACCAGCCGGCATAGGTGCCGAGATAGATTTCGTCGCGCGCCACCAGCTCCCGCCACAAATGCTGGACCGCGCGGATATGGCGCTCCTCCGTGGTGCGGATGAAATCGTCGTTGGTATAGCCCATGTCGTGCGCAAGGTCGCGAAAGCGCGCCGAATTGCGGTCGGCCAGCGCCTGCGGCTCGATACCCGAATCGCGCGCCGCCTTCTCCACCTTCTGGCCATGCTCGTCGGTGCCGGTGAGGAAGAACACGTCGCGCCCGTCGAGCCGCATGAAGCGCGCCAAGGCGTCGCAGGCAAGCGTGGTGTAGGCATGCCCGATATGGGGCACGTCGTTGACGTAATAGATCGGCGTGGTAATGTAGTACGGTTCCGCCGCCATGATTCCCCGAAAATCCCCGAGCCGTCCCCGGCCCGATTGCCGAGGGTTCGTCGCTGCTACGCGGCCAAGCGCCCGAGCGCGAAGAACGCGTCGAGGAGCACCTGCTTGCGGTCGAGATTGAGGCGCGCCGCCCGGCCGAATAGGCGGTTGTTCTTTTCCCACACATCAACCCACCGATCAAGGCTGGCCCGCCCGGCGAGCCGGCGGGCGATCTCGCCCTCGCCCGGCATGATCTCGGGCGGCTCCAGGCCGCGCGCGCGGGCGCGGACCTGGCGCGCGATCCAGGCCCCCAGCAGATCGGCGAAGACCTCATAAGCCTGGTAGGCGCCGGCCTCGTTGCGGGTGCGCGCGATGGCGTCGAGCGCACCGTGCAGGCGTGCGCTGTCGGGAGTCGGCAGGCCGGCCAGCAGCCGCACCAGTTCCTCATAGAGCGCGAGGCCGCCCGTGTCCGCAAGCGTGAGCGCGCGCCCCACCGACCCCTCCCCGATCAGGGCGAGCGCGCGGCGCTCGGAGGGCTCGATGTCGGGGCGGTAGCGCGCGATCAGCCCCTCCACCGTCACGTCGTCCAGCGGTTCGAGCGCGAGCTTGCGGCAGCGCGAGCGGATGGTAGGCAACAGACGACCCGCGGCGTGGCTCACCAGCAGCAGCACCGCGCGCGGGGGCGGCTCCTCCAGCGTCTTGAGGAGCGCGTTGGCGGCGTTGCGGTTCATGTCCTCGGCACCGTCCACGATGACGACGCGCCAGCCGCCCTCGATGGCGGTGAAAGACAGGAACTCCGAGACACGGCGCACGTCGGCGATGACGATCTCCGTGCGCCGGCGTCCGGTCTTCTCGTCGAGCGCCCGCTCCACCGTGAGGAGGTCGGCATGACCGCCCGCCGCGATCCGCTGGAACACGGGCGATGCGGGCGCGACGTCGAGACCGGCCGGCGGCTCCGCCGGACCGAACAGGCCCGGCGCCTCGTCCACCGCCGCACCGCCGCCTGCCAGCAGATGGCGCGCGAAGCGGAACGCGAGCGTCGCCTTGCCGATGCCGCGTGGCCCCGAGATCAACCAGGCATGATGGATGCGCCCGCCGCGCGATGCTTCCTCGAGGGCGGCCGCGGCCCGCTCATGGCCCTCGAAATGCGGATTGGCGCGCGGCTCCGGCGCGCGCGGCGCGTCGGCCGCGTCCTTCATGGCGCGCCCCGCTCGAGCCTGGGGCCGAGTCCGAGTCGCTCCTCCACCACGCCGGCGATCGCCGCAGCCACGTCCTCGACGCCGCCCGACGTGTCGATCAGCACGCAGCGGTCGGGTTCCGCCAGGGCGATCTCGATGAATCCTTCGCGCAAGCGTTCGTGGAAGGCGCGCGCCATGCGCTCGTAGCGGTCCTCGCCGGTGGCGGCATCCTGCTCGCGCTTGCCCGCCCGCACGAGCCCGGTGCCTACGGCAATATCGAGGATGACCGTGAGGTCGGGCATGGTAGGCCCCGCCACCAGCCGGTTGAGGGCAACTACCTGCTCGAGCGCGAGGCCGTGGCCGTAGCCTTGGTAGGCGGTGGTCGAATCGACGAAGCGGTCGCACACGACCCACTTGCCCTCGGCCAGTGCCGGACGGATCACGCGTTCGAGATGTTCGGCCCGCGCCGCCGAGTGCAGCAGCGCCTCCGTCATCGGCGCCCAACGGCCGGGCTCGCCCGACACCAGAAGGCGGCGGATCTCCTCGGCACCGGCGACGCCGCCGGGCTCGCGCGTCAGCACGACGCCGCGGCCGGCACGCTCGAGGTTGGCGGCGAGCAGGCGCGCCTGGGTGGACTTCCCGGCCCCCTCGCCGCCCTCGATGGTGATGAACCTACCCCTGCCATCCGCCGTCACGGCAAGGTCTCCCGTTCCGCCATGCCGCCGCCTAGCGGGCGCCCCAGACCAGATGGCGCAGCCCTGCCGACAGACGGCCGAAGAAGCCGAGCTGTTCCACCGACTTGCCCGCCAGCAGCGGAATTTCGATGGTCTGGATTCCGGGCGCCGAGATCGTGAGCGTGGCGACCTGGGCGCCGGCCTCGATCGGCGCCGGGATCGGGCCGGTGTAGTTGACCGTGATCCTGGCGCTGCGCTCCGCGGTGCGCGGCAACGTCACCTTGACGTCGCGATCCACTACCAGAGGCACGGTCGCCTCCGTGCCGAGCCATACGTTTGCGGCTTCGACGGTATCGCCCTTGGCGAACAGCGCGTAGTTGTTGAAGGTGCGGAATCCCCAATCCATCAGCCGGGCCGCTTCCTGAGCGCGCTGGCGCATGCTCTGCAGGCCGTTCACCACCAGAATCAGGCGCCGCCCGTCGCGCACCGCCGAGGCCGCGAGGCCGTAGCCCGCCGCCTCGGCATGGCCCGTCTTGAGCCCGTCCGCACCGACGTTCATGTAGAGCAGCGGGTTGCGGTTGCCCTGGCGGATGCCGTGCCAGGTGAAGCTCGTCTCCGAGTACATCTTGTAGAGGTCGGGAAACTCCTCGATGATCCGCTGGCTCACGCGGGCGATGTCGCGCGCGCTCATCACGTGACCGTCCGCCGGCCAGCCGGAGGCGTTGACGAAATGGCTTTCGGTCAGGCCGATGCGGCGCGCCTCGGCGTTCATGATATCGGCGAACGCCTCTTCGGTGCCGGCAATCCCTTCCGCCAGCACCACGCAGGCATCGTTGCCCGACTGGACGATCACGCCGCGCAGCAGGTTCTCTATGCTGATGCGCGTGCCGACCTCGACGAACATCTTGGAGCCCCCCATCCGCCAGGCCTTCTCGCTTACCAGGAACTGGTCCTGGAGCGACAGGCGGCCCGACTTGATACGGTCGAACACCACATAGGACGTCATCAGCTTGCTCATGGAGGACGGCGGGCCGGGCACGGTGCCGTCCTTGTCGAGCAGGACCGTGCCGGTTTCGACGTCGATCATGTAGGCATGACGGGCCGGGGTATCGATCTGCTGGGCGCCGGCAACCGCGGCCGCGAGCACCAGGATCACGGCGCCAAACGACGCGGCAAGGCGGGAAACGAGCGGGATCATGGGTTCGCGGTCAACTCCTCTTGTTCGCGGTCGCAGGGACCGTACTTCCGGACGACGGGGATTGGTGCCCGCGATTTGTGTCCATTTCCGGGCGGGAAACGGCGCCGGGGGCTAGCGGTCCACCACCAGGCGCGCGTCGCGGTAGCCCGCCCCGATCACACGGTCGAGCATGGTGTCGGCCGTCTTCAGGTCCTGGATCGGCCCCACCCGGACGCGGAACAGGAGCTGCTCGCCGATCTGAACCTGGCTCACCTGGGTCGGCCCCAGCACCGACAGTCGTGCCCGCAGGCGGTTGGCGTTGTCGTATTCGGCGAAGGCGCCGGCCTGGATGTACATGTTGGCGGGCTCGGCCGCTCCCTGGCGCACCTCGGGCTCGGTCAGGGCCGCCTGCTGGATCTCGGGCGCGGGGGCCCGCGTCGCGGCAACGGGCGCTTGGCTCCTGGCCTGGCTACCCGCCGAGTTCCCCGAAGGCGCGGGCGCGGCGCCGTCTATGGGCGCTTCCGTCACGGCGACGCGCGGCGCCGCCGTCACCGGCGGCGTGTCCGCCGTGCCTGCGCGCGCGACCTGGGCCGCCCCGTCGCCGATGCCGTAGGCGGCGGCAAGCTGGCGGCTCTCGTCGGCCAGTATCTCGACCCGTACCCGCGCCGTCCCCTCCCGGTAGAACCCGAGGAGCTGGGCGCCGCGGCGCGACATGTCGATGATTCGCCCGCGCGCGAAGGGGCCGCGGTCATTCATCCGCACGACGATAGAGCGGCCGTTCTCGAGATTGGTGACGCGCACCATGCTCGGCATCGGTAGGGTGCGATGCGCGGCGGAGACAAGGTTCTGGTCGAAGATTTCGCCGTTGGCGGTGCGGTTGCCGTGAAAACCGGGACCGTACCAGGAGGCGATGCCCGTTTCCACATATTCATAATCAACTGCAGGATAATACCATATCCCATTGATTTGATATGGGTTTCCTACCTTGTAGTGACCGGGAGGCCCATCGTTTTCGCGGGCAATGGTCTTGGCACCATGGACCAGCAGCGTCCCTTCCGAACAGGCTGCCAGCACGAAAGCCGACAACGCGACCGGGACCAACCGTATCAGTCGTGGCGGAGAACCCCTCATGTTGTGTCGCCCCGGCGCGTGGTGCACAGATATTGCGAGTTTATAGACCTTGCAGCCGATCGGCAAGGATGCCGACCGAGGCCGCGAACGAAACCGAGCAGTTCCAGCGCAGCGTCACGCGGAAATTGTTGTAGACGAGCAGCGCCGGTCCTTCGGGCCCTTCCGGCATCACCAGGGAAGCCGGAATGTCGCGCTGCGGGATCGGGCTGCCGTCCGGATTGGTGACGCCGAGCCGCGCCCATTCGGGCAACGGCTTCTCGACGGAGAGATGCCGAAGCGCCGTGCAGCCGCGCGGCGGATCGGGCGGCAGCAGCTCCTTGAAGCGGGCCGCGAGCGCGGGCGGCACCTGCACCCGCCGCCCCCACGTCTGATCAGCCCGCCAGCCCGATTGCCGGAGGTAATTGGCGGTGGACGCGAACACGTCGGCGCGCGTTCCCCAGATGTCGCGCCGCCCGTCGCCGTCGAAGTCCACGGCGAAATTGAGGAAGCTCGAGGGCATGAACTGGTTCTGCCCCATCGCCCCGGCCCACGACCCTTTCATCGCGTCCGCCGTGACGTGGCCGGCGTCGATGATCTCGAGCGCGTTGAACAGCTCGCGGCGGAAATATTCGCCCCTGCGCCCGTCGAAGGCGAGCGTCGCCAGGGCCTGGACCACGGAAAAGCTCCCGGTCGCGCGCCCGAAGCTCGTTTCCACCCCCCACAGCGCCACGATGAATCGCGGCTGGACGCCGTAGGCGCTTCCGATCTTCTCCAGCAGCGCGCTATTCTCGGCAAGGCGCGCGCGCCCCGTCTGCACGCGCCAGTCCGTCACGCGCGCCGCGATGTACTGATCGAAGGTCTGGACGAATTCCGGCTGCTTGCGGTCGAGCTGCACGACGCGCTGCAGCGGCACCAGCCCCGTCAGCGCCGCGTCGAGCGTCGCCTTGCCGATGCCGCGTTGCAGCCCTTCCTGGTAGACCGCCTCCACCCAGGCCTTGAATTCCGGCGAAGCGCCGTCGGCGCCATCGGCGGCGGCTTCCTGCGCGCGCGGCTGAACCGGCACCGAAAGAAGCGGAATGGACAGCGCCATCGCCGCGACCACGCCGCCCACGACAATCGCATTGAATTTAAATCGAATCATCGGCCTATCTCCGACCCCAAGCCCTTGTGCCACAAGGCATGCGCAACGCGCAACCGCATTCGGGGCGTCATGGCGCCACCGCCGGTTAGGATTTGTTTAAGGGCCGGCGGCGACGATTCCGCCATGACGCAGATCGGACGCAACGCCCCCCGACACGGCATGGGATCCCCTTTCCGGCTCCTTGCCCGCTTACGCTCGCTGCGCCTGCCCGCGCACGTCGAGATCGCTCAGCGCAGCCTCGTGAAGACGGGATACTGGCTGCTCGCGGCCGCGTGGCTGTGGGGAATGGGCTCTCATACAAACGTCGGCGACGTGTTCCGGGGAGAGCCGGAATATGTCCAGAAGAGTCGCATCGCGATGTGCCGCGCAAGGCCCACGCCGACCGAGCGCAGCGACTGCGTGACGCGCTACCTCGTCGGCGCCAGCAACGAGAAGTTCTACAGGGTGATGGTGACGATCGTACCGCCCCTGCTGCTGATACCTCTGTGCGGCGCGACACTGCGCCGCATGGGCAAGGCCGCCGAACGGAAAATCCGCATACTTTAGGAAGTCGCTCTCAGGGGGTCGCGGCCCGGGCCAGTGCCGCGGCGACGGTCTCCGTGAGCCGGCGCAACGCCTCCTGACCCCTGCCGTCGTCCTCGATCTCCATCTCCGCTTCTGCCTGCCAGGACACCGTGCCCGACGCATTCTCGAGACGCGCGGCGAGGACATGGCGTGCAGGCGCCGCCGGCCCCGGTTCGCTGTCCGTCGGCACCTGCAGTTCGATGCCGAGCGAGGTCCGCCCCGAAGAGCCGCCCCGCCCGATCACCGAAACGTCCGGGCGCTCGCGCAAAGACAGCACCCTCGGCCGCACGTACTTGAGGTAAAGCCGCATCGGAGCCACGGAATACGGCTTGAGGCCGGCGCGACGCAGGGCGTCGTTGGCGAAGGCGGCAATCCGCAGCGCCTCGCGGTCCGTCTCGCCCTCGACGCGCACGGCCACGCCCGCCGCGGCCGCCCGCACGCCGGGCTCCGACACCAGCACCCGCACCGCCTCTTCCGCGCGCGGCCCCGCAGGCAGGGCCGCGGCGGCCAGCAGCACGAGCACGAGGCCGCCGAAGGTACCGGAGCAATGACGTCCCTTCATGGAATAAGCATAGACCACTTCCGCGATCCTTGCCCGTCCGACGGCCCGGGTCTAGGCTTCCCGAAAGCCGTGTCGAAACGCGGCACACATGCAGGGACAGCCGAAAAGGGAGATGCCACCATGCCTTTCGACCGCACCGAGTCCCGTTCCGCCAAGCTGCGCCAGAAGCTCGATCATCCCGTCATCGACGGCGACGGACACACACAGGAATACCACCCCCTTCTGCTCGAATATCTGCGCGAGGAAGGCGGCGCGCAGTTCGTCGATCGATACCTCAAGACACGCCTCGGCGCGGGAAGCTGGCATCGTCTCACGGAAGCGGAACGCTACGACCGCCAGGCGCGGCGCCCGCCGTTCTGGACCATGCCGTCCAAGAACACGCTCGACCTCGCCACCGCCATGCTGCCCGCCCTGTTCCGCGCGCGCATGGACGACATGGGGCTCGACTATGCGGTGGTCTACACCTCGCAGTTTCTGTTCGGCACCCATCGCGACGATGAGATTCGACAGGTCGGCTGCCGCGCCCTCAATCGCATGAATGCCGAATTGTTCGGCCCTCACGCCGACCGCATGACGATCGCCGCGGTGATCCCGACTTGGACCCCGGAGGAAGCCACCGCGGAGCTCGATTATTGCGTCAGCACGCTCGGCCTCAAGGCGGTGCAGCTCACCAACCTCAACTTCCGGCCGATCCCGGCGATCGAACGCGCGGCACCCGAAGTCGCCCATCTCGCGCCGTGGGTGGATCCGCTCGCCCTCGACAGCCCCTACGACTACGACCCGCTGTGGCGCAAATGCGTGGAATTGAAGGTGGCTCCCACCGCCCATGTCGGCGGCCAGGGCTGGGGGCCTCGACGCTCGATCTCCAATTACGTCTATAATCATTGCGGCGCCTTCGCGATGGCCAACGACGCTTTCTGCAAGGCCCTGTTCCTCGGCGGCGTGACGCGCCGGTTCCCGGAATTGCGCTTCGGATTCCTCGAAGGCGGCGTCTCGTGGGCGGTGCAGCTCTACAACGACCTGTGGGAGCACTGGGAGAAGCGCAACATCGCCACCATGCGCGAGACCCTGGATCCGGCCCGCATCGACCGCGAGCTTCTCGCCGATCTGTGCACGCGCTTCGGCGGCGACCATTATCGGCCGTTCGTCGACGCGCTGCGCACCCATGCCGACCGGACCTCGACCGGCGCCCGGCCCGGCTTCAACCCGGAGCCGGAAGCGCATCTCGACGACTTCGCGCGATGCGGCATCTCGAAGGTGGAGGACATCTACCACCTGTTCGTGCCGCACTTCTTCTTCGGCTGCGAGGCCGACGACCGCATGATTTCGACCGCCTTCGACACCCGCATGAACCACAAGGACGCACGGCTCGGCGCCATGTTCTCCTCCGATGTCTCCCATTGGGACGTGCCGGACATGCGCGAGACGCTGGCCGAGGCCTACGAGCTGGTCGAGAAGGAGCTGATCGACGATAACGACTTCCGCGATTTCGCCTTCACCAACATGGTGCGGCTGCATGCCGGCGTGAATCCCGACTTCTTCAAGGGCACGGCCGTCGAGAATGCCGTGGCCAAGGAGCTGAAACGCATCCAGGAGGCCGCGTGACATGGCCGAGACACCCGTCCGCCCCCGCGTGGAACAGCTCTATGTCTGCCTGTCGGAAATGAAGGACGACCCGCCGCCGACGAAGCTCGCGCCCGACGAGCTGGCGAAGCAGCACCACGCCTATCTTCAGGACCTGCTCGACCGAGGTATCCTGATGGGCTCCGGCTCCGCCAAGGACGAAACCGGCAAGCGGCACGCCGGCGGCATCGTCATCGTCCGCGCGGGAAGCTTCGCCGAAGCCGAGGCCATCGCCGCGCAGGAGCCCTATTGCCGGGAGAAGCAGCGCAGCACGCGGGTCATCCCGTGGCAACGCAGCTGGTTCGGCGATTAACGCTTCCGCTCCGGCGCATCCGGACGCAGCGAGGCGGCGATCAGGACGGTTTCGCCGTTTTCCAACCGCCTGCGCTGGCGCCGCAGCAGCAGGAACGCGACACACAGGAAAAGGGCGAGGAAAGCGAGGCCCATGGCGGTCGCGGCCTCCCCCAGAAGCGTGTCGGAGAGCTGCGTCGCCACGGCCTCGGTCAGAATGCCGAAACCGTAGCCGAATCCCACGAACGACGCCGCCCACAGGCCGGCGGCGATGAAATTCAGACCCAGGAACTTGAGGCGCGGGTAGTGGATCGTCCCGATGGCGAAGGAACTCACGTTGCGCACGCCGTAAACGAAGCGGAACGACAGGATGAACCACACGCCGTAGTGGTGCATCAACTCGGAGACGTGCAGCACGCCGCGCGTCCACCGGGGAAACCGCTTCAACAGCCTCGGCCCGTAGAAACGGCCGATGTAATACCAAGTCTGATCGCCGAAAAAGGATCCGAACCACGCCACCATGAACAACCAAAAGGCATCCATGATTCCGTAATAGGCGGCATAACCGCCGAAAATGACGATCGTTTCCCCTTCGAAGAAGGTCCAAAGAAAGATGATCGGATAGGCCAGATGGCCATATTCCGCAATGATCCCCGCGACGTGATCCATGCTTTTTTCCGCGGTGCCAAACGGCGCCTGCTTTTATGGCGACGGCCCCCGGCGCCGCATTGGGTATCAAGCTAGCCGTTCGGTGGGCCGGCGCCAAGGGCCAAGATATGACAAACGGCGCCGGTCCCCTTCCCGCTTGCCGTAGACGATCCCACACATGGGCGGCAAAGGTCACGCTTCCAAGCCGTTTCCCGTTACCGCCACAAGGCGTCGGCTTGAGGCCAGCGGCTTTGCCGTGACGGGTGGGTCTTCCTCCGCCTTGTATGCGGCGACCTCCGCCACCAGCGGCAGATGGTCCGACGCCTGCCTGGCCAAAGGGGTGCGATGCACCCGGGTGGCGATGAGGCGGTCGTTGGGAATCGTCCAGGCGCGGTCCAACGCCAGGATCGGACGGCGGGCCGGAAACGTGCGCAGCCGCGCCAGCATGGGCGGCGCGCCGAGATGCGTCAGCACCTTGCGCTCCCGCCCGAAAATATTGAAATCCCCGAGCACGATAGTGAACGGATGATGGCGTCCCTCCAGCCTTTCGGCGAGACGGGCGATCTGGCGGCGGCGTTCCCGCCGGCGCAGCCCGAGATGGGTCGCGATCACCCTGATCGATATGCCGTCTATCTCCACGGTCGCATCGATCGCGCCGCGGGATTCGAAACGGCTGACGGTCAAGGTGATGAGATCGGCATGCAAGACCCTTCCCCGCACGAACAGGGCATTCCCGAACTCCGCCTTGCGGCGGATCAGGTTGGGCCCGCGTACACCCGACAAATGGAGATGTTCGGCGATGTAATCGAACTGCTCCATGCCTCCGACGAACCTGCCGCCGACTT
Organism: Alphaproteobacteria bacterium; assembly: GCA_050485485.1. Lineage (GTDB taxonomy): Bacteria > Pseudomonadota > Alphaproteobacteria > SMXQ01 > SMXQ01 > WHSO01. Next base: position 23,835 of record JBJHBM010000009.1, on the reverse strand, counting down.
CCTGAAGCCCGAAAATATCGGCATCGATTTCCTTCAAAACGGCGATCACGCGGTCGGGATCGTGACGCCTGTCGCCGCCGACGCAGCCATGAATATTGTAGGTCGCAACCCGAATGACATCCGCCATGACGGCTTACGCTCCCCGGGCCTCGGGCGGGCCGGATGTCCGCCGATGCGCCCTTACGCCTGCCCACTCATCATGGATGAAGATTCCCAGCCCCACGAACAGCGGCAGCAGATAATAGATTCCCCGGAACGCGAGGACGCCCAGAAATACTCCCGCCCCCGGCAGGGCGGTCGTGATGATGTATTCATGCAATCCCCATCCCCCCGGCACATGGGCGAGGAGCGCCGAGAGGTCGGCTCCGACGAACAGCGCGGCAACCGTCGGGTAATCGGTGTCTGCGAAGTTGTCGACGAGGACATAGAGCACGCCGGCCACACACAGATACTTGAGCGCGCTCAGGACCGTCTGGCCGCATGCCGTCTTCCATGACGGCAGGCGGAATGTCCGGGACTTGATCGTGACGGGCTTCGCGAGCGCGCAGAGCACGATATAGACGGCAACGAAACCCCAGGCGGCAAAGGCGACCGTTCTGATCGCGGGAACGGGAATGCCCAGGAGGCTACCGATGACCTCGCCATGCCACAGAAGCGCGGCACCGCCGAGCGCTCCCACTCCCACTGCGACGCTTGCTGCGGAGAAGAAGATGATCTCGCCCACGGATTTTACCTTGAGCCCATGACGCTGGTACATCCGGTAGCGGACCCCGCCGCTGCTCAGGGCCGCGAGACCGAGGCTATGCCCGATTCCCAGCGCCGCGACGGTGGTCCGCGCCACATGCCGTAACGGCACCTTGTGGCGGGTATAGGAAACCGCCAGATATTCCAAAGCGATAAGGCAAAGGAAAGCGCCGACGGTAAAAAGCACCGCAAACCCGACCCGTTCCCAGGCCACGGCACCGAGAGCATCAAGCAGTTCGTCGGGATCGTAACGTGTGAGGACGCGATAGAGAAGATAAAAGCCGCCCAGCGTGGCGGCTACGCCCAGAATCATGAGCCATCTGCGGGCACGCATACGAGGGGAACGCCCGGCTGTTCCGAGTGTTCCGCTACCGCTTGGAACAAGTCCCGAGCCATGGCGTTACCTTTCGTAGCCTGTGAGTCCCGATCGATACGATCCCATGTCCCGTTGTGCCATGCCGGCAACCGCGATCCTGCGCGCCGGGCGAAACTGCTGGAAAATCGCCGGTGCCGAACGTCTCGCCCTACTCGTGGACGGCGAATCCTATTTCAGCGCCCTGGCCGACGCCTGCGAGCGGGCGCGACGGCGCATCGTGCTGATCGGATGGGATTTCGACAGCCGGCTCTGGCTCCGGCCGAATGGGGAAAGAATCGCCCTCGGCGCCTTTCTCCGGCGGCTGGTCGAAGCACGACCGGAACTCGACATCCACATCCTGATTTGGCGCAACTCGTTCCTATATGCGAGCAACAGCGAAATTCCGGAACTGTTCGAGCCGGACTGGAGCGACCATCCCCGCATCCATTTCCGGACCGACGACTCCCACCCTGTGGGCGCCTGCCGCCATACCAAGATCGCGTGCATCGACGGCAAGCTCGCCTTCGTGGGAGGCATGGATCTCACGCGCGGCCGGTGGGACGACCGCGACCATCTGCCCGAAAACCCGGACCGGACCCATGCCGACGGGACCGACCACATGCCGATCCACGACGTCCAGATGGTCGTGGACGGAGCTGCCGCGCGGGTCGTCTGCGAAATATCGGACATGCGCTGGCAGAAAGTCTCAGGCGATAAGCTGCCGCCCATCGGCGTTCGCCACGATCCGTGGCCGCGCGGCCTCCGTCCGACGGCCCGCAGGCAGAGCGTGGGCGTCGCCCGCACCGTCCCGGCCCATGGAGACCATAAGGAGATTCGGGAAGTCGAGGCGCTGAACGAAGACATGATCGCGGCGGCCGAGGAGCTGATCTACGTCGAAGCCCAGTATTTCGCCCTGCCACGGGTGGCCGAGGTCATGGCAGAAAGCCTGTCCCGCCCGAAGGGTCCGGAGATCGTCCTGGTCGTCAACGCGGCACTCCAGGGCATCGTCGAAAGCTATGTCATGGCGGAGAACCGCGACCGGCTGTTCTCGTTCCTCCACGACGCAGACCGACATAGCCGCCTGCGCACGTTCCATCCCGTGGCCCGCCCGGAGCCCGTCTGTCCTGTCAGGGTGCATGCCAAGGTCGGCGTGATCGACGACCGGCTGCTACGGGTCGGGTCCGCCAACCTCAACGCCCGTTCGACCGGCCTCGACGACGAATGCGACCTCGTGGTCGAGGCCTCGGACGCACGCGGCAGGCAGGCGATCCGCGCCATGCGCGACGACCTGCTCGCGGAGCATCTCGGCGTCCCGCCGGGACGCCTGGCGCGGACGATACGCAGCGAAGGCTCGGTGATCGCGGCCATCGACCGCCTCAACACCGGCGAACGCCGCCTCGTCCCCTACGACGTCGCCGAGTGGGACGGTGGCCCCCTGCGGGTGGCCGGCAGCCCCCTGCTCGACCCGTCCCGGGCCTTCGACCTGGACGTCGTCCTCGACACCTTCAAGGCCTCCGAGCCCTGAGCCAGCCGTGCGGCTTTCGCCAGGTGCCCCCTTTCGGCTACATTTTCCGTCGTACCCGCCAAAGACAGGCGGAGCCGTCAGTGCGGATGGGTGGCCGAGCGGTCGAAGGCGGCGGTCTTGAAAACCGTTAGGCACGCAAGTGCCTCGGGGGTTCGAATCCCTCCCCATCCGCCACCTTGGTCAAATTTGCCGGTCCAGCAAACGACTTGACGCCTGTAGCGCGCCACTTAGGATGGACTCGCGCGCCACTTAGTTTGGACTCGTCCTTAAAGCTCCTTGGCGCCTTTAGGGATGGCTCGGTCGCGCCGGAGGCGAACGAACGTGGGCCGGTCGGAATGAGAGGCATGGATGCCCAAGTAAAGGCGCCCTCCGGCAATCCATACGTTGAGCTCCTCGGACTGAAGTGCCGCACCGCCCCAGCGCGCGCCAGGGCTGAGTTCATAGGGCAACTGCCCCTCCCCGGTGCCTGGGAGGTTCGGGTTAGCGACGAAGGCCGCCTTAGATGGCTTGCGACGTAGTCGAGCGATGAAAGTTGGGAATTCTTGGAAGGTCATATGAGTGATCGTGGTCGGCATGGCGCCCCTGTTGACGACCGTCACATGCAAATAGGTGTTTTCCTCGGTCCCGGGCACGTTCACCGCGCGCGCGTTCTGCATCACATTCAGATGGAGTCGCGCTTTACCCTCTACCCAGCGTCGCACCTCAAGGAATAACGCACCTGTGGCCACTATCGCAGCGTAGATCGCTACCCATACTTCCCAGTTAAGCATCAAAATCTCCACGGCCAATGTCCCCCTAACATGCGCCTTCACGTGCATCTGGCGCGGCGGGGTTTACACTCGATCGGCAGTCGACGAATTCTTCTTCACGGCAGATGGTGGAGGAATCCTCAAAATTGCGGCCGTGAGATCGATGAGAACGAAAATCCCGAATACGACGATCAATATGGAGAGAGAATTCAGTAGGGCGGAAAGAAGATCACTCCCCCCAATGAAATTCTTCGTAAAGACAACGACCAGACCGAGAGCGAGCATTCCGATGAGGGAGTAGGCTGACAACCGTATGGACCTTCTCGTCTTCGGAAACGGAATGCCGGCCGAGTCTTCCAACTTGTTCAGCTCAAGATGAAGATTCGCTGCCGAAGCAAGTGTAATGGTGACAACTACCCCCAGGAAACTGAGCAGTTCTGGGCCCACGAACTCGCGAAGAAACGCGTTGCCAGAATCGCTCAGCAGCGCGGGCCTGCAGATACTCGCGCCCATTAAAATGGTGGCTAGAGCGCCGACGACTAACCAGCATAGGAGCTTACTCACGGCCGAGTATCTTCCCTGCTAGACGCTTCCATAGAGTCGCCTCGTCACCGTCGCGGAGTTCCTCTGTTTCGACCTTTGTCCGTTGAATTCTCTTGCTCGAGTGGAACGTTGCCCCGTTGATCGAGGTGGCAGAGAGCGAGGCTCCTCCCTTTTCACTGTAATCGACGCCCTCCCGGACCTTTGGTGTGTCTGCCTTAACGCCGTCCGAGCTTTCTAAAGTGACTTGTACCCTTTGGGCGCCCGTCTGTTCGCCAGTCTCTCGGAGCTCCTTGTCGAGCTCGTTTTTCGTGTCCCACATGTTGGGGACGACAAAACCGAATGTGATTCGTCGGAGGATGCCTCCGTGCTCACGAGCGAACGTCCAGAACGTACTGCCATCAAAAACGGGCTTCGATTCCACGTAGTACGGTCCCGGCGGAGCAGCATTTAGGTGCCAGAGGACTGACCCAAGCACTGCGTTCGGTGTGCCGATGTCACGATCCACCTCGAACGCGACGCGCTGACCGGAATCGTGCGGTCTAGGATCGATGATCACCACGGCGCCCTGCCATACTTCCCCTCGGATCTCGTCCCCGCCCTGTTCTGGCGGACGGTGCTGCAAGCGCGAGGTTTGTCGCTCGACAATCGCGATGATGCTGTCCCCGTCCGAACTTTTCGGAACCCAGAAAAAATCTCGCTTTCGATGTGTGAATTGAAACGGCCGCGTGAAGACTGATCGTATCCAGTCTTCTCGAGATAAGTCGCGCTGAAATAGATCGCCTTGCTCGCGCCGGAGCAAAGACAAATGGAAAAGCTGAAACGTCCGCCCCATAACCCCCCCTTTTTGTTGGGAAGGGTAGTTGTGCAAGGCGGAGACGTCAAATGCCTCAAAGAGCCCCAATTTAATCGCCTAACGCCTGAAACGGCGGGATGGGACTTGCCGCTCTATGGGAAGCGCCGATATGACCAGCTCCGTGACCCGCTTGCCGTGGCCGAGACTGTAGGTGACCGGCTCCTCCTCGATCCGGGCCCAAGCGAACAGCTCACGGACCTCCGGCACGTCGTTGAGCGACAGGATGAAGCGCCCTTTAAGGCCCCGTAACAGCCCCGCCAGGCGGCCGTAATCCTCCCGGCCGAACAGGCCGCGGCCGTAGTCGGTCTCGCTGCCCCAGTACGGCGGGTCGAGATAGAAGAGGGTCTCCGGCCGATCCCACCGCCCGATGAACTCCTGGTAGGGAAGCCCGTCGATGTAGACCCCCTCGAGGCGGCGGTGCACAGCCCGGATGATGTGGCGGTAGCGGCGCGGCACGAATCGGGCCCGCGTGTTGGGGTCGCGGCCGAACACGCCGCCCGGCCGGCCGCCGAAGGCCTGGGCTTGCAGCTCCAGGAACCGCGCCGCCCGCTCGACGTCGGTGAGGGCCGCAGGGTCGGTCGCCCGCAGCCGGTCGAAGCCGGCCTTGGTGGAGAGCCCCAGCTCCAGCTCGCCCCACAGCGCGTCCGGGTGGCGCTGGACGATCCGGAAGAGGTTGGCGACCTCCCCGTGGAAGTCGTTGATCGCCTCGCACTTGGGCCGCGCCCGCCGGCGCAGGAACACCCCGCCCATGCCGACAAAAGGCTCGGCGTAGCAGCGGTGCGGGATGTTCTCGATCCGTGCGCAAATACGGCGCGCGAGATGCCTCTTACCGCCGATCCAAGGCGCCAGGCCTGGGAGCGGCTCAACCTGTGTCTGCTTCGTGGATGCCACCGGCGTCCTCGCTGTCGGACGCTCCGGGGCGCTCGGGTGAAGGGCTCGACCGGGCCCTCTCGAAGAAGTTCATCGCCCGGCAACGCGGGCACTTGATTTCGATAGCATCGTAAATCGCCTTGCACAACAGGCGGCGGCACCGGCCGCAGCGGATGGACTCCATGTGACAACCGTGATCGACTGCCCCCGCCGGTGATCGCCGGTGGCGGGGTGGCCGTGACGAGGCCGGTTACGGTCATGCGGAGTCCCTCTCCGCGGCTCGGGACGTTGGCGCGTCCCGGCCCCCGCCGGCCTTCGCCAGCGAGATAGGCAACACAGAGATGTGGCTGTGGCTGTTGTTCAGAGCTGCCCGCGCCGCGCGCGGACTTCCACCACGGCATCCGTGATGGTGTCGTAGTCGCACTCGTACACATGCGGGAGCCAGGCGCCGGCTTCGTTCTGGTAGCTGATCTTGTCGCCGAAATAGGTCATCATCCCGCGCTCCTGATCCCGCCACCGGAAGTGCGTGAGCCGGTCGCCCAAGAACCCGGCCCTCCAATCGGAGCCGTAAGGCCCCATCCGCTCGATCGGTTGCACGCAGGCAGCCTCGGCCGAGCGCCGGTGTTTGTCGCCCCAGCATTGAAGGTCCGCCCTGCAGGCGAGTTGCGCCGCAGCCGCGTCGATCTCCGCCTGCTTGAGGGCGGTACCGGTGCAGCCGAACACGATGGCAAGAACGGCGATGGCCGCGCTCGACGACAGCACCATCAGGCGCCGGCCTTTGGCAAAGGCGCCGATGAGTGCACAGAGCAGCGCCAGGACGAGCGCGTAAGTCCCTATCATGTCGAGAACGTCCGCCATTTTCCCCCTCCCCCGAAGGCACCGGCGTGGGGCGCCGCTGCGGAAGCTGGATTATGAAAGGAACCTGGTGGCGCCTGCAACCCGCCGGATGGTTGGTGTCGCGGGCATCACCCATCGATCATCTCCCCCTTCGCGATTCGGCCGCGCCAGATGCGCAGGCCCATGTCGTCGCGCAGCTCGAGCGGGCGGCCGAGGGTCGGCCGCTCGATGTCACCATCCCATTCGTGCGTGCTGCCCTTCTCGCCGACATAAGGCGCGATGCAGACGCGGCGCAGGCTCTTGTCGGTTGCGGCAAACCACAGGTGCGTCGGCCGCTCGCCCCGCGACGGCCGCCCGGTCACGTCGCCGCGCCCGTCGACGGTGTACCAGGCGAAGTCGCCGGGCTGGTCGATCTCCAGGATCGTCTCGACCCGGCGCATCGGCCGCACGCGTGTCTTCCGCTTTGTGGCGATCATTGCTAGAGCCCCTGAAATACGAACAGACAGCGGGTGTCCGCACCGCGCCACACGACCCACCTGTCCGCGATACGATCGCAGGCGCAGCGCCACCACCGCCCGTCCCGCGACGGGCTGGCCGGCACCACCTGGCCCGTGGCCTTGACGCGCCAACGGCCGTCCGGTAGCGCCTCGACCTCCGCGGGTGCGATCTCAAAGCAGCAGCCAGTACCGGCCGGCAGCGCGTCCGAGGTGACGCAGCAGCTCACTGGAATCCAGGCCCGCAGCCGCGCGCGCTCTTCGGGCGTCGGCTGCACCTGCGCGCCCGCCGGCGCGCAGAACGCAAGCGCAAGCGCGACGGCGAACAGCACGGTGGCGAAGAGGCCCCACCACCTCATGCAACAATTTCCGCTGCACGACCTTCGGTGATAATCCCTGCCTGGACCAGGGCGCCCATGAACAGAGCCATTCGCTCACTGTCCAGGTCGATGGCGTTGGACGCTGCCGCCCGTGTCACCACCCGATGAATGGCCCCATTCTGCAAGGACAGGGCGGCGATGGCATCCGCTTCCTCGTCAGTGAAGCGGTCCTCAAACTCGGCGTATGTGAGAACGCGGGGCGACGGGAGCTCAACAACCTGTGGCTGCTCCGCGCTGAAAGTTTCTCCAGACAGCACGTCATCCGGGCTGTTTATTGTCCGCCAGCCACCGGTTTCATTGATTGCATAGGCCATATCTAAATCCTCACAGATAGAAGCCACGGAGCCAGATGTCCGTGGAGCCGCCGGCTGATTGCAGATAATAAAAAGTCTGTGCGGTCTCCATCATCAGCTGGCCCCAGACGAAGTTCGACTGCGCAGCCCCGGTGCTGAAGGCGACGGCATTAAGGGCACCCGCTGTGCTGTCGTCTCGCGTAAACAGCGTGGCGGTCACCTGTCCGGCTGATGCAGGCGTGGAGCGCTGCATTTCCACCGCGACCCGTCGCGAGGCCGGCGGTACGAAAGCCGAGAGCCCGACAGAGGTTCGGCTGGTTGCGGTACCGCCCGCAACCAACTGCCACGACTCGGCGGCCTGAATGAAATTGTCGCGCTGGAAGAAGCGCCTAAAATTGCTGGACCCGTCATTATAGACAGCCGTGACGAGCGCCTTGTGCGTGTAGCCCGAAGGCATCGTCGGGGACGTTGCGCTCTCGGATGCTACTGCGCTGACATTGGTGCCGTTCCAGATCACCCAGCCGTAATAGAAGCGGCTTGATCCTTCGATCCCCGTGTCCAGCCCGCCAGCGCCGGAAAGCGCCATATCTATCGCAACATCCACACCGGTCAAAAGGTGCGGCTCTCCGCCGGCATCTTTCACCACGACCTCGTCAGCCATAACCGTCAGCTTGCTGGCGGGCGAAGCGTTGTCATTGGTCACCAGCATGTTGCGGGAGCCCAGCAGCGACGCGGACGGAGGCACCTCCGGCATCGCCGCGATGATCAGTGAGGCGACGGCTTGAAACAGCTGGGAATTTTCCGCCTTATCGAGCGTCCCGCCGGCGGCCTCGATGACGTTGGCGATCTCTTCCTGGATCATGTTGGCCCACTCGGCGTCGACGATGGTCGCCGGTGTCCCCGTCTGCGGGTTGCCGCCGGTAAAATAACCGTCCGGCTTAGGCCCGGGCTCGGTCGGTGCCGGCAGCACCTCGGCGGCGGTGTCGTTGTCGATGCGATACATGCGCTATTCCTCCTCCGCTTCCGGATATGCGAACTGCACGATGGTGTGGGCCGGCTTGAGTCGCGTCATGACGCACTCCAGCAGCGTGTTCCCCCAGCTCCGAAGGGGCTCCCCGACTGTGGATTGGCCCGTCCTGAAATGGACGATCGTCGTCTCGGGCCCCTCGACGCGCCAGGCAAAGATCCAGTCGTGGCCGCACAGCGCGTCGTCGGCAGCCGAGCGGCCGACGCGAAACGGCCTGAACTCGGTGATCGAGATGTCGAACCCGAGCGCCGCCGCCGTGTCGATGAAGAACGCGCGCGATTGACCGCCGATGCTGGTGAGCTTCCGCACGAGCATCGCGCGGCGTTCCTGCAGCGTGGTGCCGGGGCCGACACAATCGTCGGGCAGGCCCGTAACCCGCTCCCATTCCGGCAGCAGCGCAGTTGTCGTGCGCGGGTCGGCCTCCTGGATCAAGTCGTTGCTGCGCGCGTCGACGCGTGCGAGCTCGACCGCCATCGCGCGCAGCAGGCGGCCGAGAGTCGTATCCTCGTCGCGCGGCCAAGCCTCGCCGGGAGGCAGAAGCCCCTGCAGCTGACGGAAGTATTCCTCGGCCGTCGCCACGATCAGTGTCCCGCCCAGGTGATGGTGCCGAGCACCGCGATCTCGCCGGGCTCGTGGCCGACGTTGGCGGCGGGCGACACCAGGACGTGGTCGGTCTCACCCTGCGCGATCGAGATGGCCTCACGGATATGTGAGATCAGGATGGTGGCGCCCGGCTCCGCTTCGCGGCGCAGCAGGTCCGAAAGCTCGTCAACGACCGCGGCGCGCACCTCGGCCGTGTCCGGCATCAGCTCGATTTCGAGGTCGAGCGGGACAGCAGTCGGAGCGAACACCGTCACGTCCGCCGTCACCGGCCGCCGCGCGTCGATATAGTCCTGGACGGTTTCGACCTCGGTGCCGTCCGGGATGATGGTGCCATCCTTGTCATCCATGACGAAGGTGACCCCGACGGTCCCGAGCCCCAGGTGCAACGGTAAACACCAGGCCCGCGTCACGCCCGGCACCTCGCGCGCCCAGGCGACATAGTCGAAGTCCGCGCCGCCGTGCGGGGGCTCCTGGATGCGCGCCAGAAGCCGGGCGCGCAGGCTCGCATCGGTTTCGGCGTCGCTGCCGCCGGTGAGACCACCGGCCGTGACGACGGCCTGCGAATCGACGCCGGCGATCGCCGCCACGGTCGCGAGCTGTACGCCGGGCTCCGCGTCGCCGGCAGCGCCCGGCGTGGCGGCCGTGACGGCAGCGATGGCCGTCCCGCCGGCGACCACCGCGAGCGCATCGGTGCGGTAGACGATGCCCGTGACCGAGCGCAGCTCCGTCCCGGCAGGTATCTGGGCGCCGTCGCTCCCACCGAAGGCAACCTCGCCGCCGGCGAAGGTCGCGGCCAGGCGGGCAACTCCCCAGATCGACGCCCACCGCTCGATGAATTCCGCCTCGGCCGTGTCCCAGGGAATTTGGCGCGCGAGCCAGTCGAGGTAGCCGTAAACGCCGTGCAGCCCGCCGGCGTGAAGACGCGCGAGCACGTTGAGGTTCGACCGCCTCACCCGGGCGTCGGCGCCCGGCAGATTCGCCTCGATGTCGGCGATCGCGCGCTCGACGAGCTGCTGGAGCGTGGGGCGGGTGAAGGGCATTCAACGGACCTCAAGCATGGTTCAAACGTCGATCTCGAAGACCGCCTGTAGGGATTCGTCGGGAAGCCCGCGGATCGTCACCGTGAGCACCAGAACCCCCGTCGCCGCCCATGTGGCGGAGACGTCGACGGCGGCGGCGTGGCCGTCGTCCACGAGCCACTGGAGGGACTCGCGGGCATAGGTGACGGCGCGGTTCAGCGTCTCGCGCGTCTGTTTGGCGCGCGCCAGAAGCCACAGCCTCGAGCCGATACGGTCGCGCTCGGCAGGCGCTCCGTCCGGACCGGCAGCCGGGAGCGCGTCGCCCCACCACCCGCGGCGATCGCCAGCAGCACCTTCCGGCAGCTCGTCATCGGGCGCCGCGCGCCTGTCCGTGAAGAGGGAGAGCAGAACGGCCGTGCGGATCGACCCGTCCTCGTCGATGGTGGCGCCGCGCCGCACCAGGTCGATCACGTCGTCGGGCCCTATCATGGCGGTGCGCAGGTCGGTCATGCCGCACTCACCTTGTTCGACCCGGATACGATCGGCCATTGCCCGGCGGACGAGCCCGCGCCGATCTCGACCATGTCCCCCACGCGCGCCAGCGCGGCACCGCCCTCGCCACCGAGCGTGACGTCGTCGCCGGCGATCTTGACCGTCTGTGCCTGCACGTCGACGGCACCCGCGACGACGTCCACCGCCGGCGCCTGGACGACGACGCGCCCCGGCGAAGAGAGCTCGACCCGGTCGCGGTGGAGCACGATCTTCTGTCCGAGATCGTCGTAGAGCGCGACCTCGCCCGCGCCCAGCCCTTTCAGCCTGTAGCGGCGGTCGGCGGCCACCAGCACGATCGGGTGGTCGCGCGAACCGAAGGGAAACGCGACGAAGCACTCGGCGCCAGGGTGCGGGCGGGAGGTAAAGCCGTAGGACTCGAAATGCTCCGCCCCGTCGCGGGTCTCGCCGGCCATCAGATCGACCTGAAGATGCTGCATCCCGGCTCCGGATGAGACGAGACGCACGATGCCGCGCGCCAGCATGTTGGCGATCCGCGAGCGGAGCGGAGCGGTGAGCTTTGCGACGGCGCGCTGCATGCCGGTCACCATCCCGGTTCCTCCTCGCGGCGCTCGACCAGGTCGAAGGCGCCAGGCCCCACCACGGTGATCTCCGCGCGTGTCCCAGCCGGCCCGCGCGTGTAGGCGACGGCCGAGATCAGAAGCTCGGCGTCGATGGCGAGCCACGGATCACGCACGTCGACCAGAAGGTTGGGTAGCCACAGCGCCCCGTCGGGCGTTTGGCGCCACCCGTGGACGACGATCGTCGCCTGGCGCGACCTGCCGGCGCGCACCCGCGCTTCCCACAAGGCACGTTCTGTCAGCTTCGCGCCGTCCCCTGGGCTCTCGGCGATCACGATCAGCTTGCGCGCGCGACGCACCCGCGCGTCCGTCGCCGCACCGGTAGGCGTGTTGGCGCCCGGCCAGGTGTTGTCGTCGCCCGGCCGCTGGCCCTTCACGAGGTAGTCGCGGAACCGCTCGCGCATCGAATAGACGGCGCGGGCTTCCAGGATGTTCTGGCCGTGAACCAGCGCCGTGACGGCCTTTCGCGACGCTGTAGCGCGGGTCAGCAGCAGGCCTCCCGCGCCGTCGGACATCGGCAGGATGGCGCGCTGCCGGCACGCGCGTTCGATCGCCTCCCACGCGGTCTCGCCCTGCTCGAGCGCAAAGGTGCCGAAAGGGTCGCCGTCCGGCACTTCGGCGTGCACCTGGATGCCGAACGGCCGCGCGAGATCGACCGCGATTTCGCGCGCGGTCTTGCCCTTCCACTGGCCGCCGGGGAAGTCCGCCGAGCAGTCCACCAGGTCGCCGGTGGCATCGCGGCCGGCGATCCGCAGCTCGTGGCTGCGGCCGGTGTATCCGGGCTCCGCGTCGTCGACATACCCTCGGATCACGAGGGTGCCCCCGAGCCGCACCTCGCAGGGGTCGCCCGGGGCCAGCGAGAAGTCCTGCTGGCGCCCGGGCCAACGCTCGGCCGCCGCGATCTCGAAGGTGCCTGCGGCGGTGTCCATCGCGCGCGTGACCCGCACCTCCTGCCAACCGCCGTAGTCGCGGCCATCGACCGTGAGAACCAGGTCACCCATTCGCCACCACCTCCAGCGGCCGTCCGCCGGGCACGAAGCCCGGGTGGCGCACGCGGTTGCGCAGGACGATGTCGGCGGCGCGCGACGCGACCTCCGAGGGATCGTCGCCGTACAGGCGGTTGGCGATCGCGAGCGCCGGCTCGGTGGCGGCTGGCTCCATCAGGCGGACCGACGGCAGCCCGCGCGCGAGCCTTGTGAGGTGGTGCGTCGTGGCGGCCCGCAAGCCCGTCATGGCCGCATGCAGATCGCCGGCACCGATGTCGCCGGCGCGCGCGGCACGGGCCGCGAGGCGCTCCGCGAGCGCATCACGATAGCGGCGCGCGTCGGACGCGTTGTCGAACTCGAGCGCGCTGGCAAGGCGAGCCTCCTCGGCGGCAGAGACGTCCGCGATGGCGTCGGCGAGGGCCGTCTGGTTGGCGCCCTCGGTCGCACGGGCAGGTGTCGTCGCCGGCACCGGGTCGAGCGTGTCGCCGAAGTCCTGCAGCCCGGAGAGTGCTGCGCCGGCGCGCCCCCCGGGCGAGCCCGCGCCGGACGCGACGCCGGCCAGCGGCAGGCCCGCGGCGAAGGACATGTCGGCGAGCCCGCGTATGGTGCCCGAGACGCGGCCGAAGAAATCTCCGGGGCTGGCGACCAGAGACGCCGCGTTGTTCTTGAGGCCGGCCACGTCGCGGGCGAACCGCGCCAGTGCCGCCGGCTCCGTGATCAGGCGGCGCGCCTGGCGCAGCATCGCATCGGCCGCTCGGATGGTCGTGAATACGGCCGACTCGGCGATGAAGCCAGGCTGCGAGACGGCCTCGAACACGTCCTCGAATCGCGTGCCGGCGGCGGCGATGGTGCCATCCGTCTCGGCGCGCACGACCGAGCGCGTGTTCGACGAGGCGCGCGGGTAGAGATTCGCGCCCTGCTCGCGGAACGCGATCGAGAACCGGGCCATCCCGCCCTCGGCCGTGGTCTCGCTCTGGCGGTAGTCCCGCACCACCACGTCGATCTCGCCGCGCCACGGGTGGATCAGCTTGCCGGGGCCGGCTTCCTCGAGCGCCGTGAGGAGCGCGTCGCGCGCCGCCATGTAGCGCTCGCCGAGGACGTAGGCTTCGACCTGGAAGCCGCGGGCGGCCCGGCCGAGGTCCTCGTTGAACGGCTCGTCGCGGCCCGCGAACGCGTGCTCCACAAGGCGCCGCCCGCCTTCGTTGGCGGTATCCCGCACGAAGAACGGAACACCCCGGAAGCTCCCCGGCCTCAAGGTCTCACGCCAGGCCATCACGGGGTCCCCATCACGAGGCCCGCGTCGACGTCGAGCCCGATGTTCCGGTTGTCGGAACGCAGGGCGCGCACCTGCGGGCGCCCGTCGCTGTCGATCCGGATGTGGAGCTGTCCCTTGAACTCGGAATCTCGTCCGGCCGCGGCAGCGGCGCCCGCTGCCGGCGTGATGGCGGCGCCTTGCGGCCGCAGCTCGCGGCGACGCTTCTCAATCTCGTCGTCGATCGCGTCGAGCCCGAGCACGCGCCGCGCCGCGCCCGGCAGTACCTTTCCGAGGGAGGCAACGCGCTCCAGTATCCACAGGACGCCGCGCGCGACAGTTTTCTTGAAGCCGTCCCAAAGGCCCGTGAACCAGGTCGAGATCGGCTGCCAGTTCTCGTAGATCATCCAGGCGGCCGAGGCGAGCAGTGTGAGGGCCGTGATCACGGCGCCGATCGGGTTGGCGCGGAGCGCCAGGTTGAAGGCTTGAACCACCGGATAGCCCGCGCGCAACGCCAGGATGAAGCCGCCGATGAGCCCGGGAATGCCCGAGAACACGACCAGCCCTTTCGCGGCCATGACGAGGCTCCAGATCGGACGCACCACGCGCGCCGCGATGGCGAGACCGGCCAGGCCGATGGCGACGTCGAACAGCGTCCCCGCCGCGCGGCTCGTCGAAACCGCGTTGAGCACGGCGTTGAGGCGCTGCAGCCAGGATGTCAAGCGATCGTCGGTCAGCCGCTTGATGGTGGTGCCGAGATTCTGCAGCCCCGCGTTGAAGGTCCCCGCAGCACGCGCCGAATCGCGCATCAGCTCGGCGCCGTCGCCGTGCATGGCGAGGAAGCGATCGAAGGACTCGAATCCTCCCGTGCGCCTGAACTCGATCGCGAAAGCGGAGAGCGCGCGCATTGAGCGGATGTCAAACACCTGGCCGAGCTTCTGGGCGTCGCCCCCGGTCGCCCGAATGATCTCCTTGATCACGTCTGGGATCGACCGGAACTCCTTCACGCCTTCCTTGAGCTTCTCCGGGTCGAACAGCTGGATGCCGCGCTTCTGCAGCTCGTCGATCTTGTCGATGGTGATGGTCGAAAGCATCCGCTCGAAGGCCGTGGCGGCCTCCTCGGCCGAGCCGGTGGTGCGGCGCACCATCTGGAGGATAGCCCCCATCTCGCGGGCGGCCACGGCGCCGGTGCGCCCGGTGTTGGCATAGGCGGCGGTGACTCGGTTGCCGAGCGCCGCGAGGTTCCGCAGCGTGAACGATCCTTCCTTCCCCTGGCGCACAAGCAAGTCGAGTGTATCCAGGAACTCCTTCGGGTCGCGGAGGCCGAACTTCTCCATCATGTCCGCGACCATGGCGCCGGCATCCTGGCCGGCGGCGCCCGCCGCCTGCATGGCGAGCGCGATCGTCTGGATATTGTCGCGGGCGAGGTCGAGGTCGCCCGTCTTTTCGACGATCTGCTCGACGGCCGCGATCAGCTCGTCAGGGTTGACGCGGATGTCTGGGTTCTGCGCCAGCGCGAAGATGTCGTCCTTGAGCCTGATGATCTCTCCGTCCGTCCGGTTCGCCTGGATGCCGAGCCGGACGATCCGCTCCTCGAGGTTGCCGAGGTAGCGCGTGCCGACGCCCGCACCGGCCGCCGCCGCGAGCGCCCCCACGCCGCTCGTGACCGCGCCGAGGGCCAGCGCGCCGTGACGGTGCGCCGCCGCCAGCCCGCGCACCTGCGCCTGGTTGAGCTGGAGCGCGCTGTTGACGCGCCGCACCACGGCCGAGGCCCGGTCCACCGCGCGGAAGATGAGGCTGACGTTAAGGTTTGCCATGTTTCAGGATCGCTTCCGCGCGCGTTAACCAGAATTCGATCTCGAGCGTGTCCATCTCCCACAGCTCGCGCGCCGGGAAATGGAACGTGTATGCGATCAGGCCGAGGGCGTCGGACCAGTCAGCCGGCGCCCCTCGATAAAATCCCCGGCGACCTGTGCGCACACGACGTAGTCTTCGGCGTCGAGCTCTCCGACCGCGACCGGGTCGAGCCCCGTCAGGATCACGACCAGCTCACGAGTCTTCGCCACGTCGCCGGCCACCTTGTCGAGCTTCTGCAGGTCCTTGGCCTTCGGCCGACGGATGGTGAGCTGCGTGAGCTCCCGGTTTTCGACCGGGTCGCGCACCGGCCAGGCCAGCGTGTATTCGGCGCTTCCGTCGGCGTTGGTCTTGAGACGCCCGGCGGCGACAAGTTCCGCGGCACGCTTCTTCCACTCTTCGAGTTGAAGCTGTTCGAGAAGGTTCATGCGCCGACCTCCTCGCCGCCCTTGCCCTCGAAGCGGACGGAGCCCAGCGAGCCCTCCTCGGAGTTGCGCTCGGTCTCGCCGACGTGCCAGGCGTTGCGCAACACCAGCGAGCGGCCGTCCGCCAGTTCCGCCGTCACCGTCGTGTCGGTGATCTTGTTGAGGGCGCCGAGCGAGAATTCTGGCCGCTCGGTGAGATCGCACTGGATGAAGGGGACCGCCGGCCGTTCGGTGAAGCCGTGAATCTCGTCAAGGCCGGCGACGCTTTCGCGCACCACGTTCTGGCCGATGTTGGAAGTGACGTTGCCGCGCACGCTGACGCGGTTGCCGTCGATGGTGATGTTGACCTTGCCGCCGATGGGTCGTGACATGATTGTGCCCCCGCTGGGTTAGAGCCTGAACTGGATGGCTGCCGCGAACACGCGCAGCTGGTTGACGATGTCGGGCGGCACCAGCGCGTTGATGCGGTTCGGGTCGCCCTGGTCGCGCTCCACGATCAGGTCTTCCATGAACTGATCGATGTTCTCGGCCAGGCCGGCGGCCTCCCATTCGCGGAACAGGGCCACGATCTCGGCACGGATGATGCGCGGCGTTACGATGGCCTGGCCGGCGCCGAAGTTCGTGCCGTCGTCGGCGAGCTTGTGACGTGGGTAGCGCAGTGCGATGCGCGCGCGCAGCGTGGCGCGCAGGTAGGCCACCGTCATCACCGTGTTGACGTCCAGGTAGCTGGCGTCCGGCACGTCGAGCGCGTTGGTCTGATACGTCGTGATCAGGCGCTCGATCAGCACCCGGCCGTCCCGGGTCGTGCGGAACGTCGATATTCCGTCATGGAGAAGGAGGTTCCTCTCCTCGAGCGTGAACCTGTCGGCCTCGACCGGCGGCAGGATGCCGGGCAGCTCGAGGGTCTGGAACGGCCGCGCCGGGTCGATCGCGCCGTGATAGCTGGCCACGGCCGCCGCCACCGACGCCCATTCCCACGGCGGCATGGGGCTTGTCCCGGCGCCCATGATGGTGAGGACATGCGAGTTGCGGGAATTCCCGAGCGTCGTCAGGGCCGCGTGCGAGCCGCGGGCGGCGGCGTAGGCATGCCCCTCGATCATCCGCAGAGGCCCCCAGCGGCTCTCAAGCTCGGATTCGAGCGCGCCGAGGTTGGCCGCGTCGGTGTAGGGCATGACGATGTCGTGGTACTGCTCGTCGCCGATCGCGTCCCACACCGCATCGATCTCCGGGTTGGACGTGCCTCCGGACATGGCGGTGATGTCCAGGGTGAGGCCCGGCGGGAGCGCTTCGCCCGCGTGATAGTTCACGCGGAGATCGATGTCGTTCCCCGCCGCGCCTTTGTGCCGCGCGGCCACGTTGACGATATTCTCGTCTTCGCCGTCCACCTCCGCCGTGACCGGAAGATCGCCGCGCGCCGTGATCGCCGCGGCGACGGCCGCGGCCACGTCCTCGTCGTCGTCGCCGGCGGCCACGCCCACGCGGACCCGCTTGCCCGCGACATAGAGATTGATCGTCCCGGCCGCCGTCGCGGCGCCGCCGAATTCCAGCTCCCCCTCGGCCTGGGCGCCCTGATCGTCGTCGTCGAGCGCGACCCCTACCGTCTCCGCAAAACGGTTGGCGGCCTTCAGCGCAACGAACATGGACGCGAGCATCGAGCCGCGACCGAACGCGGTCTCGGCCTGGATCGCGGACGTGATCGGCGTCGGCACCAGCTCATCGACAGTCCCGGCGGCGAGACGCTGGCCGATCACGAGGATGCGCCGCGGGATGGCCTGCAGGCCGGACAGGGCCCGGGTATTGTCGAACTCGATGTACTGGCCGGGCGTGCGAATGCCCACGGGGATATGGTTGAACGAGATGGTCATTTGCCGGGCTCCTTAGCGGGTGCGGTGGCCGTCGCCGGCTTGGCCGGCGCCTTGGCGGCGGGCTTGCCGAACGTGACGTCGCCGTCGTCGCGCCGGCGGCGCCAATAGGAGGTCTCCTGGACGTGGCGGCCGCCGGGCGGCAGATGGTCGCCATGAGCAGGGTCGCGCACCACCAAGCCGGGACGCGGAATGACGTAAATTCTCTGGGTCACGTGTCGTCTCCTTGCACGTTGACGAGATCCGTGGCGTCCGCCTCTCCGTCGGGAACGGGCACCGTCTCGTGGCTCTGGAACGGCGGCACGTCCCAGTCCACGTGGAAGAGCTTGAAATCGTCGAGGTTGGCCGGCGCGGCCGCATCGACCCTGAACGCGGTGGCAAATTCGACCACCAGGACGGAGAGCTGCTCGCCGCGGACCTTGCTGTTGAACAACGTGCGGATCGCCCGCGGCGCCAGGGGATCGATCTCGAGGCCGACCGTCTGGCCCGCCAGCAGGCCGATGACGTCTTCCGCGAGTTGGTAGGAGCCGGGAGAGGTGCCGTCGCCGCGACGCGACGCGGCCTCGTTCCGCAGCGACCGGGCGGCGACCACGACCGCAAAATTGGCATTCTGGTCGTAGAGGTCGGCCGCCCGCTGGTCGAAAGGTCCGCCCCCGAAGACTACCCAGGCCGCGGGGAACCGGCGAACCAGAGTCCGCAGCTCTCCCTCCGACAGATCGCCGTCGTGATCGAACTCGCCGCCATAGCTCGCCACGGTGCCGAAGCGATAGCCGAGCACGCCGGCATCGGACGCCGCGGCGACGCGCGCGATCATGGCGTCTTCGATCTCGCCGATCATCGACCGAGCGCTCCCCTGAACCAATCGTGGGTCTCGGCCTCGATCGCGCGGGCATCCCCGCTGCTCACGCCGAGATACGGTCGCGCCGGGATGAAGACGGAACGGCGCCGCCCGGCGAAGCCAGAAAGCTGATGCACCGCGCCGTAAACGACGTTTGTGCCGTGCTCGACACGGTCACCGAAGGCCTGCCATGTGAGCGAGCCCATCAGCCGTGCGCGATCGATCAGCGTCTTGCCGCCGCTTTCGAGGACACGACGCGAGGGCAGCCACTTCGAGCCGTCCGGCGCTTCGGACCTCTCGAAGCGGTCGATCGCGCCCGCCTGTAGCTCCAGCCGTGTGACGCGACGATGCGGTCGAAGTCCTTGCGGAAGTCCGCGAGCGTGGTGCCCTCGCCGATGGCTTTCTCGACGGCCGTCCGGAAGTCGGCGAGCAGCTCCGCCTGCTGCGCGCCGGCGACGACGAAGGCCCGCGCATGCATCCCCTCCCACAGATCCGTCCAGGCGCGGGTCGGCAGGTTGACCTTCTGGCGGAAGAACCGGATCGCCTCCGCCGGAGCGACGCGGCCGGGGCGCGGGTCGGCCATCTGGGCCTAGCTCCCGTCGACGATGTCGCTGCGGCCCGCCAGCTCGGCCAGCACCAGTGCCTCGCGCAGCTTGTCGGCGAGCGCGTTCGCGTTGATTTGCGGGTAGAGCCGCAGCAGACCTTCCGAAATCTCCTGCATCGACGCCGAGGTCTCGACCAGCTCGCGGACGGCGTCGATCGCGGCGTCGGTCGCCGGCGCCGCCAGTGCCTCGAGCTGGTCGGCGATGTCGTCGGCCGGGTCGCTGGGGCGCGCCGGCGCCGTGCGCGCGCGGGCGCGACCCAGCGCCGGTTGTGGCACGGCCTGCATGCCCAGCAGCTCGTCGTCGTCCTCGGGCTCGTCGAAGCCGATCTTCTTCAGCACCTGGCGCTGGCCGATCTTGAGGCCGACCGGCACCAGCTTGGACAGCGCTTCCGCCGTGCGCACGATGTCCGCCTGCTCCGGCCGCTCGATGGTGATCCACGGATAGGCCTTCTGCGGACCGCGGTTGAGGTCGACGATCGGCCGCACGATGCAGCGGTTGAGCACGGCCGCGAGCTGCTTGGCGTCGGACCGCTCGATGTCGCGGCGCACCTCGTTGTGCTCCTTCGACACCGCGTGGCCGCCGGAGATGGCGTCGGTGGTGGTGGTCTGTCCGAGCACCGCTTTCGAGACCTGCTGGTCGAGCCAGTCGGCCAGGTCCTTGTAGAGCTGGCCCGTCTCGCGCGCTGCCTCGGCGCGCACGAACTCGATCTCCATGCCTTGCGGGATGATGGCCGCGGCGTCCGAGCCGATGTTCCGCACCGCGCGCAGCAGCACGGCCTTCTCCTCGGGCGTCGCCGACGGGTGGTATTTGCCGACGCGGATTGGCTGGCCGTACACCTCGGCGAAGGCGACCCAGTCCTTCATGTTGTAGTTCTTGAACAGGTATGCCCAGGCCGCCGCCCGCGCGATGCCACCACGGATCGGCAGGCCCGACTTGGCCTTGTGCTGGTGCACGATGAATTTGTACCCGGGTAGCGGTACCGGCTGGCCGTCGTCGCCGCGCAGCATGAGCGTCGAGAGGTCGGTGCGGTCGAAGGTGAACCAGCGCGGGTCGCGCCATTCGAGACGCGCCGGCACCCACTGACGCTCGCTCATGTCCCAGATCACCTCGGTCGCGGAGAAGCCCTTGCCGACCGCGTCCAGGATGTCCACCAGCTCGTCCTCGAGCGCCTCGCGGTCGACGAAGGCCTGCACCAGCTCCGCGTTCTTCACGTCCTCGGCGGCGTCGGACGCCGCGTTGACCGTGATGTCGAGCTGCGCTACCTGGCGCTTGCGGGTGCCCAGCACCGAGACGTAGTGGAGGTCCTTTTCCTCCATCTCCTCGGCGAGTTCGAGATAGCGCATCGGCTCGCCGGTCTCGGCCTCCAGCAGGATCGAGGCGAGCCGCTGCGGCGTGAGCCCCTGCGCCGGGTGCCCTGCGATCGGCGTGCGCACGCCCGTGACGGTCGGCCCCGCGATCTCCTCTGTCAGCACGGCTGTGTCGACCGGCTCGCCGTAGTCCCCTATCAGTGCCTTGGCCATCACCATGCTCCCTTGATCGCGCGCAGCCCGCTCTCGCCGTCGTCGTCATCGCGCGGCGGGCCGAGCGGGTCCGCGGGCCTGCGGATCAGAGCCGGCTCGTAGCCGTATTCGGGTACGTCGACGAGGGTTGCGGCATGGAAGTTCAGAAGCGCGACCCCACTGTCCCCGTGGCGGCGCCCGCCGTCGGTGCCTTCCGTGCGGATGTTCGATGGGATACGGCCGACGCCGTTGACCAGCCGGAACTGGTGCAGATCGTCGCGCACGTCGACGTCGGCCGGGATCAGCATGTTCCGGTCCTCGAACGCGGTGCGGAATTTTGTCGTGTGCTCGCGCAGCCAGGCGTCGTTGGGCATCAGCTCGGTGATCGAGCTGCCGAACTTCTGGCGCGCCTCCTGGGCCAGCACCATGCCGTTTCCGTTCGCGTCCATGATGCCGGCGCGGCGCCGTGGCAGCCTCTCGACGACGTGGAACACGACATGCTTCTGCATGTCGTAGGGGCAGCGGTGGAGCTCGATGATCAGCGGCACGTGACGCTTGAGGTCCCGCGCCACGTAGCCGACCACGAGCGACGTCCGGTCCTGGCGCATGGCAAAGTCCTCGCCGAAGCTGTGGGGCAGCGGCGGCAGCCGCTCCAGGATCGGGTCGATCTCGCTGGCGAGCCACGCGTCCATGTGCGCCCGCCGGGCCGCCTCGGGCCAGTCCACGAAGTCGTCCGCAGGCGGCGCCCACCGCTTGACGGTGTAGTCTTCCGTCATGGCCGTCTCGATCAGCGCGAGCGGCAGCATCGTGCCTTCGCCTTCGCGCGGGATGGCGTCGAGCTCTTCCAGCATCGCCTCGGTGCGCGAGCCGTATGACTTCCTGATCTTGTCGTACCAGGCCTGCTTGCCCTCGACGGTCGCCACTTCCCCCTTCATCAGGCACACGCGCTCGTACAGTCCGTTCCTGACGGCATCGTCGAAGGTCACCCGGTGGACCTTGTACCCGAAGCGCGCGGCGTCCTTCACGAGCCCGTTGAAAGCGTTGAGCTTGCCGTTGTGCGTGGAGATGATGCGGATCTGCCCGCCCCAGATCAGCAGCGCGTTGCAGGCGTCGATTACCGCCTGCACGTGCGGGTGGAACCCCGCCTCGTCGATCACCACCCGGCCCTGCAGGCCACGGATGTTCGACGGCCGGCTCGACAGCGCCGCGATCTGGTAGCCCGACGCGAAGCGGATGCGCCAGGCGGTGATCTGGCGGCTGGAGCCGTCGTCCTGCACGTCGTCGAACAGGAACTCCTCGACCGAGACGAGCTCCTTCGCCACGTGCTGCGCGAAGCGCGCGCAGACGGCTATGAACTCCCGGCCCTTGTCCTTGGTGTCGCCGATGTACCAGGTGTTGTCGCCGCCGGCCGAGCGCGACGTCGCGGCGATGAGCGTGCTGTCCAGCGCCTCGGCGAACGTGATGCCCGTGCGCCGCCCCTTCTCGCAGAGCTTCAGGTCCGAATGGTCGGCGATCCATGCGACCTGGTGCGCCATCAGGATGCCGTCGCCCAGCGGGTCGAGGTCCGCCGGCGGGAGCCCCCCTGGGATGTACTCGTCGACGGCCGACTTCGGTGCGGCGAACTCGGCCATGCGCTACCCCCGCACGCCGAGGAACTCGCGGCGCAGCTGCGCGACCCTTTCCGCGGACAAGCCCTTTTCGCCGGCCTTCTCCGCTTCCGCGACGGCGGCGTCGAGCTTCTGGACGAACTCGCGCCTGATCTTCGCCTCGACGTTGATCTCTATCTGTCGCGCCGACGACATGTCCTTGAGCGCGCGCGCGAGGAAATGGAGGTCCTTGGCGTCGATGTCGGGCTCGTCGCCTTCCGCCTGCTTCATCAGCAGCTTGAAGGAGATCGTCTGAAGTATCTGCACGAGGGCGCGTCCGGTCTTGCCCTCGGCCGCGTTCGGGCCGATCTCCTTGACCAGAGCCTCGGCGACGTCCTGGGACTGACGGATTTTATCGGCGACGGCTTTGACCGACTTCGCGTATCGGCCGACCGACGAGCGTGAGGCCTGCGCGCCAAGCTCGCGTAGCTTCGCAACGATCTCCTCGATGGTCGCCTTGTTGGCGATCGCGTCGTCGACCGCCTTCTTGATCGCTGGCGGCAGTCTTTCGATGGAGCTTCTGCGGCCCATTCAGCGCGCCCTCAACCCCGCGCGCTGGGGCGCTTGATGCCGGGCTGCGAGACGATGCCCGCGGCCACGTCGAGCCCCCGCTTCTTCGCCGTCGCGACGAGCAGGCCCGCGATCTCCTCGTTGAACGTCAGGTCCTGCTCCGCGAGCCAGATAAGCTCGCCGCGCACCTGGTCTCGCGTGAGCCGGAAGCCCAGCTGCAGGGCGATAATGGCGTCGTGCAGGATGCTCTCGTTGGCCTGGTACGACGGCGCATCGGCCAGGAGCTTGAGGATGGTCAGGCGCAGGTGCGCGCGCCACTGCTCGCCATAGACGTTCATCACCGCTTCGCCTCCCTCGCCGCAGTCGACAGGATGTCCTCGTGCCGCATAAGCGTGTTCTCCATCCGGTCGAGGTCTTCCTTCACGCCGGAAACCCGCTCGACCGCCACGTTGATGTCGCCGCGCAGGCTCTCCATTGCGGTCGCGAGCGCGTGGATGTCGCTGCTGGTCGGGTAGTGGCGCGTCTCGGTCTCGAGCTGCGTGAGGCGGATGCCGTGACTGTCCACGCGCTGGCGGATCGTCTCGATCTCTTTCTTGGAGGCGAACTCGTTACGCGCTTTCCAGAAGATCACGGCCACGACCAGAACTCCGAGGAACTGGACGATGGTGGTGATCCCACCGATGGCGTTCCAATCGACGCTCATACTACTTTCCCCTCAAAGCACGGATGATCTCGGCGACGCCGCTGCCGGCCGCGGCCACCGTCGCCTGTGTGGAGTTGAGCGGCGCGCCGTACTGGATCTCGTCCATGCGCGCCTTGTCGCGCTCGCGACAGCCGAAGTAGCTCTTGATGACCTGGACGCAGCACCAGAACGACGCGATCAGCGGCGCCCAGATCAGCTCCGTCACCGGCGCGGCCTGCGCCAGGATTTCCCAG
>JBJHBM010000008.1:0-78864 GCA_050485485.1 Alphaproteobacteria bacterium | reverse complement strand
CGGCGAGCTCGGCCTCGCGCCCGTGGCTCCGGGGGCCGCGCCGCCCGCCGCGGCCGCTTTCTTCGACGGCCGCCCTTTCGATGCGGCCGACATCCCGCGTTACCTCGCCGGCTTCACGATCGGCGCGGGCGGGGCCGTCCGGGCCGATGATGCCTAAGACAAGGGCATTGATGCAGTGAGGGATAAAAATTAGGCAATTTCTTCGGGGGGCCGATTCCGGCCCGGCCGCCGAACCCCGGTTCGGCGCGCTTTCGGCGGCGGCGATATCTGGCATGGCCGTTGCATATACCTAGGCAGGCACCGACGCAGGTCGCCGACATATCCGTCCGAGGCGGGACGAGCAAGGCAACGTCGCTTTTGGCTCCGGGGAAAGGGGCCGAACGCGGCGTTTTTTATTCAGCTTAGCGGACACACGGAGTTTCGACATGAGCAAGACCGGCGGCAAGACCACTTCCATTCCCGTCTCCCGCGATGGGCAACCCGACACGGCGCGCGCGCTGTCGCGGCGCGAGGTGCTGAGGACGGGCGGGCGCCTCGCCGGCGCGGCGGCCACGCTGGCGGCGGTGCGCGCCGCCTTCCCGGCGGGCGTGTTCGCCGCGGCGCCGGGGCCCGAAGTGACCCGGGCGACCTTCGGCTACATCGCGCTCACCGATTCCGCGCCCCTCATCATCGCCCGCGAAAAGGGCTTCTACGCCAAGTACGGCCTCGCCGACGTGACGGTCGCCAAGCAGGCGTCCTGGGGCACCACCCGCGACAACCTCGAGCTCGGCTCGGGGCGCGGCGGCATCGACGGCGCGCACATCCTCACGCCGATGCCCTACCTGATGACCAACGGCAACATCACCATGAACAACCGGCCGGTGCCGATGTACATTCTCGCCCGGCTCAACGTGAACGGACAGGGCATCTCGGTCGCGGAGACGCACAAGGCGCTCGGCGTGACGGTCGACGCCTCGCCCCTGCGCGCCGCCTTCCAGGCGATGGCCGCCGCCCGCAGGGACGTGAAGTGCGCCATGACGTTCCGCGGCGGCACCCACGACCTGTGGCTGCGCTACTGGCTCGCCGCCGGCGGCATCGATCCCGAAAGGGACGTGCAGACCATCGTCGTGCCGCCGCCGCAGATGGTGGCCAACATGAAGGTCGGCTCGATGGAGGCGTTCTGCGTGGGCGAGCCGTGGAACGCCCAGCTCATCAACCAGAAGGTCGGCTTCTCCGCGCTCACCACCGGCGAGCTGTGGAACGACCACCCCGAAAAGAGCTTCGCGGTGCGCGCCGACTGGGCCGACGCCAACCCGCGCGCGGCCAAGGCGGCGCTGATGGCGGTCGAGGAGGCGGCGATGTGGTGCGACAGGCCCGAGAACCGCAAGGAGATGTGCGACATCATCGGGCGGCGCGCCTGGTTCAACGTGCCGTCCCGCGACATCTTCGACCGCACCAACGGCACCTTCGACTACGGCGACGGACGGGTGGTGAAGGATTCGCCCCACGTCATGAAGTTCTGGCGCGACCACGCCGCCTATCCGTTCCGGAGCCACGACCTGTGGTTCCTGACCGAGAACATCCGCTGGGGCATCCTGCCGCCCGACCTCGACGCCAAGGGGCTGATCGACCGCGTCAACCGCGAGGACCTGTGGCGCGAGGCGGTGAAGGAGCTCGGCGTGCCCGCGGCCGACGTGCCGAAGGGAACCTCGCGCGGTCCCGAGACCTTCTTCGACGGCAAGGTGTTCGATCCTGCGAACCCCGCAGCCTATCTCACGTCCCTCGCCATCAAGCGGATGTCGGCATGAGCGCCGCCGATGTCCGCATCCAGTCCGGAGAGAGTGCCATGAACGCAAAGCCGAAACCGATCGCCGATACGCCGCCCCCGGCGCAGCGTCCCCGGGCGAGCGCGGAGATTCTCCGCCTCGACCTGCCGCGCCGCCGCCTCGCGCGGGCGCTGGAGCTGCTGCGCGCCGCCGCCGCGCGGGTGGTGCCGCCGCTCGTCACTCTCGCCGTCCTCGTCGGCATATGGGAGCTCGCCTGCTCCCAGCCCGGCGCGAGCCTGCCGCCGCCCTCGCAGGTGCTGGAGGACACCTGGGAGCTGATCGCGGATCCGTTCTTCGACCGGGGCGGCCTCGACAAGGGCCTGTTCTGGCACCTGCTCGCGAGCCTCGAGCGCGTCGCCGTCGGCTTCGCGCTCGCCGCCGTGGTCGGCATCGCGCTCGGCGTGCTGGTCGGCCAGAGCACCATCGCCCTGCGCGGCCTCGACCCGATCTTCCAGGTGCTGCGCACGGTGCCGCCGCTCGCCTGGCTGCCGATCTCGCTCGCCGCCTTCCGCAACGCGGACCCCTCGGCGATCTTCGTGATCTTCATCACGGCAGTGTGGCCGATCATCATCAACACCTCGGTCGGCGTGCGCAACATCCCGCAGGACTACCGCAACGTCGCCCGGGTGATCCGGCTCAACCCGCTCGAATACTTCTGGAAGATCACGCTGCCGGCCAGCGTCCCCTACATGTTCACCGGCCTCAAGATCGGCGTCGGCCTGTCGTGGCTCGCCATCGTCGCCTCCGAGATGCTGATCGGCGGCGTCGGCATCGGCTTCTTCATCTGGGACGCGTGGAACAGCTCGCTCATCAGCGACATCGTCATCGCGCTCGTCTACGTCGGCCTGGTGGGCTTCATGCTGGACCGGGCGATCACGTTCGTCGGCGCGATGGTCTCGCGCGGCACCGCCAGCAACTGAGCCACGCCCCGTCGCGTCAGGAGGATGACCATGACCGCTTACCTCAGCATCGAGAACGTCGGCATGACGTTCCCCACCAAGGGGGCGCCCTTCGTTGCCCTCGACTCCATCGACCTCGGCATCGACAAGGGCGAGTACGTCGCGCTGATCGGCCATTCCGGCTGCGGCAAGTCGACGCTGCTCAACATCGTGGCGGGCCTGCTGCGTCCGACCTCCGGCGTCGTGCTGCTCGACGGCCGGGAAGTGAACGACCCCGGCCCCGACCGCGCGGTGGTGTTCCAGAACCACTCGCTGCTGCCGTGGCTCACGGTCTACGAGAACGTGCGGCTCGCGGTGAACAAGACCATGCGCGACGGCAAGACCACCGCGGAGCGCCATGACTGGACGCTCCGCCAGCTCGAGCTGGTGCACATGGCGGACGCGCGCGCCAAGCGACCCGGCGAGATCTCGGGCGGCATGAAGCAGCGCGTCGGCATCGCCCGCGCGCTCGCCATGGAGCCCAAGGTGCTGCTGCTCGACGAGCCGTTCGGCGCGCTCGACGCGCTCACCCGCGCCCATCTCCAGGATTCGGTGATGGAGATCCATGCGGCGCTCGGCAACACCATCGTGATGATCACCCACGACGTGGACGAGGCGGTGCTGCTCGCGGACCGCGTCGTGATGATGACCAACGGCCCGGAGGCGACCATCGGCGAGATCCTCGAGGTCGGCCTGCACCGCCCGCGCAGCCGGCTCGAGCTGGCGGAGGACGCGCGTTTCATCCACTGCCGCACCGAGGTGCTCCGCTTCCTCTACGAGCGCCAGAAGCTGCGCCATGTGAAGGTGGCCTGAGCCATGCCCGAGGCGGATCGTTCCTTCATGGAGGCGGGCGGGCGCCGCCCGCGCCTCGTGGTGGTCGGCAACGGCATGGCCGGAATGCGCGCGGTCGAGGAACTGCTCGCCGTCGCGCCCGACCTCTACGACATCGTCGTGTACGGCGCCGAGCCCCACGGCAACTACAACCGCATCCTGCTGTCCCCGGTGCTCGCCGGCGAGAAGACCGCGGACGAGATCATGCTCAACGACCGCGCCTGGTACGCGGAGCGGGGCATCGAGCTCAGGGCCGGCCGCAAGATCGTCGCCATCGACCGCCGCGCCCGCCGCGTGACCGACGACACCGGCGCGGCCTGTCCCTACGACCGGCTGCTGCTCGCGACCGGCTCCGACCCGGTGGTGCTGCCGCTGCCGGGGCGCGATCTCGCGGGCGTCGTCACCTTCCGCGACCTCGCCGACGTGGACACCATGATCGCGGCGAGCCGGACGCATGCGCGCGCGGTGGTGATCGGCGGCGGCCTGCTCGGCCTTGAGGCCGCCAACGGGCTGATGAAGCGCGGCATGGCGGTGACCGTGGTGCATCTGACCGAGACGCTGATGGAGCGCCAGCTCGACGCCCAGGCCGGCGCCCTCCTGCGGGCGTCGCTGGAGGCGCGCGGCCTCGCCTTCGCCATGCCCGCGATGACCGAGGCGATCCTGGGCGACGACCGGGTGCGCGCCGTGCGGCTCAAGGACGGCACCGAGATTCCGGCCGACCTCGTCGTGATGGCGGTCGGCATCCGCCCCAACATTGCGCTCGCGCGCGCGTCGGGCCTGCACTGCGAGCGCGGCGTGGTGGTGGGCGATACCATGCAGACCTACGATCCCGCGATCTACGCGGTCGGGGAATGCGTCCAGCACCGCGGCCAGTGCTACGGGCTGGTGGCGCCCCTGTTCGAGCAGGCCAAGGTCTGCGCCAACCACCTCGCGCGCATGGGCTACGCGGCCTATCACGGCTCGCTCACCTCGACCAAGCTCAAGGTGACCGGCATCGACCTGTTCTCCGCCGGCGTCTTTCAGGGCGGCGAGGGGGCCGAGGAGATCGTGTTCCAGGACGAGGGGCGCGGCGTCTACAAGCGCATCGTGCTCGCGGACGGGCGCATCCGGGGCGCCGTGCTCTACGGCGATGCCGCCGACGGCAGCTGGTACTTCCGCCTGATGCGCGACGGCACCGACGTGACGGCGCTGCGCGACACCCTCGCCTTCGGCCAGGGGCAGGTCGGCAACCCGGCCGCGCGCGCGGCGAGCCCGGCGGCGGCGCTCGCCGACGACGACGAGGTGTGCGGCTGCAACGGCGTGTGCAAGGGCGCGATCGTCAAGGCGATCACCGCCAATAAGCTGTTCACCCTGGACGAGGTGCGCGCGCATACCAAGGCGTCTTCGTCGTGCGGCTCCTGCACCGGGCTGGTGGAGCAGATCATCGCCTCCACGCTCGGCGGCGACTATTCGCGCACGCCCAAGGAGAAGCCGGTCTGCGCCTGCACCGACCATACCCACGACGAGGTGCGCCGCACCATCGCCGCCCAGGGGCTCAAGACCATCCGCGATGTCATGGACTTCATGGAATGGCGCACGCCGGACGGCTGCCAGAAGTGCCGGCCGGCGCTCAACTACTACCTGCTGTGCGCCTGGCCCGGGGACTACGCGGACGACTCCCAGTCGCGCTTCATCAACGAGCGCGCCCACGCCAACATCCAGAAGGACGGCACCTATTCCGTGGTGCCGCGCATGTGGGGCGGCGTCACCAACCCGCGCGAGCTGCGCGCCATCGCCGACGTGGCGGAGAAGTACGAGATCCCGACGGTCAAGGTCACCGGAGGCCAGCGCATCGACCTGCTCGGCGTGAAGAAGGAGGACCTGCCCGCCGTGTGGCGCGACCTGGGCGCGGCGGGGCTGGTCTCGGGCCACGCCTACGGCAAGGCGCTGCGCACGGTGAAGACCTGCGTCGGCTCCGAGTGGTGCCGCTTCGGCACCCAGGATTCGACCGCAATGGGCATCGCGCTCGAGAAGATGTGCTGGGGCTCGTGGACGCCCCACAAGGTCAAGATGGCGGTCTCGGGCTGTCCGCGCAACTGCGCCGAGGCGACCATCAAGGACTTCGGCGTGGTCGCGGTCGAATCGGGGTGGGAGCTGCATGTCGGCGGCAACGGCGGCGTCAAGGTGCGCACCACCGACCTCCTGTGCAAGGTGGCGACGCCCGAGGAGGTGCTGGAGCACTGCGGCGCGTTCCTGCAGCTCTACCGCGAGGAGGCCCACTACCTGGAACGCACCGCGCCGTGGATCGAGCGCGTCGGCCTCGCCTACGTCAAGAAGCGCGTGGCCGAGGACGTCGAAGGGCGGCGCGCGCTCCACGCCCGCTTCCTGTTCGCCCAGCGCTTCCTGCAGGACGACCCGTGGGCCGAGCGCGCGCGCGCGGATTCGCCCGCCCGCTCCGAGTTCGCGGTGCTCAAGGAGGTGCGCGCATGAGCGACTGGATCGCGGTCGGCCGTCTCGACGACATCCCGCCGCTCGGCGCGCGGATCGTGCGCCTGGCGGAGCTGGACGTCGCCGTGTTCCGCGCGGCCGACGGGCGCGTGTTCGCGCTTCACGACCGCTGCCCACATCGCGGCGGCCCGCTCAGCCAGGGCATCGTCCACGGCGCGCGGGTGACCTGTCCGCTCCACGACTGGTCGGTCGAGCTCGCGACGGGCGAGGCCGTGGCCCCCGACAGGGGCTGCGTGCGCGCCTTCCCGGTGCGCATCACGGACGGCGTGATCGAGCTCGGCCTCGCGCCGGCGGCGGCGCGCGCCAGCGCCGCCGAATGAGCGCGCCGGTCCGCACCACCTGCCCCTATTGCGGGGTCGGCTGCGGGCTGCTGGCCGCGCGGACGGCAACGGGCGCGGCGGAGATCCGGCCCGACCCCGAGCATCCCGCCAACCTCGGGCGGGTGTGCTCCAAGGGCGCCGCGCTGGGCGAGACCCTCGGCCTCGAGGGGCGTCTCCTCGATCCGGAGATCGGCGGGCGGCGCGTCGATTGGGACGCGGCCCTCGACCACGTCGCCCGCGCCTTCGCCGACACCATCCGGCGCCACGGCCCCGACGCGGTCGCGTTCTACGTCTCGGGCCAGCTGCTGACCGAGGACTACTACGTCGCCAACAAGCTGATGAAGGGCTTCATCGGCAGTGCCAACATCGACACCAACTCGCGGCTCTGCATGTCGTCGTCGGTGGCCGGCCACAAGCGTGCCTTCGGTGCCGACACCGTGCCCGGCTGCTACGAGGACCTGGAGGAGGCCGACCTCGTGGTGCTGGTCGGCTCCAACGCCGCCTGGTGCCATCCGGTGCTGCACCAGCGCATCCAGGCGGGGCGGGAGCGGCGCGGCACGCGCGTCGTCGTGATCGACCCGCGCCGCACCGCGACCTGCGACGGCGCCGACCTGCATCTCGCGCTCGCGCCGGGCGGGGACGTCGCGCTGTTCAACGGCCTGCTGCTGTATCTCGCCGAACGGGGATGCGCGGACGCGGATTTCGTCGCCGCGCGCACGGACGGGCTCGACGACGCGCTCGTCGCCGCGCGCCAAGGCCCCGCGACGCCCGAGGCGGTTGCGCGGGCCCTCGGCCTCGCGGCCGTGGACGTGGCGCGCTTCTACGCGTGGTTCGCCGCGACGCCGCGCGCCGTCACCCTCTATTCCCAGGGCGTCAACCAGTCCTCGTCCGGCACCGATAAGGTCAACGCCATCGTCAACTGCCACCTGCTGACGGGGCGGATCGGACGGCCCGGCGCGGGACCGTTCTCGCTCACCGGCCAGCCCAACGCGATGGGCGGGCGCGAGGTCGGCGGCCTCGCCAACCAGCTCGCCGCCCACATGGAGATCGGAAATCCTGCGCACCGCGCCCTGGTGCAGTCGTTCTGGCGCGCGCCCGCGATCGCCGCGCGGCCCGGCCTCAAGGCGCTCGACCTGTTCGACGCCGTCGCCGACGGGCGGGTGCGGGCGATCTGGATCATGTCCACCAACCCGGTTGTGAGCCTGCCCGACGCCGAGCGCGTGCGGGCGTCGCTCGCTGCCTGCGACTGCGTGGTGGTGTCGGACTGCGTCGCGCGCACCGACACCACGGCGGTCGCCGACGTGCTGCTGCCGGCGCTCGGCTGGGGCGAGAAGGACGGCACCGTCACCAACTCGGAGCGGCGCATCTCGCGCCAGCGGGCGTTCCTGGAGGCGCCGGGCGCGGCGCGACCCGACTGGTGGATCGTGGCGGAGGTGGCGAAGCGCATGGGCTTCGGCGCGGCCTTCGGCTACCGCGGCCCCGCCGACATCTTCCGCGAGCACGCCGCGCTCTCGGGCTGCGGCAACGGTGGGACGCGCGACTTCGACATCTCCGGCCTCGCCGGGCTCGACGATGCCGCCTACGCGGCGCTCGCGCCGGTCCGCTGGCCGGTGCCGGCCCCGGGTCATCCCGGCACCGCGCGCCTGTTCGGTGACGGGCGGTTCTTCCACGCCGACGGGCGCGCGCGCTTCGTCGCGGTGCGCCCGCGCGCCCCGGCCCACGCCACCGGCGCGCGCTATCCGCTGGTGCTCAACACGGGGCGCATGCGCGACCATTGGCACACCATGACGCGCACCGGCAGGGCGCCGAGCCTCTCGGCCCATGCCGACGAGCCGTTCGTCGCCGTGCATCCCGACGACGCGCGCCGCTTCGCCCTCGCCGACGGCGGCTTCGCCCGCGTAATGAGCCGCTGGGGCGAGATGCTGGCGCGGGTGCGGATCGACGACGGCCAGCGGCCCGGCAGCGTGTTCGTGCCGATCCACTGGAACGGCCGCTTCGCGAGCCAGGCGCGGGTGGATACGGTGGTCAATCCGGTCGCGGACCCGGTCTCGGGCCAGCCCGAGTCCAAGCATACCCCGGTCGCGGTCGCGCCGGCGGCGATGGCGTGGCAGGCGGTGGCCCTGTCGCGCCGCGCCCTGCGCCCCGACGACGAGGCGGCCTACTGGGCGCGGGCGCGGGGGCGCGGCCTGTGGCGCTACCGTCTCGCCGGGACGATGGCGCCGGGGGACCGCGACGCCTGGGCGCGGCGCCTGCTCGGCGACGCGGACGGCGCCGAGTGGATCAGCTATCGCGACGCCGGGGGCGGCCGCTACCGCTACGCGAGGATCGCGGACGGTCGGCTCGACGCCTGCCTGTTCGTGGCGCCGGACCGGCCGGAGGGCGCCTTCGACTGGCTTTCGGCGGCGTTCGCGGCCGAAACCCTGGTGCCCGCCGAGCGCGCCGCGATCCTGTCGGGCCGCCCGCCCGCGGGCACGGTCGAAACCGGCCCCGTGGTGTGCGCCTGCTTCTCGGTGGGCCGCGACCAGATCGCGGCGGCGGTGGCGGCGGGCGGCCTCGCCACCATCGAGGAAATCGGCGCCGTGCTCGGCGCCGGCACCAACTGCGGCTCGTGCAAGCCGGAGCTCGCGCGCCTCCTCGCCGGCGGCGGGCCG
Source organism: Alphaproteobacteria bacterium (assembly GCA_050485485.1). Classification (GTDB taxonomy): domain Bacteria; phylum Pseudomonadota; class Alphaproteobacteria; order SMXQ01; family SMXQ01; genus WHSO01. Next base: position 69,832 of record JBJHBM010000008.1, on the reverse strand, counting down.
GGCCCGTCCTACTCCATGGCCGCGACCGCCTTTTCGACCAGCTCCTTGGGGTAGGAGAAGAACCGCACCACCAGTTTCTCCACCTCCTCGCCCGCGTAGGGCGTGATGTCGAGCTTCATCTTCTCGGCATCGGCCAGGAACGCGGGGTCCTTCATGGTCGCCATGAAGGCGGCCCGCAGCGCCTTGGCGCGGTCGGCCGGAAGCGCGGGCGGCGCCAGCACCGGCCGGCCCAGCACGTGGCGGCCGAACACGAGGTCGAACAGGCCGCGGTCCTCGTCGTTCTTGGCGTAGTCGTAGATGTGGGCGACGCCCGGCAGGTCGGGGTGCTTGTTGACCGAAAGCTGCACCAGCGGCTTGAGGCGGCCGGCCTTCCAGTCCTCCCCGTAGGTCGCCTTGAGCGTCGACAGCGACAGGCCGCAGGCCCCCGCCACCTCGCCGCGCTGCATGGCGAGGTTGATTTCGGTGGAGCCGGGGTAGCCGCGGATCAGCTCGACCTTGGCGCCGAGCAGGTTGCGCAGCGCGAGTCCGTGCTGGACGCTGGCGCTGCCGGCGCCACCGGCGCCGAACACGACCCTCTTCTGCAGCAGCTCGTCGAAGCTGGCGAGCCCCGAGGTATGCCAGACACTGCAGGTACCGACGATCTCGTCGATATTGCCGATCCAGGTGAACTTGGGCGTCTCGAAGCGCGCCTCGGGATTGCCGAACAGCGGCTGGAACGCCGCCGCCGAGGACACCATGCCCAGCACGGTGCCGTCCTTGGGCGCGACGTTGTAGACGTGGTTGGCGGCGCGCAGGCTGCCGGCGCCCGGCATGTGCTGAACGATGACGGCCGGATTGCCGGGGATGTGGCGTCCCATGTGCTGGGCAAGGGGGCGCGCGTAGTTGTCGTAGCCACCGCCCGAGGGAAAGCCGAGGATCAGCGTCACCTTGTTGCCCTTGTAGAACTGGGCGACGGCATCCTGCGCCGCCGCTGGGCCGGTTGCGGCTGCGGTTGCGACCGCGAGCAGGGCGGAAAGCCCCATATTGCGTACCGTCCGGATATCGAATGGCATGTGGTGTCTCCCTGTTATTGTCCTTGATGTGCGCCCGGACGTCGGGCGTTGCGGCGGTCAGCGCCGCGCGGTGATCTCCATAAGCCGTTCCACGACGGGTTTCGGGAACCCGAAGAAGGATTCGTACTGCTTCTGTGTTTCCGCGCCCGACATGGGTTGGATGCCGAGGCCGAGCTTCGCCGCCTCCTCGCGCAGCGCCGCGTCCTTCATCGCGGCATCGAAGGCGTCCCGCAGCACCTGTACGACGCCCGGCGTCAGTCCGGGCGGCGCCGCGAGCGGTCGGCTGACGGCGTCCTGGCCGAATACCAGCTCGGCGAGCATGCGGTCGTCGGCGTTGCGCACCACCTCGTAGACGGTCGGCACGTTCGGGAAATCGGCGGCGCGCGTCTTGCCGAAGGTCATCCATATGGTCATGTCGCCGCTCTCGACCTCGCGCGCGTATTGGGCGCGGATGGTGCTGACGAACAGCCCGCAGGTGCCGTCGAGCTCGCCGCGCTGCATGGCGAGGTTGGCGGTCTGGGTGCCCTGGTAGCCGTGGATCACCGTGGTCTTGACGCCGAGTAGGTCGCCCACGACCTTGGCATGGACTGAGGTGGCGGATTGCGGGCTCGCCGCGCCGAACCGCGTCTCGCGGCCTTTCAGGTCCCCCCATGTCCTGATGCCGGTATGCCTCCACGCGCCGCACACGGTCGGATCGGAATCCATGTTGCCGACCCAGGTGAAGCCGACCGTGTCGAACTTCGCGCCCGGGTTGCTGAACAACGGCTGCAGCGCGGCGGAAGTGGGGAACATGCCGATCTCGGTGCCGTCCTTGGGTGCGACGTTGTAGATGTGGTTGGCGACCCTGAGGCCGCCCGCGCCCTGCACGTTGCGCGGCACGATCGACGGGTTGCCCGCAAGATGGCGCCCGGCATGGCGTGCGAACAGGCGCCCGTAGGTGTCGGCGCCGCCGCCGGGACCCGCGCCGATCAGCAGGGCGACCTCCTTGCCCGAGAACGCGGCGCGGCCGTCTTGCGCGCTCGCTGGAGCCGTCGCCGCCATCAGCGCGACGCTCGCCGCCATCGTGACGCTTGTCAGTGTCTTCATCGTCTTCGGCCCCCTTCTTGGTTTGTCGTTGCCGCACCCATTCGGGATAGATTGTGAATTGTTGACATTTAACGATCATCGTGAAAGATGTCCATAGATGGATGACTATGATCGGCGGCCACCTGAAAATGGTGGATCGCGTCGCGCGCGCCGGCCACATCCAATAGAGTTGAAAAGAGTCCTGGTATCGACCGATCGGGACCAACGGACAAGGAGGACCTAGTGGCGGGGAATTATCAGCTGGACTTCGCCGATCTCGAGAAAATCGGTCCCGGCACGCCTGCAGGGCGCTATCTGCGCGTGTTCTGGCAGCCGGTGTACCGCATCCGCGACCTACCGCGCGGCGACGCCAAGCCGGTCGAGATTCTGGGCGAGAAATTCACCCTCTACCGCGGTGAGGACGGCCAGCCGCGCATGGTCGATTACCGCTGTCCCCACCGGGCCTGCCCGCTGTCGCTGGGCTGGGTCGAGGGCAACGCGCTGCGCTGCCGCTACCACGGCTGGCGCTTCGACGAAACTGGCCAATGCGTCGAGCAGCCGAATGAGGATGTCTCCTTCGCCCACAAGATCAGGCTCTCGACCTATCCAGTGCGCGAATACGCCGGCCTCATCTTCGCGTATCTCGGCGAAGGCGATCCGCCGCCGTTCCGGCATTATCCGGACCTCGACAGGCCTGGTGTGATCGTGGCCGATCCTCCCGAGATACTGCCATGCACGTTCTGGAACAAGCTCGACAACGATCATAGCCACGTGCCCTGGGTCCACCGCGCGACCGCGATCCGCAAGGGGCGCAACGACTATCTCGTGATCCGCAAAGAGCGGGTGAAGGAAACGGCATACGGCTACATCAGCACCCGCGAGGTCGAGGGCGAGCGGGTCGATTTCCGCGACACCGCCTACTTCTTCATGCCCAATGCCCGCCAGTTCTGGGCACCGACGCGCGCCAAGGGATTCGAAGGCCGCAACCTGGGCGATACCAAGATGACCTGGACGCTGCCGGTCAACGACGGCACGTTCGTGTCGTTCGACGTGACCCACACCCCGCTGATAGGCGAGGAGGCGCGGGCCTACGAGAAGAGCCGCTATGAGCAGCAGGAGGCCGAGGCCGAGGTGCGCTGGGACTTGGCGGAGAAGATCATCGCCGGCGAGATGAAGCCGGAGAATCTCCCCCCCGAGATGAGCGCCTACACCAGCTTTTCGATCGAGGACTATGCCACGCAGGTAGGCGTGGGGCCGATCGCGGGCCGCACCAAGGAACACATGGGCAGCACTGACGTGAAGGTCGTGTTGCTGCGTCGACTGTGGCTCCGGGAAGTGTCGGCGCTGGCGGAGGGACGCCCGCTCACCGAATGGAAGATTCCGACCAAGCCTTTCACCGAAATGGTCAACGGTTAGCCGGATTTTAGTCCCGGCGCCCGTGCGCCTCAGGACGGCAGCGCGTACGGCTTATAAGACAATCCGTTTTCATGGGACGGAAATGCCGTTTGCGGGCGATGGCTCGACAGGGCGGCGAAGCGAACGAACAGGGAGATTGCCATGCATGTGTCTCATAATTTGACGTGTGCGGCCGTCCTGGCCGTTGTATGCGTGTTCGCAGGTTCCGCCGCCGCCCAGGAGCCGTTCTATGCGAAGAAGACCATCACGCTGGTGGTTGGCGCCAATCCGGGCGGTGGTTACGATACCTTCGCGCGCGCTATCGCGCCCGAATGGTCGAGGCATATTCCCGGCAATCCGAATTTCGTAGTGCAGAACATGCCGGGCGCCGGCAGCCTGGTCGCGGCCAATCACATCTTCAATATCGCGGCCAAGGACGGCACCGTGGTCGGGGCAATCAACCCGAGCCTGGTGAGCGACTCGCTTCTCAACCCCGAGCGGGCGAAGTTCGACTTGCGCGACTTCAACTGGCTCGGCAGCCCGGTGCGCGAGACGTTGGTGGGTGTGGTATCGGCTGGTGCGCCGGTCGGGACGTTGGAGGCGCTCAAGACCAACGAGATGATCGTTGCCGGCGCCGGCAGCGGCACCGTGCAGGTACCGAACGCGGCCCAGAGGCTGCTCGGTCTCAAGTTCCGTGTTGTAGCAGGCTACCAGGGAACCCGCGGGGCGCTGCTGGCGATGGAGCGCGGCGAGGTGCACGGTGTCGCCGGAATCACATACACCAGCTTCAAGTCCAGCCACCAGGAATGGCTCGACAGCGGCAAGGTCCGGGTTTTCGCCCAGTTCGGCCTGAGCAGGCATCCCGACCTGCAGGGCGTGCCGCTGCTGGTCGATCTCGCCGAAACCGAGCAGCAGCGCCAGGCGCTGCGCTTCGTCCTGTCCTATCAGGATCTGGGCCGGCCCTATGTCGCGCCTCCCGGCGTGCCAGTGGACAGGGTTGTAATTTTGCGTCGGTCGTTCGAGACGACGATGTCCGACCCCGCTTTCCTGCGCGAGGCCGAAAAGCGCCGTCTCGACGTCGACAAGGACTTCCCCAAGGGCGAGGAACTGCAGAAGCTGGTCGTGGAAGTCTATGCGACACCGGCAAGCGTGATCGAACATCTCAAGGCAATAGGCCTGCGCTAGGACGCGAATCTGGGAGCAGTGAATGGACGCGGATAACGACGCGGCACGCCGCCAGCGGGCGCTGGGGGATCTCAGGGCGTTCATCGAGGTTGCGGCCGAAATGGATGTTCTCGAGACAGTGCGTGGAGCGGACCCTTACTTGGAACTGGGCGCGCTCTACGAGCTCAGCCTGAAGCACGATTTCCCGCCGGTGCTGCTGTTCGAGAACATCAGGGGCTACGACCCTTCGTTCCGAGTCATGACCAACGTGCGGGCATCGCGCGTCATGGTGAAGAGCCTCGGACTCGAATCCGTCCAGGCCTTGCGCAAGGGGCGCCGCGCGGAAAGGCTGACGATCCCGCCAAAGTTCGTCAACACCGGACCAGTATTCGAGAACGTCCTGACCGGCGACGCGATCGACGTGCTCGCCTTCCCGGCGCCTTTCTGGCACGAGGGTGACGGCGGACGTTATATCGGCACCGAATGCATCGTCATCGCCAAGGACCCCGAATCGGACTGGGTCAACATCGGCACCTATCGCGTGCAGGTGCAGGATGCGAAGACGGTGACCGTGTTCATCGAGCCCGGCAAGCACGGCGATATCATTCGCCGCAGGTATTGGGAAAAGGGCGAGAGCTGTCCGTTGGTGCTGTGCCTCGGGCAGGCGCCGGTGCTGGGGGCGATGGGCCGTACCAAGACACCGATCGGCGCTTCCGACTTCGCGCTCGCGGGCGGGCGCATCGGCGCGCCGATCGAGCTGGTGCAAGGCCCGGTGACGGGCCTTCCGATTCCGGCCACGGCCGAGCTGGTGTTCGAGGGCTATATGCCGCCGCCCGAGGTCGAGACCCGTCCCGAGGGCCCGTTCGGCGAATGGCCTGGCTACTACGCCTCCGAGAGCCGTCCAGAGCCGGTGCTGCGGGTGGAGGGAATCTATCACCGCAACGACCCCATCGTCGTCGGCAATCCGCCCGCCAAGCCGACCTACCCCGGGCGCCAGACCAACTTCGGCAGCTGCGCCGCCATGTGGGACGCGCTGGAGGCCGCGGGCGTTCCCGAGGTCAAGGGCGTCTGGAAGGTGTTCGGCGGCGGCAACCACTTCATCAACGTCGTCGCCATCCGCCAGCAGTTTCCGGGGCATGCCAAGATGGCGGGGATGGTCGCGGCCGGTTGCGCCGCGGGCTCCTACATGAATCGGGTCACGATGGTGGTGGACGACGATATCGATATCACCAGCACGGCCGAGGTGATGTGGGCGATGGCGACACGCTGGGATCCCAAGACCCAGTCGGACATTATCGACGGCACCTGGACCGGCCACATCGACCCGATGCTGAGCCCCGCCAAGCGCGAATCCGGCGACATCACCAATTCCCGCATCATCATCTACGCGGTAAGGCCGTTCCACTGGAAGGACGAGTTTCCCAAGGTCAACCTGATCGAGCCCGAATATTCCGAGAGAGTCCGCAAGAAGTGGCTCGACCAGCTCCGTTTCCTGAGAACCATCCCGTCGACGCGCTGAGCCGTCGTGGCGCGTCTTGAGGTGTCCTGTGATCATCGACTGGCATACCCACGTCATTCCGCCCCGCGAATCCGAGAAGCCGGTCTGGAAGGGTCGTTGTCAGATGACCGTGGACCGGGTCCGGACCGCCCAGGACGAGGCCGGCATCGATGTCAGCGTGGTGAGCGACCCGCATCATTACCTGCGTCGCTTGTCACGCGAGGAAGGACTCGAGGCCATCGCGCTCTCGAACCGCTATCTCGCCGAAGTCCAGGACCGTTCGGAAGGCCGCATCCTTGCACTCGCTTGCTGTGTGCCGGGCGGCGGCGACGCCTACCTGCGCGAACTCGAGCGCGCGATCATGGAAGACGGGCTCAAGGGGGTTATGATTGCCTCCAGCCATCAGGGTGGTTATCCCGACGATCCCGAGGCGCGTCCGTTCTTTGATCTCGTGACACGGCTCGACGTCCCGGTAATGATGCATCCGCCCGCCGTCGGCTTCGGCGAGGAGCGTCTGCGCGAATACCGGCTGGCGTCGAGTGTCGGGCGGCCGTTCGATAGCTGCCTCGCTCTGGCCCGCCTGATCCTTTATGGCGTGCTGGAGGATTTTCCCACCCTGAAGATCGTCGCGACCCATCTCGGGGGCGGCATTTGCGAGGTGGTGGGACGGCTCGACTACAACTACGCGTTCCAGACCGACGGCTTCTACACGCGCCCCGAGGACATGGCCAGCATGCGTATCCGTCGGCCCCCGAGCGAATACCTCAAGATGATCCATCTCGACATGGTGAGCTATCACGCGCCTGCGGTGCGCTGCGCGATCGAGACGATCGGCGCGGGGCGCATCGTGTTCGGCACCGACGCGCCGCCGCTGACGCCGCTCAAGCGGCGGGGGCTTGCCCTGGTGGACGAGCTGGGATTGAGCGCGGCGGATCGCGCCGCGGTCCTGTCGGGCAACGCTGCCCGTCTCCTGGGCCTCGCGATCTAGCGGCGGCGGTGTCAGGCGGCGACCCGCTCCCAGGCGGCGAAACCCATGGCGCAGCCGACGCCGGTCTCGGCCCGGTAGCACGGCACATAGTCGATCATGCGGGCGGGCGCCGCGGCGACGCCCGCCACCGCGATCCAGTTGCGGATCTCCGAGGTGCCGCCGACCAGGACGTCGGACGGCATCGCCTGCAGATAGTCCGTATCGTGGCGCTCGAGCGCGTCGATGAAGGCGCGGTCCAGGGTTTCATCGATCTTGGTGTGGCTGAGGCCGCCCGAGCCGATGACTACGACGCGCCCGCCCCGGGCGCTCGAGCGGAGCGCGGCACCGATCGCCTGGCCGAAGGCGAAACAGCGTCGCGCGCTCGGCGCGGGCGGATAATAGGTGTTGACCATGATCGGCACGATCGCAGGCAGCGGCCGGGGCATCAGAAAATCGAGGGCGCGGCCGAAAGCGTGGCCGAGCCCGGCATGGTAGCGCAGCTCCTTCGACCAGGCCGGGTCGAAGCCGGCATTGAGCGCGCCGTCGAGAAGCTCGCGCGCGAGCGTGTCGTCGACGCGATAACGCGTGATCTGGTCCGTCTCCTTGGCGCCGAAGTAGCGGAACTTGAGGGTCGCATCGGCTTCCGCGCCGATGTAGATCGTAAACGGCGTCATGTTGTCGAACAGGATGTTCTCTTCCTGGTCGTCGCCGAAGATCACCACCGTGTCGGGCCGCCATTCCGCGAGTATGTCGCGCAGGCGCGCGATCGCCGCCGTGCACCGCTCGGCATGAGCCTTTTTTGCCTCGGGCGTGATCTCGGCCGCGATGCCGGGCTTGGGATTGAAGGGTCCGCGCGTGCGGCTCGGCAGCTCGTCCCAGCGTTCCGGGGGTGCGAGCAGCTGAGGGCCGTGTGACATGGCGATGCAACCGACGATCTGAGACATGGTCTTCCCGTTTTGTTTTTTGTGGTGCACGCGCTCTAGCGATGGGCGCGGCGGCGCGCTAACTTAGCATGGAAGAATCCGGTATTCGAAACATGGATCCAAAAATGGCAAAACGTCAGATCATCGCGGGCAAGGGGGTCCCGTCCCAACCGCAGCCGTTCCCGACCGCCGTCAAGGTCGGCAACGTCCTGTTCTCCTCGGCGGTCGGCGGCCAGGACCCGGCGACCGGAGAGGTGCCCGAGGACAAGGCGGTCCAGATCGCCCGGGCCAACATGCGCACGATCGTCGAGCGCGGCGGCGGCACGGTGGGCGACATCGGCAAGGTCGTGGCCTACCTGATGGACCGCGCCGACCGCGACCTCGTCAACGCCGAATGGATCCGCACGTTCCCGGACGAGAATGACCGGCCGGTGCGCCACACCATCGCGAGCGACATCGGGCGCCATTGGATACGGCTCGAGTTCATCGCCGTCCTTTAGGCCGGTTCGCCGGTTCGGCAAAGGTGTTTTGACTTCGCCCGGGGCTGGTCCCGGCACCCCAAATGACTTATCAAGGCGCTCTGCCTTCAATCCGATCGGAGCAGACATGGCCCAGGATAATCTCGTCGAACGGCTCAGGAAGCTCGACGCCTGCACGGTTTCGGACGCGCTCGACAAGCTCGGCCTCAAGGGCGCGACCCTCGGCATCCGGCCCCAGTGGCCGTGCCCACGCATCGCCGGGCGCGCCGTCACCGTCAAGCTCAAGCCCCAGGGCTTCGAGACCACCACCCGCCACCTCGGCACCGAGGCGATCGAGGCGGCTGGGCCCGGCGACGTCCTGGTGATGGAGCTCGCGGGACGCACCGACGTGCCGGGCTGGGGCGGGCTCCTGTCGCTCGCGGCCGCCACCAAGGGGCTTGCCGGCATCGTCATCGACGGCGCCTGCCGCGACATCGATGATTGCCAGGCGGCGGGTTTCCCGGTCTATGCTCGCGCGGTGGTCCCGATCACGGCGCGCACCCGCGTGATCCAGGATTCGGTCAATGCCGAGATCCAGTTCGCAGGCGTGCAGGTGCACCCCGGCGACTACGTCGTCGCGGACGGGTCGGGCACCGTCATCGTTCCCAAGGCGCGCGCCGAGGAGGTGATCGCGGCGGGCGAGGAGATTGCGGCGCGCGAGGCACGCATGGCCGAGGCGGTGCGCAAGGGTGCCTCCATCGTGGAGGTGATGGAGACGGGCGGCTACGAATCGATGCTGGCCCGCGACAGGAAATCATCGGGATGATAGGATATAAAGGAGGAGCATCGGTACATGGATGACATCGTCCGCGGCTTCCAGGGTCTCGCGGCGGCGTCCGTCTCGGACGCGCTCGACCGGCTTGGCATTCACGGCATGGCCCAGGGCATCGCGCCGCTCGCCGTCGGCCACCACGTGGCCGGGCGCGCGTTCACGCTCAAGTACCGGCCGTGCGGCCTCGTCAAGGGCACCGTCGGGGACTATATCGACGACGTGCCGCCGGGGGGCGTGGTGGTGCTCGACAACGCCGGCCGGCTCGACTGCACCGTGTGGGGCGACATCCTCACCACCACCGCCAAACAGCGCGGCGTCGCCGGCACCGTGATCCACGGCGTGTGCCGCGACGTGGCCGGCTCGCTCGAGGTCGGCTACCCGATCTTTTCGCGCGGACGATTCATGCGCACCGGAAAGGACCGCGTCGAGGTGGACGGCATCGGGGTGACGGTCTCGCTCGGTGACGTGCAGGTGCGCCCCGGCGACATCGTGATGGGCACCGACGACGGCGTTCTTGTGGTGCCGCAGGAGAAAGGGCGCGAGGTGCTCGATATCGCGACTGCCATCGCGGAGGCGGAGGCACGCATCATCGCCGACGTGAAGACGGGCAAGCCGCTGGTTGAGGCCCGCAAGGCCCACGGCTACCACGGCTTGCAGACCAAGAGGTGAGGCGATGAGCATTCCCGAGATCGAACGCCCCGCCCCCGCCCTGCTCGTGCGCGCGGCGGGCTTTCCGTCCGCCACCATCCACGAGGCGATGGGGCGGACCGGCGCGCTGCCCGCCGCCATCAAGCCGGTCGCGCCGGGCATGAAGCTGTGCGGCCCGGCCGTGACGGTGGTCGCCAAGCCGTTCAACAACATCAACATCCATCGCGCGATCTATGCGGCGCGTCCGGGCGACGTGCTGGTGGTGGACGTGGGCGGCGGCTACGAGGCCGGCTACTTCGGCGAGATCATGGCCTTCGCCTGCATCGCCCGCAAGCTGGGCGGGCTCGTGATCGACGGCGGCGTGCGCGATGCCGACCTCCTGGAGGAGATCGGTTTTCCGGTGTTCGCGCGCTGCCTCGCGATCCAGGGCACCACCAAGGAGGAGGGCGGCGCCATCAACCGCTCCGTGACCATCGGCGGCGTCGCCGTCGCGCCGGGCGACGTGGTGGTGGGGGACCGCGACGGCGTGGTGGCGATTCCGCGCGCGCGCCTCGCGGAGGCCCTCGACGCTTCCCAGGCGCGCGAGGACAAGGAGGCCCGGACCATCGCCGAGATCAAGGCCGGCCGCTCCACCATCGAGCTTTATGGCTGGTCGGCGGAGCCGAAATAGCAAGGACCGGCGGGCCGGATAGGGGGAAGACGAGGGAATGGCGAAGCGACCGGCCTGGAACAAGCCGCCGAAGAACGAGACCTACGCGGAATCGGTGCGCCGCAAGCGCCTCTGGTTCCGCGACATCCTCGGGCGCGACACGCTCACGGTGATGCCGGGCGGCTTCAGCCCGGTCTACGCCCGCATCGCCGAGGAGGCCGGCTTCGAATGCTTCTTCGTCGCGGGCTCGCAGATGTCGGCCTATCTGCTGGGCGTGCCGGATGCCGGCATCATCGGCCTGCGCGACGTGGTGGACCACGCGCGCCACTGTGCCGCGCGCTCCGGCATCCCGATCCTGCTCGACACCGACACCGGCTTCGGCAACGCGGTCAACGTCCATTACACCGTCCAGGAGGTGATCCGCAGCGGCGTCGCCGCGCTTCAGATCGAGGACCAAGAGGCGCCCAAGAAGTCCGGCACCCAGCCGGGGCGGCGCTGCATCCCGATCGAAGAAGCGGTGGGCAAGTACCGCGCCGCGGTCGCCGCGCGCGACGCGGCCGATCCCGATTTCGTCATCTGCGCGCGCTGCGACGTCCTGGGCGCCGAGGGCAGTTCCTTCGAGGAGGCGGTCGAGCGCTCGGTGGCGTACGTCACGGACGGCGGCGCCGACTTCGTGTGGCTCAACTCGGTGGAGACCCGCGAGCAGGTGCGCGCGGCGGCACGCCGCATCCCCGCGCCGCTGCTCGTCATCTGGGGCGGCGGGGATCCCGCACCGACGCCGCAGGAATACGAGGATCTCGGCGCGCGCATCGTGCTCTATCCGACGATCGCCGCCAACGCCGGCCTCAACGCGGCCTGGCACGTCCTGCACGACCTGAAGCTGCGCGGCGCGGAGGCGCTGCGCGACCTCGCCGAGCGCACCAAGGCGAGCCCGTGGGGCCGCACCGAGGTGCGCAAACTGATGGGCTATTACGAGATCAAGGACATCGAGGCGCGTTTCCTTACCGACGACGCCCAGCGCAACTACGAGGACACCTGGGGCCATGTCGGTATGATGGAGCGCACCGGCGCTACGCCCGCGCCCGAGGAGGCCGTGAAGCGCCGCAAGGCCCGCAAGACGCCCGCGCGCGCGGCCGGGGCCGCGGGACGCGGAAAGCGGAAGAGGTAGCTGGACGGAGGCCGACGATGGCGGACGATGCCCGCGAGACGGTAACGCGCAAAGGCACGAGCACACCGCTCGATCCGATCACGCTGGAGGTGATCCGGCACGGCATCATCTCGATCACGGACCAGATCGACGCCAACATCACGCGCACCGCCTTCAGCCCCTACGTCTACGAGTACAAGGACTTCGCGGTCGGCCTCGTCAACGTGGACGGGCAGCTGGTGGCGCAGTCCACCGGCGGCATGCCGCCCTTCGCGGCCGACGCGGTCGGCGCCGCCGTGCGCGACGGCCTTGCGATCTACGGGCGCGACCGCCTGTTCGAGGGCGACGTGGTCGCGTGCAATCATCCGGCCGTCCAGGGCCAGCACCTCAACAACACCGTCATGTACACGCCGATCTTCGCGGGGCCCGGCAAGGGGGTGCTGATCGGATTCTTCGCGCTCAACGTTCACTGGGTGGACATCGGCGGCCAGATGGTGGGCACCAGGGACATCTTCGAGGAAGGGCTGCAGCTCCGCTCGATCAAGATGTGGTCGAAGGGCGAGCCGATCGAGGAAATCTACCGCATCATCGAGAACAACACGCGCCTGCCGGTGGACCTGATGGGCGACATCTCGGCCCAGCTCGCGGGCTGCCTGCTCGGCCGCGACATGACGAGGGCCTTGGCCGAGAAGTACGGCCTTCCCACGTTCTTCGCGGCGCTCGCCGCGATCCTCGATCAGGGCGAAGCCGCCTCGCGCGCGCGCATCCGCGAGATTCCGGACGGCACCTACCGGGTCGAGACTTTCCTCGACAACGACGGCATGGGCGATGACCCGCTCCCCATCGCCATCTCCGTGACGGTCGCGGGCGACGCGCTGACGGTGGATTTCACCGGCATCGCGGACCAGGCGCCCGGTCCCGTGAACTCGGGCTACTTCGGCGGCGGCGTGACGGCGGCGCGGGTCGCCTTCAAGTACCTGATTGCTCCGCGCGAGCCTGCCAACGAAGGCGTGTTCCGTCCGCTCGCGGTGGTGCTGCCCGAGGGCAAGATCCTGAGCGCCCATCCCACCGCGCCGATGGCGAACTACCCCATGCCGTTGCCGACCGTGATCGACGCCATCATCAGCGCGTTGGGCCAGGCCGTGCCGGAGCTCGCCACCGGCGGGCATTTCGCTACCCATTCGGGGTTCCGCATCTACGGCCGATGGGCGGACGGGAGGGCCTTCAACGGCCACGACAGCGGCCACGGCGGCTGGGGCGCCTCCGCTTGGGGCGACGGGGCGGGGCCGTTCCGCACCATGGCCCACGGCGACACGCGCCTGATCCCGATGGAGCTTCAGGAAAGCCTGCTGCCGATCCGCATCGACGAACTGAGCCTCAGGCCCGATTCGGCCGGCGCCGGCAGGTTCCGGGGCGGGCTCGGCTTCCGCAAGCGCTACACCGTGACGGCGCCGTGCTTCCTGCAGACCAACCTCGATCGCACCAGGTGCCCGCCCTGGGGCGCCATGGGCGGCAAGGCGGCGCTTCCCGGCATGGTCACCGTGATCCGTTCCGACGGTGCCGCGGAATCCATGTGCAAGGCCAAGGGCTACCCGCTGCGTCCGGGGGATCGCGTGGTGCTGGAGACCGGCGGAGGGGGCGGCTACGGGCCGCCCGGCGAACGTCCGCTCGCGCTGATCCAGCGCGACCTCGATCGCGGCTACGTCACGCCCGAGGCGGTGGAGCGCGACTACGGCGCGCGCGTCCGCGACGGCCTCGCCACGCGTTAGGCCCAACGCGGGCCGCGAACTAGCCGAAAATGAGCAGCAGGATGATGATGACGGACAGCGGTACGCCGAGCAGCCACAGAATCAGGTAGGGCATTACGGACTTCCTCGGGTTGGGTCATGCGTCGGCATTCCTCCACTAACTCCCGGCGACGCGCGAAAGTTCCGGCCCGCGGAAAGCCGGTGGGGCCGGAAAAGGCTGGTGGTCACGACGCTGCGGCTGGGATATGACGGAAGCATCCGCACCCGCTCAGGCTCATGGGGAAGGAGGCCGCGATACATGGACAGGCTCGATACGATTCGCACTGACGTCATCGGCAGCATGCTGCGCCCCGCCTACCTCAAGGAAGCGCGGCGCAAGTTCGACGACGGCGCGCTCGCGGCGGAAGCGCTGCGCGAGCTCGAGGACCGCGCGGTGCGCGAGGCGGTGGCGCTGCAGGAAGCGGCGGGCATCGCCGTCGTTACCGACGGCGAGATGCGCCGCCTCAACTTCCAGGACAGTTTCGGCGCGGCGGTCGAGGGCTTCGACACCAGCGGCCCCCGGCTCGCCCTCTACGAGACCCGTGTCGAAGGGGGCAAGCCGCTCCAGCGCTGGAAGATTCCCGATCTCAACGAAGCCGGCACGGCGGTATCGCACCGTCGTCCCACGGTGTCGCGCCTCAGGCTCGCCCACAACATTCCACTTGACGAATACCGCTTCGTGAGCGATGTCGCGAAGCACCCCGCCAAGGTCAGCCTGATCGGACCGGATCGCATCTCGCAACGCTTCGACTACGCCAATTCGCGCGACGTGTACGACGGCATGGATGATTTCTTGGATGACGTGGTCGCGATCGAGCGCGAGATCATCGGAAGCCTCGTGAACGCGGGATGCCGCTATATCCATATCGACGCGCCCGGGTTCACGGCTTACGTCGACCAGCCGTCGCTCGAAGAGATGCGCGCGCGCGGCGAGGACCCGATGGAAAATTTTGCCCGTTCCCTGAGAGCGGAATCGCGCCTCGCGGAAGGCTTCCCGGACGCCACCTTCGGCATCCATCTCTGTCGCGGGAACCAGCGCAGCATGTGGCACCGCGAAGGCGCCTACGATGCCATCGCCGAGCGCCTCTTCAACGAGCTGCCGCACCAGCGCTTCATGCTGGAGTACGACAGCCCGCGCGCCGGTACATTCGACCCGCTCCGCTTCGTGCCCAAGGGCAAGGTGGTGGTGCTCGGCCTCGTCAGCACCAAGGTGCCGGAGCTGGAGACGGTGGACGGCCTGCGGCGGCGCATCGACGAAGCGACCCGCTATCTGCCGCTCGACCAGCTGGCGATCAGCCCGCAATGCGGCTTTTCGTCGGACGTGGTCGGCAACCTGATCTCCGAGGACGACCAGAAGCGCAAGCTCGAGGTGATCGGGCGCACGGCCGAAGCGGTGTGGGGTTGAGGCCGCGCAGGGTTGCCAGGGGAGTCCTCGGGGAGCGATGACCGTTCCGCCTGCTCGATCGTTTCCGACAATAGACCCGGCGACCGCCGCCGCCATTGCGCGCGGCGAGCATGGCGATCCGTTCGCCGTGCTCGGGATGCACCGGGGGACGGACGGCGTGCTGACGGTGCGGGCGTTCCTGCCCGGGGCCGAGGCGGTTGCCGTGATGGATGCCGCGCAGGGAGCGGATGCGGGGACGCTAGCGCGTGTCCACGAGGCAGGCCTGTTCGCGGGCCGGTTGCCGGACCGGGCGGAAACCTTTCGCTATCGCCTGAGGGTGACGCGCGACGGCTCGACGGCGGAGATAGAGGACCCCTATCGTTTCGGCACGACGGTTTCCGACCACGACCAGTGGCTGTTTGCCGAGGGACGGCACTTCCGGCTCTACGACGTGTTCGGCGCGCATCCCGCGACCCTAGACGGCATCGCCGGCGTACGGTTCGCCGTCTGGGCGCCCAATGCGCGGCGCGTCAGCGTCGTCGGCGATTTCAACGGGTGGGACGGGCGCGTCCACGTCCTGCGCCGCCGGCCGGAGAGCGGCATCTGGGAGATGTTCCTTCCCGGCATCGGTCCGGGGGCGTTCTACAAGTACGAGGTGGTGGCGCCCGATGGGCGCCTGCTGCCGCTCAAGTCCGATCCCTTCGCCTTCTCCTGCGAGCCGCCGCCGCGCAGCGCCTGCGTGGTCGCCGCGCCCGATCCGGCACCGTGGCGCGACGAGGCCTGGATGTCGACGCGTGGCAGGCACCAGGGACGCGACGCGCCGATCGCGATCTACGAGGTGCATCTCGGCTCGTGGCGGCGCGCGGAGGGCAACCGCTACCTGACCTATGCCGAGCTCGCGGATCAGCTCGTGCCCTATGTCCGTGACATGGGCTTCACCCACGTCGAGCTGATGCCGGTTTCCGAATATCCGTTCGACGGCTCCTGGGGATATCAGCCGATCGGCCTGTTCGCCCCGACCGCGCGCTACGGGACGCCCGCCGAGTTCCGGGCTTTCGTGGACCGTTGCCACGGTACCGGGATCGGCGTGATCCTCGATTGGGTGCCGGGTCATTTTCCGACCGATACCCACGGCCTCGGCGCCTTCGACGGCACCCATCTCTACGAGCATGCGGACCCGCGCCAGGGCCGCCACATGGACTGGGACACGCTGATCTACAACTACGGCCGGCGCGAGGTCGCCAATTTCCTCACCGCCAACGCGCTCTACTGGGCGGAGCGCTATCATGCCGACGGGCTGCGCGTGGACGGCGTCGCCTCGATGCTCTACCTCGATTACAGCCGTCTCCCGGGCGAATGGATTCCGAACGAGTACGGCGGCAACGAGAATCTCGAGGCGGTCGGCTTTCTGAAATCGGTCAACGAGCAGCTCTACGGCCGTTGTCCGGGAATCATGACGGCCGCCGAAGAATCCACCGCCTGGCCCGGGGTGTCGCACCCGACCTACGCGGGCGGGCTCGGCTTCGGTTACAAGTGGAACATGGGCTGGATGAACGACACGCTCCGCTACATGTCGCGCGAGCCGGTACATCGGCGCTTCCACCACAACGACATGACCTTCGGACTGCTCTATGCCTTCAGCGAGAACTTCATCCTGCCGCTGTCCCACGACGAGGTGGTGCACGGCAAGGGCTCGCTGCTCGGGCGGATGCCGGGGGACCGCTGGCAGAAGTTCGCCAACCTGCGGGCCTATTTCGCTTTCATGTACACGCAGCCGGGCAAGAAGCTCCTATTCATGGGCGGTGAGTTCGCGCAGGCGAACGAGTGGAACCACGACGCCAGCCTCGACTGGCACTTGCTCGAAGATCCGTTCCACCGGGGGGTGCAGGCGCTGGTGCGCGACCTCAACCGGCTCTACCGCTCGGTCCCGGCGCTGCATCGGAAGGACTGCTCGCCGGACGGGTTCGAATGGATCGCGGCCTACGACGCCGACGCAAGCGTCTTTGCCTACCTGCGACGCGGCGGCGGGCCGGACGACCATGCGGTGGTGGTCTGCAACTTTACGCCGGTCGTCCGGCGGGCCTACCGCGTCGGCGTGCCCGCGGGCGGCGACTACGTGGAGCTTCTCAACACCGATGCGGAAGCCTATGGCGGCGGCGGCCTCGGCAATCTCGGGCGCGTGACGGCGGAAGCGGTGCCGAGCCACGGTCGCCCCTGTTCGCTTTCGCTCACGCTGCCGCCGCTCGCCGCTGTCGTGCTCGCTCCGGCGCGCTAAGCCGCGAGCGGCTCCAGCTCGCGCAGCAGCGGAAGATTGCAATCCCGTTCCGACAGGCGGGTCACGGCGAGCGGCCAGGAGATGCCGAGATCGGGATCGTCCCACCGTACGCCGGCCGCGAGCGCGGGACGGTAGGAGGCCGACATCTGGTAGGCGACCTCGGTGCCGTCCCGCAGCGTCTGGAATCCGAAGGCGCAGCCGCCCGGAATGTAGAGCATGGAGCCGTCGGCGGCCGACAGGGTGCAGCAGAGTGCGCGGCCGAATCCGTCGGCGCGCAGGTCCGCCACGGCGGCGAAGATCGCGCCGCGCGCGACCCTGACGAGGCGCGTGTCGGGTTCCGGCGGAAGCTGAAAATGCAGGCCCCGCAGCGTGCCGCGCCGCTTGGAATGGGACAGGTTGCACTGCGGCCAGTGCGTGACGAGGTCCCGAGCGCCGAACTCCTCGTCGCAGAAGGTCCGAGCGAAGAAGCCGCGCTCGTCCAAGTGCGGCTCCAGCTCGACCATGAAAAGCCCAGCGATGTCGAGACGATGGAAGATCATGCTACGATCGAAACCCGAGGGATCGGAACGACGAATTTACCGCCCCAGTCGCGGATGAATCCGCAGTTGCGGATGATCTCGTCCTTGAGATTCCACGGCAGGATCAAGACGTAGTCGGGACGGGCGGCGCGCAGGGCGTCCGGGTGATGGATCGGAATACGCGTCCCCGGCAGCCAGTGCCCTTGCTTGTGCGGGCTTCGATCCACCGTGAACGACACGAGATCCGTGCCGATGCCGCAATAATTGAGCAGCGTGTTGCCCTTGGCGGGGGCGCCGTAGGCGGCGATGGTCTGGCCCATTTCGCGGATGTCCATGAGCGTGCGGACCAGCTCGCGCTTGACGCGCGCGACACGCCCGGCGAAGGCGCCGTAGACGTCGATGCCGCAGAGGCCCGCCACGCGTTCCCGGGCGAGCACCTCCGCGACTCTTTCGGACGACCGATGGCCGGCGGACCGCCGCGCCGCGAAAACCCGAAGGGAACCGCCGTGCGTCGGCAACTCCTCGACGTCGAAGACGACCAGCCCATGGTCCGCGAACAGTCGGCCTACGACCGCGAGCGACAGATACGAAAAGTGCTCATGGTAGATGGTATCGAACTGGTTTTCCATGACGAGGCGAAGCAGATGCGGAAACTCGCAGGTGATCACGCCTTCGTCGCGGACGACGGCGGAGAGGCCGGCGACAAAGTCGTTGAGGTCGGGGACATGGGCGAGCACGTTGTTGGCGACGACCAGGTCCCCCAGGGTCCCGGCCGCGGCCAGCTCTTGTGCCGTTGCGCGCCCGAACGCGCGCACGAGGGTCGGTATGCCCCGGCTTTCGGCCACGCGGGCGACGTTGGCGGCAGGGTCGATCCCGAGCACCTGGATGCCTTCCCGCGCAAAGTACTGCAACAGGTAACCGTCGTTGCTCGCCACCTCGATCACGCGCCCGAGCCGTTCGCGCCCGAGGCGACCGATCATCTGCCTGGTGTAGCTTTCGGCATGGCGCAGCCAGGCATCGGAGTAGGACGAGAAATAGGCATAGTCGGAGAACAGCTCCTCGGTGCCGTGCAGGGCCTCGAGCTGGACCAGATGGCAATCGTCGCAGACATAGACATGGAGCGGCCAAGTGGGCTCCATCGTCCTAAGGCGGTCGCCGCTCAGGTAGGCGTTGGCGGAAGGCTGTGCGCCGAGGTCGAGGACGGTGCGCAGGAGAGGCGCTCCGCACAGGCGGCATGCGGGCGGCATGGCGTGCGTCGCGGCATGGGCAGGGGGAGCGGCGACGGCGGTACTCATGGCCGCTCCTCAGACGGCGCGCAGGGCGCGCGCGCCGGAGTGCCGCGACGGAACGCCCGTGAGAGAACGCCACCGCAGACTACCGTCGACCTG
The DNA here is from genome assembly GCA_050485485.1 of Alphaproteobacteria bacterium. Taxonomy (GTDB): domain Bacteria; phylum Pseudomonadota; class Alphaproteobacteria; order SMXQ01; family SMXQ01; genus WHSO01. The sequence goes on along the minus strand of JBJHBM010000008.1, from coordinate 50,682 downwards.
CCCCGAATCGGCCAGTTCCCGGAGGCGCGCGAGCCGGGTGAAGGTGGAGGACCGGAAGGTGGTCTCGGCCATGGCGATCCGCTCGAAGACCTGGCGTAGCTCGCGTGCGCCGCGGCGCGCGTCCCAGCGGCATTCGAAGCCCGGAAGGTGCGCCCGAATCTTCGCGAACGAGACACGGTAGCTGCGGCCGTCGCCATCGTTCCTGCCGAACGTCACTTCGCAGTCCGGGAACTCTTCGGCGACGATATTGGCGATGTCGCGAATCTGGTAGTTCTGCGCGTCGCTACCGACGTTGAAGGCCTCTCCCGACACTGTCTCGGCATCCGCTTCCAGGGCGGCAGCGATCGCCGCGCAGATGTCGCGGACGTGAACCAGCGGCCGCCATGGGGTACCGTCGCTGGTCATGGCGATGCGGCGAGTGGTCCAGGCCAAGCCCGCCAAGTTGTTGAGGACGATGTCGAAGCGCATGCTGGGGGACACGCCGTAGGCGGTCGCGTTGCGCAGGAACACCGGCACGAAGTCGCGGGAGGCGAGGCCGCGAACCTCCTGTTCGACCATGACCTTGCAGCGCGCGTAGATGGTCTGCGGGTCGGTGGGAGAGGTTTCGGCCACGGCCTCGCCGCCGCCGGCGGCGCCGTAGACGCTGCAGGAGGACGCATAGATGAAGCGCCGCACACCTGCGACCTTGGCTTTCGCCGCGAGCGCCGCCGAGCCCCGGTAGTTGATGTCGAAGGTGGACATGCTGCTGAAGCCGCACAGAGGATCGTTCGACATCTCCGCCAGATGCACGACGGCGTCGTAGCCGAGCAGCTCGTCGGCGCGCAGGTCGCGCACGTCGCGTGCGAGCATGGCCGGCCGATCCTGACCGTCGTGGAACAGGGCTTCATTGTCGAAGAAGCCTGTGTCGAGGCCCACGACCTCGTAGCCGCGCGCCGCGAGCTCCGCCGTCAGCACAGAGCCGATGTAGCCCGCCGCGCCAGTGACGAGGACGCGCTGCGCGCCCTCGGGACGCTCCATGACGCCGCTCGCCTTCAATGCCATACCTTCCACGGTGCGCCCTCCTTGGCCCAGAGATCCTCCAGCAGCATCTTGTCGCGCAGGGTGTCCATGTTCTGCCAGAAGCCGTTGTGTCGGTAGGCGGCCAGAAGACCGTCGCGCGCGAGGCGCATCAGGGGCTCCTCCTCCCACACCGTCTCGTCGCCGTCGATATAGTCCGCGATCCCGGGTTCGACGACGAAGAAGCCGCCGTTGATCAGCCCACCGTCGGAGTTGGACTTTTCCCGGAAGGCGCGCACGCGGCTTTCCTCGGGGTCCAGGGCGAGCGCGCCGAAACGCCCCGGCTGGTGGACCGCCGTCAGCGTCGCCAGGGCGCCGGAGGTGCGGTGATAGCGGATGAGGTCGCCGATATCGACGTTGGAGACGCCGTCGCCGTAGGTCAGGCAGAAGGTCTCGTCGCCGACGTAGTCGAGCACGCGCCGGATGCGCCCACCGGTCATGGTGTTTTCTCCCGTGTCGATGACCGAGACCCGCCAGGGGTCGACATCGCGGCGGATGTACTCGATGTCGCCCCGCGCGAGGTCGAACGAAACGTCGGAAACCTCAAGCGCATAGTCGCGGAAGTACGACTTGATCATCGCGCACTTGTAGCCGCCGCAGATGACGAATTCCCGCAACCCGTAGGCGGAATAGATCTTCATGATATGCCACAGGAGAGGACGGCCGCCGATCTCGACCAGCGGCTTGGGGCGGGTGCCCGTTTCCTCGCTTATGCGGGTCCCGTAGCCGCCCGCCAGAATCACGACCTTCATGCTTTCCCCATCGGGTTGCGGCGCCGGGTGGGCGGCGCTCGGAAACATAATGAAATAGCCGGAGGGCCGAAGGCCCGTGCCCAAACGGTGACCCGTTGTGACCAACCTATAACTTTATGGAGGGACGCTGGCGGGCCGGCGCCGGCATCACTACTGTTTCTTCATGGGCGTCCGCATGGCGCGGGCGCGGCTCGTCCTTGTGGAGATGGCGCCGTATTTCATGCAGGTCACCGGTCCCGAGACTCCCCTCGTCAGCGTGGTGACGCCGGTCCACAACGGCGGGCGCTATCTCGCGGAATGCATAGAGAGCGTCCTCGCCCAGAGCTATTGCCTGCTCGAGCACGTGATCCTCGATAACGCGAGCCGCGACCAGACCTATGCGGTCGCGCGCCACTACGCGGCGCGCGACCCGCGCATCCGCCTGATCGGAACCGACGAGCTGCTGCCCGTCATCCCCAACTGGAACCGCGCGCTCGGCCATGTCTCGCCGCGGGCGCGCTACGTCTGGGTGCTGCCGGCGGACGATACGATGATGCCGGAAAGCCTGATGCGGATGGTGGACGTGGCGGTGCGCAACCCCTCGGTCGGCATCGTCGGCGCGCTGCGGCTCAGGGGCGGGCGCCTGCAGTGCGGGGGACTGCCGACTCACCGCAACGTGTTCCCGGGGCGCGAGGTGGGCCGCATGTTCCTGCGCGAGCAGGTGTTCGCGATCGCGCCCACCGGCAATCTGATCCGCCGCGACCTGATCGATGACAACATGCCGTTCTATCCGGACAGGTATCTCCACGCCGACATCGCGGCTTTCCTCAACGTGCTGGAGCGGGTCGATTTCGGCTTCGTCCACGAGGTTCTGATGCTGTCGCGGGTGCACGGCGAATCGGTCACGGCCACGGTCGCCAACCGCAAGGGCTCACAGTACCGCGACACGCTCCTGATGCTACAGGAGTACGGTCCGCGCTATCTCGATCCCGAGGAGATGGCGCGGCTCGAGGCCCGTTTTCTTCGCCGTTACTATCGGTTCCTGGTCCGCAACGCGGTGCTGTTGCGCGAGTCCTCGTTCTTCTCATATCACGGCGAGGGCCTGCGCGCGGCGGACCGGTTCCCCGACGTGGCCGACCTCGCACGCGCCGTGCTGGGGGAAATGGGCCAGGCCATCCTGCGGCCCGGCGCCTTCGTGAGCCACGTCCGCGCCCGTCTCCGCGACTGCTGAGCCGCGGCAAAAAGACGCAGGATCAGCGGGCGGCGTAGCTGCGCGCGGGCGCCGGAAGGTCACGCGACCAGCCGAAGAAAACCTCGTCCTGCTCGCGCCGCAAGGCATCGATCAGGCGGTCGGGCGGCAGCGCCACGTCGTCGTAGGTCAGGACCGTGTCCCGCGGCACGTCGCGCACCAGCCGGCATCCTTCGGCGACGCCGACCGGCAGCATCCGCCCGGCATGCGCCTCCTCCGCGTCCTCGGCGAGACCGTAGGTCATGTAGTGGCCCATCCCGTCGATGACGGCGCCGGCGGCGAGATCGGCCTTGGCCGCCGCCACCACCTCCACCAGGGGCCCGCCCAGGGGCGCACCCACCGCGTCGGCGAACAGTGCCACGCGCGCGACCGAGTTGGCGACTTCGAAATGGCACAGGTGATAGGGCGTGTAGAACAGATAGAACGGCCCGTCGCCCAGCTTGTAGAGCCTGAGGTAATGGCGCTGCACCGGATCCTCGAGCATGCCGATCACGAACACGCCCGGCGCCGGCACCGCGCCCACAACATAGTCCACGAACCCGCCGCCCCGCGCCGCGTCCTCGAGCGGCAGGGCGGCGACGGCCTGCTCGAGCGGCGTGCCCGGCGGGAAGTCGGCGCCGGTCATCCCGCGCCGTGCGATCCGCATCCCGGTCGCGTTGGCGACCACGGCCTGCTCGAAGGAGATCTTCGTGCCGTCCGCGAACGACGATACCATCTCGGGCTTCTGGCCCCATTTGCGCGCGAACGGAATCTGGGTGGTCGGATTGCGGTAGGGGTCGTGAAGCCCCTTGATGTTCCCGCACAGCACCGGGCGCACGCCAAGGCCTCGCACGAAACGATAAAGGTTCATCTGCACGCCGGGCTGATCGCCGTCGCTGGTGGTGTAGATCACGCCCGCGCGGTCCGCCTTGCGCTTGAGCAGCGGCCCGATGGTGCCATCGAGCTCGGCGTTGTTGAGGATCAGGTGCTTGCCGTGCTCGATAGCCATGAGTGCGGCGTGGGCCCCGAACTCGACGCCGCCCGTGGCGTCCATGACGATATCGATGCCCGCCGCGCCGCAGACGAGGCGCCAGTCGTCGGTGTAGGCGGGAATGCCGCGCGCAACCGCTTCCGCCATCTCGGCGGCCGTCCTCACGGCCCGCGCCGTCTCGACCCCGGCCTCGGTATAGGCACGCGCTGCACCGGCGGCGTTGCGCCCGTAGATCGCGGAGACGCGAATCCCCTTGCTGTAGAGCAGGAGCTGGCGCGCGATGGCGCGGCCGATGAAGCCCGGCCCCAGGAGGCCGACGCGGATCGGCGCGCTGTCCGCCTCGCGGCGTTCCAATGCCCTGTCGACGATAATCATGTCCGCCCGCCCATGCCCGAGGGGTGCTGCAATCGAGGCTAGTCAGGAGCCGGACGCAGCGGTGTGACCTTTCGGGAACATCGCCGCAGCGGTGCCCTCAGGGTTCGAAGCGCGTGTCCGTCCCGGCCGTGTCGGCGACGGGCTGGGTGCGGGCCGGTTGCGGCCGCGCCGGAAGCGGCAGCAGGCGCTCGCCGCGGATCGGCTCGGGCTCCGCGGTGCGTGGCGCAATCACGCCGGGGAACAGCGGCACCGGCGGCTCGCTCGCAACCGTTCGCGGTACGGCGGGGGGCGCGGTTTCGGGTGCCGGCCCGGCGACGGGCGCGGGGGAGGAGGTGACGCCGCCATCGGCGTCGAGCTTGGCGCCGAACCAGCCGAGCGTGCCGGCGCCGAGAGCCACCGCGACGATGGCGGCCGCCCGCAGCGCGCGCCGACCGCTCGCCGCCGTCCCGTCCCGTTCGAGCGCGTCCAGCAGCCGTGCCGGCACGGGCTCGGCCAAGCGTACCGCGTAGGTACGCCGGAGGCATTCGGTGTGCTCGCGGAAGACCTGCGCGCGCCGCGCGAGCTCGGGGTCGGCGGCGGCCATGCGCTCGATCATGGCCTTGTAGCGCGGATCGCGGTCGAGCTGGCCATCGGTGAGCGCGACGAGTTCCTCGTCCCCTATCTCGATGACGGCTCCGTTGATGCTGCGTTCATCCGTCATGTCATTTTACCCGCCTGAGCCGGATCGGGCCTTCCGGCTGTACGTAGAGCTCGGTGAGCCGCATCCTGCCGCGCGCAACGCGCGAACGGAGCGTGCCGATCGGAATGTCCAGGACCTGCGCCGCCTCGTCGTAGGAAAGGCCCTCGACGGCGGTCAGCCCGATGGCGGCGCGCTGCTCCTGCGGCAGCATCGACATGGCATCCGCGATGTCCCGGCAGGCGAGGCGCTGTTCCTGGCGGGCGGGCTCGGACGGCATCATGGCGGTCGCGATCTCGATCGGAACCTGGCGCCGCAAGCGGTCGTGAAGGGTGCGCTGGTTGAGAAAGACGTTGTACAGCACGCGATAAAGCCACCCCCGAATGGAACCCTGGCGCTTCCACAGATGGCGCTTGCGGATGGCCCGCTCAAGGCAGTCCTGAACGAGGTCGTCGGCGCGCTCCCGGTCTCCCGCCAAGGTATAGGCGTAGCGGCGCAGGTGCGGTATCTGCCGCGCGATCATCCATTTCACGTCTTCGCGGTCGTCCTCTGCCACCTCGAAGCCTCTCTCGTCTGTCATCTGGCGCGCACAATTACTCCCCTAATGGACATCCGGAGCGGCGAAAAGTTCCCCGCCGCAACGAATTTGTCCGGCCGACCGAATCCTGGAACCGGGCACGGGCACGGCCTGTTTATCTACCAGCACCGCCTTCTGTGCTGCCGGAGCGATCCGCGGTCGCAGGACGGCATCGTCGAAACCAGCGAAAGGACCATACGATGAAATTGGCCTTGATTCCCTTCGCCGCGGTCATCGCGCTCGGACTGGCATGGGCGCCTCCCGCGGCCCTGGCGCAGCAGGCACCGGGCCAGGGCGAAATGCCGCCGCCCGCTGCCGCAAAGTACGATTCGGACGATCTAAAGTCCTACGCCAGCGCGGTCGTCGAGCTTCGCAAGATCAACGAGGAATACACCAAGCGGCTCCAGAGCGCCGGTTCGCCCGAAGAGCAGCAATCCGTGCGGGAAGAGGCCACGGGCAAGATGGTCGAGGCCATCGAGGAAGAGGGCCTGACAGTCGAGAAGTACAACGACATCTACAATGCCGCGCTGACCGATCCGCAGATCGCGCAGGAAGTCAACGAATACCTTCGTGAAGCCCAGTAGCGTCGCCTGCCGCGCTTGTCGCTGGTCCGCGCGAGCGCGATGCCCTCCCAGACCCTTCGGCCTGCGGCGAGACCACGGGCCGTTTTTTTATCACGGTGGTGGCGTCATTCCGCCTGCGTGAGGTCTTCCGGCCGCACCGTGAGGCGCCCGGCCGCGTACTCGTTGAGCAGATAAGCCCATCGCGCGTGGCGCTCGTTGAAATCCTGCGCGGCCGCCTTGGTATGCTCCTCGTTGGCTTCGGCGCGCAACGTCGCCCAGGCGCCGGTCGCGCCGGCGTCGGCCTCGCGGATCAGCATCGCCTCGTAGGTGAGGCCGTCGGCGGTCGCGATCTCGGCCTTCCAGGCACCTCGTTCGAACTCAATCTTCTCGGCGGGGCGGACGTCGAGGAAACGGAGATCCTCGAGCGCGCCCGCCAGTTCGCGCGGCAGCCAAGTCGCCTTGATCCGTTCGCCCTGCGGCAGCCCTTCCACAACCGCCAGCTCGCCGCCCTCGCCGCCGCGCCGTAGCGCGAGGCGCTTTCCGTCGGGCGCGGTGACGGCCAGGGTGGCGAGGCGTTGCGGCGGAATGTCCGTGATCTGGTTGTCGACCCAGGCCACCGGTTCTGTCGCGAGCTGGAACTCGCCGTGGACCAGCCAGATGTTCTGCTCGTCGGGCCTGGCCACGGCTGTCATGGGCTGTAGCGTGGTGCCGGGAGCGGAGACGGAAGTGCCGACGGCGAGTGTGGCAAGCGTCGTTCCCTCCGCGTCGCGCAGCGTCACCTGCGACGTCACGCCGGCCGGGTCGTCGAGCTTGGAGAGTCCCATCGCTTCGTAGGGTGGCGGCTGCTGTTCGGAGACATAGGCCACGCGCAGCTTTTCCAGGGAATCGAGCAGGCCGTTGACGCGGTCTGCGGGCACCGGGTATCCGCCGTGACTGGCGAGCCGCCAGGTATCGCCGTCGCGCCTCAGCTCGACTCCTCGTCCCTGTCCCCTGATGCCGATGACGGCAACGCGTTCGCGCATCCCGTCGTCGACCGTGACGGCTTCATGATCGCCCGCCGTCACGAATCCGGGCACCGTGCTGGCATTTTCCTCCATCATCATCCAGCCGGCAAAGCCTGCGAGCGCGAGAACGACGATGGAGAGGTAGACGATCGGACGCCACGAGTTGGCGGGCCCTTGGCCGGCGAGACGGGACTGCTCGGCGCTGTTCATGTTCGTTCTCTCCATGTCCGCAAAGTTGTAGGACGAGGTGGGCTTCGCGGGAACGAAGGCCGACCTCCCCTGTTAAAAACAGGGAAAGCGTCGTTGAAGTTCCGCCGCCGTCGAAGGCCTTGGGTCGTCACAGCTTGTTCACTGGTGGCAATACCGGCTGGCGTGTGTGATCTGAGCGCACAAATCACGCGTCGGAGCGGGCGCGGACGACCGGCCGGCTCCGGGCGGCAAGCCCGTAGGAGAACCCAGTACGATGAAGAAGAAAGTGGCCTTGATCACCGGCGTTACGGGCCAGGATGGCGCCTACCTTGCCGAATTGCTGCTCTCCAAGGGCTACGAGGTCCATGGCGTCAAGCGACGTTCCTCCTCGTTCAACACCGCCCGGATCGATCATCTGTACCGCGATCCGCACGAGCCCGGAGTGAGGTTCTTCCTCCATTACGGCGATATGACCGATTCGACCAACCTGATACGCCTGATGCAGGAGGTCCAGCCGGACGAGATTTACAATCTCGCCGCGCAGAGCCATGTCCAGGTCAGCTTCGAGACGCCGGAATACACCGGTAACGCCGATGGCCTCGGCACGCTGCGTATGCTGGAGGCGATCCGCATTCTCCGCATGGCCGACAGGGTACGGTTCTACCAGGCGTCGACGTCGGAACTCTACGGCAACACGCCCGAACACCCCCAGAGCGAGACAACGCCTTTTCAGCCGCGCAGCCCCTACGCGGCGGCGAAGCTCTATGCCTACTGGATCACGGTCAACTATCGGCAGTCCTACGGCATGCATGCTTCGAACGGAATCCTGTTCAATCATGAAAGCCCGGTTCGAGGGGAAACGTTCGTTACCCGCAAGATTACGCGTGGCGTGGCGGCGATCTCTCTCGGCCATCAGGCGCGGCTCCATCTCGGTAATCTCGACGCCGCGCGCGACTGGGGACACGCGCGCGATTACGTCGAGGGCATGTGGCTCATGCTGCAACAGCCGAAATCCGACGACTACGTGCTGGCGACCGGCGAATCGCATACCGTCCGCGAATTCGTCGAGGCCGCCTTCGCCCACATCGGGCGCAGGATAGAGTGGCACGGCTCCGGCATAGAGGAGACAGGCTCTTGTGCGCGTACGGGCGAAGTACTGGTATCCGTCGATCCGCGCTACTTCCGCCCCACCGAGGTGGACTGGCTCCTCGGGAATCCGGCGAAAGCGCGTGAGCGGCTCGGCTGGCGCCACGAGACGCCGTTCCCCCACCTGGTCTCCGAAATGGTCGACGCCGACCGCCGCGCCTTCGAGCGCAAGCCAGAGGACATGCTGGTCCATGCGGCGTAGCGGAGAGCTCGATTTGCGCGGCCGCAGGGTCTGGGTCGCCGGACATCGCGGGATGGTCGGCGCGGCGCTGGTGCGTCGACTCACGCACGAGGATTGCGAGGTCGTCGTCGCGTCGCGCGAAGAGGTCGACCTCGCGCGCCAGAGGGAAGCCGAGGACTGGATGGCCGCGGCCCGGCCGGAAGTGGTGTTCGTGGCTGCCGCCCGTGTCGGAGGGATCGTGGCCAACGATACGCGTCCGGCGGAGTTTCTCTACGAGAACCTGATGATCGAGGCCAACGTGATCCATGCGGCTTGGCGTTCGGGCGTGCGCAAGCTCGTGTTTCTCGGCTCGTCCTGCATCTATCCGCGCCACGCGCCGCAGCCGATGGTCGAAGACTGCCTGCTTTCGGGTCCGCTCGAGCCCACCAACCAATGGTATGCCATCGCCAAGATTTCCGGGATCATGCTGTGCCAAGCCTACCGGCGCCAGTACGGCTGTGACTTCATTTCGGCGATGCCGACAAATCTCTACGGCCCGGGGGACAATTTCGACCTGACGGCGAGCCACGTGGTTCCCGCGCTGATCCGCAAGGCACATGAAGCGAAGCTGGCGGGAAACGACGCCATCTCCGTGTGGGGCAGCGGCCAGCCGCGCCGCGAATTCCTCTACGTCGACGATTGTGCCGATGCCGTCGTTCACCTTGCCCGCCACTATTCGGGCGAATCCCAAGTCAACGTCGGCATCGGCGGCGACGTCTCGATCCGGGAACTCGCGGAGGTGGTGTGCCGCACAGTGGGATTCGAGGGGCGCTTGTCGTTCGACCGGGGCATGCCGGAAGGCACGCCGCGCAAGCTGCTCGACGTCGGGCGCCTTCATGCTCTCGGATGGCGTCACGCGACCTCCCTGGAGGAAGGACTGAAGCGTACCTATGACTGGTTTCTGGATGCCGCGCGCGAGAAGGGTAGGTTGCGCCTTGGACCTGCGCCGGCCGGCGGGGCCGGACGCGTGGCCTCGGCGGTCGGAGGACGAAGGAGCTGAGCGACGCGGCGCCTGGCCGGAAGGGCCGGCGACCCGTGCCGCGGTCGAAAGCTCGTCCAGGCGGTGGCGGTGTTCGAACGATATGAGAGAGGTGCGACCAGAGACGGGTGCGGAACGAGCGCCCGGACCGCATGTCGCGGTGACCGGCGATGAAAGAGCCGGAAGGCGACGCGCGCCATTTCGAAACCGGCCATCTCGACGGCCAGATCGTTTCGCGCTCGATGCGCGGCGGCGTCGTGACGCTGGTTTCTCAAGCCCTCAAGGTCCTGATCCAGTTCGTCGCCATCGTGATCCTGGCACGCCTGTTGGCGCCTGCGGACTTCGGGCTGTTCGCGATGATCGCGGCCTTCCTGGCGATTTTCGAGCTCGTCAAGGATCTCGGTCTGTCGACGGCGACAATCCAGCGGTCGAGCCTCACCCATCGCCAAGTCAGCACACTGTTCTGGCTCAACGGCACGCTCGGCATAGGCATCGCGCTGCTGACGGCGGCAGCGGCACCGTTGTTTGCTTGGCTCTACGGCGAGCCGGCGCTCCTTCATATCGTGCCCGTGGTGGCGGTTTCGTTCCTGTTTACCGGCTTTGCCGCCCAGCACCTGGCGCTCCTGCGTCGCCAGATGCGCTTCACGGCCGTGGCCTTGGTGCAGTTCGTCTCGGAGGCGGCGGCGCTCGGCCTTGCGGTCGCCGCCGCCCTGGCCGGGCTCGGCTTCTGGGCGCTGGTAGTCCAGCGTCTCCTCTGGGCGGCGATGATGATGGCCGGCGGCTGGGCGCTGTGCCGCTGGCGACCGGGCCGGCCCGGGCCGTTCGCGGAGGTGCGCGCCCTCGTCGTTTTCGGCGCGAACGCCACCGGCGCGATGACGCTCGGGGCCTTGGCCGGGAATCTCGACAAGATCGTCATCGGCTGGTACTGGGGCAGCGGACCGCTCGGCCTGTTCGAACGGGCCCAGAAGCTGCTTCACCAGCCAATCCAGAACCTGAACATTCCGCTCGCGACGGTGGCGCTGCCGGCGCTCAGCCGTCTTGCCGGCACGCCTGCGGCCTATCGCGACGCCTATCTCGCCGTGATCCGGCGCCTGTCCATGCTGATGGCGCCGCTCGCCGCGGTGATGGTGGCGGCTGCGGAACCGATCGTTGCGCTGGTGCTGGGCGCGCAATGGACGGCCGTGGCCCCGGCATTGGCCTGGATGGCCGTGTCCCTGATCTACATGCCGGCCGCTTATGCGCTGGGCTGGCTCTACATGAGCCAGGATCGAACCCCGGAGATGCTGCGCGCGGGCGCCGTCAACGGCGCGCTGGCGGCTCTCGCGGTGCTCGCGGGCGTGCCGTTCGGGATCGTCGGGGTAGCGGCGGCGGCGACCTTGTCGCTGATCCTGGTACGTGGGCCCGTCATGTTCTGGTTCGCGGGGCGCCGCGGTCCGGTCTCGATCCTCGACCTCTACCGGGTGCTCGGAACGCCGACGCTGGCGACGCTTGCCGGCACGGCGGCCGTAGTGGCGTTCCGCGAGGCCATCCCGATGGAAAACGCCTCGCCGTTGCTCGTGGTGGCGGTCGCGGGGCTGGTCGCGGCGAGCGCCGCGCTCGTCGTCTATGCCATGTTGCCCGACAGCCGGCGCGTGCTCGCGAGCCTGCAGCGCCTGCCGGCCCACCTGCTGGGGCGGGAGGCTCGGGCATGAACGTGGTCGTCACGAACATCGCGACCTTGAATGCCGGGGATGCGGCGATCCTGCTTGCGACCTACGACATCCTGCACGAGGCGATCGGTGGTGATCTCGACATCGTGACCTGCGACGAGCAGGCCGACATCACGGCACGGCTCTATCCCGAGCTGCGCGTGCGGCCGATGCTGTTCAACCTTCTGGAACGGGAGGCGGCGGGCCCCCAGGCGTTCCGGATTGCGCTGGCGCGGCTGCTGCTTGCGATGCGGCTGAGGCGCACGCGGCTGGGCCGGCGCCTGATGGGCGGCTTTGCGCCCGAGGTGCGGGCGGCGGCGGAGCGCCTCGCCGCTGCCGACCTGGTGATTTCTTCGGGCGGCACCTACCTGGTGCCCCATTATCGGATGCTGCCCAAGCTCGTCGATCTGCTGGTGGCCCATGCCGCCGGCCGGCCCTACGTGCTGTTCACGCAGAGCCTGGGGCCGTTTCCGCCCGGCCAGCGCGGGCGGGCCCTGATCCGCTATGTCATGCGGCGTGCGCGCCTGATCCTGGTGCGCGACAGCCGCTCGCGGCGCCACCTGGAAGCGCTGGGCGTGGAGGCGCGGCGTGTCGTCCAATGCGCCGATGCGGCCTTCGCGCTCGCGCCGCTCCGGGTGGGCGTGCCGGCCCCCCGTAGCGGGGGACGGCCCTTGCGGGTCGCGATTTCGGTGCGCGAATGGCCCTACTTCAACGGCGCTGCCGGAATGGACGTCTACATGGAGGCGATCGCGGCCCTGGCGGCGCGGATCGTCGAGGCACACAAGGGCGAGGTCACGTTCCTGTCCACCTGCCAGGGCGTCGACGGCTACTGGACCGACGACGCGGCCACGGCGGAGCGGATCGTGTCGCGTCTCGATGCGCGTATCCGCTCGCGGGTCCGCATCGACCGCGCCTTCCGCGCGCCTGCCGCGTTCGTCGCCGCCGTGCGCGACTACGACGCGGTGGTGGCGACGCGGATGCATGTCGCCATCCTGTCGCTGATCGCGAGCGTCCCGGTGCTGCCCATCGCCTACGAGTTCAAGACCGCAGAGCTGTTCACGAAGATCGGCCTCGGCGCGCTCGTGCAGGACATAGAGGCTATGACGCCCCGCAGCCTGTGCGATGCCTTCGAACACTTCAGCGCGGCCCGCGACGAGCTTGCCGCGAAGCTTCCGGCAATCGTCGCAGAGGAGCGCCGGTCCGCGTTCTCCGCCGGAATCCATGTGAGGGAGGCCGTCGCCGCGTCGTCATGAGCAAGAACATCGCAAAGCCGTTGCGCATCGCCTTCTTCCTTCACGAGTTCCCGGCGCTCAGCGAGACCTTCGTGCTGAATCAGGCGACCGGGCTCCTGGAACTCGGCCACGACGTCACCATCTTCGCCGAGCGTCCGCGGGCGGAACCGCGCATCCATCCCGACGTGGCGCGCTACGGGCTGATCGGCCGTACGCGCTATCTCCACCTGCCCGCCGGCAGGGCGCGGCGTATCCTGGGGGCGGTTCCACGCTTCGCGGCGCTGGCGCGGCGCCGGCCGCAAGCCGCGCTCAAGGCGCTCTCGCTGCGCCGGTTCGGCCGTGATGCGCTCTCGCTGCGGCTGCTCTACTGGGCGGCGCTGCTGCGCGACGAACCGAGCTTCGACGTGATCCACTGCCATTTCGGCCCGATCGGCCAGCTCGCGGCAAAGCTCCGGGAGGTGGGAGCCTTCTCGGGCTTCCTCGGCACCGTGTTCCATGGCGTCGACATCAGCGCCTACGTGCGCGACCGGCCCGGCTATTACGACTACCTGTTCGCTCACGGCGATGCATTCCTGCCGATCTCCGACGTGTGGCGCCAGCGCCTGATCGAGCTCGGCTGCGACCGCGACCGGATTGCCGTCCATCACATGGGGGTGGACGCGGCGCGCTACCGCTACAGCCCGCGCCGCTTCGAGCGCGGACAGCCGCTCAAGCTGCTCACGGTCGGGCGCATGGTCGGCAAGAAGGGCATCAAGTACGGCATCCGCGCGGTCGCGGAGCTGCGCCGCCGCGGCATTCCGGTCAGCTACTCGCTGGTGGGCGACGGCGAGCTGCGCCAGCGCCTCGCGGTGCTGGTACGCCGGCTCGACCTCTCGGAGCAGGTCCGGTTCTTCGGCTGGCAGGACCAGGAGGCGGTGGTCCGGCACATGGCGCGCAACGACGTGCTGCTGGTGCCGAGCGTCACCGGCGAGGACGGCGACCAGGAGGGCATCCCGGTGACGCTGATGGAGGCGATGGCGTCCGGCATGGTGGTGGTTGCGACCGACCATAGCGGCATCCCGGAGCTGGTCGAGCACGGGCGCTCCGGGCTGCTGGTGCCCGAGCGCGACGCGACGGCGCTGGCCGACGCGCTCGCCGGGCTCGTCGAGCGGCCGGCGGTGTGGCCCGAGATGAGCCGCGCAGCGCGCGCGCGCGTGCTGGAGGCGTTCGAGATCGGGACGCTCAACCGTGCCCTGGTCGGTGCCTACCGCGCGCTGCGGCGTGGGCTCGCGACGGAATCTCCGGGGGGCGCCGCCGAGGACGACTCCGCGACGGGCGGCATGTTCATGGCGCGCCGGGCCTGACCGGCGGAAGGGGGAAGGCCGCGCCCGGATCCGGCGGCCATGGCGGGAGGGGGAAATGGACAGCACCACCCGAGACGACGGGGCCGGGCGCCGCCTGGCCGTGACCAGCATCTTCGGCCCACCGCGCGACCCGCGCACCTGGTCGGCGGCGCCGGCGAGCATGGCGGAGGGCCTCGAGGCGCGCGGCTTCGAGGTGGTGGGCGTCGACGGCCGGGCCGGGCGCCCGGCCTACGCGGCGGGCGCGCTGCTGCATCTCCTCGGCGGCCACGGCCGGCTGCGCTACAGCGAGGCGGTGGCGCGCGGCGCCTTCCTGCGCCGCCTGCGCGCGCGCCGCCTGCAAGCGGCGCTCGCGCGCCTCGGCGTTCGCCGCGTGCTCCATACCGGCACGCTCGACTTTTTCCCGGAGGGCGGCGGCGACGGGCTCGAGCATTTCCTCTACTGCGATTCGACCTGGCACCTGTCGCTGCGCCATCGTCCCGACGCGGCCCTCTACACGTCGCGCGCGGTCGCGGCCTTTGACGCGCTGGAGCATGCCGCCTACCACGCCTGCCGCCACATCTTCACCTTCGGGGACTACGTGCGCGACGACCTGATCGGCCACTACGGCGTGCCCGCCGCGCGGGTGACGGCGGTCGGCTCGGGCTGCGGCGTGGGTGAGCCCTTCGCCGGGGACAAGGACTATGCGGCGTGCGAGCTCCTGTTCGTCGCCAAGCACCTGTTCCGGGAGAAAGGCGGCGACCTCCTGCTCGCGGCGTTCCGCCTCGCGCGTGCGCGCAACCCGGCGCTGCGCCTCACCATCGTCGGAGGGTCGGGCCTCGCCGCCGCCGCCGCGCTGCCCGGCGTGGCGGTGCTGCCGTTCGTGGACCGCGCCGCGCTCACCGCCCTGCAGCGGCGTGCGGCACTCCTGGTCCAGCCGATGCTCAACGACCCCTGGGGGCAGGTCTATCTGGAGGCGCTGCTCGCGCGCACGCCGGTCATGGGGCTCGACCGCAACGGCCTGCCGGAGATCGCGGCGCAGGGCGCCTGCGGCTTCCTGGTGAGCGAGGCGACGCCCGAGGCGCTGGAGGCAGCGATCCTGGAGGCCGTCGCCGATCCCCTGCGCCTCGCCGAAATGGGCGGCGCCGGCCAGGCGCACGTGCTCGCCCGTTATTCCTGGGACCGCGTGGCGGAGAAGATGGCGGCCGTTCTGGGCCCGGTGCCGGGCAGGCCCGCGGCCGGCGACATGGCCGCGGCCGCAACCGCGCGCAGCGTCGCCGCCTGAGGCTTCAGGCGCCCCCGATCCTGCGTCCGTCGCGGTCGTTGCCGGGGGCGCCGCGCTTGATGCGCAGGTTGCCATCGCCGTCCACCCACAGGCAGTGCTCGCCGAGCCAGGCGAGGTCGTGGCCGTTCCAGTCCGCGCCGATCCTGAGACCCTGGCCCGGCCCGCCCACCTCGGTCATGCCGACCCGGCGGTCCTCGCGGGTGACGCGGCCGTGGCAGCCGACCAGCGTCGCGCTGCCCCGGCGCTGCCCGCCGATGCGCGCGAGCGCTGCCCGCCGCGCCTTGCCGCCGCCCATGCCGGTGCAGCCGATCATGGTGAGCTGGTTGGTGATGAAGGCCCGTACCAGGTGGGTCTGGTGGTAGATCGAATAGGCGGTGCAGCCCACCAACGTGCCCTTCACCATCAGCCGCAGCCCGGCGTCGCCTTTCTCGAAGTCTCCCGCGGCCATGTGGTTGTTCTCGAAGCCGCAGTGTGACAGCAGCGTGCAGCCGTGCGACGCGGTCACGCCGAAGCGCTGGTTGAGCAGGAAGTAGCAGCCGAAGAAGCCCACGTCCTCGGCGGCGTCGGCGAGTTCCGCACCGTGGCGGCCGTTGCCGCCGAATACGCAGCCGAAGACGTGCACCGCCGAGAGCACGGTGTCCTCGGGCCCGTGGGCGAAGGTCGCGCCATTGCCCTTGTTGTCGCGGAAATAGCTGTTGAAGATCTGGCCCTCGAAGATGTTGCCGACCATCCTGAGGCCGTCCCCGCCGCAGTTCTCGACCACCACGTCGCGCAGGCAGAAGTTGTAGAGGTAGGTCCCCCGCCGCACGCAGACGACCGAGATGCCGTGGCCCTCGCGCCCGCGCCCCTGAATCTGTAGGCCGTCCAGCAGGAAATACCGCAGGGTCGCACGGCTCTCGATCTCGATCACGGGGCTGCCGTCCTTGATCTCGGACATGACGCGCGCACCCTGCGCGAGGATGCCGCTGCGATGGGTGATGTTGCCGGGGCCCCGTCCTTCCGTGCGGATCCGGATCGGCCGTGTCACGCGGTAGCGTCCGGGCGGGATTGTCACGACTCGGGCGTCGCGCCCGGCCAGCGCGGCGGCGAAAGCGCGCTCCAGCGCGGCGCTGTCGTCGGCGATGCCGTCGCCGACTGCGCCGAAAGCGCGCGCCGAGACGTCGGGCTCGGGCCGTTCCTGCGCCATGGCGCCTTTCGGCGCCGCCGCAAGCAGCGCGAGCCCGGCGCCGCCGGACAGCAGCGCGCGACGATCGACGCCGGTCATGCTGTCCGTTCCTGCGCCGCAAGGCGCTCGTAAAGGGCGCGGTAGCGCCCGGCCACCACGTCGATGTCGAAGAGTGCTTCGGCGCGCCGGCGCGCGGCGGTGCCGAGTGCCGCCGTGCGCGCGGGGTCCGACAGGCACCAGGAGATGCCGGCGGCGAGGTCGGCGGCATTTCCTTGCGCCGCGAGCCAGCCGGTCTCGTGGTGGACCACGATGTCGGCGGGGCCGGTGCCGTCAAAGGCCACCACCGGCGTGCCGCAGGCCATCGCCTCAATCAGGGTCTTGCCGAAGGCCTCCTGCAGCGACGGCGTCACCATCACGTCGCCCGCGCTGTAGAGCTGCGCGAGGCGGTCGTCGTCGTCGATATGGCCGAGGAAGCGCGCGGGCAGGGCGAGCTCGCCCGCGCCTTCGGGCGCGAGATCGCCGAACACGACCAGTTCCGCACGCGTGCTCCAACAGTCGTGCGCGAGGATGCGGGCGGCCTCGACCAGTTCGTGGTAGCCCTTGCGCGCATCGGCGAGCGCCCCGAGAGCGCCGAACAGGATATAGCGCTTGGAGGGGGAGAAGTCCCAGGCCGCGCGTGCTTCCGCACGGGGGACCGGACGGAAACGGCGCACGTCGATGCCGTTCGGAATGACCTCGATCCTGTGCCGTCCCAGCACCGTACTGCGGCGCGCGCAGCCGGCGAGCCAGTTGCTGATCGGGACCAGGGTCATGGGCACGTCGCGCCACAGGTGCTGCTTGCGGCGTGCGGTCGCCCGGCTCACGTCGTCCTCGCGGCCGGAGCGGAGCTGGGGACAGGCGCCGCACGCCGTCTCGTAGCGCCGGCAGCCGGCGGTGTAGTGGCAGCCGCCGGTGAAACCCCACATGTCGCGCAGGGTCCAGACGACGGGACGCCCGAGCCCGCGCAGCGCGGCCACCGGCAGGAAGCCGCCGCCGATCCAGTGCAGGTGGACGACGTCGGGCGCGAAGGCGTCTACGGCGCCCCGAATGCGGCGCGGTAGCCAGCCGAGGGTCCAGAACGATTCGCCGGTCACGTCGTAGCGGCGCAGCGGCAGCGGGTCGAGCAGATCGCGCAGCCGTTCGGTGACGGGGGCCAGCGCGCCGCTCACGGTCGAGACGTTGCCGTCGTCGGAATACTTGCGCCCGACCAGCATCAACGAATCGACGCCCTGGGCGGCGAGCGCGCGGTGCAGCCAGAAGGTGCCGCGTGCGGCGCCGCCGCGAATGTCGCTGCCGCTGAGGTGCAGGACCCTCATCGCATCCCCGCAGGCAAACCGAGATGAGGTTCGCGGCGCGCCTGGAGCTGCGGCATGCCGTAGCGGCGATAGGCTTCCTCGAGGTAGCGCCGCGCTTCGCGCGTGGCGCTTTCGCGCTCGTGGACCACGGCGGCGGCGGCGGCGAGGAACAGCACCGCCCAGGTCTGCGGCCCGACGTAGGAGCCGGCTCCCTGCCCGAAGGCCGCCCACACGATCCAGCAGAACAGCACGCTCGGCACGCCCATCGTCTTCAGCATGATCGTGAGGGCGATCAGGATTACCGTGCCCCACAGCAGGCCCAGGAATATCCAGTGGAGCCAGAAATAATTCGTGATCGAATTGGCTGCGCCCTGGAAGCGGTAGTTGCTCGAGAACCATTCGGCGGAGGCGTAGATCTGCTGCGTCATGTCCTCGAGGTATTCCCACCCGGTGAGTCCCGCGCCGGCCACCGGGTAGTGCTCGATGATCTTGAACGCAAGGATGGGCGGGGCGATCACGCGCGCGAAGAAACTCGGGTCCTGTCCCGAGGCGATCTGCTGGATGCGCTCCGCGTAGAAGTTTTGGAGGAAGGGCACCACCGCAAGCGCGAGCCCGAGCGCGAGGACGGCCGCGACGATCATGCGGCCGGCATCCATGCGCCGGCCGCCGGGCAGCCCCTTGCGCGTGGCCAGCAGCATCTCGTAGGCAGGAATCAGGGCGGCCGCCAGCACCAGGGTCGGGCCGCGCATGAAGTAATAGGCCGCACCCAGAAGCAGGAGGTAGATCACTATCTTGCCGCGCGCCTGGGACAGCACGTACCAGACGAAAGCGAACAGAGCGAACGCGAAGGTGACGGCGGAAGGCTCCGACGTGAACAGCTTGGGCCGGATGCGTCCGTAGAGAATCTGATCGCGCAGGTCGGCGACGTAGACGCCGGTATGGAAGACCCGCTCCCGGAATGCGTCGCTCACGTCGCGCAGCGCCGTGTAGGTCTCGAGAACGCAGCCGACCAGGATCGCGATGCAGAACGCGAGGAAGATCGCCGCGAGCCGGCGGCGGTCGTAGCGCACCAGGGCGAGGAAGAAGGCGTAGCCGATGACCAGCGAGTAGCTGAGCTGGATGAATCCCTTGAAATGCTCGCCGAGCAGGCTGTAATCGGGCGCGCCAAGGATCGAGAGCAGGTAGAGCACAAGGACCGCGAGAATCGCGACGATGTGACGCTCGGTCATACAGACGCGATGCGTGAGCAGCAGAAGCCCGCCCGCAAGCCCCGCGATAAACGACGGGAACGGCGTGCCGCCAGGCAGCATGAGCGCGACCCCGAGATAGAGGCCGAGCAGGAACAGCGCCACGAGAAAGGTGGTGCCGCCGTCGACCCGGCGGACGTGGGCAGGACCGTTCATGCGGCGCTCGTCTCCGCGAGGAAGGCCTGGCCCCGGCGCTTCCAGTCGAACTCCTCCGCGCAGGCGGCATAGGCCTGATCCTGCAGGGCATTGAGGAGGGGGAGGTCGTCGAGCGCCGCCACCACGCCGCTGGCCAGCCGCTCGAAGCTGTCGAAGGTAAGGATCGAGCGCGTGGGCTGCAGGGGCGTCCCGGAGACCGAGCCCGCCAGCGCGGCGATGGGCAGGCGGTGGAACACGTAGTCGAGCACTTTCAGCTTGAAGCCGCCGCCACTGCGCTCGGGCACGACGGCGATGCGCGACTGGCCGAGGTAGGGCTCGATCTCGGGAACCGCTCCGACGAAGCGCGTCGCGCGCGCGCGCCGGTTGAGGCGCTCCAGATAGCCGGGGTCGCTGTTGCCCACCACCTGAAGCTCGGCGCCGGCGGCGGCGAAGATGGGATCGGCAAGAGCGACGAATTCCTCGAGGTTCATGCGCTTTGCAATCCAGTCGAAGCTGCCGAGGATCATGGCGCGGCGCGGTAGGTCGCCGGTGATCTGGCGGCGCGGGAGCCGCCGTCCGGCGTAGCCCGGCGTCAGCACGACGACGCGGCGGTCGGGACGGTCGCGTCGGAACAAGGCGGCATCGCTGTCGGTGATCGCCGTGATCAGGTGGGCGCGATCGATCATGGCGCGTTCCGTGCGCGCGGCCTTGCCCGCGTCGCGCCGCAGGAATGCGGCCTTGACGGGGTTGCCGCGGAAGTTCTGCGCAATTCCCGGGCGCAGGCTTTGCTCGTGGTTATGCGAGACATAGACCACGCGCGGCTGGCCGCCGGAAGGTCCCGAAAGCTCTCCCAGATGCGGGAGGGCCCATCCCGTGTAGAGACCGTCCAGAACCACAGTGTCCCATCGCTTGTGCGAAGCGAGCGTGCGCAGGCCGCGCAGCATGTCGCGGGTATAGGAACGGTAGGCGATATTGGGCAGCTGCGAGAATACGCTTGCGAAGGCGCGGTTGATCGCGCGCGGTACAGGCCACCACCGGATATTGCCCTCGGCGACGCCGGGACGGCGCGGCGACTCGGGGTTGGCGAAGCACAGGACATCCACTTCGGCGCCGGCCGAGGCCAGGGCGTCGATCAGGCGCCCCGAATAGATTCTCTGCCCGTCGTGCTCGGGGGCCGGGTCGGTCCAGGTCAGCCACAGGTAACGCATCGCGATCTCGCGGTTCTACGGAGGGACCGGGCGATCCCGGTTCAGTAGGCGTTCTGTGCCGAGAAACCCCGGGTCACGGTCAGCGCGATGATCTTGAGGTCGAGCCACAGAGACCAGTTCTCGATGTAGTACATGTCGTGCTCGACCCGCTTCTCGATTTGCCGGACGGTATCGGTGGTGCCGCGCCAGCCGTTGATCTGCGCCCAGCCGGTGATGCCCGGCTTGACGCGGTGACGGGCGGCGTAGTGGGGCACCGCCTGCTGGTAGAGAAGCCCACCCGCTTTGGCGGACACGGCGTGGGGGCGGGGCCCTACGATCGACATGTCGCCGCGCAGGACGTTGAAGAATTGGGGCAATTCGTCGAGGCTCCAGCGCCTGAGGAACTCGCCCACGCGCGTGACGCGCGGGTCGTTGCGCTGGGTGAGCTGCTCGGCTTTCTGGTCGGCGAGATCGTGATACATCGTGCGAAATTTCCAGACCTCGACCAGTTGGTTGTTGTAGCCGTAGCGCTTCTGTCGGAACAGGATCGGCCCCTTGCTGTCGAGCTTGATGAGTACGGCGATGGCGAGCAACACGGGTGCGATCATTACGAGTATGGCCGAGGCGACCACGCGATCCTCGATTGCCTTGACGACGTAGCGCCATTCGGCGAGCGGCCGGTCCACCACGTTCAGCATCGCGATTCCGGCGTAGTGGGACACTTCGCACCGGCCGAGCTCCAGCGCCATCGGGCCGGGGCAATAGCGGATGTCGACCGGGACCTCGCGCAGCCGCAGGAAGAGCGTGTTGAGGCGATCGCCGGGGGCGCTCTCGTCTGCGACGATCACGGTGTCCACGGCGTCGAGCCGGGCAAGCTGAATCAGTTGATCCACGTCTCCGGCATATCCTGCCGGAGGCTTCCAGGCCTGTCCCTGGTTCTCGCGGTCGGCGAACAGACCGACGACCGCCACGCCGCTCTTCGGATCGGAGGAGAAGCGCTGCGCGAGACGGCGCGCGAACACGCCCGTGCCGACGATCGCTACCTTGCGCCGCAGCCGTCCTTCTGCGGCCCATCGCGCGGTGCGCGCCAGAACCAGCCAGCGGGCGGCGCACAGGCCGACGAGCGCGCAGGCGAACCACATGAGGGCCCAGAAGCGCGAATAGTCGTCCGAGGTCTTGGTGAAGAAGCTGAGCGCGATCAGCGCGGCCGCCACCGCGCACCAGCAGATCGCGACGCGCTTGAGCGTAAGGTGCGGGCGATGCAGCAGCGCGGAGTCATAGAGCCGTGCCAGGTTGAACAGGTTGAGCGCGAGCAGGACGCCGAGCGCGGTGATGAGGGCATACTCCGTCACCGTCGAATAGGGGTCGTTGGTCAGCCAGACGAGAAAGGCCACCGTCGCGGTCGCCACGAGGACCAGCACGTCGAGCAGCGCCATGACGGCGCAGATCGCGTTCGCCGACACGGGCCTCGGTGCCCACGACATGGGAGCCGGAGGCATACGCTCCGGCATCATGCGCGCCGGCGCTACCAGCGTAGGACGCGGGCGCGCCGCTCGGCCGGTATGGCGGTCGTCGCGATTCTCGCGCGAGCGCTGGTCGAGCTGGCTCATAGGGGCCTCCGTCTAGGTGCGAACGGACAGCGTCCCTTGTGTCACCGATGGGCCCAAAGCAGCTGTGACCATGCCGTGGACCCCTGTGACCTCTCTAAAGCACTATGTCCAGGGCACCTGCGGCGAGGCAGCACAGCATCGAGGTAATGCTGCGCGGCTGGCCGTGGGGCGGGGTCGGAAGGGGGGTGTTCGCGCAACCGGATAGCGCATGCTCCAACACGGTGCGGGCGAAGCGTTCGGGCGTCCGCGCGGCACAGAGCGCCCCCATCGCCCGGGTATCGGGCGTAGGCGGGAGGGTGCCGCGCGCGATCTCCCGAAGGCAGGCGGCGAGCGCCGAAGGGTCGGTGCTGTCGGTGACGACCCCGAGGCCGTGATCGCGCACGAGGCGCCCGAGAAGGCCGTAGTCCTGGCACAGCACCGGCTTTTCCGCGCCGGCCGCCCACAGGACGATGCCGCTCGATCCGACGAAGCGCTGGTAGGGCGCTAGGACCATACAGCAGCGCCGTAGCAGCGCGGCGAGCTCGCCGGCAGGGAGGCGCCTGTTTTCGAAGCGGAGCCACAATTGAGGACGCTCGCGCGCGAGCCGGACGGCCCGTGCCTCGACCTCCGGCGTGAGCCGGGCGTCGATGCGCCCGGCGACGATCACCGCAAGGCGCTCCGCGTCCCCCGCGGGCAGCAGCAGCAGCGAGTCGAGCAGGGTCGGCAGCCCCTTGCGCTCGGTCAGCTCTCCGAACAGCACGAGCAGCCGGCGTTCCTCCGGGATGTCGGCCCATGGCGCCGCGACGCCCGCCGCCGGCTCCGGTAGCGGAAACGCGGGGTCGGGGGCCTCGGCGACTTTGATGCCGTTGGCGTAGGCGCGCCGGGCATGGGTCACGAAATAGGGATCGAGCGTCAGCATCGCGGCGACTCCCGGGTTGCGGAGCACGAAGCGGTAGAGGAGCTGCTTGCGCAGGTCGCGCAGGCGTTCGCGTCCGGTAGGCCGGTAGGGCCCGATCTCGCCGTAATGGACCGATGGCCGGAACAGGATTCCGGAGAGTGGCCGTCCGCCGCCGTTGAGGCCGAGGGCGAGCGGCAGCGACAGGTGGTCGAATTCGAGGAACAGGCCGTGGGTGGCGCCGGCGCGGTCGAGGCAGCGGCGCATGGTCCACCACCGGGCCATGCCGCTCACGGCGAGTCTGTCGCTGAGGCACAGTGACGCCTCGCGCGGGGTGAGGGCCACGAAGCCGATGCGGCCGCGCGCGGTGCACGGGACATGCGGGGCGATCTCCTCGGCGAGCGCGGACGGCACGGCGAAGGTGAGCCTGGGTCCGCGCGCGCCGAGTGCGTGCGCGCCCTGGATCAGGTGTCCGATCCATTCGCGCGCATGGCCTCGGCTGTCGGGTTCGAGGATCAGGAGATGCGGGATGCCTGGTGTTGCCATGTCTTGCCCGCCGGTTGGAGCCCGGCGATGTTCATGAAGCGACCGAGCACCAGCGCCCGGTCGTGATGGGCGACCGCATAGGCGCGGCCGTTGCGGCCCAGTCGCGCGCGCAGGGAAGGGTCGAGGGCGAGCCGTTCGACGGCGTCCGCGAGGGCGTCGGCATCGCCCGCCGCCACGCACAGGAAGGCGTCCGAGCGTCGCCGGAGGTCCCACAACTGGCTGCCCGGCCGGGCCGTCGCGACGAACGGCCGGCCGCTCGCCATGATGGCATAAGCCTTTGAAGGAACAGCAAAATCTGCCGCACCGGGGTCCTGGGGCACGAGATGGATGGTGCCGTCCGCGAGGCTCGCGGCGAACCGCTCCGGGGCCACCAGCGGAGCAAAGCGCACGTTGACGAGGCCGCGCGCCGCGACGTCGCGCGCAAGTCGTACCGCCTCGCTCCCGGCGCCCCGCAGCAGCACCTCGACGTGGCGGTTGCGGCGCTGCAGCCGTTCCGCCATGTCCACCACTTGGCCGAGTCCCTGCTTGCGGCCGAGATTGCCGCTGTAGACGACGGTGACGCGCGCGGGCTCCGCCGTATCCTCGCGCGGGCGGATCGCATGCGTGTCGACCCAGATCGGCAGGATCTCGATCGGCGCGCGCACGCCTTGGGCGCGCAGGATGGCCTTCATGTTGGACGACAGCACCAGCACCGTGTCGGCGCGGTCGAGCGCGACGCGCTCGAGCCATTTTATCGCGTTGCCGAGGCCGAACCGGCCGGCCATGCCGAGCGCGGCGGCGAGGCCCGACTGGATGTCGTGGACCAGCACCACGTGGCGGCCGCCGCGGCGCCGGGCAGCGGCGCCGAGCAGCACCGTCAGGATCGACGGGCACAGCGATACCGTAAGGTCGGCGCGCCGGACGCGGCCGGCGGCGAGGGCGGCAAGGCCCCGCATCAGGAAGGCACCCTCCCGCACCAGGCGTCCGAGCGCGCCGCTGCCGCGCGGGCGGAACGGCGCGACGCGCTCGATGGCGACGCCGCGCCGCGTCTCGCGGTCGCGGTCGCCGCCCGCGTAGTCCTCGGGCACGCGTCCCGCCGGGTAGTGGGGGCGGCAGGTGAAGACGGCTACCGCCGCGCCCTCGGCGGCGAGATGCTCGGCCACGTCGGTCGTGTAGGGCGCGGAGCCGATCGGCTCCGGCCAGTAATGCTGTGTCAGCAGCAGCGCGGAGGGGAGCGTGGGACCGGGCACGGCTCAGCCGGTGCCGTAGGCGAGGGGGTGGCGCGCGGCGTAGTTGCGGTCCTCGTAGGCGTAGCGGCGGTAGCGGCGGGCGTTGACGCGCGACAGGACCACGCCCGCGACCGAGGCGCCGGCGCGCTGCAGGCTCGCGAGCTCGTTGGCGACCGCGCGGCGCGGCGTGTCGTGCCACTTGACGACGAACACGGTCTGCTCCACCAGCCGCGCGACGTGGAGAATCTCGGGCGTCACCGAGACCGGGGCGCTGTCGAGGATGATCACGTCGTAGTGGCGCGTGAGCGTGCCGAGCAGCAGCCGCAGGCGCGCGAGCCAGACGTTGCTGCGCTCGATCTGGTCGCCGTCGCCGGCGAAGATCGCGTGCAGGCCGGTCTCGGGGTCGCGGTAGACCGCCTCCTCGGGCGTGACGATGCCGTGCAGCAACTCGGCGAGGCCGGCCTGCTGCGGGCGGCCCAGGGCGGTGTGCAGGCTCGGGCGCTTCCAGTCGAGCTCCACGATCACGACGCGCTGGCCCTCGCGCGCGAGCAGCTTGGCGTAGGCGGTGCCGAGGCTGGTCTTGCCCTCGCGCGCGAGCGCGGAGGTGAACAGCACGCTCGCGGGCGGCCCGCCGCTCTCGGTCTCGAGGCACAGGCGGGTGTTCATCATCTGCACCGCGTCCCAGTAGCGCGAGCGCTGCTCGCGGCCGCCGCGGCGCACGCGCGAGACGGCCGGCACCACCGCCAGCACCGGCAGGCCGGTCTCGGTCTCGACGTCCTCGCGGGTGCGGAAGGTGCGGGTCCCGCCTTCCAGCAGCAGCGCGAGCAGTGTGCCGCTCCCGAGCCCGACGAAGCCCGCCAGCACCACCATCAGCGTGCTCGGCGGATAGGACGGCGAGAGCGGCACGTCGGCGCGCGAGATCAGGCGCGCGTCGGGGGCCTGCAGGTCGTGCTGGCCGACGGTCTCCTTGGAGCGCTGCAGCAGCGCCACCAGCATGCCGCGGTTGGCCTCGGCCTCGCGCTCGAGCTGGCGCAGGGTGACCGCCTCTTGGTTGGCCGCGCCCATGTCGTTCTGCAGCGCGGCCATCTCCTTGCGCACCCGTTGGTAGCGGTCGGTGGCCATGTGCAGCTGGTGCTCGAGGCTCGCGACGATGCGCTTCGCCTCGGCCTTGATCTTATTGTCGAGTTCGTCGATCTGGGCCTGGATGTGGCGCCGCTGCGGGTGGCGCTCGGTGTAGTTCGACGACAGCTCGGCCGCGCGCTGCTCGAGCTCCGACTGCTGGCCGCGCAGGGTCTGGATCAGCGGCGACTGCAGCACCGCCGGCAGGCTCTCGGCCGAGGCCACGGTGTCGACCTCGGCGCGCGCCTGGCGGAAGCGCGTCTCGGCCTCGACCAGTGCGTTCTGGGCGGCGATCTGCTCGCGGTTCAGCTCGGCGAGCTGCTGGGCGATCACGGTATCGGAGCGGGTCTCGTAGAGTCCGTGCTTGCGCCGGTACTCCTCGACCGCCTGGTCGGCCTGGTTCACCTGCTCGCGCAGCTGGGCGATGCGCTCCTGGAGCCATTGGTCGGCGCTTTCGGTGGCGCTCTGCTTGGTCTGAATCTGCTGCTCGAGGTAGACCTCGCCGAAGGCGTTAGAGATGCGCGCGGCGAGCTGCGGGTTCTCCGACTGCGCGACGATGCTGATGACGTGCGAGCGGTTGAGCGGCACCGCCTCGACCCGGCTCGCGAGTGAGGCCACGATGCGGTCCCAGCGCCTGTCGCCGACCTCGCCGCCGCCCGCCGCGCCCGCCTGCGGCCTGGCGCCCGCCGGGCGCACCAGCCCGCTCACCCAGCCGAGCGCCGCGTCGATGCCGAGCGCCCGCGTCAGGCTGAAGCGGCGCTCGCGCAGCGCGGGGTTGAACTCCGCCGTGCGGTCGAGCTCGAGGCGCCGCGCGACGGTTTCCATCATGGTGCGCGAGGTCACCACGTAGGCCTCGCTCTGGAGCGTCTCGGAATTCGCCGTGAGCCCGCTCAGGATCGAATCGACGTTGAGGACCCGCGGCGCCTGCACGCCCACCAGCACCCGGCTTTCCGCCTGGAAGCGCGGCGTGATGACGGCGCTCGCGACCGCGCCCGCGACCACGCAGGCAAGCGTGATGCCGGCGATCAGGAGCTTGCGGCTCCACATCTTGCGCAACACGTCCTCGAGGCCGGGCTGCGGGGCGCTGTAGGCGGCGAACGCCGGCTCCGGCCAAATCTGGGGCGGCTGCGGCGGTGCTTGAATCGGTACGGGTCGGAGGTCTCTCATGCGTCCTCGGAAGAATTAGAAGAATCGCTCGCGCACGACCACGACGTCGCCGGGCATGACCCCCGTCTGCTGCTGCGCGGCGAACTGCTCGTCGCTCTCGGCCTTGCGCTGGATATAGAAATTTCTGGTGTTGGCGCGATAGGTGAAGCCGCCGGCGATGGCGATGGCGTTGATCACCGTCATGCCATCGACGTAAGGGTAGTTGCCCGGGCGCTGGACCTCGCCCACGATGTAGAATGGCCGGTAGTTCAGGATCGCCACGCTGATGTTCGGGCTTTTCAGGTATTCGGCGAACTTCTTCTCGAGGCTCCGGGTCAGCTCCTCCGAGGTGAGCCCGCCGGCCTCCGCGACGCCGATCAGCGGCAGCGTCAGGTTGCCGTTGCCGTCGAGGCGGTACTCGCCGGAGAGGTCCGGCTCGTTGAACACGTTGATGCGGACCTGGTCGCCGGGGCCCAGCCGGTAGGTGGTTTCGGTCGGCGCGGGCGCGGGCGGGAGAGGGCCCGCGCCACCGCCGCAGGCGGCGAGCATCGCGGCGCAGGCGAAGGCGAGGCAGAAGCGCGTCGCGGCGGCGCGCAGGGCGCCGGTGGTGGAACGGGAGCGCCGCCGTCCGCCCGGGCGGCCGCGGCTGGAACATGTATCTGTCATGGGATCGCCATTCCTCATGGACTGGAATACGCACAACGCTAGCAATGGTGCCGGGCACGGCCTTGTGATCATGCGGTGTCAGCTAGGACCAAGGTGGTACGGCCCTGCCATGCGCTATATGGAAGGTCATGCGCGCCCATAGGTGTCGTCGAAGCGCACGATGTCGTCTTCGCCCAGGTAGTCGCCGACCTGCACCTCGATCAAATGGAGCGGTACCTTACCCGGGTTCTCGAGCCGGTGCGTGGCGCCGAGCGGGATGTAGGTGCGCTCGTTCTCGGACAGCAGGCGGCTCTCGCCGTCGCACTCGATGCGTCCGGTGCCGCCCACCACGATCCAGTGCTCCGCGCGGTGGTGATGCATCTGCAGGCTCAGGCGCGCGCCGGGCTTGACCATGATGTGCTTGACCTGGTGCCGTTGCCCGCAGTCGAGCGATTCGTAATAGCCCCACGGCCGCCGGACCCGTCGGTGGGTTTCCGCCTCGCAGCGCCCTGCCGCCTTGAGGTGGCGCGCGATCCGGCCCGCTTCGGCCGCGCGCGCGGCATGGCTCACCAGCACGGCGTCGCCGGTCTCCACGATCACCAGGTTGTCGACCCCGATCGCGGCGACCAGCCGCCCGTCGGAATGGATATAGGAATCGCGCACGTCCTCGGTGAGGACGTCGCCGCGGATCACGTTGCCGGTTGCGTCGCGCTCGCCCGCGTCGCGCAGGTTCGACCACGACCCGACGTCGTTCCAGTCCATATCCGCCGGCATCACGGCGGCGCGGTCGGTACGCTCCATCACGCCGTAGTCCACCGAAATCGAGGGGCCGGCCGCGAAGGCATCGCTGTCGAGATGGACGTAGCCGCCCTTCTCCTGTCCCGCCACGAGCGCCCGCTCGCAGGCCGCGAGCGCGGCCGGCTCGTAGCGACCGAGCTCTTCCAGGAAGACCGCCGCCGGCAGGACGAACATGCCGCTGTTCCAGAGGTAGGCATCGTCGGCGGCCAGCCTGGCGGCTGTCGCGGCATCGGGCTTCTCGATGAAACGGGCGATGGCGAACGCGCCGTCGCTGTCGTTGAGCGGCGCGCCGCGCTGGATGTAACCGTAGCCGGTCTCGGCACGCGTCGGCCGGATGCCGAAGCAGACCAGGCGGCCATGTGTCGCCGGCCTGACCGCGCGGCGGGCGGCCTCGCCGAAGGCGGCGGTGTCGCCGATGTGGTGGTCGGCGGGCAGGGCCAGCATGACCGCCTGGGGGTCGTGCGCCTTGAGATAGAGCGCGGCCGCGGCCAGCGCGGGCGCGGTGCTGCGCCCCACGGGCTCGCACAATATGGCCCCGGGAGTGATACCGACCTCGTCGAGCTGCTCGGTGATCTGGTGCCGCTGGTCCGCGCCGCACAGCACGATGGGCCGTTCGAGGCCGAGCGCGTCGCGGGCACGCCGGGCGGTCTCCTGCAGCAAGGTCCGGGACGAGGTCAGGGCCAGCAGCTGCTTCGGGCTGGCTTCGCGCGACAGCGGCCACAGCCGCGTCCCCATTCCGCCGCCGAGCAGCACGGGATAGACGTGCCCCGCCGCGTCGCGGTCCAAGCCGATCGCATCCATCGGATTCTCCCCTTTCGTGGATCCTTCTCGCAGGCTTGCCGCGCTCGGGTGCCGGCCGTTCCCTACGCCCCTGCGCCTCAGCCGGCGCGCGTTTCCGGCTCGCCGCCCTGGACGGGCCTGCTGCGCCAGCAGTAGCCGTAGCCAGGGACGTTTTCGATGTGGTCGAAGCTCCTGTCGAGCGAGCAGAAGCGCTTGCGTATCTTGCGGATCAAGGAGCGCACGTTGGTCCGGTGGCCGTCCGGGCCGTCGCCCGCGCGGAAGCCCTCGCCATGCACGACGTCGTAGATCTCGCGGTAGGACAGGGTCACGTCCTTCTGGCACGACAGCAGGCGTACGATGCGGAATTCCGTGACCGTCAGCGGCACCTCGTGCCCCCGCCACAGGGCGCGGTGGCAATGCGATTTGAGCACCAGCTTCCCGACCTTCAGGTCCTCCCCGGCGGCCGTCTCATGGCCGTTCTGGCGCTTGGTGCCCGCGGCCAGCAGGTGCAGCCGCTTGGCGATGATGGAATGGCGCCGGGACTTGCACAGGAACTCCGCGGCGCCGCATTCGAGCGCCACTTCCTCGTGCACCTGGTCGTAGGCATCTGCGAGCAGCGCGATCGCCGCGTTCACGCCGAGGTCGCGCAGGCGGGCGAGCATCTCGATGCCGGGCATGTCGGGAAGGTCCACGGCGATCACGACCACGTGGATCTTCTCGCCGGTCAGCGCGCGGGTTATGGCGGCCTGGGCCGAGTCCACCTCGATGATCTTGAAGCCCTGGCGCCTCAGGTACGTGGACAGCGATTGGCGGTATTCGCCATCGGGCAGCACCAGGAGGACTTCCTGTCCGTGGCCGGGCTTGGGCGCGGCGGACGGTGCGCCGTTACGCTCGTGCAGGGGCCTTGCGGCGAGCGTGGCCGGCTCCAGGGTGTCCGGTAACGACATATGTCGCGACTCACGGGGAGGCGCGGCAAGCTGTGATCCTTTTGTGACCTCGCCAGTCATCATGCCAGAGACCATCTGTGAATGCTCCTTCCGGATGTGAGTCTGAACGGCGGGGTTGGGCCACGTACCCGGCCGTCCCGCATTCGGCCGCTATCCTTCTGGTTGCTGCATTGCTTCCGTTGAGGCCCGCAGGGTTGGATGCGGACCGGCCTCGCGACGTCGGATTTGAAAAAGTGGAGATCATGTCGTTATCGGAATGAAAAACATTTGCGCTGTGATCGATGACGTGCATGGCGCGTGATTTATTCCTTTACGGGACGGTTAAATCCTTCCGGCTTGTGTCCCGACGAGCGAGCATCCTGTGACCCAGGAATAGTTTTCGGCATGCATGCGTCAGTGGGAACGACTCGCCGCGCGATGCGTTCCCGGTCGCAGATGTTTTGCAGTCCCGGGCGCCACTTCGGTACCGCGCGACTGCCGGAGGACGATCATGGAAGACCGTTCCACCAGACGCTTGCGATTGGGGCGCGTGCGACGTGCCCGCGTGCCGCGGCGGCAGGGTCCGCCGCCGCGGGCGGAAGTGGTGCCGGTATGGTCGGACGAAGCCTTCGCCCGCCTGTTCGGCGAGGAGGGCTACGACAGGGGGCCGGCCGCCCGCCGCGACGATCCGCGCGCCGCTGCGCCGCCCGGTGCCGGCGATTCCGGGGACGAGCCGGAGGACGACCCGGACACCGCAAGCGGTCCCGGAACGGTCGGGCCCGGAAAGGCGGTGTCCTCGCCGCCCAATCTCGGCGTGGTCGAGGAATACGGGCACGACCCGGCAGAAGCCCGCGGTAGCCCCGAAGGAGGGGCGCCCGCTGCGCCGGAAGCCGCTTCCGAGCCGCCCTTTCAGCCAGAGCAGGATCCGGACAGATGGCCGGTAGGCAAGCCGTCTCATCGGGCTTCGCGGATGCGGATGAAGTCGGACGAATTCGAAGGCGCGGGACGCCGGTGGCGTGGGTCGCGGCGCGGTTCCGGGCCCGAGCATGAAGCGCCCCGCCTCGAGCCCTGGCTGGGCGCAAGCGCCGGCGGCCCGGCGCCCGACCGCCTCGAGGAGAGCCTCCCGCCCTATACCGATACCGGCGAAGCCAGGATCGCGTCTAAGTTCGCGCCCGACCTGTCGCGGTTCAGCGCCGGGGCCATCCGCCGCAGGGACGGCTGGTACTACGGCGTGCTCGTGGGGTTCGCCGCGCTGGCGGCGGTCATCGTCGGCCCCGATTTCGTGCGCCTCGTCTCGTCCACGACCCAGGCCGTGGTCGCGGCCCTGCAAGGCGTCGGCGCGGAATCTCCTTCCGCACCGTATTTCGGCGCGCCGGCCGATGGGATGCCGGGTGCATCGGGCATGATCGAAAGCCTGCCGTTATCGACGTCGATTGAGGGCCCCGGAGGCGTGACGGGAGTCGGCGAAGAGACACAGACCGGGGAGATGGTGCTGCCGCCCACGGCGCGGTTCGTTCCGCCCGCGCCGCCGGCGCGGGAAGTCGTGACGGCACCGACGCGGCCGCGTTCAACCATTACGGCGACCGGACCGTTGGTGGTCGCGCTTCAGTCGGCGCTCGCGCAGCGCGGTTACGCGGTCGGCCCCATCGACGGCCTTGCCGGCGCACGCACGCACGCCGCGATCCGTGATTTCCGGCGGGACCGCGGGCTCGGAGGGAGCAGCGAGATAGACGATGCGTTGCTGCAGGCGCTCGGCATCCAGGGCGAGCGCCTGACGCCGTTCCGTTCGCCCTCGTCGGGCTGAGGCGCTTCGCGGACAAGCCGGGACGGGTGCCGCCGCCCCGTCGCCGCCGATCCGAATCTTGCCGCGCTGCCGCAGACGGTTTCCTGCGGGAAGGGGTCTTGCGACCGTCCCGCCACATGCACCGATGGTCAGACAGAAGAGAGGTGAACATGCTCGACGGAATGGACGGCCCCGCCCCATCTCACTCCCAGAATTTCACCATTCCGTTCGACAGGCTATCGGCTGCAGACTTTCAGAGAGTGGGGGGCAAGAACGCCTCCCTCGGCGAATTGACCTGTGCCCTGCGGAACGCCGGCATCGCCGTTCCGTCCGGCTTCGCCGTCACGACCGAGGCCTACCGTATCTTCCTGCGCGACGCGCGGCTCGACGAAACGATCGACGGCTGCCTCGCGCGCCTCGCGCGCAAGGAAACGACACCCGATGCGGCCGCCTCGGCGATCCGCGAAGCGATCGTGACGGCAGACATGCCGGTCGCGATCTCCCGCGAGATCGTGGCCGGCTATCGCGCGCTCGGGGGCGGCGATGTCGCGGTCCGCTCCAGCGCAACCGTGGAGGACATGCCCGATGCCAGCTTCGCGGGGCAACTCGAGACCTTTCTGAATGTGACCGGTGAAGACGCCGTGGTCGCGGCTTGCAAGCGTTGCTACGCCTCGCTGTTCACGGCCCGTGTGATGGCCTATCGCGAGGCGCACGGCCTCGACCATGCCGCCGCCGCATTGTCGGTCGGCATCCAGCGCATGGTGCGGTCCGACCTCGGCTGCGCCGGTGTCATGTTCACGCTCGATACGGAAACGGGATTCCGGGACGTGGTGCGGATCGACGGTGCCTGGGGACTCGGCGAGTCCGTGGTTCAGGGTGCGGTGGAGCCCGACGAATTCATGGTGTTCAAGCCCTTGCTCGATGTGGGCGAGTGCCGGCCGATTATCGACAAGCGGCTTGGCGCGAAGCACCGTAAGGTGATCTACCGGAAATCGGGGCCCGGCACGACGCGCGAGGTGCCGACGCCGAAGGCCGAGCGCGCGGCTTTCGTGCTTGCCGATGACGAGATCTTGCAGCTTGCCCGCTGGGCCGTGACGATCGAATCCCATTATGGCCGGCCCATGGATATCGAATGGGCCAAGGACGGGGACAGCGGCGCGCTGTTCGTCGTGCAGGCGCGTCCCGAAACCGTGCGCTCGCGCGAGGAGGGCGCGCTCTATAGGCATTATCGTATCGTGCGTCCGCCGCGCTCCGTGCTGACGACCGGACATGCCATCGGCGACGCGATCGCGGTGGGCAAGGTCTGCCGTCTCGACAGCCCGGACCAGGCGGATCGCTTTACAGACGGCGCCGTGCTGGTCACCGCCATGACGGATCCGGACTGGGTGCCGGTCATGCGACGCGCCGCGGCCATCGTCACGGATCACGGCGGCCGCACGTCCCATGCCGCCATCGTGAGTCGTGAGCTTGGCCTGCCGGCCGTCACCGGCGCCGGCAACGCCACCCGCGTGCTCGAGGACGGTGTCATGGTGACGGTGTCCTGCGCGGAGGGCGACAGGGGCAACGTCTATCGCGGCAAGGCCAGATATGTCGTCGATTCCGTGCGGCTCGATTCGATTCCGCGGACTCGCACCAAGGTCATGCTCAACGTAGGCGATCCAGCCGGCGCGTTCCGCTGGTGGCGCCTGCCTTCCGACGGCATCGGCCTCGCGCGGCTGGAGTTCATCGTCTCCAGCCTGATCAAGTGCCATCCCCAGGCGCTGGTGCAATACGATTGTCTCGAGGACGCGGCATTGCGCCGCCGCATCGACGAGATCGCGGCCGGTTACGAGGACAAATGCCGCTTCTTCATCGAGACGCTGGGGCACGGCATCGCGCGGATCGCGGCGGCGGCCTACCCGAAGCCGGTCATCGTCCGCATGACCGATTTCAAATCGAACGAATACGCCGACCTGATCGGAGGCAAGGCTTTCGAGCCTGTCGAGGAAAACCCGATGATCGGCTGGCGCGGCGCGAGCCGGTATTACCATCCCGACTACACCGCCGTGTTCGGGCTCGAATGCGCTGCGATCCGCTTCGTGCGCAACGTCATCGGCCTCGACAACGTGGCGGTGATGATTCCGTTCTGCCGCACCCCCGAGGAGGCCGACTGGGTGTTGGAGCTGATGGCGGACCACGGACTCGCGAGCAATTGCGGCGGGCTCGAGGTCTACATGATGTGCGAGGTGCCGTCGAACGTGATCCTGGCGGAGCAGTTCGCGGCGCGATTCGACGGCTTCTCCATCGGCAGCAACGACTTGACCCAGCTCCTGCTCGGCATCGACCGGGATTCCGATCGCCTTGCCGACCTGTTCGACGAGCGCAATGAGGCCGTGCTCACCGCGATCGCCGACGTGACCCGCAGGGCGCATGCCTGCGGCCGCAAGGTCGGCTTGTGCGGCCAGGCGCCGAGCGACCATCCGGATTTCGCGCGCCGGCTGGTGGAGATCGGCCTCGATTCCGTCTCGGTGACGCCCGACAGCTTCGTGCGCGTCAAACGCGAGATCGCCGGGATCGAGGCCGAGTTCGGGCCTGCGCCCGCGGAGCCGCGCGCGGCGTCGTCGTTGCCGCCGCCGGCCAACGCCGCCGA
Source organism: Alphaproteobacteria bacterium (assembly GCA_050485485.1). Taxonomy (GTDB): domain Bacteria; phylum Pseudomonadota; class Alphaproteobacteria; order SMXQ01; family SMXQ01; genus WHSO01. The sequence continues at coordinate 16,291 of JBJHBM010000008.1, read as the reverse complement.
ATAGGGCTCCCGGGACCGCGCCGTGTCATCGAAGGAGGTAGCCGGGAATAGCCGGCCGCCCACGGGGGTCTAGGTATCTGCATAGGACGACCGTTCGGGGCGTCCGGGAGGCTGGCCGGAATCCGGCCGTGGATCGCAGGTCCTGGAGGTGGGAGATGAAGTGGTCCCTGATGAGCGCCGTCGCGATTCTGCTCGTCGCCGGCGTGACGGCGGCGCAATCGCCGCGGATGCTGGACGAGAACGGGCTGGCGGGCAAGGGTATCCTCGAGGCCCAGCAGGTGGGCCAGATCATGGCGCGCGACCTGCTCGGCAGCGCCGTGGTGACCCAGGACGGCAGGAGAATCGGCGACGTGGCCGACCTCGTCCTCGACCCGCAGGGCCGGGTTGCCGGCGTCGTGATCGGCGCGGGCGGGTTCCTAGGGATCGGTAGGCGGACGGTCGGGGTGACAAGTGCCCATGTGCGGATCGAGCCGACCGCCGGCATGGGAGGAGACCACATCGTCCTGGTGCGGCTGACCCGGGATGAGATCGCCGAGGTACCGCAGTTCCGGACGCTTGCGGACATGCAGAACCGTTCGCCCTCGCGTTGATGGGCCCCGCGCTGATGGGCCCGGTCGTCGGCCATCTCCCGGGAGCGCCGAAAATTGCGTCGGTTGTAAACAATTTGCACAGGAATACTCGGGTGGGTGCGCCGTCTTACTACCGCAACCACAGATTGGTCACAGCGATGCCACGTTCTCTCGTGCCACTAGTAACTACTCTGTTGACGTCGAAGCGGATGGCGCCGTCCGCATTGCCCGGACGGCGGGAAGCGTCTGTCGTTTCCCGGGCCGCGCTTCGGCTCCCTGGCTTGGGGGGACGCGCGCGTGGCGGAAAAACTCACCGAAGTCCTGAAGTCCCATGTGCTGGGGCTGCGGCGGTATGCGATGGCGCTCGCCGGCAACTCGATCGAGGCCGACGACCTGGTACAGGAATGCCTCGCCCGCGCGCTGTCCCACGTGCATGTCTGGGCGAAGGTGCGCGATCACAGGGCCTATCTCTTCACCATCCTCCACAACATCTACGTGGATGGCATCGCGCGCCAGCGGCGCCACGGCATACAGGTGCCGATCGAGGACGTGAGCCCGGTACTGCGCGCGCTGCCCAACCAGCAGGAGCGCCTCGAGATCCGCGACCTCAAGCGTGCGCTTGCCGCGCTGCCGACGAGCTACCGTTCCGTGGTCCTGCTGGTGGGGCTCGAGGGCATGAGCTACCGGCAGGCGGCCGACGTGCTCGGCGTGCCGATCGGGACCGTGATGTCGCGGCTCTTCCGCGGACGCGAGATGTTGCGCCGGCACATGGACGGCAGGCGCCATGAGCAGGACGCGCCGACTGTTGCCGTGGACCGCAGGGACGCGGTGCGGGAAAGGCAAGGATGAGGCGCGCGTGCCGCCGGCGCATGACGCCGGGGTGCGCGAGGAGGAGCTCCAGGCCTACGTGGACGGCCTGCTCGACGTAGGCCGCCGCGGCACGGTGGAGGCCTATCTCGCGCTGCATCCGGACGAGGCGGAGAGGGTCACCGCCTACCGTGCCCAGAATGTCGCGCTGCACCAGGCGTTCGACTTCATGACCAAGATACCGCTGCCGGCCGGGATGGAGGGCATGGCGGAGAAGCTGTCAGCCCGTCCGCGCGGGGGCGCGCTGCGGATCGTGCTGCGCTGCGCCCTCGGGCTCGCGCTGGCGGCTGCGGCCGGCGCCGGGGGGTGGCTCGCCAACGACCAATGGACGGCGGTGCGCGAGCAGCAGCAGCCGTTCCCGAGCTTCACGCGCCGCGCCATCGAGGCGCACGCCCTGCTGTCGGAGGAAGGGGCGCCGGCGCTGCCCGGGGATGCGGCCGAGAGCGGCAAGGTGCTGGTCGGCTGGCTCGGCGGGCCGGCGCCGCGCTCGGCGCCCGACCTCAAGGACTTCGGCCTTGCGCTCGCAGGCGGGCGCATCTTCTTCATCGGCGAGCAGCTCGTGGTGCAGCTGATCTACGAGGGCGGCCGGAACTCCCTCGGCCTCTACGTGGGCGCGGTGCCGGTGCCGGGGGATGCCCGGCGTACCTCCTTCACCTTCGCCCGGCAGGACGGACTTTCGACCTTCCACTGGCGCCAGGGCCGGCTCGAGTTCAGCCTGATCGGGCGGATGGAGCGTGCCCGGCTGCTCGACGTCGCCACCGCCGTCCACGACGCCCTCGGCATGACGGCCGCCGTGCGGGAACGCCGCCGGGACCGGGAGGCGCCCGCCGGGGCGGCGGTCACGGCGGCGGAGGGCGGCGGTTTCTCGCGCGCCCGATAGGAATTTCCGGGGGGCCGGCGGGGAATTCCAACGCGCCCATTGCGCCCGGCAGGACGCGGGTCTAGCCTTCCGGAAACCAAGGCGCGAGAAGGCCTAGGGGCCCTCGCCGCAACGGGAGGCGACCCATGACCTACGACACCCTCATCAAGAACGGCACCGTCGTCGACGGCACCGGCCTGCCCGGCTATCGCGCCGACGTCGGGATTCGCGATGGCATCGTCACGGCGATCGGCAAGCTCGCGGGCGAAAGCGCGCAGCAGGTGATCGACGCCGACGGTCAGGTGGTCGCGCCCGGTTTTGTCGACGGCCACACCCACATGGACGCCCAGGTATTCTGGGACGGGCTCGGGATGAACTCGTGCTGGCACGGGGTCACGACGGTGGTGATGGGCAACTGCGGCTTCACCATGGCGCCCTGCACCGAGCGCGACAAGTCCTTGGTGCTCCACAATTTCGAGCGCGCAGAGGACATCGCGCCGGAGGCCATGGAAGCGGGCATTCCGTGGACCTGGGAGACGTTTCCGGAGTACTTCGACGCGGTTGACGCGCTGCCCAAGGGGCTCAATTACGCGGGCTACGTGGGCCATTCGGCGCTCCGTACCCACGTTATGGGCGCGCGCGCGATGGAGGAAGAGGCCAGCGAGGACGATCTGGTCGCGATGAAGCGGGCTCTCGCGGACTCGATGCGGGCAGGCGCCATCGGCCTGTCGACCTCGCGCTCGGGCGCGCACCGCACGCCGCTCGGCAAGCCGGTGGCGAGCCGCGTCGCCTCGTGGGACGAATTCTCCGCCCTCGTGGGCGTCCTCGCCGAGCTCGGCACCGGCATCGTGGAGATGGCGCGCGAGAACGTGATCCCCGATCCCGAGAAGCGCCACCTGGAGCACCAGCGTGTCAAGGACCTGTGCCTGTCGAGCGGCGTGCCCTTCACCTTCGGCAGCTCGTGGTACCGGCGCAAGAACCCCGACCTGTGGCGCGAGCAGTTCCGCATGGTGGACGAATGCGTCGCCGCGGGCGGCCGCATGCTGATCCAGGGCACGGCCACCTGGAACGGCTCGCTGCGCTCGTTCGAGACCATGACGCCCTACGACTACATCGCGGTGTGGAAGGACTTCCGCAAGCTGCCCCTGGCCGAGCAGGAGAAGGGCCTGCGCGATCCCGCCATGCGCAAGAAGCTGGTGGACGCGGTCCACGCCCATACCCACAAGCCCGACCCGGCGCTGCCCAACGCGTTCCAGCGCCCGGTGGACTGGAACTGGGTGTTCCCGCTGACCCGGCCCCTGCCGCCCTATCCGTCGATCGCCGATATCGCCAAGGAGCGCAGCAACCAGGACCCGGTCGAGACCTTCATCGACCTCGCGCTCGAGCATCATCTCAAGCTGTTCTTCGTGCAGCCGAGCAACAACGAGGACCAGGACTTCTGCCTGGCGATGATCCGCCATCCGCGCACCGCGGTCACGTTCTCCGACGCGGGCGCCCACGTCGCCACCACCATCAACCCGGTCCACGGCCACCTGCTCGGCCATTGGGTGCGCGCCAAGCAGGCGCTCACGCTGGAGGCGGCGGTCCGCAAGATCACCTTCGACGTGGCGGCGTTCTGGGGCCTCAAGGGCCGCGGCTGGCTGCGCGAGGGCAACTGCGCCGACGTGGTGGTGTTCGATCCCGACACCATCGCGCCCGCCATGCCGGAGCTGGTCCACGACCTGCCGGCGGGCCAGCCCCGCATCAGCCAGAAATCCGACGGCATCCTATGCACGCTGGTCAACGGCGAGCTGTTCATCCGCGAGGGCGAGCACACTGGCGCGCTCGCGGGCCGGCTCCTGCGCGGGCCGCTCTACCACAACTGACGCGCCCCATCTCGGGCCATGCGGCCCCGCTCAGGCGGGGCCGCCGCATTTTCGAAAGGTGAGGTTTCGACATGGACCGCATCACGTTCGGCCCGGGCGGGCCCAAGGTATCGCCCATCGGCCTCGGCTGCATGAGCATGTCGGGCTGCTACGGCGCCCAGGACGACGACGAGTGCGTCGCCACGATCCGCCGCGCTCTCGACCTTGGGATCAATTTCCTCGACACCTCGTCCAACTACGGCGAGGGTCACAACCACCGGCTCATCGCCCGGGCGATCAAGGGCAACCGCGACGCCTTCGTGATCCATTCCAAGCTCGGCACCATACGCCCCGACGGCAAGCGCCAGGTGGCGGGTTCACCGGAGCACATACGCAACTCGACCGAGGGTGCCCTCGGGCGGCTCGGCATCGATTGCCTCGACATGATCTGCATCTCGCGGGTGGATCCCGAGATTCCGGTCGAGGAGTCGGTCGGCGCGATGGCCCAGATGGTGAAGGAGGGCAAGACCCGCTGGATCGGAATTTCCAAGGGGCTCACCCGCGACCTCGTCGCCCGTGCCTGCGCGGTCCATCCGCTGCTTTCGGTGCAGGACGAGTACTCGCTGTTCGTGCGCGACCCCGAGGAGGAGATCCTGCCCGCCTGCCGCGACCGCGGCATGGGCTTCATGGCCTTCGCCCCGTTGGGGCGGGGGCTGCTCGCGGGCCTGTTCCGCTCCGCCGCTGACATTCCCGAAGACGACCGCCGCCGCGAGGACGAACGCTACCGTCCCGGCAACATCGAGCGCAACGCGGCGATGGTGGCCGCGCTCGGCGAGATGGCGGCCGAGAAGGGCGTGTCCGTCTCTGCGCTGGCGCTCGCCTGGCTGATGCGCCAGCCGGGTACCGTGGTGCCGATCCCGTCCTCCAAGAGCCGCAGGCATCTGGAGGACAACGCCAAGGCCGCCGGGCTCGGGCTCACGGCCGAGGACATGGCGCGCATCGGGAAGATCTGCCCGGAAGGCGCCTACGGCCACAGCAACCACGCCAAGGACGCCGCGCGCGCCGGGGCCTAGCAGAGCCTTGTTCCCTCGCGCCCGCCGATGGGGCAGCATCGGGGGATGATCCACGACGCGCTCATCATCGGCGGCGGTCACAACGGCCTCGTCTGTGCCGCCTACCTCGCGCGCGCGGGCCTCAAGGTCGTGGTGCTGGAGCGCCGTGCTGTCGTCGGCGGCGCGGCGGTGACGGAGGAGTTCCATCCGGGCTTCCGCAACTCGGTCGCCGCCTACACGGTGTCCCTTCTCAACCCGAAGGTGATCCGCGACCTCGATCTGCACGGCCATGGCCTGCGCATCGTCAAGCGGCGTCTCGCCAACTTCCTGCCGCTTGACGATGGGCGCTATCTCAAGGTCGGCGCCGGCGTCACCCGCGCCGAGGTCGCGCGGTTTTCCGCGCGCGACGCCGAACGGCTCGACGCTTTCGAGGCGCGCCTCGACACGGTCGCCGACTTCATCCGCGATCTCGTGTTGGAGACGCCGCCCAACGCCGTCGAGGGCCGCCTCCTCGCGGCGCTCGCCGAGTTCGCGCGCGCGGGCCGGCTCGGCAACCGGGTGCGCCGCCTCGGGCTCGACGCGCAGCGCGATCTGCTCGATCTGTTCACGGCCTCGGCAGGCGATTATCTCGACCGCTGGTTCGAGAGCGATCCCATCAAGGCCGCGTTCGGCTTCGACGGTATCGTCGGCAACTACGCGAGCCCCTATACGCCGGGCTCGGCCTACGTGCTGATGCACCATCGCTTCGGCGAGGTGAACGGGGAGAAGGGTGCCTGGGGGCACGCCGTCGGCGGAATGGGGGCGATCAGCGAGGCGATCGCGCGCGCGGCGCGTACGCGCGGCGCCGACATACGCACAAGCGCGGGCGTGCGCGAGGTTCTGGTGGAGCGGGGCCGCGCCGTCGGCGTCGTCACCGAGGCGGGCGAGACGCTGCGCGCGCGCGCGGTGGTCGCCAACGTCAACCCCAAGCTGCTCTACCTGAAATTGGTGCCGGAAGGGGCGCTGCCGGCGGGATTCCGTGCCCGAATGGAAGGCTACCGCTGCGCCTCCGGGACCTTCCGCATGAACGTGGCGCTCTCGGAGCTGCCCGATTTTTCGGCGCTGCCGGGACAGGAGGTTGCGGACCACCACACCGCCGGAATCATCATCGCGCCCAGCCTCGGCTACATGGAACGCGCCTATTTCGACGCCCGCACCCACGGCTGGTCGCGCCGCCCGATCGTGGAACTGGTGATCCCCTCGACGCTCGACGACACGCTGGCGCCGCGGGGCGCGCACGTGGCGAGCCTGTTCTGCCAGCATGTCGCGCCCGTGTTGCCGGACGGCGCCTCCTGGGACGATCGCAGGGAAGAGGTCGCGGACCTGATGATCGCGACGGTGGACGCCCATGCGCCCAACTTCGCCCGTTCCGTCGTCGGCCGTCAGGTGCTGAGCCCTCTCGACCTCGAGCGCACCTTCGGCCTGGTCGGCGGCGACATCTTCCACGGTGCGCTCGACCTCGGCCAGATGTTCTCGGCGCGCCCGCTGCTCGGCCACGGCAACTACAGGGGGCCGATACCGGGCCTCTATATGTGCGGCGCCGGCACCCACCCGGGCGGCGGCGTCACCGGGGCGCCGGGCCACAACGCGGCCCGCGAAGTCCTGGCCGACCTGCGTCGCGCCCGGGCCTGACGCGGCCCATCGCGGCGCGGCGGATGGACAGGACGGCCGGTTCGCGCGACACTCGGCACCGGCCGCCGATAACACCATCAGACAAAGCCATCGGACAAGGACGGCGGGCGCGCCGCACAGGAAGCGGGCCGCAGCAAGGAGGGGGAACGCAGTCGTCCCATGAGCGGGCAATCCACGGCACATGATGGAGCGGCCCCGCAGACCGCGCCCTGGGGCGATCTCGTCCGCGACGGGCGTGCGGTCTATTCGGCTATCGTGGTGCTCGGCGTCGCACTGCACGCGCTCCAGGTGCTCGTCATCACCATCATCATGCCGACGGTGGTGGCCGACCTCGGCGGCGCCGACTATTACACGTGGCCGACCCTGCTCTATACCATCGGCGCCATCGTCGGCGCCGCGAGCCTCAATCCCATTTGGGCCGCGTTCGGGCGACGCAATGGCTCGCTGCTGAGCATCGTCGCATTTCTCCTGGGCACCCTCGGCTGCGCGCTCGCTCCCGACATGGGGACGCTGGTCGCGGCGCGGGGGCTGCAGGGATTCGCGGGCGGGCTCGTGACCGGCGGCGGCATGGCGCTGGTCAGCGCATTCTTCGCCGACGGCCTGCGTCGTCGTATCCTCGCCGCCCACCAGGGCACCTGGATGATTGCCCAGCTTTGCGGGCCGCTGGTGGGTGGTCTGTTCGCCGAGATCGGCTGGTGGCGCGGCTCGTTCTGGAGCATGGTCCCGCTGATCCTCGCCTTCGCCGTGCTGATCTGGACGCGGGTGCCGGACGAAACCGCAGACGCCGGCCGGCGTTCCGACGCCGCGCGCTTCCCCTTCGCCCGCGTGATGATGCTGACGGGCGGCGTCTTCGCCGTCGCACTCGCCGGGCCCGTCGCCGATACGGTGCTCAGGCTGCTGCTGGTGGCGCTCGCCGTGGGGATGCTCTGGGCCACGTTCCGCCTGGACCGGGCTTCTCCCAACCGCCTCTATCCGTCCGATGCCCTTTCGCTACGCTCGCCGGTCGGCCTCGCGTTCCTGATCCTGTTCTGCGGCGGCATGGCACAGACATCGGTCAACCTGTTCATGCCGCTGCTGCTGCAGGTGGTCCACGGGGTGACGCCGCTTCTCATCAGCTTCATCGCCATCGTGGTCTCGGCCGGGTGGACCATCGGTACCTTCTTGGTCTCGGGCTGGTCGGGCCGGCGCGAGCGCCTCGCGCTGATGTCGGGGCCGGTGCTGATGGTGGCCGGCCTCGCCGGGATCGCGGCGACGGCGACGCTGCCGCCGCTGCTCGCGGTGCTAGCCTTCTCGGCCTTCGTGCTGGGGATCGGGGTCGGCGTGCACAACGTCCATCTCGTGGCGCGCACCATGGCCAATGCCCGGCCGGGGGAGGAACGCGCGACTTCCGCGGCCATGCCGTCCGTACGCTCGCTCGGCACCGCCTTCGGCGCCGCCGCCGCCGGCGTGCTCTCGACCGTCGCGGGCCTTGGAGATGCCACCGACCCGGCGGCGGTCGGCCGGGCCGTGACGATGGTCTATTCTGCCAACCTGCTGGCGCTGGTCGCCGCCGTCGTCTTCATGGCGGCGCTGCTGCGCCTGCCCGCCCGGCGTGGATGACCCGGCCTCGTCATCAGTTCGTCATCCGCCACGCGATTATCTGCCCGCGCGAAAGAAAAAGAAAAGGGCGCCGCGACGGGCCGCGGCGCCCCTGATGAAATGCCGGCAGCGCTACTTGCCGGCCTGAAGATATCCCTGCATCCGTTGGATGATCTCGGGCGAGACCTTGGTCATCTGCTCGACCATCGCCTGGAGCTTCTCGCCCGGCATCGGCAGGAACTCGGAGCGGGTCTTCTCGACCTCGGCAAGCAGGGCCGGATCCTTCAGCATGGCATCGAAGGCCGCGCGCAAGGCTTTCACGCGATCGGCCGGCACCCCCGGGGTCGTCACCACCGAGCGCCCGATCTCGCCGCCGCCCGCGTAGACGGCCAGCATCTCCTTCTCCTGTTGCGTGCGGCCGAGCTCCACCACCGCCGGTACGTTGGGAAGCTCGGGCGAGCGTTCCATCGTGTACTGGACCAGCAGGCTGATGCGGTTGTTGGACAGCCAGTCCTGCTTGCTCTGCTTGAGCGTGTTCCAGGAGGTCAGCGCGCCATCCACCTCGCCGCGCTCCATCGCCAGCATCCCGGCGGTCGAGCCGGTGTAGCCGCCGATGATGCGGAACTTGGCACCGAGCAGGCCGTTGAGGATGCGCGGCCAGCCTTCCGACGGCGAGCCCGGCCCGGTGCTTGCGACCGGGGTTTCATGGACGAGTACGTCCTGGAAGGTCTTCGCCTTCGACGTATGCCAGGTCAGGTGAATCTCGATGATCGAGGTGGCGCGGCCGATCCAGTTGAACTCGGCCGACTTGTAGCGCACCCCCTGATTCCCGAGAGCCTCCTCGAGCGGAAGGTTCTGCGTCAGCATCCCGAACGCGGTGCCGTCCTTGGGCGCCACCGCGTAGACGAAATTGGCGGCGGTCAGGCTTCCCGCGCCCGGCATGTTCTGCGCCACGATGTTAGGCTGCCCGGGAATATGCCTGCCGAGGTGGCGCGCTACCAGCCGTCCGTAGAAATCGTATCCTCCGCCCGGGGCGAAGCCGATATGGAGATTGGCGGTCTTGCCCTTGTAGAAGCTTTCCACGGACTGGGCGGAAGCTGCGGCCGGTAGAAGCGCGAGCGAACAGGCGGCGAAAGCCAATTTCGAAATACTTGAAGAGCGCATGTATTCCTCCCAGTTTATATTGCAATTATCTAAATTATGTTCGGCCGTTCGGGCTGTCAATGCTGGCGGGCCGCCTGACCGGACGGCTGCCGCCGGGGAGGGCGGCGCGAAGCTGCTATTATTATGCGTATGCCCTACGAAATATAGACGTTTGATGGTGGCGCCGGCTTAAGGTTCGAATATCATGAGCACGTTCCGGTGCAAGCCGGAATCGTTTCGTGTTGTGGAAGACTTGGTGGTTCGGCGGCCGACAGCGCCGAAGTCCGGTCGCGGGGATGGAGGAACGGGATGTTCTTGCCACGTCGCACGGCGCTTCTCGGCGCCGTGATGAGTGTGGCCCTCGCCGGGTGCGAGGGGGTGGGCTTTCCGCTTGCGCCGAAGGAACCGGCGCCGGAAGCGGCGCCGCCGGCCGAGGAGGCCGTCCTGCGCCCGCCGCGCCGTCCCGAGGGCGAGGAACAGAAGAAGGCGCCGGCGGTGGTGGGCCCCACCGCCGCGGCCATGATGGGCGGCAGCGAGGGGGAGGTCACCAACCTGCTGGGCCAGCCGCTGGCGGTTCGCAACGAGCCGCCCTCGATGGTTTGGCATTATGCTTCGGCGGGCTGCAAGCTCGACGTGTTCTTCTACTTCGACATCGGCAACAAGGATTTTCGCGCACTTGCCTACAAGTTCTATCCCGATCAGGCGTCGGCCGACGCCGAGCGGACATGCATAGCCGGAATCAGGGACGGAAAGACGCGTTAAGCGTTTGGAACGAAAGCATGGCTCGGATCGCACTGGTTGACGACGACGACCTGTTCCGCGAATCGGTGGAACAAAATCTCCGTGATTCGGGCTTCGAGGTGTCGAGCTTCGATCGGGGCCAGTCCTTCATCGACTTCCTCGATGCGGGCAACGACATCGACATCATCCTGATGGACTGGAAGATGCCCGGCCTCTCCGGGATAGAGGTGCTCCGCCGCCTACGGGAGAGCGGGGTGACGACGCCCGCAATCTTCCTCACGGTCCTTTCGGACCAGGTTTACGAAGAGGCCGCGCTGGCGACCGGCGCGGTGGATTTCGTGGAAAAGTCCCGCAGCTTCCAGATTCTACGCCGCCGCATCGACCTGATCCTCGCCGGGACCAAGGGCGCGGAGGGCATGGCGGACGACGAGAACGGCGCCGCGCGCATCGTGCTCGGGCCCCTGGAATTGAACCCGGCATCGAGCCGCGCCTACTGGAACGGGGACGAGATTCCGCTCACCCTCGGGGAATTCCAGATCGTGCAGCTTCTCGCGGTCCAGGCAGGACAGGACCTGCGCTACCGCGATCTCTACGACAGGGTGCGCGGCGAAGGCTTCGTCGCCGGCGTCGGGCCCGAAGGCTATCGCACCAACGTCCGCACCTTCATAAAACGGATTCGCCAAAAGTTCAGGGACCACGATCCGGATTTCGACCGGATCGAGAATTATCCCGGCTTCGGCTACCGCTGGCGCGATGAGGAATGAGACCCGATACTGGACCGGGCGTCTCCTGCGCGCGGCCAATTCCATCGCCACGAAGGCGATCATCCTGGTCGTCATCTTTATTGCCTGTCCCCTGATCGTCTACGTCGAGCTTCGCGGCGCGGACCGCGAGAAATCGCGTCTCCTGATGGAGACGGTCCAGGAACAGGGGAGGCTGATGGCGGTAGCCCTCACGCCCGCCCTGCAGCGCTTCGGAGCGGGCCGCACCCCTGCTCTCCAAGCCGAGCTCGCGTCCGTGGTCTCGGGCAGCACCAAGGTCAAGGTCCTGTTCCGTCCCGAGACCGCGAGGGTAAGGTCGAAGGGGCAGCAGAACGTCGGTTTCTTCTACGTCGCCGCTTGGCCGGAAGTGCCGGCAGCCTACCTCGACACGGAATGGCAATTCCTCGTCGAAACCGGCCTGCTCGACAGGTTGCGCGACAGCTGCGAGGGCGAGCGCGCGCTTGCGGTGCGCTATACCAACCCGGCCGGGCAATGGGAGCTTCTCAGCTCGCTGACTCCCGTCCGTACCGATGCCGGCTGCTGGGTCGTCCTGACGGCGGTCGGCGGCGCCGACAGCGTCGGTATGACGATCGGCCAGCCTTACTGGAAGCGGCCCGAGGTCCAGGTGGCGGCGGCCATCTATCTCATCATGGCGGCGCTGGTGCTGTCGCTGTTCCTCGACGTGGGCCTCAACCTGCGCGGCTTCGCGCGCCTGGCGAGCCAGATCGCCGCGCGCGGGCCGGGCCATGGCTCCTTTAGCGCGCACAATCGCGTGCCGGAGCTGCAGGGCGTGGCGCGTGAGTTCGACCGCATGGTCGACGGCCTCGATGCCTCCGCCAAGGCGATCCGCGACGCGGCCGAAGAAAATGCCCATGCCTTCAAGACCCCGATAGCGGTCATTGCGCAGTCGGTCGAGCCGATCCGGACGTCTTTGCCTCCGCAGGACGAACGCGCGCGACGCGCGCTGCAGCTCGTCGAGCAGGCTACGGAGCGACTCGATGCGTTGATTACCGCAGCGCGGCACATGGACGAGGCGATCGCCGACCTGATCAGTCCGCCGCGCGAGAAAGTGGACTTGTCGCAGCTCCTCACGGGGATGGTGGAAGCCTACGGAGAGACTGCCGCCCTCCAGGGAATCGAGCTGACGTCCGAAATTCGCCCGGATATCTTCGTGGCGGCGAGCGTCGATCTGCTCGAAATCGTGATCGAGAACCTCCTCGATAACGCCTTCTCCTTCTCGCCGTCGGGAACCAGGGTGGGCGTGACGCTAGAGCGCAGCGGCACCGAAGCCGTTCTCGTGATCACCGACCAGGGGCCGGGCGTCGATCCCGACAATCTCGAGCGTATCTTCGAACGCTATTTTTCCGACAGGCCGCAGCCTGCCGCAGCCGGCGACGTGCTGGATGCCGCGCATTTCGGCATGGGCCTGTGGATCGTCCGGCGCAATGTGGAAGCGGTCGGAGGACGCATCCATGCCGAAAACCACCCCGAAGGCGGACTTGCCGTGAAGGCCAGCCTCCCTCTCTACAAATAATTTTATTTCGCCATCCTTCTTCCCCGGGTCGGGCTACGGGCAATGTCACAGCTTTGCCCCAACCATGTCGCACCCATGCCCACCGCTGCGCCACTAACGTGATGCCGTCAGAGGGCGAGAGCAAGGAGGGTTCGCCGCCGATGGGCCTGCCGGAAAAATTGCATGCGATCGAACACGGGGCCGACACATCCCGTAATCATTTCCACGATGGCGGCGTCTCCCTGCCCGAGGGCATGGACGTTTCCACCTTTCGGCGGGCGGTCGACCTGCTGCGCGGCACGCGACTGCGCCTGACGGCGATGCGGTTGCGGGCTCACGGCGCGAAGCCGGGACTCGCTCGGGATCTGGTCGCGCGCGCCCTGGACCATGCCGGCTGCTGGGCCGAACTGCGCGGCGGAGACGTGGTGTTCCTCCGGATCGGCGACTTCGGCGCCCCCGCGTCAAGCGGGCGCGATGCCGCTGTCGAACGAGAACTCGTCGGGCGTCTGTCCGATGGTCTGAGGGCTCGCACGGGTGGCGACCGCGTGCGTGTCCTGATTGCCGTGGCGCATGTCTGGTCCGACGAAGTGTGCGACGCGGAGGATCTGTTGAGCATGCTGACGAGGCTGGCCCCCAAGACCGACATAGCCGTGCCGTATGCCCCTTCCCGGCGGCAGGCGTGGAGTCCCGCCCGCCACCACGGCTCGCTCGACCGCCGGGCCGCGCTCTAGCCGGGAACGATACGATGCGCAAGGCGTTGATGGTCAACGTGTGGATGGTAGCCGCGGTCGGTTTCGCGGTTCTCTTGTCTGCTCCCAAGGCTCAGGAAACGACAACAGGTGAGAGCGCTGCAACGAGAATGCTGACGCCCGGCGAACATATCATCGGTCATGCGCTCCATGCGGCCCAAAACCCACAGGCACGCACCGTTTGGGCACTCGAGCGGATATTGCGCCTCCGGGCGACCGGAGCCGATTGGAACGTGGTCTTGCACGAGATGCAGAAGGCGGGTCTCGTCGAGGAGCGCGATTTGCGTGCCGTTGTCGCCGCCTATCAGAACGCGGTGATTCTCAAGGCTTCGTCGTGGCCTTACGACGAGACCGAATGGCGAGAGTTCGGGGATCGCCAGGATGCCATCGTCGTTCCCGGTCCGTCCTTCGCCGGGGCTGGCGATGCCGGGGCCGGAGGAAATGCAGTCGGCTCCGGGGGTGGCGCCGGCAGCGACCAGGGCCACGGTCGCGGCAGGTAGCACCCTGCCCAGGCTCCCGGGAGGATCCCCACGCGGAAACCTCCCTCCGTGTCCCGGGAGCCTGGGCCTTCCCTTCATCGAGAAAATGGGCGTATCCGACAACCACGATAGGAGAGTGAGCATGCAAAGCCTTCGCAAACATAACAAGCCGATCGCCGTCGCCGCCGCCGCCGCGTTCCTCGCGGTGTCCGGACCATTGCCCGTCGCAAAGGCCGCTCTGATCTCGACAGAAGGCGTGACCACGGCGGAAAGCGCGGAGGCGCGCGCCCAGATCATGCAATTCCTCTCTCGCGACGACGTGCGACAGCAGATGGAATCGCTCGGCGTCTCGCCGCAGGAGGCCGAAGCGCGCATCGCGGCCCTGTCGGACGCCGAGGTCGCCGAGATCCAGGGTCGTCTCGACTCCGTGCCGGCCGGCGAAGGCTTCTGGGGAACCGTCATCGGCGCCGGTGTCGTGATTTTCCTCGTGCTTCTGCTGACCGATATCCTCGGCTTCACCAACGCCTTCGGCTTCACCAACAAGGGTTCCGCCAGGTAGTCGGCATGCTCCGGTTGCGGGCATTCGCGGCTGGCGCGCTCGCGCTTCTGCTGGCTGCCTGCGCCACCCCGCAGACGGATCGTCTGCGGGGTGCACCGGGCGACCTGCCGCGTGCGTCGGATATCGCCGACGCGCCGTTCTTTGCTCAGAACACCCGGGAGTGCGGACCGGCCGCCCTGGCGATGGCCTTGGTGGCGAGCGGTCGCGACGCGTCGCCGGATGCGCTGGTCGCGGAAGTTTACACGCCCGAACGCGGTGGGACCTTGCCGAACGACATGATCGCCGGCGCCCGTCGCCATGGCCGCCTCGCCTATACGGTGTCGGACATGAACGCCGTGTTCCGCGAAGTGAACGCGGGCCGCCCGGTCGTGGTTCTGCAGAACCTCGCGCTGCAGATGGCGCCGCAATGGCATTTCGCGGTGGTGATCGGCTACGACCTCGATCGGGGCACGGTGACGCTGCATTCCGGAACGACGCCGCGCCACGTCATGGCGATGGAAACTTTCGAGCGCACCTGGGCGCGGGGCGATCATTGGGGGATGCTGGTTCTTCGCCCGGGGGAGGTGCCGGTTTCGGCCGAGCGCTTCCGCTATGTCGCCGCAGCGACCGGGCTCGAGAGGGCCGCCGGCGCCGAAGCGGCGCACGCGGCCTATGAGGCCGGCCTCGCCCTGTGGCCGGACGATTTCACGCTGCGCATGGGCCACGGCAACACGCTCTACGGCCTGGGGCGTCTCGAGGCGGCGGCGGCGGCGTTCGAACGGGCGGCGCGGGATCATCCGGGGGAGGCGGACGCCTTCAACAACCTGGCCCACGTGCGGCTCGGGCTGGGGCAGCTGGACGCCGCGGAAAAGGCCGCGCGCCGGGCGGTCGAGCTCGGCGGGCGCAACGCCGAAACCTACCGCGGCACCCTCGATTCCGTCCTCTTGGAAAAGCGCAAACGCGCCGCTTAAATTCGCAACGGTCGCGTTGCAAACCGAGACCGTTCCGCACGCCGCCGCCGGGGGCTAGACTGCCCGCGGCGGGACGGCGGGAGAGGCGGCCTTGACGGCAGAAGCGGCGAAAATCCGGACTCTCGACCATTGGGTCGAGCACCCTTCCACCGTGCCGGCCCTCGCGGGCGGGACGATGCGCCAGTTCGTGCGCGAGAAGCTGCCTGCCGCCCTCGCTGCCGCCCCCGGCGGCCGCGTGCCCGAGGGCCGGGCGGTGCTGATGGTGCACGGCGGGTTCTGGCCGTGCTCGGTCGCCTTCGACTGCCCGTTCCCGGACATGAGCTGGATGGCGGCCCTGGCCGGGGCCGGCTACGACGTCTTCGCCCTCGACATGACCGGGCACGGGCGCTCGGCGCTCGCGCTCCAGGACGACCCCCGCAACCTCGCGCCCGAGGACCGCGCGCGGCTGCCCGCGGGCCTGCTGTCCCCGGCCGAGCTGGCGGCGCCGGCGCCCTATCCGTTCCGCCTCGTCACCACCGACACCGAGACCGCCGACCTCGACGCCGTGGTGGCGTTCATCCGGGCCCTGCGCGGGGTCGAGCGGGTCCACCTGATCGGCTGGTCGGGCGGCGGCATCCGCGCCGGCACTTACACCCTGCGCCACCCGGAGAAGGTGGGGCGGCTGGTGATCTGGGCCTCGTCCAACTACCGCCCGGACGGCGCCGACGCGCCGCCCGCGCGCCTGCCGGAACCCGGCTATCCGTGCGCGTTCCAGACCCGCGACCACGGCGAGCGGGTGCGCTGGCGCGCCAACCTGCGCTGCCCGGGGCAGGTCGAGGACGCGGGCGTGTTCGAGGCGGTGTGGCGGGCCGGGGCCGAGGCCGACCCGGTGGGCGCCGCCTGGGGCGGGCTGCGCGGGCCGCGCCGCAGCTACTGGGGCTGGACCGCCCGCGGCGCCGCGCGCCTGCGCGGTCAGG
>JBJHBM010000007.1:0-85471 GCA_050485485.1 Alphaproteobacteria bacterium | reverse complement strand
GCGTGAAGGCGCGCGGCTCCAGCCCGCGCTTGGCGGCGAACACGCGCACCTCGTCGGCCATGCGCGCGTCCACGATGCGGCGGATGCCGGCGGCGGCTTCGCGCGTCCCGAGGCCGAGCGGCGCGGCGACGTGTTCCTCCAGCGCGGCGGCGGCGGCCGCGACGTCGAGCTTCTGGCGCCCGCCGAGGAAGTAGTCCGGGTTGAGGAAGCCGCAGACCACGTCGGCGTCGGTGACGGTCGGCAGCGTGCCCCCGCGCCCGTAGCAGGCGGGGCCGGGATCGGCGCCGGCGCTCTCGGGCCCGACGGTCAGGGCGCCGCCCGGGCCGACCCGCGCAATCGAACCGCCGCCCGCCGAGATGGTGGTCATGTCGAGCGCCGGCACGTCCACCTGGCGGCGCGCGACCGTGCCCTCGGTGACCTCGAGCGGCGCGCCGCCCTCGATAAAGGCGATATCGGCGCTGGTGCCGCCCATGTCGAGGGTCACGAGGCCGCTTCCGGCGTTCTCGAAGGCCACCTGAGCCGCAGCCTGTGCGCCCGCCGCCGGCCCCGAAAGCAGGGTATGGACCGTCCTTTCCCCGGTTTCGGCCGCGGCAAAAGGCATCACGCCGCCGTTCGATTGCATCAGGAAGCGCTGCGGCGTCGCGATTCCGAGCGCGTCCAGCCCCTTCGAAAGGTTGCGGATGTAGCGCGTCAGCACCGGCGCGAGATAGGCGTTGACCAGCGTGGTCGAGAGCCTCGGCCATTCGCGGATGCGCGGCAGCACGTCGGAGGACAGCGAGACGTGCGCGCCCGGCGCCGCCTGCGCGAGGATCTCGCGGGTGCGCCGCTCGTGGTCCGGGTTCATGTAGGCGAACAGGTAGCACACCGCGATCGCCTCGGCGTCCGCCGCAGCGAGCTCCGCACCGGCGCGCTTCACCGCTTCCTCGTCGAGCGGCGCCAGCACCCGCCCGCGATAGTCGAGGCGCTCCGGAATCTGGCGGGTCCGGCTTTGCGGCGCGATCGGCGCGGGCCGGTCGTAGAAATAGTCGAACGGGTTGCCGTCGCGGGCCTGGTTCTGGGTCTCCTGCACCGCGTTGAAGCCGGCCGTGATCAACAGCCCGACGCGTGCGCCACGCATCTCGAGGAGCGCGTTGGTGGTGATGGTGGTGCCGTGGGCAAAGAAGCCGATCTCCTCCGGCGCCACCCCTTGCGCGAGGAAGCGCCCTACGCCCTCGATCACGCCCTCGGCCGGGTCGCGCGGGGTGGAGGAGACCTTCTCCACTCTTACCGTCCCGTTCGCGGCGTCGAGCAGCACGAGGTCGGTATGGGTGCCGCCGACGTCCACGCCGAGCCGATAGCGTCCGGCCTTCGTATCGTTCCGTGGCGTCTGTTCGTCGGTCATCCTTTCGCCCGGACCGGTGCGGACGCAACGTCGTCCGGTCCGGGTGCGGGCCCTCCCTCGGCATCGGTTTTTGGTGCTTATAACAGAGCGCGCCGCGCCGCGCACGGCCCGAGCGCCTTGCGGGCGGGCGACCCCCGAGGCTATGGTCGCCGCATAACCGCGAACCAGGGGAGAAGCCATATGGCGGGCGTCAAGGTCAAGGTCGAGCTGGAACTGCGCGACTATCACCTCACCTTCATCCGCGACCAGATGGAGAAGTACCGGATCCCGAACGAGGGCAAGGCGATCCGGGTGCTGCTCGACTACGCGCTGGTGGACGGCGACCTCGACAAGATCTTCGACAAGAAGAACATGCGTTGCGTCGCCTGCGGGGCGGTGAGCTAGGCCTTCCCGGCCCCCTATATTTTGGGCTTTTTCCTGGCGGCGAAGATCATTACGATCCGGCCGCCTGCCCCGGGCGTCTCCGGGGCGCAGGGAGTTCGTTGGTCGGAATGAAGAGCGTCAAGGAGCGCTGGGAAGAGATGAGCGAATCACAGAGCGAGTGGCTGAAGGGCATCAAGGACGCCCTCAAGAAGAACGGCTTCTCGGAGGACAACAACATCGCCCTCGGCATGGCCCATTCCATGCGCGCGGGCCGCGACGAGCAGGCCCTCACCTACCAGGAAGGCTTCGAGATGGGAATCGAGACCGCGCGGCGCTGCAAGTACGGCAAGCGCTGACGCGGCGACCGGCCCGGGCCGGTGCCCGGGCCGCGATCCCGCCTCCCTCCGCCGTGCCGTGGTGACACGACGCGCCACCCTGTCTAGAATTCGCTGCCGGCTCCGGCCGGCCGCTACGATAAATACACGACAGGGATGGGAGACCGACTCATGACGATTTCCGGGAAAATGGCGTGCGCCGCGCTGGGCGGCGCGATGGTCGCGTGCATGGCGGGTGCCGCGTCGGCGGACGCGGTCGAGGCCTTCTACAAGGGCAAGAACCTGTCGCTCATCATCTCCACGGGCGTCGGCGGCGGCATGGACCAGAACGCGCGCGTGGTCGCCCAGCACTGGTCGCGCCACATCCCCGGCAACCCCACCATCGTGCCGCGAAACATGCCGGGGGCGGGCTCCCTGCGGGCGACCAATCACCTCTACCTGCAGGCGCCGCGCGACGGCACCTCGATCGGCACCATCATTCCGTCCTTCGTGCTGAATCAGCGCCTCGGCGGCAAGGGAATCCAGTACGATTCCGCAAAGTTCCTGTGGATCGGCTCGTCGAACGCGAGCAACTCCACCGTCTACGTCTGGCACACCACAGGCGTGAAGACGCTGGAACAGGCGATGAAGACCGAGGTCCTGATGGGCTCTACCGGCGCGGGTTCCTACACCACGCTTTACCCCGTGCTGCTCAACAACCTGCTCGGTACGAAGTTCAAGGTCATCATGGGCTACCAGAGCACCAATCAGGTCAATCTCGCGATGCAGCGCGGCGAGGTGCAGGGCCGTGCCGGCAACAACTTCAATAGCCTGCTCGCGCGCGAGGCCGACTGGGTCAAGGACGGGCTCATCAACATTCTGGTCCAGATCGGCGTCGAGCCGGAACCCGGCTTCGAGCACGTTCCGCTCCTGACCAGCTTCGCCAAGGACGAGGCGACCCGCAAGGTGCTGCAGCTGTTCTCGGACGAGATCGCCCTCGGCCGGCCGTTCCTGACTACGCCCGACGTGCCTGCGGACCGGATTGCGGCGCTGCGCGCCTCGTTCGACGCCACCATGAAGGACCCCGAGTTCCTGGCCGACGCCAAGCGCGGCGGCCTCGACATCGCGCCGATGGACGGCGTCCGGCTCCAGAAGCTGGTCGAGGGCATCATCGCGACCGAGGACGACGTGGTGGCGCGCGCCAAGGCCGCGCTCGATCCCCAGGGGGCGATCGCCGGCGAAGTCAAGAGCGAGGGCGACGGCAAGAAGAAGAGCGGCGGCGAATAACGCGAACCCGCGCCGGTGCGCCCGCGGCGGTTGGTACGACGCACGATCCGCTGGCGGGCGTCCCCGCTCTCGTCTAATCTCGCAAGCGTATGAATTTAAGGGATGCCGCGCCTTCCGGGGCGGCGTTGACTTCAACGAGGAGAAGGGCCGGACGGGCTCACGCCCCCGGTCCCGGGAGACGCTTCATGCCGCATGCTATCCGACGCGGGGGCATTGCCGCCGCCTGCCTGTTCGCCGCCGCTTTCATGGCCGGCAACGTTTCCACCGCCGCATTCGCCCAGGACAAGATGCTGGAGCGCAAGGTCGCCGACGGTATCTACATGATGGAGAACGAGCGCGGGTCGGGAAACTCGGCCTTCGTCATCACGTCCGCCGGCGTGCTCGTGTTCGACGCCGATATCCGCACCGCCGACCAGGTCCTGGCGGCGATCCGCCGTCATACCGACAAGAAGGTGCGCTACTTGGTGTTCTCGCATTCGGCCGGCGACCACGCCACGGGTGCCTGGCACTACCGCGAGGACAATCCCGTCGTCATCGCGACGCGGCGCCAGATGCGCGATCTCTACATGCAGGAGGCCCGCCAGTTCGAGGAACGCGCGGCTTCCCCCCGTCCGCAGGACGCCGCCTACAAGGGCAAGGAACTGGTCCGCCCCGACATCGGGTTCGAGGGGTCGATGACGCTGCAGTTCGGCGGCCTCACCTTCGTCATGACCGACGAGGGCCACGGCCATTCGACCAGCGACCTCACCATCTACATCCCGCAGAAGCGCGTGTTCCTGATGGGCGACCTGCTTGCGACCGAAACCCATCCGGGGCAGGCCGAATCGGGCAATATGTATTTCGCTAATATCCAGGGTACCATCCACATCCTCGACCGCATCATGAACCGCCGCCTGCCGGTGGATACCTATGTCCCCGGCCATGGGCCGGTGCACGTGGGCCGCGGCGTCGCCGACCTCGATGAACAGCAGCGCTACTTCATCATGGTGCGCGACGAGGTGGCGCGCCAAATCCAGGCCGGCAAGACGCTCAAGGAAATCCAGGCCGGGTTCGAGGTGCCGAAGGAGTTCGCTCACTATCGGCGCAAGCCCCGGCTCATGAACATGCTCAATCTGTTCTATACCCAGGTGATCGACCAGGGCTTCGCCGATACCCACGGGCGGTGACGCTGCCGGTCCTCTAGTTGCACTCGATCAGGGCAGTCTCGGCGAACAATTCGCCGAGACTGGTCCCGGTGCGGCCGGAGAACATGGCGCCGATGCCGGCGTCGACGGTTTCGTTGGGCCCCAGGCTGCCGGCGAAGGCGCGGGCCTCGGGGTTCGGCTCGGGCGGCCTGATGCGGGCGCGGCAGTTTCCCGCGGGGCCGACCGTCTCGATGCGGTCGCCGCGCGGATACAGGATTTCGATGTAGTAGGTCGGGTCGTAGACCGCGTAGGAGATCGGCGCCGTCTTCGGGTCCGCCGGCTGCGCCAGCGGCGCGACGAAGCGCAGCCATAGGCGATTGTCCTTCATGCTTGTCTGGTAGTCGTCCACGCGGCCGAGCCGCGCGCGCGCGCCGTTCACGCGCAGATCGACGAAATAATTGTACTCGTCCAGGTTGTCGAGGTTGCGCCGTGCGAGGCCCTGGAGCGATTTCTCGAACCGCGCCGCGTCGCCCTTGTGGAGGGTGGCGGTGGCGAAGGACGAGTAGATCTCGTCGAAGGTCCATTCGATCCTGAGCGCGACGACGCGGCCGTCGTCGCCGAAGACGACGGCCGAGCGCATGTCTATGGCGGCGTGAGGATGGCCGGCGGCGGGGAACGGCACCAGGGCTGCCGCCGCGAGGCAGAGGGCGGTGAGGGGCGCGCGCAGGTCTGGCGAAATGGTAAGGCCACGCATCGAGGCCGAGTCCTCCCCGAAATGGTGCCGGCGGCAGGAATCGAACCCGCGACCCACTGATTACAAATCAGTTGCTCTGCCAACTGAGCTACGCCGGCTTCCGCCGGCGAACATAGCGGTCGGGAGAATCCGCGGCAAGCGCCGCCCGCCGGGCCGTCCGGCGGGCGGCGTCCATCGGCGGGATTACTGCCCCGCGGTGTCCATCGCCGCCTGGGCCTTGGCGACGATATCGGCCGGAGCGTTGATCGTATCTATCACGAGCGCCGTGACCTCTTCAGCGGTCATGGGATCGACCTCGAGCTTCTGGCGCTCGGCTTCCGCGACGAATTCCGCATCGGCGAAGGTATCGGCGAGTGCCTTGCGGAGCGTGGCGACGCGCTCGGCGGGCACGTCGGGCGGTGCGAGGAACGGACGGCCGAGCGAGATCGGCGCAGCGATGAGCCTCAGGATTTGACGCTGTTCGTCGGTTTTTGCGACCTCTTGCCAGAGCGGCACGTCGGGTAGGTCCTTTTCCCGCCTGGAGCCGATCTGGACCGGGAACACGACCTTCTTCTCGGCCAGCCAGTCGGGGTGGCTCACTCTATAGGAGGAGTAGCCACCGGCGCGGGACTGGACCTCGCCGCGCGACATGGCGAGTTCGAGCTCAGGAACGCTCCTGTAGCCCCTGACGATCCTAAGCTTGGTGCCGAGCACGCGGTTCATCACCAGCGAATAGCGAAAGGCGCTCGACCCTTCGCCGGTGGCGCCGGTAGTGATTTCGCGCGTCAGCAGGTCCTCGAACGAACTGATGCCGACCGTGTGCCAGACCGCGAGCACGGCATTGCCACTCCTGAGGCCGCCGAGCCAGTTGAATTTTGCCGCGTCGTAGCGCACCCCCTTGCCGTCGAGGACCTGATGGGACGGAACGGTCTGGTTCACCGTGCCGATGGTGGTGCCGTCCTTGGGGGCGACGTTGTAGAGGAAGTTGGTCGCGAGCATGTGCCCGCCGCCCGGCATGTTCTGGACGATCATGCGGGGCTCACCCGGCAGGAAGCGGGGCATATAGCGGGCGACCGTTCGGGCGTTGAGGCTGTAGGTACCGCCTTCGCCGGTGCTGACGATCACGCTGACGGTCTTGCCCTGGTAGAAGGGCTCCCCCTGGGCCAGCGCGGCGGCGGGGGCGGCGAGGATGACCGCAGCGGCAACGGCGCCGAACGCGCGCGGCATGGCAAGATAATGCATGGTGCGAACTCTCCTTGGGGTGTTTCCTGGGATTGGACGAGGCTGGCCGCCCATTGCGAACGATTTTCGCCGAAACCGGGACGGATACAAACCGGATTCGTATCGGGATGGGCAGGATTCGCCGCAACGAATGCGCGCGCTATGGCTGCTTACGGCGGCGCGTGACCTCGTAGAGCGCGATTGCGGCCGCGGCCGAGACGTTGAGGCTCTCGATTCCGGGCCCGATGGGCAGGCGTGCATGGATGTCGCAGGTATCGGCCACGAGCCGGCGGAGCCCCGCCCCCTCGGAGCCCAGTACCAGCGCGATGCGGCCCGAGAGATCGACGTCCGCGAGGACACCGGGCGCGCGGGCTTCCAGCGCGACGCACCAGAATCCGGCGGCCTTGAGGGCGTCGAGCGTACGAGCGACGTTGACGACGCGCACCAGCGCGACCGTCTCGAGCGCGCCAGAGGCGGTCTTCGCGAGTGCCGCCGTGGCTTCGGCGCCGTGGCGCTCGGGCAGGATCACGGCGGCGGCGCCGAATGCTGCGGCGGAGCGCAGGATGGCGCCGACGTTGCGCGGGTCCGTCACTTGGTCGAGCACCACCACGAGGCCGTCCGGGGCGTCCGCGAGGTCCGCGATCACGTCCTCGATCGCGGCCGGGGGCGGCGGATCGGCGAGCAGGGCGTAGCCCTGGTGCGCCGCGCCCTCGGGCAACAAGGCGGCGATCTCGGCGGGAGACCGGCGTTCGGGTGCGATGGGCAGCGCGATGCCGGACCGGGCCAGGGCTTCCTCCGCCTCCCGGGTCAGCGCGAGGCGCCGAAACCGGCGGGCCTTGTTGCCGAGCGCCGCGGTAACGGCGTGGCGTCCGTAGAGCCATTCGTCGCCGCCGGAGCCGGGCCGGTCGGAGCGCCGGGAATCACGCGGGGCGCCCGTTGCCGGAGGGGCGGGCGGCCTGATGGGCGGCCTGGCGTTGCGCCCCGAGGGGCGCGGGCCGCGCCGGACGGGTCTTTTCGGCATGCGTTCCCGTTTCGTTGCGATGCGCGAGGGTTGCGCACCGTTGCGATTGGTCCTATATTTTCGCTTCTATATCAACCTTCAACCGGGATCTGCGCTGTCTTTCTCACGGCGAGCGGACAGGGCTGTTTCGCTTTTTTTACCAATTGACTTTAGGCGAGAAATTTTCATAGTGCGCTCTCCGCTTTTCCGGCCCCCCATGAATGCCAGCCTTCGGGTCCGATTTCGTTCGGGGGGATTGTGTGGCGAGGAGGGGTGGCCGAGCGGTCAATGGCAGCAGACTGTAAATCTGCCGACGTATGTCTACGTAGGTTCGAATCCTACCCCCTCCACCACTCTATCCGGGGGCCG
Source organism: Alphaproteobacteria bacterium (assembly GCA_050485485.1). Classification (GTDB taxonomy): domain Bacteria; phylum Pseudomonadota; class Alphaproteobacteria; order SMXQ01; family SMXQ01; genus WHSO01. The sequence goes on along the minus strand of JBJHBM010000007.1, from coordinate 77,679 downwards.
GGCGCGGAAACGGGATCGGTAAAGAGGACCACCTGAAAGGTTAGAGGCGAATTCGGCGGGTGTAGCTCAATGGTAGAGCCCCAGCCTTCCAAGCTGGTTACGTGGGTTCGATTCCCATCACCCGCTCCAGACTTGAACGGCCGGCGGCGGCCGCAGCGACAGGACGCCTAGGGCAATACGGCAAGGAAAGAAGAGAGATGGCCAAGGAGAAGTTTGAGCGGACGAAGCCGCACTGCAACATCGGGACGATTGGTCACGTTGACCATGGGAAGACGACGCTGACGGCGGCGATCACGAAGGTTTTGGCGGAGAGCGGCGGCGCGACGTTCACGGCGTACGACATGATCGACAAGGCTCCCGAGGAGCGGGAGCGCGGGATCACGATTTCGACGGCGCATGTTGAGTACCAGACGGACAAGCGCCACTACGCGCACGTGGACTGTCCGGGCCATGCGGACTACGTGAAGAACATGATCACGGGCGCGGCGCAGATGGACGGGGCGATCCTGGTTGTTTCGGCGGCGGACGGCCCGATGCCGCAGACGCGGGAGCACATTCTTCTTGCGCGCCAGGTTGGCGTTCCTGCGATTGTTGTTTTCATGAACAAGGTTGACCAGGTTGACGATCCTGAGCTTTTGGACCTTGTTGAGTTGGAGGTCCGCGAGCTTCTGTCGTCGTACGACTTCCCCGGGGACGACATCCCGATCGTGAAGGGGTCTGCGCTTGCGGCGCTGGAGGGGAAGAACGAGGAGATCGGGAAGAAGGCGGTCCTGGACCTGATGGCGGCGGTGGACGGCTACATCCCGCAGCCGGAGCGTCCGAAGGACAAGCCGTTCCTGATGCCGATCGAGGACGTGTTCTCGATCTCGGGCCGCGGGACGGTTGTGACGGGCCGTGTGGAGCGCGGGATCGTGAAGGTCGGCGACGAGATCGAGATCGTGGGCCTTCGCGCGACGGCGAAGACGGTGTGCACGGGCGTGGAGATGTTCCGGAAGCTTCTGGACCAGGGCGAGGCGGGCGACAACGTGGGCGTTCTGCTGCGCGGGACCAAGCGCGAGGAGGTGGAGCGCGGGCAGGTCCTTGCGGCGCCCGGGTCGATCACGCCGCACACGAAGTTCGAGGCGGAGGCATACATCCTGACGAAGGAGGAAGGCGGCCGCCACACGCCGTTCTTCACCAAGTACCGTCCGCAGTTCTACTTCCGGACCACGGACGTGACCGGTCAGGTGGAGCTTCCGGAAGGGACCGAGATGGTGATGCCCGGGGACAACGTGCGCATGAAGGTGGAGCTGATCAGCCCGATCGCCATGGACGAGGGCCTGCGCTTCGCCATCCGAGAGGGCGGACGCACCGTCGGCGCCGGCGTCGTCTCCAAAATCGTAGAGTAGGGACGGCCGGCGAGAGGTCGGGTTCGGGCAGGCGGCGCCCCCGCGATCGCCGCCGCCGGAACCGCGAAGGAGCGTAGCTCAATTGGTAGAGCGCCGGTCTCCAAAACCGGAGGTTGGGGGTTCGAGACCCTCCGCTCCTGCCAGCATCAGGGACCGGCGCGCGGGCGCCGCTCCGGGTAACGAGTTCAGATGGCCAAGACGTCACCGATCCAACTCATCCGGGAGGTCCGCCAGGAGATCGCCAAGGTCACCTGGCCGACCCGGAAGGAGACCCTCATCACCACCGTCATGGTGTTCATCATGGCGACGCTGGCGGCGATCTTCTTCATGATCGTGGACCAGCTGCTGTCGATCGGGGTGCGGTTCATCCTGGGATTCGGAAACTAGGTCAGCCGGGCGGGTCATATGGCGCAGCAGTGGTACGTCGTTCACGTCTATTCCGGCTTCGAGAAGAAGGTCGCGGAGTCGATCCGCGAGCAGGCCGACGCCAAGGGCATGGGCGAGCTGGTGGCGGAGGTGCTGGTGCCGACCGAGGAGGTCGTGGAGATGCGCCGCGGCGCCAAGGTCCAGGCCGAGCGCAAGTTCTTCCCGGGCTACGTGTTGGTGAAGATGGAGCTGACCGACGACACCTGGCACCTGGTCAAGAACACGCCCAAGGTGACCGGGTTCCTGGGCTCGGGGCAGCGGCCGGTGCCGGTGCCCCAGCGCGAGGTCGACCAGATCCTGCGCCAGGTGCAGGAGGGCATCGAGCGGCCCAAGCCCTCGATCACCTTCGAGATCGGCGAGCAGGTGCGGGTCTGCGACGGGCCGTTCCAGTCGTTCTCGGGCTTCGTCGAGGAAGTGGACGAGGAGCGCGCGCGGCTCAAGGTCGCGGTCTCGATCTTCGGCCGCTCGACCCCGGTCGAGCTCGAGTACGCCCAGGTCGAGAAGGCGTGAGGTTCCGTAGAGCGTAAGCAGGCCGGGCCGCGGGCCCGGCGATCCGCGTGGGAGGCCGTCCTCCGAAGTCCAGGAGGGGCCGCACCACGCACCCCAGAGCCGGTGCGGGACGCGCCGGCGGAAACAGAAAGGGCAGACTATGGCAAAGAAGGAAACGGGCTACATCAAGCTCCAGGTTCCGGCCGGCCAGGCGAATCCGTCGCCGCCGATCGGGCCCGCGCTCGGTCAGCACGGCGTCAACATCATGGAGTTCTGCAAGCAGTTCAACGCGCAGACCCAGTCCCAAGGCTTCGAGGCGGGCATGCCGATCCCGGTGGTCATCACCGTCTACCAGGACCGCAGCTTCTCGTTCGTGATGAAGACGCCGCCGGCGAGCTACTTCCTCAAGAAGGCCGCCAAGGTGCAGAGCGGCTCCAAGACCCCGGGCACCGCCAAGGCGGGCTCGGTCACGAAAGCGCAGGTGCGCGAGATCGCCGAGAAGAAGATGGTCGATCTCAACGCACACGACGTCGATCAGGCGATGAAGATCATCGCGGGCTCGGCGCGCTCCATGGGCATCGAGGTGGTGGAGTAGGCCATGGCGAAGATCGGAAAGCGCATGCGTGCGGCCGCCGAAGGCATCAGCCCCGAGGCCGCCTACGACGTGACCCAGGCGGTCAAGCTCATCAAGGAGCGCGCCAAGGCGAAGTTCGACGAGACGGTCGAGATCGCGGTCAATCTCAACATCGACCCGCGCCACGCCGACCAGATGGTGCGCGGTGTGATCTCGCTGCCCCACGGCACCGGTAAGCCGGTGCGCGTCGCGGTGTTCGCCAAGGGCGACAAGGCCGAGGCGGCCAAGGCCGCCGGCGCCGACGTGGTGGGTGCCGAGGACCTCGCGGAGGCGGTCCAGGGCGGCAAGATCGACTTCGACCGCTGCATCGCCACCCCCGACATGATGGGCGTGGTGGGGCGCCTCGGCAAGGTGCTGGGCCCGCGCGGCCTGATGCCGAACCCGAAGCTCGGCACGGTCACGCCCGACGTCGCCAAGGCGGTCAAGGCCGTCAAGGGCGGCCAGCTCGAGTTCCGCGCGGAGAAGGCTGGCATCGTCCACGCCGGGATCGGCAAGGTGTCGTTCCCCGAGGACGCGCTGGTCGAGAACACGCGCGCGTTCTTCGACGCCATCCTGAAGGCCAAGCCTTCGGGCGCGAAGGGCGTCTACGTCAGGAAGGCCTCGCTCAGCTCCACCATGGGGCCGGGCCTGCGCCTCGAGATTTCGAGCCTGAGCGCCTAGGCGCCGGGCTCACCGAGATCCCCCCGGCCTCCGGGCCGGGGCGGGTAAGGGCGGAGGCTCGCCTCCGCCCGCCTGTCCGAGACTGCAGGTGCCTCGGCACGCCGGGGCTTAATGGCCTGCATAGACGGGAGTCGAACCCGGCGCTCCGACCCAGTTCGTGGGGGCCCGGGCTTGAACTTCTGGGACAGGGGAGCGGACCCGCGGGGCGCCCCCGAGGGTCCAGTGTGTAACGCCGCGGCGGGCATCCGTCCGCCACGGCACTGTAGGAGACGAAAGTGGACCGGACCGAGAAACAGAACCTGGTCGCTTCGCTCAAGGGCATGTTCGAAGGGGCCAACCTCGTGGTTGTCACCCGGCAGAGCGGCCTGACGGTGGCGGAATCCTCCAAGCTCCGCCGCCAGATGCGTGAAGCGGGTGCCGGTTTCAAGGTGACCAAGAACCGGCTCGCCCGTCTCGCCCTCGAAGGCACGAAGTTCGCCGAGCTTGCGCCGATGTTCACCGGACCCGTCGCCGTCGCGACGTCGTCGGACCCGGTGGCCGCGGCCAAGGTGGCCGTCAACTTCGCCAAGGAGAACGAGAAGCTCGTTCTCGTCGGCGGAGCGCTCGACGGCAAGATGCTCGACGTGGACGCGGTCAAGTCGCTGGCCTCGCTCCCGTCGCTCGACGAGCTGCGCGCCCGGTTGGTCGGCATGCTTCAGACGCCGGCGACCCGCGTCGCCCGGGTGCTCGGCGCCCCGGCGAGCCAGGTGGCCCGCGTCATTCAGGCCTATGCCGACAAGGGAGAGGCGGCCTAGCCGTCCCCATGCAGAAGTTCAAGCCTTACAACGGAGTGAGATGAAATGGCTGACATTCAGAAAATCGCAGACGAGCTTTCGACCCTGACCGTGATGGAAGCGGCCGAGCTGTCGAAACTGCTCGAGGAGAAGTGGGGCGTTTCCGCCGCCGCGCCGGTCGCCGTCGCGGCCGTGGCTGGAGCGCCTGCCGCCGCCGCCGAAGAGGTCAAGGACACGTTCGACGTGGTCCTGGCCGCCGCCGGCGACAAGAAGATCAACGTGATCAAGGAGGTCCGCGCGATCACGGGCCTCGGCCTCAAGGAGGCCAAGGACCTGGTCGAGGGCGCGCCGAAGACCGTCAAGGAAGGCGTGTCCAAGGACGAGGCCGCCAAGCTCAAGGAGCAGCTCGAAGGCGCCGGCGCCAAGGTCGAGCTGAAGTAGCGTTCTCCGGGCTTGGTGTCGTAGTTCAGAAGTTCGCTTTATTTTTGGGCAACCACCTTGCGAACGTCTGAACCGAAACGACACTAGGATTATTGGTTTCTAGTATGGGATCTGGATTTGAAGTTCCTTTCGGTATTTGCCCCGAACTGCATCAGGAACTTTGAATCCGTCACACTAGGCCCGGACCGAGTATCGAACGTCGCGCGGGTTCCGGGGGCGCCCCCGGGACCCAAGCGGTGTCGCGGCACGCAAAAGGCGGCATGGCCGCTGAGTAAGGGTTGCGGCGTGGCCGCGAAGTAAGGGTTAAGACATGCCGCGCGGCGGCAGCCGGTTTCGAGGCGGTTCCGGCCGCCCGGTCGAGTTCAACGCGTCGTTCAAAAGGACCAGCATCCATGGCGAAATCCTTCACCGGTCGTAAGCGCATCCGCATCGACTTCGGGCGTATCCCGTCGGCGGTGCCGATGCCGAACCTGATCGAGATGCAGAAGACCTCCTACGACGAGTTCCTGCAGATGGACGTACCGGCCGACGGGCGCACGCCCTCCGGGCTGCAGGAGGTCTTCAAGTCCGTCTTCCCGATCAAGGACTTCTCCGACCGGGGCACGCTCGAGTTCGTGAAATACGAGTTCGAGGAGCCGAAATACGACGTCGACGAATGCCAGCAGCGCGGCCTCACCTACGCCGCGCCGCTCAAGGTGACGCTGCGCCTGCTCGTGTGGGACGTGAACGAGGACACCGGCGCGCGCTCCATCCGCGATATCAAGGAGCAGGACGTCTACATGGGCGATATGCCGCTGATGACGTCCAACGGCACGTTTATCGTCAACGGCACCGAGCGCGTGATCGTCTCGCAGATGCACCGCTCGCCCGGCGTGTTCTTCGACCACGACAAGGGCAAGACCCATTCGTCGGGCAAGTACCTGTTCGCGGCCCGCATCATTCCCTACCGCGGCTCCTGGCTCGACTTCGAGTTCGACGCGAAGGACCTCGTCTACGTGCGCATCGACAGGCGCCGCAAGCTGCCGGTGACGACGCTGCTGATGGCGCTCGACAACATGGCGACGGCGAAGCTGCGCGCCGAGCGCGTCGCCAACGGCGAAACCGTCGCCCCCGAGGAGGCCGTCGGCATGTCGGCGGAGGAGATTCTCGGCTACTTCTACGAGCGCATCTCCTACCAGGCGACCGACAAGGGCTGGAAGACCGCGTTCGACCCCCAGCGTCTGCGCGGCGTGAAGCTGATCGCCGACCTGGTGGACGCCAAGACCGGCAAGGCCGTGGTCAAGGCGGGAGAGAAGGTCACGCCCCGCACCGCGCGCAAGTTGCTGGACGACGGGCTCAAGGAGATCCTGGTCCCGGCTTCCGAGCTGGTGGGCCGCTACGTCGGCGCCGACATCGTCAACGAGCAGACCGGCGAGGTTATCGCCGAGGCCGGCGACGAGCTGACCGAGGAGTCGGTCGCGGCGCTCGCCGAGGCCGGCATCGCCGAGCTCTCGACGCTGCACATCGATCACATCAACGTCGGGCCCTACATCCGCAATACCCTGGCGGTGGACAAGAACGCCAATCGCGCCGAGGCCCTGACCGACATCTATCGCGTCATGCGCCCGGGCGAGCCGCCGACTCCCGACACCGCCGAGGTGCTGTTCCGGGGCCTTTTCTTCGATTCCGAGCGCTACGACCTGTCTCCGGTCGGCCGCGTCAAGATGAACGCGCGCCTCGGGCTCGAGACCGACGACCAGCTCCGTACGCTGCGCAAGGAAGACATCCTCGCGGTGGTCAAGGTTCTGGTCGATCTCAAGGACGGGCGCGGCGAGATCGACGACATCGACCATCTCGGCAACCGGCGCGTGCGCTCGGTGGGCGAGCTGATGGAGAACCAGTACCGCGTCGGCCTGCTCCGCATGGAGCGCGCCATCCGCGAGCGCATGAGTTCGGTGGACATCGATTCGGTAATGCCGCACGACCTCATCAACGCGAAGCCGGCCGCGGCCGCGGTGCGCGAGTTCTTCGGCTCGTCGCAGCTCAGCCAGTTCATGGACCAGACCAATCCGCTGTCGGAGATCACCCACAAGCGCCGCCTCTCGGCGCTCGGGCCGGGCGGCCTCACGCGCGAGCGCGCGGGCTTCGAGGTGCGCGACGTGCATCCGACCCACTACGGCCGCATCTGTCCGATCGAGACGCCGGAGGGCCCGAACATCGGCCTGATCAACTCGCTCGCCACCTATGCGCGGGTCAACAAGTACGGCTTCATCGAGAGCCCCTACCGCAAGGTGGTGGACGGCCGCGTGACCGACGAGGTGCTGTACCTCTCCGCCATGGAGGAGGGCAAGTACACCATCGCCCAGGCCAACTCGCCGCTAGACGACAAGGATCGCTTCGTCGAGGACTTCGTGACCTGCCGCCACGGCGGCGAGTTCCTGGTGGCGAAGCCCGACGACATCCAGTTCATGGACGTCTCGCCCAAGCAGCTCGTCTCCGTCGCGGCCTCGCTGATCCCGTTCCTCGAGAACGACGACGCCAACCGCGCACTGATGGGTTCCAACATGCAGCGTCAGGCGGTGCCGCTGATCCGCACCGAGGCGCCGCTGGTCGGCACCGGCATGGAGGACGTGGTCGCGCGCGATTCGGGCGTCGCCATTGCCGCCAAGCGCGCCGGCATCGTCGATCAGGTGGACGCCACCCGCATCGTCATCCGTGCGAGCGAGGAGACCGATCCGACGGCCTCCACGGTGGACATCTACAACCTGCTCAAGTTCCAGCGCTCCAACCAGAACACCTGCATCAACAACCGTCCGCTGGTGAAGGTGGGCGACGTGGTGGCCAAGGGCGATATCATCGCCGACGGGCCGTCCACCAACCTCGGCGAGCTCGCGCTCGGGCGCAACGTGCTGGTCGCGTTCATGCCCTGGAACGGCTACAACTTCGAGGATTCGATCCTGCTGTCGGAGCGCATCGTGCGCGACGACGTGTTCACCTCGATCCATATCGAGGAGTTCGAGGTCATGGCCCGCGACACCAAGCTGGGCCAGGAGGAGATCACCCGCGACATTCCGAACGTCGGCGAGGAAGCCCTCAAGAACCTCGACGAGGCGGGCATCGTCTACATCGGCGCCGAGGTCCAGCCGGGCGACATCCTGGTCGGCAAGGTGACGCCCAAGGGCGAGAGCCCGATGACGCCGGAGGAGAAGCTGCTCCGCGCGATCTTCGGCGAGAAGGCCTCCGACGTGCGCGACACCTCGCTGCGCCTGCCGCCGGGCGTGTCCGGCACCATCGTCGAGGTGCGGGTGTTCTCGCGCCGCGGCGTGGACAAGGACGAGCGCGCGATGGCGATCGAGCGCGACGAGATCGAGCGTCTCACCAAGGACCGCGACGACGAGCGCGCCATCCTGGAGCGCGGCTACAAGGCCCGCCTCAAGGACCTGCTGCTCGGCAAGCAGGTCGACTCCGGCCCGAAGGGCGTGCAGGAGGGCAGCCGCGTCACCGAGTCCATGTTCGAGGACCTGACCGCCGGCCAGTTGCGCCAGCTCACCGTCAAGAACGAAAAGGTGATGCGCGAGGTCGAGGAGATCAACAAGCAGTTCGAGGTCTCCATCAAGCGCCTCGAGGCCCGCTTCGAGAACAAGGTCGACAAGCTGCAGCGCGGCGACGAGTTGCCGCCGGGCGTGATGAAGATGGTCAAGGTCTTCGTCGCGGTGAAGCGCAAGATGCAGCCGGGCGACAAGATGGCCGGCCGTCACGGCAACAAGGGCGTAGTGTCGAAGATCGTGCCGATCGAGGACATGCCGTACCTCGAGGACGGCACGCCGGTCGATATCGTGCTCAACCCGCTGGGCGTGCCGTCGCGCATGAACGTCGGCCAGATCCTGGAGACCCACCTGGGCTGGGCCTCGGCCGGGCTCGGCCGCCAGATCGGCAAGGCGCTGGAGGCGTACTACGCCGCCAACCGCACCACCGACCTCAAGAAGACGCTGCGCGAGATCTACGGCGAGCGCACCTGGAAGGCCGACCTTTCCAACCTGTCGGAGGAGGAGCTCGCCGAGCTCGCCGCCAACGAGGTGGGCGGCGTGCCGATGGCGACGCCGGTGTTCGACGGCGCCCGCGAGGACGACATCGTGGAGATGCTGAAGAAGGCCGGGCTCGACGCGTCGGGACAGGTGACGCTGGTGGACGGGCGCACCGGGCGGACCTTCGACCGCAAGGTGACGGTGGGCTACATCTACATGCTGAAGCTTCACCACCTCGTGGACGACAAGATCCACGCGCGCTCCATCGGTCCCTACAGCCTCGTCACCCAGCAGCCGCTGGGCGGCAAGGCCCAGTTCGGCGGCCAGCGCTTCGGCGAAATGGAGGTGTGGGCGCTCGAGGCGTACGGCTCGGCGTACACGCTTCAGGAAATGCTCACGGTCAAGTCCGACGACGTGTCGGGCCGCACCAAGGTCTACGAGGCCATCGTGCGCGGCGACGACACGTTCGAGGCGGGCATCCCGGAATCCTTCAACGTGCTGGTGAAGGAGCTGCGCTCGCTCGGCCTCAACGTCGAGCTGGACAACCGCGACTACTGATCGCGGCGGACGTGACCACGGATATTCTCGGGCGGCTTCGGTCGTCCGGCCGCCGGGCCGGTCCCGGCAAGAGAGCAGGAGAGTTTTGATGAACGAGCTGATGAAGGTCTTCGGTCAGGCCCCGGGTCCGCAGAGCTTCGACGAGGTGCGAATCTCGATCGCGAGCCCCGAGCGCATCCGTTCCTGGTCGTTCGGCGAGATCAAGAAGCCCGAGACGATCAACTACCGCACCTTCAAGCCCGAGCGCGACGGCCTGTTCTGCGCGCGCATCTTCGGTCCGATCAAGGACTACGAGTGCCTGTGCGGCAAGTACAAGCGCATGAAGTATCGCGGGATCATCTGCGAGAAGTGCGGTGTCGAGGTCACGCTCTCCAAGGTGCGGCGCGAGCGCATGGGCCACATCGAGCTGGCCTCGCCGGTGGCGCATATCTGGTTCCTGAAGTCGCTGCCGAGCCGCATCGGCCTGTTGCTCGACATGACGCTCAAGGACCTGGAGCGCATCCTCTACTTCGAGCAGTACGTCGTCACAGAGCCGGGACTGACGCCGCTCAAGCAGCGCCAGCTCCTGTCGGAGGAGGACTACTACAAGGCCCAGGACGAGTACGGCGAGGACGCCTTCTCCGCCGCCATCGGCGCCGAGGCGATCCGCGACATGCTGAAGGCGATCGAGCTCGAGCCCGAGCGAGAGAACCTGCGCGTGGAGCTGCGCGAGACCACGTCGGAGGCCAAGCGCAAGAAGCTGGTGAAGCGCCTCAAGCTGGTCGATAACTTCATCGAGTCCAAGGCCCGCCCCGAGTGGATGATCCTGGAGGTTGTCCCGGTGATCCCGCCCGAGCTGCGCCCGCTGGTGCCGCTCGACGGCGGCCGCTTCGCCACGTCCGACCTCAACGACCTCTACCGGCGCGTCATCAACCGCAACAACCGCCTGAAGCGCCTGATCGAGCTGCGCGCACCCGACATCATCGTGCGTAACGAGAAGCGCATGCTGCAGGAGGCGGTGGACGCGCTGTTCGACAACGGCCGCCGCGCGCGGGTCATCACCGGCGCCAACAAACGCCCGCTCAAGTCGCTCTCGGACATGCTCAAGGGCAAGCAGGGCCGGTTCCGCCAGAACCTGCTCGGCAAGCGCGTCGATTACTCGGGCCGCTCGGTGATCGTGGTGGGGCCGGAATTGAAGCTGCATCAGTGCGGTCTGCCGAAGAAGATGGCGCTCGAGCTGTTCAAGCCGTTCATCTACTCCAAGCTCGAGCTCTACGGCATGGCCACCACCATCAAGGCGGCCAAGCGCATGGTCGAGAAGGAGCGTCCCGAGGTGTGGGACATCCTCGAGGAGGTGATCCGCGAGCATCCGGTGCTGCTGAACCGCGCGCCGACGCTCCACCGCCTCGGCATCCAGGCGTTCGAGCCGGTGCTGGTGGAGGGCAAGGCGATCCAGCTCCACCCGCTGGTGTGCGCGGCATTCAACGCCGACTTCGACGGCGACCAGATGGCGGTCCATGTGCCGCTGTCGCTGGAAGCCCAGCTCGAGGCGCGCGTTCTGATGATGTCCACCAACAACATCCTGTCGCCCGCCAACGGTAACCCGATCATCGTGCCGACCCAGGACATCATCCTCGGGCTCTACTACATGTCGCTCGCGCGCGACGGCGAGCCCGGCGAGGGCATGTCGTTCGGCACCATCGGGGAGATCCAGATGGGGCTGGACGCGGGCGTCGTCACGCTCCATTCCAACATCAAGGCCCGCTACGAGTACGTCGATGCCGACGGCAACGAGCGGCGCGAGATCGTCGAGACCACGCCGGGCCGCATGCTGATCTCGGAGATCCTGCCGATCCACGACGACCTCGGTTTCGGTGCCATCAACAAGGTGCTGACCAAGCGCGAGGTCTCGAACCTCATCAACATCGTCTATCGCTCGTGCGGCCAGAAGGAGACGGTGATCTTCTGCGACCGCCTGATGGCGCTCGGCTTCGGCAACGCCTTCAAGGCCGGCATCTCCTTCGGCAAGGACGACCTCGTCATCCCGGCCGCCAAGGAGAACCTGGTCAAGAAGACCCAGGGTCAGATCGAGGAGTACGAGCAGCAGTACCTCGACGGCCTCATCACCCAGGGCGAGAAGTACAACAAGGTGGTGGACGCCTGGTCGCAGTGCACCGAGATGGTGTCCAAGGAGATGATGAAGGGCATCTCGTCGACCAAGGCGGGCGAGCCGATCAACTCGGTCTACATGATGGCGCACTCGGGCGCGCGCGGCTCGGAAGCGCAGATGAAGCAGCTCGCCGGGATGCGTGGCCTGATGGCCAAGCCGTCGGGCGAGATCATCGAGACGCCGATCATATCGAATTTCAAGGAAGGCCTGACCGTGCTCGAGTACTTCAACTCGACCCACGGCGCCCGCAAGGGCCTCGCCGATACGGCGCTCAAGACCGCCAACTCGGGCTACCTCACGCGCCGTCTGGTGGACGTCGCACAGGACGCGATCATCTTCGAGGAGGACTGCGGCACCGTCCGCGGTCTTTCCACCAAGGCGGTGATCGAGGGCGGCGACGTGATCGAGCCGCTCGCCGACCGCATTCTCGGCCGCGTGCCGGCCGCCGACGTGGTCGATCCGCTGTCGGGCGAGGTGATCGTGCCGGCGGGGCAACTCATGGACGAGGACGCGGTCGAGGCGATCGACCGGGCCGGCGTCGAGGAGGTGCTGATCCGCTCGGTGCTGACCTGCGAGAGCCGCAGCGGCATCTGCGTGAAGTGCTACGGGCGCGACCTCGCGCGCGGCACCGTCGTCAACATCGGCGAGGCGGTCGGCGTCATGGCGGCCCAGTCGATCGGCGAGCCGGGCACCCAGCTCACCATGCGCACCTTCCACATCGGCGGCGCGGCCCAGCGCGGCGCGGAGCAGTCGAGCGTGGAGGCCGCCTTCGATTCGAAGGTCACGATCGAAAACCGCAACACGGTGCTCGATTCAGATGGCCGCGAGGTGGTGATGGGGCGCAATTGCGAGATCGTGCTGACCGACGAGTCGGGCCGGGTGATGGCGCGCTACAAGGTGCCCTACGGCGCCCGCCTGCTGGTCAAGGACGGCGGCAGTGTCGAGAAGGGCGGCAAGATGGCGGAGTGGGATCCGTACACCATCCCGATCATCTCCGAGGCCGCCGGCTTCGCCCACTACATGGACCTGACCGAGGGCGTCAGCTACCGCGAGGTGGTGGACGAGACCACCGGCATCGCCTCCAAGGAGGTGATCGAGTGGAAGTCGCAGCCCAAGGCGGCGGAGCTGCGCCCGCGCATCACCCTGCGCGACAAGGCGGGCGAGGTGGTGGTGCTGCCCAACGGGCACGAGGCGCGCTACTTCATGTCGGTGGGGGCGTTCCTGCGCGTCGAGAACGGCGCCGAGGTCCATGCCGGCGACGTGCTCGCCCGCATCCCGCGCGAGAGCATGAAGACCCGCGACATCACGGGCGGCCTGCCGCGCGTCGCCGAGCTGTTCGAGGCGCGCAAGCCGAAGGACTTCGCGATCCTGGCGGAGACCGAGGGCCGGGTCGAGTTCGGGCGCGACTACAAGTCAAAGCGCCGCATCCTGGTGCGGCCGGAGGAGGGCGAGCCGGTCGAGTACCTGCTGCCCAAGGACCGGCACATCTCGGTGCGCGAGGGCGACTACGTGGTCAAGGGCGACCTGCTGATGGACGGCAACCCGGTGCCCCACGACATCCTGCGCGTGCTGGGCATCGAGGCGCTGGCCGAGTACCTGGTGCGCGAGATCCAGGACGTCTACCGGCTCCAGGGCGTGCGCATCAACGACAAGCACATCGAGGTGATCATCCGCCAGATGCTCCAGAAGGTGGAGATCACCGATCCCGGCGAGACCACCTTCCTGGTGGGCGAGCAGGTCGACCGGCTCGAGTTCGAGGCGGCCAACCGCAAGGCTGCGGAGGAGGACTACAAGCCGGCCGCGGCGGTGCCGGTGCTGCAGGGCATCACCAAGGCCTCGCTCGCCACCGGCTCGTTCATCTCGGCGGCGTCGTTCCAGGAGACCACCCGGGTGCTCACCGAGGCCGCGGTCTCGGGCAAGGTGGACCGTCTGATCGGCCTCAAGGAGAACGTTATCGTCGGCCGCCTGATCCCGGCCGGGACCGGCGCGATGATGAACCAGTTCAAGCGCGTGGCCACCGAGCGCGACCATGCGCTGGCGGCGGCGGAGAGCGAGTCCCGCGCCGCCCTCGAGGCCGACGACGGGGAGGCCGCGCCGGCCGGCCGCCAGCAGAGCGCCTGAGCCGTTCCGTCCGCATCCCGACGCCCGCATATTTCCGTATGGGCGACCGACCCGCGCCCCGGTTCCGTCCGGGGCGCGGGCGTTCGGGGGCGCTTAATTTAAGGGGTGGGTTTCGGTAATTTCAGGCCCCCCGGAGCGCGATTGACGGCGTCCGCGAATCCGCGATTTTTCGCGCGGAATCAGGCCCGAAATCGGGGTTGACGCCATCCGGGCGCGTCACTAGTATGCGCGCTCCCTTCGGGCCCGGTGGTAGGTGTCCATCCTAGACGCGGTCCCAGAGTTTTTGGCTCTAAACATAGGCTTGCGCGCGGGTCGCGCGGGCCGTCTTTATGGACAGTGGCGAGCGGATCGCGGCAGCTGCGCATGCGCTCGCTTGTTTTGGATTACGTGAACGCGCGTTGTTCGCGCGCCCGGAAGGCAACTTTGGAAGGTTTGGCCCGATGCCGACGATGAACCAGCTGATCAACAAGCCGCGCCAGCGGCCGGTGGCGCGCAACAAGGCGCCCGCCATGCAGGCATGTCCGCAGAAGCGCGGCGTCTGCACGCGCGTCTACGTGGTCACGCCGAAGAAGCCGAACTCGGCGCAGCGCAAGGTCGCGCGCGTGCGGCTCACCAACGGTTACGAGGTGATCAGCTACATCCCTGGTGAGAAGCACAACCTGCAGGAGCACTCGGTCGTGATGATCCGCGGCGGCCGCGTAAAGGACCTTCCGGGTGTCCGCTATCACATCATCCGCGGCACGCTCGACACCCAGGGCGTCGTCGAGCGCCGTCAGCGCCGTTCCAAGTACGGCGCCAAGCGTCCGAAGTAAGGGGAGGCCGAGATGTCCCGTCGCCACGCCGCGGAAAAGCGCGAGATCCTGCCCGACCCGAAGTTCGGGGACGTGGTGGTGTCCAAGTTCATGAACTGCCTGATGTACGACGGCAAGAAGTCGGCTGCCGAGCGGATCGTCTACGGCGCCTTCGACACCATCGCGACCAAGACCAAGGGCGATCCGGTCAAGGTGTTTCACGAGGCGCTCGACAATGTGAAGCCGGCAATCGAGGTGCGTTCGCGCCGTGTCGGCGGCGCCACCTATCAGGTGCCGGTCGAGGTCCGTGCCGACCGCCGACAGGCGCTTGCGATCCGCTGGATCATCGACGCCGCCCGCGCCCGCAACGAGAACACGATGGTGGACCGCCTTTCGGGCGAACTGCTCGATGCTTCCAACAGCCGCGGCAACGCGGTGAAAAAGCGGGAGGACACCCATCGCATGGCGGAGGCCAACAAGGCCTTCTCCCATTATCGCTGGTAGCGGGGACGGAAACGGCTCGCCGTCAACATTCAAGGTTCAGGATTCGTCATGCCACGCACCCATCCGCTCGAGAAGTACCGAAATATCGGCATCATGGCCCACATCGATGCCGGTAAGACCACCACGACCGAGCGCATCCTTTATTACACCGGCCGCTCCTACAAGATCGGCGAGGTCCATGAGGGCACGGCCACCATGGACTGGATGGAGCAGGAGCAGGAGCGCGGCATCACCATAACGTCGGCCGCGACGACGACGTTTTGGCGCGACCATCGCGTCAACATCATCGACACACCGGGGCACGTGGACTTCACCATCGAAGTGGAGCGTTCCCTGCGCGTGCTTGACGGCGCGGTTGCGGTGTTCGATTCGGTTGCCGGCGTCGAGCCGCAGTCCGAAACCGTATGGCGTCAGGCCGACAAGTATCACGTGCCGCGTATCTGCTTCGTCAACAAGATGGACCGCATCGGCGCGAACTTCCCGCGCTGCGTGGAGATGATCGAGGATCGACTCGGCGCCCGTCCGCTGGTGCTGCAGTTGCCGATCGGGGTTGAATCGGACTTCGTCGGCGTCGTCGATCTGATCGCAATGAAGGCCATCGTCTGGAAGGACGAGAGTCTCGGCGCCGAGTTCGAGTACCGCGACATCCCGGCCGACCTCGCCGACCAAGCTGCCGATTTCCGCGCCAAGTTGGTCGAAGCGGCAGTCGAATTCGACGATGCCGCGCTCGAGGCCTATCTCGAAGGCAACGAGCCCTCGGCGGAGACCCTCAAGGCCTGCGTCCGCAAGGGCACCTGCGCGCTCGAAGGCGGCTTCGTCCCCGTGCTGTGTGGCTCGGCTTTCAAGAACAAGGGTGTCCAGCCGCTGCTTGACGCCATCGTGGATTTCCTACCCTCCCCGACCGAAGTCCCCGACATCAGGGGCGTGAAGCCTGGCACCGAGGAGGTCGTCACCCGCAAGTCGTCCGACGACGCACCGTTTGCCGCGCTCGCCTTCAAGATCATGACCGATCCGTTCGTGGGCTCGCTCACCTTCGCGCGCATCTACTCCGGCGTCCTAGAAAGCGGTCAGGGCGTGATGAACACGGTGAAGGACAAGCGCGAGCGTATCGGTCGCATGCTGCTGATGCATGCCAACTCACGCGAGGACATCAAGGAGGCACGCGCCGGCGACATCGTCGCCATCGCGGGCCTCAAGGAAGTGACCACCGGGGATACGCTGTGCGATCCCAGCCAGCCGGTCGTGCTCGAGCGTATGGAGTTCCCGGAGCCCGTGATCGAAGTCGCGGTGGAGCCGAAGAGCAAGGCCGACCAGGAGAAAATGGGCATGGCGCTCTCGCGTCTCGCCCAGGAAGATCCGTCGTTCCGCGTCTCGGTGGACAAGGAAAGCGGGCAGACCGTGATCAAGGGGATGGGTGAGCTTCACCTCGAGATCATCGTCGATCGCATGAAACGCGAGTTCAAGGTGGAGGCCAATGTCGGAGCGCCGCAGGTGGCGTACCGCGAGACCATTACCAAACGGGTCGAGATCGACTACACCCACAAGAAGCAGACCGGTGGCTCCGGCCAGTTTGCCCGCATCAAGCTGGTCTTCGAACCCGCCAAGGGCGAGGGCTATTCCTTCGTCAGCGAGATCGTCGGCGGTTCGGTTCCACGCGAATATATTCCCGGCGTCCAGAAAGGCCTCGATGCCGCCAAGGAGACCGGCGTTCTGATCGGCTTCCCGTGCATCGATTTCAAGGCGCGCCTGATCGATGGCGCCTACCATGACGTCGACTCGTCGGTGATGGCGTTCGAGATCGCGGCGCGCGCGGCGTTCCGCGAGGGCATCGTGAAGGCCGGCCCGGTTCTTCTCGAGCCTGTGATGAAGGTCGAGGCCGTGACTCCAGAGGAGTACATGGGCGACATCATCGGCGACCTGAACAGCCGGCGCGGTCAGGTCAACGGCATGGACCAGCGCGGCAACGCGCGGGTCATCTCCGCCTTGGTTCCACTCGCCAATATGTTCGGTTACGTCAATACCCTGCGTTCCATGAGTCAAGGGCGCGCCCAGTTCACCATGCATTTCGCGCAATACGAGCAGGTTCCGCAGGCAGTCGCCGAGGAAGTCCGCGCGAAGTTGGCCTAATTGAATTGACGGAGAAGAGAGATGGCCAAGGAGAAGTTTGAGCGGACGAAGCCGCACTGCAACATCGGGACGATTGGTCACGTTGACCATGGGAAGACGACGCTGACGGCGGCGATCACGAAGGTTTTGGCGGAGAGCGGCGGCGCGACGTTCACGGCGTACGACATGATCGACAAGGCTCCCGAGGAGCGGGAGCGCGGGATCACGATTTCGACGGCGCATGTTGAGTACCAGACGGACAAGCGCCACTACGCGCACGTGGACTGTCCGGGCCATGCGGACTACGTGAAGAACATGATCACGGGCGCGGCGCAGATGGACGGGGCGATCCTGGTTGTTTCGGCGGCGGACGGCCCGATGCCGCAGACGCGGGAGCACATTCTTCTTGCGCGCCAGGTTGGCGTTCCTGCGATTGTTGTTTTCATGAACAAGGTTGACCAGGTTGACGATCCTGAGCTTTTGGACCTTGTTGAGTTGGAGGTCCGCGAGCTTCTGTCGTCGTACGACTTCCCCGGGGACGACATCCCGATCGTGAAGGGGTCTGCGCTTGCGGCGCTGGAGGGGAAGAACGAGGAGATCGGGAAGAAGGCGGTCCTGGACCTGATGGCGGCGGTGGACGGCTACATCCCGCAGCCGGAGCGTCCGAAGGACAAGCCGTTCCTGATGCCGATCGAGGACGTGTTCTCGATCTCGGGCCGCGGGACGGTTGTGACGGGCCGTGTGGAGCGCGGGATCGTGAAGGTCGGCGACGAGATCGAGATCGTGGGCCTTCGCGCGACGGCGAAGACGGTGTGCACGGGCGTGGAGATGTTCCGGAAGCTTCTGGACCAGGGCGAGGCGGGCGACAACGTGGGCGTTCTGCTGCGCGGGACCAAGCGCGAGGAGGTGGAGCGCGGGCAGGTCCTTGCGGCGCCCGGGTCGATCACGCCGCACACGAAGTTCGAGGCGGAGGCATACATCCTGACGAAGGAGGAAGGCGGCCGCCACACGCCGTTCTTCACCAAGTACCGTCCGCAGTTCTACTTCCGGACCACGGACGTGACCGGTCAGGTGGAGCTTCCGGAAGGGACCGAGATGGTGATGCCCGGGGACAACGTGCGCATGAAGGTGGAGCTGATCAGCCCGATCGCCATGGACGAGGGCCTGCGCTTCGCCATCCGAGAGGGCGGACGCACCGTCGGCGCCGGCGTCGTCTCCAAAATCGTAGAGTAGGCAGGCGCAAGCGCCCAGACACGGGACAGGATCATGGAAAGCCAAAATATCCGCATCAGGCTGAAGGCGTTCGATCATCGCCTGCTGGACCAGTCGACCAGCGAGATCGTCTCGACCGCCAAGCGCACGGGGGCCCGTGTCCGCGGTCCGATTCCGCTGCCGACCTCTATCGAGCGCTTTACGGTTCTGCGCTCGCCTCATGTAGACAAGAAATCCCGCGAACAGTTCGAAATCCGCACCCACAAGCGGCTGTTGGATATCGTGGACCCGACTCCCCAGACGGTGGATGCGCTGATGAAGCTCGATCTTGCCGCCGGCGTGGACGTCGAGATCCGGTTGTAGCGGAACGCTTCGGAGAACATGGATAGGGCCATGCGTACCGGATTGATCGCACAGAAAATGGGAATGACCCGGGTCTTCGCGGAGGACGGCCGGCACGTGCCGGTGACAGTCCTCAGCGTGAAGGGGTGCCAGGTGGTGGCCCATAGGACCGCCGAGCGCGACGGTTATACCGCAGTGCAGCTCGGTCTCGGCCAAGCCAAGGTCAAGCGCATCTCGAAGCCGATGCGCGGTCACTTTGCCAAGGCGCAGGTCGAGCCTAAGAAGAAGCTCGCGGAGTTCCGCGTAGCCGAGGATGCTCTCGTGCCGGTGGGTAGCGAGATCAAGGCTAGCCATTTCGTCGCCGGGCAATACGTGGACGTGGTCGGCACCACCATCGGCAAGGGCTTTGCCGGTGCCATGAAGCGTTGGAACTTCCGAGGTCTCGAGGCGAGCCACGGCGTGTCGATTTCGCACCGCTCCCACGGCTCCACCGGCAATCGCCAGGACCCGGGCCGTGTGTTCAAGAATAAGAAGATGGCGGGCCACCTCGGCGACGAACGCGTGACCGTCCAGAACCTCGAGGTGGTTTCGACCGACGACGAGGCCGGATTGATCCTGGTTCGCGGCGCGGTGCCTGGTGCCGAGGGCGGGTTCGTGCTGATTTCAGATGCGGTGAAGAAGGTGGCCCCGAAGGATGTGCCGTATCCGGCAGCGGTGTCGGGCGAGGCGGCGCCTGTCGCCGAAGCGCCCGCTGATGCCGTCGGCGAAGCTGCGACCGGCGACGCGGACAAGAAGGACTGACGGACATGAAAGTCGACGTCATCAATCTCGACGCCAAGAACGTCGGTTCGATCGAGCTCTCGGACGAAGTGTTCGGTGCCGCGGTGCGTCCGGATATCATGCATCGTTGCGTCGAATGGCAGCGCGCCAAGCGCCGCGCCGGCACCCATGCGACCAAAACGATCTCGCAGATCAGCGGTACCACCGCGAAGCCCTATCGCCAGAAGGGCACCGGCCGTGCCCGCCAAGGCTCGCTCCGCTCGGTGCAGTTCAGGGGGGGGGGCGTGGCCCATGGGCCGGTGCCGCGTAGCCACGCCACCGATCTGCCCAAGAAGGTCCGTAGACTTGCCCTGCGCTCGGCACTTTCTGCCAAGCAGCAGGCCGGGCAGCTCGTGGTGTTGGACGAGGCGAAGATCGGCGAGGCAAAAACCAAGGCACTCGCCCAGCGTTTCGCGAAACTCGGCTGGAACTCGGCGCTGATCATCGATGGTACCGCGGTGGACGAGAGCTTCGCCCGTGCCGCGCGTAATGTGGTCGGCATCGATGTGCTGCCGAGCATGGGCGCGAATGTTTACGACATTTTGCGCCGGCATGTTCTGGTCCTGACCAAGGACGCCGTCAATGCGCTGGAGGCGCGCCTGAAATGACCAAGCGGCTGAATGCGAACAACGTCCATGTCGGCGAAGGCAAGAAGTTTGATCTCGTGCTCGCGCCCGTGATCACGGAGAAATCCACCCGTGGTTCGGAGCACAATCAGGTGACCTTCCGCGTGCCGTTGAGCGCGACCAAGCCTGAGATCAAGGTCGCCGTGGAGAAGCTCTTCAAGGTCAAGGTCAAGGCGGTCAACACGGTGCGGCAATTCGGCAAGGTTAAGCGATTCCGCGGCCAAGTCGGCAAGCGCGACGATTTCAAGAAGGCCATCGTCACACTCGCCGAGGGCCAGACCATCGACATCACTTCCGGGCTGTAAGCGGCTGAGGAAAGATTATGGCACTCAAGACCTTCAATCCTACGACCCCGTCCCAGCGCGAGCTGGTGCTGGTCGACCGCTCCCAGCTTCACAAGGGCAAGCCCGTGAAGGAGTTGACGGAGGGTCTCAAGAAGACCGGCGGGCGCAACAACAACGGCCGCGTGACGGCGTTCCAGCGTGGCGGCGGGCATAAGCGTCGCTATCGCAAGGTGGACTTCAAGCGCCGGAAGCACGACGTGGAGGCCACTGTCGAGCGACTCGAGTATGATCCCAATCGGACCGCATTCATTGCGCTGATTCGGTATGCCGATGGTGAGCTGTCCTACATTCTGGCTCCCCAGCGGCTCGCGCCCGGCGATAAGGTCGTGGCGGGCCAGCGCGTCGACGTGCAGCCCGGCAATGCGATGCCCCTGAAGTCGATTCCGGTCGGCACGATCATCCACAACGTGGAGCTCAAGCCCGGTCATGGCGGGCAGCTCGCGCGCTCTGCCGGCACCTACGCGCAGCTAATCGGCAAGGATTCGGGCTGGGCGCAGATCCGACTCGGCTCGGGAGAGGTGCGCATGGTCCCGGAAAGCTGCATGGCCAGCATCGGTGCCGTCTCCAATCCGGACCAGCAGAACGTCAACTACGGCAAGGCCGGCCGTATGCGTTGGCTCGGCCGGCGCCCCGTGGTGCGTGGTGTCGCCATGAACCCGATCGACCATCCGCACGGCGGTGGCGAGGGCAAGACATCCGGCGGTCGCCATCCGGTAACCCCCTGGGGGCGCCCGACGAAGGGTGCCAAGACCCGCGGCAAGAAGCCGTCGGATCGGTTCATCATCCGCTCGCGCCATCGCGCGAAGAAGCAGTAGGGGTTTCGTCATGGCTCGATCCGTTTGGAAAGGCCCGTTCGTCGACGGTTATCTGCTGAAGAAGGCAGATGCTACCCGTTCGTCCGGCAGCAAGCAGATCATCAAGATCTGGTCGCGACGTTCGACGATCCTGCCGCAGTTCGTGGGGATCACCTTCGGAGTACACAACGGCCAGAAGTTCATACCCGTGCTGGTGACCGAGAACATGATCGGTCACAAGTTCGGTGAGTTCGCGCCGACGCGCACCTTCCACGGCCATGCCGCGGACAAGAAGGTCGCGAAGGCTTCCTAGAGAGGACGTTATGGGTCAGAAAGCCAATACCCGCCGAGAGGCGGAGAACGAAGCCGCCGCGATCGGCCGGATGATCCGGGTGAGCCCGCGCAAGCTCGGTCTCGTTGCCGGCCTCATCCGCGGTCTCGACGCCGACAAGGCGCTGGCTGCGCTCAGTTTTTCTCCGAAGCACGCGGCCCGCGACGTGAAGAAGGTTCTTCAGTCGGCGATTGCGAACGCCGAGAACAACCATCAACTCGACGTGGATCGTCTCTACGTGGCGGAGGCTATGGTCGGCAAGGCGCTCGTGATGGGCCGTTTTCGCGCGCGCGCTCGCGGCCGCGTGGGACATATCGAGAAGCCGTTTTCGAACATCAAGTTGGTCGTGCGCGAGCGCGATCGGGAGAGGGCCTAATGGGTCAGAAGGTCAATCCGGTCGGGCTTCGGCTCGGCATTAACCGCACCTGGGACTCGCGCTGGTACGCCGACAGGCAGTACGCGAACCTGCTCCATGAGGATATCAAGATTCGGGATCATCTTCTGAAGCGGCTCTCACAGGCCGGTGTGTCGCGGGTGGTTATCGAACGTCCGGCCAAGAAGGCCCGGATCACGATTCACAGCGCGCGCCCGGGCGTCGTGATCGGCAAGAAGGGCGCCGACATCGAGCGGCTGCGCGGTGACCTCGCCAAAATGACCGACGGGGAAGTACATCTGAACATCGTCGAGATTCGCAAGCCCGAGATCGATGCGCAACTGGTGGCGGAGAACATCGCCCAGCAGTTGGAGCGTCGCATCGCTTTCCGTCGTGCCATGAAGCGCGCGGTCCAGTCGGCGATGCGACTTGGTGCCGAAGGAATTCGCATCAACTGTGCCGGCCGGTTGGGCGGTGCGGAGATTGCACGTACGGAATGGTACCGCGAGGGGCGCGTGCCGTTGCACACGCTGCGTGCGGACGTCGATTACGGCGTCGCCACGGCCAAGACTACCTATGGCACCTGCGGCGTCAAGGTTTGGGTATTCAAGGGCGAGATTCTTGCCCATGACCCGATGGCCCAGGACAAGAGACTCGCGGACCAGCAGGTCGGCCGGCAAGGACCGGGCGGCGCTGGTGCGGGGGCCTGAGAGAAGGCGTAAGCGTTATGTTGCAACCCAAAAGAACCAAGTTCCGTAAGGCCCACAAGGGCCGCATCCGCGGCAATGCCAAGGGCGGCACGCAGCTCAACTTCGGGGCCTTCGGCCTCAAGGCGCTGGAGCCCGAGCGCATCACCGCGCGCCAGATCGAGGCCGCGCGGCGTGCGATCACGCGCCACATGAAGCGTGCGGGGCGGGTCTGGGTATTGATCTTCCCGGACGTTCCAGTCAGCAAGAAGCCGGCGGAGGTCCGCATGGGCTCGGGCAAGGGCGCACCGGAGTTCTGGGCATGCCGCGTGCATCCAGGTCGGATCATGTTCGAGATCGACGGCGTCGAGGCCAAGGTCGCACACGAGGCGTTCGAGCTGGCAGCGGCCAAGCTGCCGGTGAAGACCAAGATCGTCACCCGCATCGGCGAGGGAGCGTGAGATGAAGGCCGCCGATATCAGGACCAAAACCCCGGACGAACTCAAGACGGAGTTGCTGGCGCTCAAGAAAGAAGCCTTCAACCTGCGCTTCCAGAAGGCGTCCGGTCAGCTTGAGAACACTGCCCGCGTGAGTAAGGTGCGCCGCGATATCGCGCGTATTCAGACAGTTTTGAACGAGAAGGCTCGCGGCACCAAGACCGCCGGCCGTTGACGAGGACCGATCATGCCTAGGCGCATCATGCAGGGGACCGTGGTCTCCGACAAAGGCGACAAGACCGTGATCGTGCGGGTGGACCGCCAGTTCACGCATCCGCTGGTCAAGAAGGTCGTGCGTCGTTCGCAGAAGTTCGCGGCGCACGACGAGAACAACCAGTTCAAGGTCGGCGATCTGGTCCGCATCCGCGAGTGCCGCCCGATCTCCCGGCGCAAGCGCTGGGAGGTCGTGGGCGGAGAGGCGTGAGGACCGGGGAAGCCGCCCGGCCCGCACAGTAAAGGAATCGAGAGATGATTCAGCAGGAATCGAACCTTGAGGTCGCCGACAATTCCGGGGCGCGCCGAGTCCAGTGTATCAAGGTACTGGGCGGATCGAAGCGCAAGACCGCGGGGGTCGGCGACGTGATCGTGGTTTCGGTCAAGGACGCCATCCCGCGCGGCCGCGTGAAGAAGGGCGACGTGCAGAAGGCCGTGATCGTGCGCACCGCTGCGCCGATCCGCCGCGCCGACGGCAGCCTGATCCGCTTCGACCGCAACGCGGCAGTGCTGATCGACAATCAGGGCGAGCCGATCGGCACCCGCATTTTCGGCCCAGTGACGCGCGAGCTGCGCGGCAAGGGCTACATGAAGATCATTTCGCTGGCGCCGGAAGTGCTCTAGCGCAGGTTCGAGGAACGGTTCGATGAACAAGATCAGGAAGGGCGACAAGGTCGTCGTGCTGACCGGTAAGGACAAGGGCAAGCAGGGCTCTGTCCTTAAGGCCATGCCGCGCGAGGACCGCGTGCTGGTCCAGGGCGTGAACATGGTCAAACGCCACTCCCGCGGCGGTGCCGGCCGTGCCTCCGGCATCATCGACAAGGAGGCGTCCATCCACGTCTCCAACGTCGCGCTTCTGGACCCGAAGGACGGAAAGCCCACGCGCGTGACCTTCAAGGTGCTGGAGGGCGGCAAGAAGGTGCGCGTCGCAAAGCGTTCCGGCGAAGTGATCGACGTCTGAGCGCGCAAGGTTGTTGTGAGGACAGGACATGGCTGAAGCCGCAGAAAAATACACTCCAAAGCTCCGTACCCACTATGAATCCGTGGTGCGTGCCAGGTTGCAGGAGAAGTTCGGCTACGGGAATCCGTTCGAGGTACCGCGTCTTGAGAAGATCGTCATCAACATGGGTGTGGGTGAGGCGGTTGCGGACTCGAAGAAGATCAATGCTGCCGTCGAGGATCTCAAGGCTATCACCGGCCAGAAGCCCGTGGTGACCCGCTCGCGCAAGTCGATCGCCAACTTCAAGCTGCGCGAGAACCTAGCTATCGGATGTAAGGTCACGTTGCGGCGCGAGCACATGTGGGAGTTCTTCGACCGGCTTGTGAACATCGCGCTTCCGCGCGTGCGCGATTTCCGTGGCGTGTCGGACAGGAGCTTCGACGGGCGCGGAAACTATTCCCTCGGTCTCAAGGAACAGATCGTGTTCCCGGAGATCGACTACGACAAGATCGATGCCGTGCGCGGCATGGACATCACCATCGTCACGACTGCGAAGACCGACGAGGAAGCGCGCGCGCTTCTCGAGGGCTTCGACTTCCCGTTCGCGAACTGACGGGCGATCCAAGGAAACGGAGGTTCCGTACATGGCGAAGAAGAGTTCCGTAGAGAAGAACAGCCGGCGCGAGCGGTTGGTCCGCAAGTTTGCCGCGCGCCGGGCGAAGCTCAAGGCGCTGTCGAAAGACGAATCGGTCACGCCCGAGGAGCGCTTTGCCGCGCGCCTCAAGCTCGCCCAGCTGCCGCGCAACGGCTCCAAGGTCCGGTTGCGCACGCGCTGCGAGCTGACGGGACGTCCCCGTGCGGTTTATCGGAAGTTCAGGCTGAGCCGGCTCGCATTGCGTGACCTTGCCTCCCGGGGCCAGATCCCCGGCATGGTCAAGTCGAGCTGGTAGGGCAAGGAGATACTGGAATGGCAATGAGCGACCCTCTTGGGGATATGCTGACGCGGATTCGCAACGCTCAGTCGCGCAAGCTCGACAGCGTGGTGACGCCGGCGTCGAATCTTCGCGCCAATGTGCTCGAAGTCCTGGTGAAGGAAGGGTATATTCGCGGTTACGAGCGGCGCGAGACGGCGCCCGGCATCTCCGAGATCAAGATCGAGCTGAAGTATCACGAGGGCCAGCCCGTCATCCGCACCATCCGGCGGATATCGAAGCCGGGCCGCCGCGTATATTCGAAGATCAAGGACTTGCAGCGTCCGTTCAATGGCCTCGGTATTGCCGTTCTGTCCACCCCGCGCGGTGTCATGTCCGACATCGATGCGCGCGAGGCGAACGTCGGCGGTGAAATTCTCTGCCAGGTATTTTGAGCCGGCGGGAAGGTTTAAGGAGCGCATCATGTCGCGTATCGGCAAGCATCCGGTGCCCGTGCCCAGCGGCGTTACCGTCAACGTTTCGGGCCAGCAGGTTACGGCCAAGGGTAAGCTCGGGGAACTGTCCGTGTTGCTCGCGGACGAGGTTTCGATCGAGTTCACCGACGGCAAGGTCGTGGTCCGTCCGCGCGACGACTCGAAGCGTGCGCGCATGATGTGGGGCATGGGGCGCTCCCTCGTGAGCAATCTCGTCAGGGGCGTGTCGGAAGGCTTCACCCGCGATCTCGAGATCGAGGGGGTCGGCTACCGCGCCGCGGTGCAGGGCAAGGATCTCGTGCTCTCGCTCGGCTTCTCCCACGAGGTGCGCTATCCGATTCCCCAGGGCATCACCGTAAAATGCGAGCGCCCGACCGCGATCAGCATCTCCGGCGCCGATATCCAGCAGGTGGGGCAGATGGCGGCTGAAATCCGTGGCTATCGTCCGCCCGAGCCCTATAAGGGCAAGGGTATCCGCTATGCCGGCGAATACATCCGCCGCAAAGAAGGCAAGAAGAAGTAGGGCCAGACCATGTTGACCAGCCGCGAACTGTTCAAGCGCCGCCAGCGCCGTACGCGCCACGCGCTCCTCAGCAAGACGAAACGGCCGCGCCTTTCGGTGTTCCGCTCGTCGAAGCACATTTATGCCCAGGTGATCGATGACGCCAAGGGCGTCACGGTCGCCGCCGCCTCGAGCATGGAGAAGGACTTGCGCGGCAAGCTCAAGACCGGTGCCGACCGCGAGGCCGCCGTCGAGGTGGGCAAGCTCATCGCTGCGCGCGCGAAGGCGGGCGGGATCGAGGAAGTGGTCCTCGATCGCGGTGGCTACCTCTATCACGGCCGCGTCAAGGCCCTGGCCGATGCCGCGCGCGAAGCCGGCCTCAAATTCTAGAAGGACCGAACATGGCACGTAGACCGAGACAACGTGAAGAAGGCCAGGAAAGCGAACTGGTCGACAAGCTGGTCAGCATCAACCGCGTGGCCAAGGTGGTGAAGGGCGGCCGCCGGTTCGGATTCGCGGCGCTGGTGGTCGTGGGCGATACCAAGGGCCGTGTCGGCTACGGCGCGGGCAAGGCGCGCGAGGTGCCCGAGGCGATTCGCAAGGCGACCGAGCAGGCCAAGCGCAAGATGATCCGCATCCCGATTCGTGACGGGCGCACGCTGCACCACGACGTCGAGGGCCGCTTCGGCGCGGGTCGCGTGATTCTGCGTGCGGCGCCCGCCGGCACGGGCATCATCGCGGGTGGGCCGATGCGCGCGATCTTCGAGACCGTGGGCGTTCACGACATCGTCACAAAGTCCGTGGGAACCTCGAATCCCTACAATATGGTCAAGGCCACCTTTGCGGCACTGCAGAACCTGTCGTCGCCCCGTACGGTCGCGGCGCGGCGGTCCAAGAAGGTGAGCGAGCTGTTCGGCCGTAGCTCCAAGGCCGAGTCTCAGGCCCAGGCGGCACAGGAGGCGTGACATGGCCGGCACCACCATCCGC
This sequence comes from Alphaproteobacteria bacterium, assembly GCA_050485485.1. GTDB lineage: Bacteria > Pseudomonadota > Alphaproteobacteria > SMXQ01 > SMXQ01 > WHSO01. Next base: position 50,564 of record JBJHBM010000007.1, on the reverse strand, counting down.
GTGACCCAGATCGGCAGCCCGATCCGCCGCCCCAAGGAACAACGGGCGACGTTGATCGGTCTCGGCCTCAATAAGATGCACCGTACCCGCGAGTTGCAGGACACCCCCGCCGTGCGCGGTATGATCGCGAAGGTGAAGCACCTCGTCCGTGTCGAAGAGAGCAAGTAAACGGCGGTTGCCGACAGAGGATAGTTCGATGAGACTCAACGAGATTTCCGATCGCCCGGGTGCCCGCAAGGGTCGTATCCGTGTCGGCCGCGGTATCGGCTCCGGCAAGGGTAAGACCGGCGGGCGCGGCGTGAAGGGCCAGAAGTCACGCGAGGGCGTGGCGATCAAAGGCTTTGAAGGCGGCCAGATGCCGATCCATCGGCGCCTGCCCAAGCGCGGGTTCAACAATATTTCGGCCAAGCGGTTCGCCGAAGTCGGGCTCGACGATCTGCAGGCGGCGGTGGATTCGAAACGCCTCGATGCGGCTCAGACGGTCACCGAGGAGGCGATCCTGGCGGCCGGCATCGTGAGCCATCTGCGTGATGGCGTGCGTGTGCTCGGCAACGGCACGCTCACCGCGAAGCTCAATCTCAAGGTCGCGGGTGCGACCCGCCCCGCGATCGCGGCGGTCGAAGCCGCTGGCGGTACGGTCGAAGCTGGACGCATGCCGGGCACGCGTGAAAAGCGCCCGCCCAAGGGCAGCCGTGGCCGCAAGGCCGCCCGTCGTGCCGCCTCCGAGACGCCGGCCCAGGCCGAGTAGCTTGTCGGCGCGGGCTGGTCGCCCGCGCCGCCGTTTTCTGGATGAGGAGGGCACATGGCCTCCGCTGCTGAACAGCTAGCCGCAAACATCAACTTCGCCGCTTTCGCCAAGGCGACGGAGCTGAAGAAGCGCATCTGGTTCACCCTTGGCGTGCTGATCATCTATCGCCTCGGCACCTACATCCCGCTGCCCGGCATCGACCCGCAGATCATGGCGGACATCTTCCGCCAGCAGGCTTCGGGCATTCTCGGCATGTTCAACATGTTCGCGGGTGGCGCGCTCGAGCGCATGACGATTTTCGCGCTCTCGATCATGCCCTACATCTCCGCCGCCATCATCATGCAGCTAATGACCAGCGTCTCGCCCAAGCTCGAGGCGCTTAAGAAGGAAGGCGAGCAGGGCCAGAAGAAGATCAATCAGTACACGCGCTACGGGACCGTCTTGTTGGCCGCGGTGCAGGCCTACGGCATCGCGATCGGGATGGAAAGCATGTCCTCCTCCATTGGACCGGCGGTGCCCAGTCCTGGCGCATTCTTCCGTGCGACCACGGTGATCACCCTGGTCGGCGGCACCATGTTCCTGATGTGGCTCGGCGAGCAGATCACGGCGCGTGGCGTCGGCAACGGCATTTCGCTCATCATTTTCGCGGGTATCATCGCCGAACTGCCGTCGGCGCTCGCTGCGACGCTCGAACTCGGCCGCACCGGCGCCCTCTCGGCCCTCGTGATCGTCCTGATCCTGATCATGGCGGTCGCGGTCATCACCTTTATCGTGTTCATCGAGCGCGCCCAGCGCCGGATCGTCGTGCAGTACCCGAAACGACAAGTGGGCAACCGCATGTACGGGGGCGAGAGCTCGCATCTGCCCCTCAAGCTCAATACCCCGGGCGTCATCCCGCCGATCTTCGCGTCCTCGCTGCTGCTGATGCCGATGACGATCGCCGGTTTTTCCGCCGGCGAGGGGCCGGAGTGGTTCACCTCCATGACAGCCTTGCTGGGTCATGGCCAGCCGCTCTATCTGATTCTCTATGCGGCGATGATCATCTTCTTCGCCTTCTTCTACACGGCAGTCGTGTTCAACCCGGTGGACACCGCCGACAACCTCAAGAAGTACGGCGGCTTCGTGCCGGGTATCCGGCCGGGCAAGAACACGGCCGACTACCTCGACTACGTACTGACGCGTCTTACCGTGGTGGGCTCCATGTATCTCGCGGCGGTCTGTCTGTTGCCGGAATTCCTGATCTCGCGCCTCGCTGTTCCGTTCTATTTCGGTGGCACGAGCCTGCTGATCGTGGTGACCGTGACGATGGATACGGTTGCGCAGGTCCAGTCGCACCTGCTGGCTCACCAGTACGAGGGCCTGATCAAGAAATCCCGTCTGCGCGGGCGGCGCTGATGAACCTGATCCTTCTCGGACCTCCCGGGGCGGGCAAGGGGACTCAGGCAAGCCGGTTGGAGCAGGCATATGGCCTCAAGCAGCTTTCGACCGGAGACATGCTGCGTACCGCCGTCGCGTCGGGCAGTCCGCTCGGGCAGGAGGTCAAGGCGATCATGGAGCGTGGAGATCTCGTGCCGGACGACATCATGATCGAGATGATCGCGGCACGCATCGAGCAGCCCGATTGTGCCGGTGGCTTCATCCTGGACGGTTTTCCCCGCACCGTGCCCCAGGCCGAGGCGCTGGATCGGATGCTGGTCGAAAAGGGGTTGCGCCTCGACCATGTGATCGAGCTCAAGGTGGACGATGCCGCCTTGGTGGAACGGATCGCCGGGCGTTACACCTGCGCCAAGTGCGGCGCCGGCTACCATGATACCAATCTCCGGCCCAGGATGCCGGGTATCTGCGACGTGTGTGGGAGCACGGAATTCATCCGTCGCAAGGACGACAACGCCGAAACCGTGGCGGCGCGCCTCAAGGCCTACCACGCCCAGACCGCCCCCCTGCTGCCCTATTACGAGGCCCGGGGGGCCCTCAAATCGGTCGACGGCATGGCTTCCATAGAGGCGGTCGCGGCGGCGCTCGACGGGATAATGGGAAATGCTTGAAAATCATGGGGTTTGGGCAGTTGACTTGAGGCCCGGTTTTTCTATAATCGCACGCCTTTTCGAGGGCCCGCGGGCGATTCCGACATAACCTGTTTTTGATTGGGAGTCAGACACTTGGCGCGCATTGCTGGCGTTAACATTCCGACCGAGAAGCGGGTCGAGATCGCGCTTACCTATATCCACGGCATCGGGCCCCGTCTGGCGAAGGACATCTGCCAGAAGGCCGGAATCCCCGCCGTGCAGCGCGTGCATCAGTTGACGGACGACGAGGTCATCCGCATCCGTGAGATCATCGACAACGACTACACTGTCGAAGGCGATCTGCGGCGTACCGCCGCCATGAACATCAAGCGGCTGATGGACCTCGGTTGCTATCGCGGCCTCAGGCACCGCAAGGGCCTTCCGGTCCACGGTCAGAGAACTCACACGAACGCCCGTACCCGCAAGGGCAAGGCGCGGCCGATTGCCGGCAAGAAGAAGCCGGCTTAAGGCAATACTCGTTTAGGAACGGACAATGGCGACACCTCCCACTGGCGCGCGTACACGCCGCCGCGACCGCAAGAACATCGCTTCCGGCGTCGCACACGTGAACGCAAGCTTCAACAATACCATGATCACGATTACCGACGCGCAGGGCAATGCCATTGCCTGGTCGTCGGCAGGCTCCCAGGGATTCAAGGGGTCGCGCAAGTCCACACCTTATGCCGCGCAGATGGCCGCGGAGGATGCGGGCCGCAAGGCGATGGAACACGGCATGCGGACCCTCGAAGTCGAAGTCAAGGGGCCGGGCTCGGGCCGCGAGTCGGCGCTGCGTGCATTGCAGTCGGTGGGCTTTACCATTCTGTCGATCCGCGACGTAACCCCGATCCCGCACAACGGTTGTCGTCCGCCCAAGCGGCGTCGCGTCTGATCTGCGTTCCAGGTCGGCCCGCCGCCCGAGTGCGGGGCTGACGCGGTTTTCCGCCCGGGCTGCCCTGGCCACGGCGTGAAGGCCCAATCCCACGGCGACGTGCCGTCAAGATGAGGTCACACTGGTGATTCAGAAGAACTGGACCGAACTGATTAAGCCGAACAAGCTCAATGTGGAGTCCGGCAAGGATCCCAGCCGTACCGCAACGGTCGTCGCGGAGCCGCTTGAGCGTGGTTTCGGCCTCACCCTGGGCAATGCGCTTCGGCGCATCCTGCTGTCCTCGTTGCAGGGCGCGTCGGTGACGGCGATCCACATTGACGGAATACTGCACGAGTTCTCCTCGATTCCAGGCGTGCGTGAGGACGTGACCGACATCGTCCTCAATATCAAGGAGCTTGCCATCCGCACCGCCACAGATGGCCCGCACCGCCTCAGCCTGAAGGCGACCGGCCCGGGCGAGGTGACGGCCGGCCAGATCCAGTGCCCGGGCGGCGTCGAGATTCTCAACAAGGATCTCGTGCTGTGCACCCTCGATAAGGGCGCCAATCTCTCGATGGAGCTTACCGTACGCACGGGCAAGGGCTATGTGCCCGCGGCACTGAACCGTCCCGAAGACGCCCCTATCGGCCTGATTCCTGTGGATGCGATCTATTCGCCCGTGCGCAAGGTCGCCTATCGGGTCGAGAACACCCGCGTCGGTCAGGTTACCGACTACGACAAGCTTTCGCTGGACCTTGAGACCAACGGCACGGTGTCGCCGGAGGATGCCGTGGCGCTCGCCGCGCGTATCCTGCAGGACCAGCTTCAGCTCTTCATCAATTTCGAGGAGCCGACCACCTCGGTCGCCGAGGAGCGTCCCCAGGAGCCCGCGTTCAACAAGAACCTGTTGCGTAAGGTCGAGGAGCTGGAGCTTTCGGTGCGTTCCGCTAACTGCCTCAAGAACGACAACATCGTCTATATCGGCGACCTGGTCCAGAAGACCGAGGCGGAGATGCTGCGCACCCCCAATTTCGGTCGCAAGTCTCTCAACGAGATCAAGGAAGTCCTCGCCCAGATGGGGCTCCATCTCGGCATAGAGATTCCCGATTGGCCGCCCGAGAATATCGAGGAACTTGCCAAGCGGCTCGAGGAGCCCTACTAGGACGCAGGCTCCTAGAGCCCGCAACTGGAGAGAGTGTGATGCGTCATCGTCTGAGCGGCCGGAAGCTGAACCGGACCTCGTCCCACCGCAAGGCCATGTTCAACAACATGGCCGCGGCGCTCGTGAAGCACGAGCAGATCAAGACCACCCTGCCCAAGGCGAAGGAGTTGCGCCCGCTGGTGGACCGGCTGATCACGCTCGGCAAGCGGGGCAACCTGCATGCCCGGCGCCAGGCGCTTTCCGTGCTGGGGGGCGACACCGCACTTGCCGCCAAGCTGTTCGACACCCTTGCGCCGCGCTACGCGGAACGTCAGGGCGGCTATACCCGCGTCCTCAAGGCCGGCTTTCGCTACGGCGATGCCGCGCCGATGGCGGTGATCGAGCTGGTGGATCGCGATCCCGAGGCCAAGGGCCAGGATTCCGGTCCGGTCGAGAGCGCCGAGGAGGAAGAGGCCGCGGCCCAAGCCTGATCCAAGGCCCGCACACACCTCCGAAAGGCAGCCTCCGGGCTGCCTTTTCGTTTTTTCAGACCTCCGGGAATGCTCTAGGATCGCCTTCCATGCAGCCCGTTCGGCATCGCACTGCGGCAAGGTTTCGGGTGGCGCCGGCGTCGGCGGCCCCTTTGCCGGCTTTCGTATGCGCCGTATTCCGGGTCGGGGGTGCGCTGTGACGCTGTTCGAGGCCGAAGCGCCGCGTCCACTTGCAGATCGCCTGCGCCCCAAGACTCTCGACGCAGTGCTGGGCCAGGACCATTTGCTGGGGCCGGACGGCCCGATCGGGCGCATGGTGGCAGCCCGGCGCTTGGCCAGCATGGTGCTGTGGGGGCCGCCCGGCTGCGGCAAGACGACCATCGCACGGCTCCTGGCGCAGGCGACCGACCTCCATTTCGAGCCGCTTTCGGCCGTGTTTTCGGGTGTCGCGGACCTCAAGCGGGTCTTTTCCGATGCCCGCAAGCGGCGCGGCATGGGCAAGGGGACCCTCCTGTTCGTGGACGAGATCCATCGCTTCAATCGTGCCCAACAGGACGGGTTCCTGCCTTACGTCGAGGACGGCACGGTCATCCTCATCGGCGCGACGACGGAGAACCCCTCGTTCGAGATCATCGGAGCCTTGCTGTCGCGCTGCCAGGTCTTCGTGCTTAATCGGCTCGGGCCGGAGGCGCTCGAGAGCCTCCTGGCGCGGGCTGAGGCTGCCGAGAAGAGAAAGCTGCCCCTGACCTCCGAGGCGCGCGAGGCGCTGAAGGCGATGGCCGACGGCGACGGGCGTTACCTGCTCAATCTCGCAGAAGAATTGTTCGCCTACAAGTCGGCGACCCCGATCGATCCGGCAACCCTCGTGCGGCTCCTGCAGAAGCGAGCGCCGCTCTACGACAAGGCGCAGGAAGGCCATTACAATCTGATCTCGGCGCTGCACAAGTCTTTGCGCGGCTCCGACGCCGATGCCGCGCTCTATTGGCTCGCCCGCATGTTGGAAGCGGGCGAGCCGCCGCTCTATATCGCGCGCCGGCTGGTGCGCTTCGCGAGCGAGGACGTGGGCCTCGCCGACCCCGAGGCGCTCCATCAGGCGCTTGCGGCCAAGGATGCCTACGACTTCCTCGGTTCGCCGGAAGGCGAACTCGCCATCGTACAGGCCGTGATCTACCTCGCCACCGCGCCCAAGTCGAACGCCGCCTACAAGGCGGAAGGCGCGGCGCGGCGCGCGGCGCGCGAAACGGGGTCTCTGATGCCGCCGAAACATATCCTCAACGCGCCGACCCGGTTGATGTCGGAGCTGGGTTACGGGGCGGGTTACGAATACGATCATGCAACCGCCGAGGGGTTCTCCGGGCAGAACTATTTCCCGGAAAACATGGAACGCCGGATCTTTTATCGGCCGGGCGAACGTGGCTTCGAACGTGAAGTAGCGAAGCGTCTCGAGTACTGGGCCAAGCTCCGTGCCGCGCGGGAGGCCGGGGATGGGACGAAGGACAAGGAATGAAACCCCTTTCGAGAACCGACTGCCGGCAGCGGGCGACAGGGGCTTGGGCCTGAGGTCATGGCGACATTCCGGACCATTGCCGTGACCGAGGCCGATGCCGGGTTGCGCCTCGACCGCTGGTTCCGCGAGCGCTTTCCGGGCATCGCGTTCGGCCAGTTCCAGAAGCTGCTGCGCACTGGGCAGATACGGATCGACGGTAAGCGCGCCAAGGCCGGGCTTCGGCTCGAGGCGGGCCAGGAGGTGCGCGTGCCGCCCCAGGCCCAGGCGGCAGCACCTCGCGATGGCGTCACGCCGGCACTCAAGCCGGTGCCGCGTCCGGCGCGGGTTTCAGACGCTGACGTCAGGGCATTGCATGACCGCGTTCTCTATCGGGACGGCGATCTTGTGGTAATCGACAAGCCGGCGGGGCTTGCCGTGCAAGGCGGCACGGGTACGCACCGGCACCTCGACGCCATGCTGGATGCCTTGCGTTTCGACGCGTCCGAACGCCCGCGTCTGGTTCACCGCCTCGACCGGGATACCTCGGGCGTCCTGGTTCTGGCCCGCAACCGCGCTGCCGCACAAGCGCTCACGGGGGCTTTTCGGGCCCGCGACGCGCGCAAGATCTACCTGGCCGTGACGGTCGGCGTGCCGCGCCCGCGCCAGGGCAGGATCGACCTTGCCCTCGGAAAAGCGGGCGGACGCGGGCGCGAGAAGATGGTCGGCGACGTCGAAGACGCCCAGCACGCGGTGACGCTCTATCAGGTGGCCGACGCGGCGGCCCAGAAGGCGGCGCTCGTGCTGCTGATGCCGCTCACCGGACGCACCCACCAGCTGCGCGCGCATATGGCCGCCATCGGCACCCCCATCCTCGGCGACGGAAAGTATGGCGGTACGGGGGCTTTCGTCGCCGGGGGCGGCCTCGCCAAGCGGCTCCATCTGCATGCCCTGTTCCTGGAGATTCCCAAGCCCGCGGGCGGCATGCTCACCCTGCGCGCGCCTTTGCCGCCGCATATGGACGCGGCGCTCGACGCCTTCGGTTTCGAGCTTCCGGCCGACCCCGACCCGTTCCCCCGTTAACCCCCTGGCGCCCAGGTGGGTGGGGTGCCGGGCTCGATGCCGAAAACCAGCAGCATCAGGCTATAGGCGCAGGCGGTGATCACCACCACGCCGGCGACGTTGAGCAGGAATCCGGCACGCGCCATCTGCGGTACCGTCAGGTAGCCGGATGCGAACACGATGGCATTGGGTGGCGTCGCCACGGGCAGCATGAAAGCGCAGCTCGCGGCGAGCGCGGCAGGCACGGCCAGGAGCAGGGGATTCTCTCCAAGCGTCAGCGCGAGCACGGCCACGACCGGCAGCAACGCCGCGGTCGTGGCGGTGTTGGACGTGAGCTCCGTCAGGAAAATGATGATCGTCACCACCACCAGGATCGCGACGATCACCGGCACGCCTTCCAGGAATATGAGCCGGGCACCGATCCATTCGGCGACCCCGGTCGTCGCGATCGCGTTGGCGAGCGTGAGCCCGCCGCCGAACAGGATCAGAACGCCCCACGGCAGGCGCTTGGCGGTTTCCCAGTTCATGAGAAAAATGCCGCGACGCAGGTCGACGGGGATCAGGAAAGCGGCCACCGCCATCGTCATGGCGATGACCGTATCGTCGAGAAATCCGCCCGGAAACAGTCCCTCGATCCAGGGGCGCACCACCCACAGGGCCGCGGTGGTGGTGAACAGGATCGCGGTCAGCTTCTCGCCCCGGCTCATGGGGCCCTGCGCGCTGGCGTGACGGCCGATGGCCGCCTGGGCGCCGGCGATAGTCCCGGTTCCGAGCCGGAACACGACGCGCGTGACAAGCCACCACACCGCAACCAACATCACCACGGAAAGTGGCAAACCAACCGCCATCCATTGGCCGAAACCTATGCCAAGGCCGTACGTTTGCAGCATGAAACCCGCCAGAAAGGCATTGGGAGGGGTACCCACTAGTGTTGCAATCCCGCCGATGGAGGCGCCATAGGCGACCGACAGCAACAATGCCGCCGCAAATCCGTGTGCCCGGCCGTCCTCGTCGATGCCGCCCGCCGCCCCGGAAGCTCTGTCGGCCAGCATCTTCACGACCGACAACGCGATCGGCAGCATCATCAGGGTGGTGGCGGTATTGGACACCCACATGGACAGGAACGCGGTGGCGGCCATGAACCCTGCGATCAGGCCGTCCATGCGGCTCCCTGCGCGGCGCAGGACGAACAGCGCGATGCGGACGTGCAGGTTCCAGCGTTCCATCGCCAGCGCGATCACGAAGCCGCCCATGAACAGGAAAACCAATGGGTTGGCATAGGGCGCGGTTGCGGCGCCGACGCTGGAGACCCCCAGCAGCGGAAACCCGGCGATGGGGATGAGGGCGGTTGCCGCGATAGGCACTGCCTCGGTGACCCAGAATACCGCCATCAGCAGGGCGATGGCGGCGACCCGCCATCCTGCCGGGGTCATGCCCTCGGGCGGCGGCATCAGCAGCATGACCATGAACAGCGCAAGACCGAGCCCGAGCCCCACCAGCCGGCGCGCCAGGCTTGCGGTTTCCTCGCCGGTGTTGCCCGGTGGGGTAGCGCTGCCGTGGCTGTCTCCATCCATGCGTGGAATTCCGGTTCGAGGCCGACTTGCGAAATCGCCGCGGATGGCCTCGTAGATGCTTCATTTCGCATCATTTTATTGGCACATTGGCGGCATGACCACAGCCAACCCGCCACGCATGCCGGATCTGGCCGGCACTGCCGGCCCGAATATGAAGGTGACGATGGGCGTCGTCGCCGAGGGCAACGCCTATCGGCTCACCGTCAACGGCCGTCCGGCGACGACGCCGCGCGGCCATCCGGTTGTGGTGCCCACTCGGGCGCTTGCCGAGGCGATCGCCGGCGAGATCGCGGCCGACCCGCGCCGTCTTGCGGGCAGGGGAATGGCCGATCCCGCTGCGGCACCCAATTTCCGCATCGCCGCGGGCGCGATCGACGTGATTGCGGGGGAGCCGGGGGCGCGCGCCGCCCACGTGCGCGACCTTGCTGCCTATGGCGGCACCGATCTCGTCTGCATCCGCGCCGACGGCCCCGATGCCTTGGTTGCGCGCGAAGACCGATGCTGGGGTCCCATCTGCGCCTGGTTCGCGGGCCGTTTCGGGGTCGAGCTTGCGGTGGGGCAGGGGCTGCGGGCTCCACCGCAGCCCGATGTCGTTCTCGAGGCGATCAAGGCTGCGGTCTCGGACTGCGATGATTTCAGGTTTGCCGCTTTGTCGCTCGCGACCCGTGCCGCAGGCTCGGTGGTGATAGGCCTCGCGCTTGTCGAGGGCGCCATAGACGTATCCGAGGCTTTCGAGGCCGCCACGCTCGAGGAATCGTTCCAGGCCGAGCGCTGGGGCGATGATGGCGAAGCGGCGCGCGCTCGTGCGGCCAGGCGGCTTGACCTCGAACAGGCGGCCGGTTTCGTGAAGCTTCTATCGGAGGAATGAGATGTCCGCGTCCGGCAACGAACCCGAAATGATGGCGATGCACGTTCGCATCCGCGGCAGGGTCCAGGGTGTCAATTTCCGCAGTTGGATTCAGGCGGAAGCGACCCGGCGCGGTCTCAAGGGCTGGGTCCGCAACCGCAGCGACGGCACGGTCGAAGCGGTGTTTTCGGGTGAGATGCAAACGGTGCGCACGATGGCGGATTCCTGTCAGCATGGCCCGTCGAAGGCCCATGTCACTCAGGTCGTGCGCATTCCCGGCGAGTTTCGCCCCACCGACGACGATTTCGGCATCGAGTTTAGGATTCTGCCGACAGTGTGAGCTTGCGGTCGAAGGTGGGCTCGAATTCCGCTTGTAGGGCCGCGTCGAGCGCGGCCATATCGGCGTCCGTGCCGAGCGCCGCGAGCGACGTGACACCGTGCTCGGCGATGCCACACGGCACGATTCCCCGGAAATGGGAGAGGTCCGGTGCGACGTTGATGGCGATCCCATGGTAGCTCACCCAATGGCGCACACGCACGCCGAGCGCGGCGATCTTTTCCTCGCGCCCGTCTTTCCGCACGACCCAGATGCCCACGCGCCCAGGACGTCGTTCGCCCCGCACGCCCAGCCGGGCGAGCGCGGCGATGATCCAGCTTTCCAGGTCGCAGACGTAACCGCGGACGTCGCTGCCCCGTGCCTTGAGGTCGAGCATCAGGTAGACCACTCTTTGGCCCGGCCCGTGCCACGTAAAGCGTCCGCCCCGGCCGGTGCGGTAGATCGGTAGTCCGCCCGGGTCCAGCAAATCGTCCTCGCTGGCCGAGGTGCCGGCGGTGTAGAGCGGGGGGTGTTCCAGCGCCCAGGCAAGCTCCCGCGCCGTTCTGGCCCGGATTCCGGCGACCCGGGCCTCCATGGCGGCGACCGCGTCCTCGTAGTCCACGAGGCCGGCACTCCGGTGCCATTCGATGGCCTTCCGATCAAGGAATTCCGCGGTTTCGACCATAGGCTTGCGATTACCGGTACGATTTGCTATCCCCATGCCGCCCGGCGGTTTCGGCCGCCGGGCCGGTTTTATTCTAGCAACGAATATGCGGTCGTGGCGGAATTGGTAGACGCGCAGCGTTGAGGTCGCTGTGGGGGAGACCCCGTGGAAGTTCGAGTCTTCTCGACCGCACCATCATATCCCGAGGCCCGACGCTGATCCCGCGGGCCTTGCGGCTTTCTGGAACATTTCGAGTGGGCCCGCCCCTGGTCGGGTGCGCCCCCGGAGACCGGAGGTGAGAGGATGTCCGAGACCCCGCCCCGTTCCGCAGCCGGGCCCATCGCAGGGAGCGACCGCGCCGAAGAGCTCTATGGCGTCTCCGAAGACCAGATCGCGGCCGTCCGGGAGGCGCTTGCCGCCGGGGACGCCACGCGTGTCGAGGCGCTCTGCCTCTCCCTTCATGCCGCCGACCTCGCCGACCTGATCCATAACCTGCCGCCGGCCGAACGCCGCAGCCTGATCGACATTATCGGCCCGCGCGTCGATCCGGAGCTGCTGACCTTCCTGGAGGAGCCGGCACTGGAAGCCGTTGCCGAGCAGCTCGGTCCCGTCGATCTGGCGGCGGCCGTTTCGGAACTCGAAACGGACGACGCGGTCGAGGTGGTCTCCAGCCTCGACGATGACGTGAAGGCGGAGGTGCTCGACCAGCTCGATGCCGACGAGCGCGCGACACTCGAGGAAGCGTTGGCGCTGCCCGAGGAAACGGCCGGCCGCCTGATGCAGCGCGAGTTCGTGGCGTTGCCTTCCCATTGGACCGTGGGCGACACCATCGACTACCTCCGCGAGGAGGCCGAACGCGGCGCGGAACACCTCCCCGACGAGTTCCTGGACGTGTTCGTGGTGGACGAGGGCCGTAGACCGCTCGGCGTGGTCTCGCTTTCGCGCATCCTGCGCTCGCGCCGCCATGTGGCGCTCTCCGATCTCATGGACGGGGACATCGACCGCATCCCGGTCGGGACCGATCAGGAAGAGGTCGCCAACCTGTTCCGCCAGTATGACCTTGCCTCGGCGCCGGTGGTGGACGAGCGTGGCCGCCTGGTCGGCGTCATCACCCACGACGACGTGATGGACGTGGTTCACGAAGAGGCGGAGGAGGACATCCTTCGCCTCGCCGGCGTCAAGGAAGACGGAGCTTACGATTCCATCCTGCGCACTTCCCGCTCGCGCGTATCCTGGCTGATCGTCTCGCTGCTCGGCCTGCTGTGCGCGTCGCTGGTGATCTGGATGTTCGAGGGCACGATCCAGGAAATAGTGGCGCTTGCGGTCCTTATGCCGATCGTTGCCGCGCTCGGCGGAAACGCCGGCATCCAAACCATGACGGTCGCGGTGCGCGCTATCGCCATGAAGGAACTGCACGGCGCCAACGCCGTGCGTATCCTCACCAAGGAGATCGCCGTCGCCGTCATCAACGGCATGATCCTGGCCTTCGTCGTCGGCGTGATTGCCGCGCTCTGGTTCTCCTCGCATCATCTCGGCCTGGTGATCGCGGGCGCGCTCATGGTGAACCTGCTCGCGGCCGGCGCCGTAGGCGTGCTGATCCCGCTCACCCTCGACCGCTTCTCGGTCGATCCCGCGATCGCCTCCAGCCCGTTTCTGATCACCATTACGGATACCGTAGGCTTTGCGGCCTTCCTTGGCGCCGCGGCGCTGTTTCTGCTATGACTGGGCCATGCCTACTGTGCTTGTCACGGGCGCGAATCGTGGCCTCGGCCTCGAATTCGTGCGGCAGTACGTCACCGATGGGTGGCGGGTCCATGCCTGCTGCCGTGCACCGGCCGAAGCGACGCAGCTGAACGCCCTGTCCGGGGATATCGAGGTCCACCGGCTCGATGTCGCGGAATTTGCCGCCGTGGGCGCCCTGGCGGAAAGGCTGGACGGCGAACCCCTCGACGTGCTGGTCAACAACGCAGGTATCTACGGGCGCCGTCAGTCCCTCGGCGCCATCGACTACGAAGGCTGGACGGAGGTCCTGAGGACCAATGCGCTTGCGCCTGTGGCCGTGACGGAGGCTTTCCTGCCGCATCTCGAGCGCGGTCTCCTGAAGCGCGTGGCGCTCGTCACCAGCCAGATGGGCTCCATCGCCGACAATAGCTCGGGCAATTATTACGCCTACCGCTCCTCCAAGGCGGCGCTCAATGCCGCTGGTCGCAGCCTCGCCGTGGATCTGGCGCCTCGGGGCATCATCGTCCTTTTGCTGCATCCGGGCTGGGTCCGTACCGACATGGGCGGCCCCGGCGGCAAGATCGATCCCCCGGAATCGGTGACCGGTATGCGGCGAGGCATCGCCGATGCGAAACCCGGAGATTCCGGACGCTTCTACCGCTACAACGGCACCGAAATCCCCTGGTGAGGCAGGGACATTAAGGGCTGGCGAGGGCGGGACCCGGAAGGTACAAGATTAGAGAAAGACAGGCCTCCAGGGCCACGAAAGGGAGCAGAGATGTCCAAGAAGACCATCGCGTCCGGCACCGTCGCCGACGCCTACCTCCATGTGCTCGCCGACCGGGGCGTGGATTACCTCTTCGGCAATGCCGGCACGGACTTCGCGCCGTTGATCGAGTCTTTCTCGAAACTGCGCGCAAGCGGCATCAAGGTGCCGGAGCCTGTCACCTGTCCGCACGAGAACGTGGCGATGGCGATGGCCCAGGGCTACTACGCCATGACGGGGCGTCCCCAGGCGGTGATGGTCCACGTGAACGTCGGCACCGCCAACGCGATGTGCATGCTCATCAACGCCTATCGCGGCAACGTCCCGATCCTGTTTTCGGCGGGCCGCACACCGTTCTCGGAGACCGCGACCCTGACGGGCTCGCGCACCGGGGAGATTCACTGGCCGCAGGAGATGTTCGACCAGCGCGCAATGGTGCGCGAGGTCGTGAAGTGGGACTACGAGCTGCCGAACGCGGAGGTGGTGGAAGTCGCGGTGGACCGCGCCCTCAACGAGGCCATGAGCTATCCGCGCGGCCCCGTCTATCTCACGCTGCCGCGCGAGGTGCTTGCCGCACCCGTCTCGAATTTCGCCTACGATTCTCCGACGCGCCGCCACGCGGCTTCGCCGCCGTACCCGGACCCGGAGGCGGTCGCGCGGGCCGCGGCGATGATCGCCAAGGCCGAGAACCCCCTCATCATCACGGCGAGCGCGGGTTTCGATCCGGAGGACGTGGACGTGCTCGGCACGCTCGCGGACCGTTTCGCGATCCCGGTGACCCAGCGCAAGCCGCGCTACATGTGCCTCGGTTCCGACCATCCGATGAACGCGGGCTACAACCCCGACGCCTTCCTCAAGGATGCCGACGTGATCGTGGTCGCCGACTGCGACGTGCCTTGGATTCCGGCCAAAGCCGCGCCCGGCGAGGACTGCAAGGTGATCCACCTCGGCGCCGATCCGCTGTTCGAGAACTATCCGATCCGCGGCTTTCCCTGCGACGTGGCCATCACCGGCATGCTCAAGGCGACGCTGCGCGCGCTCGATGCCGCGCTCGCGGCCGAGGAAAAAGGCGCGCGCGCCCGTATCGATGCGCGGCGCAGGCGCATAGAGGCGTTGCGGGCCGATCAGGCCGAGCGCAAGAAGGCGACGCTCGAAAAGGCCAGGACCGACAGCCCGATCCATCCGGCCTGGGTTTCGCACTGCATCGACCAGGTGAAGGGCGAGGATGACATCATCATCAAGGAAAGCCAGCTTGCCCACCACCACATGCGCTTCTCGAAGCCTGGAACGTTCTTCTCGCTCGGCTACGGCGGCGGGCTCGGCTGGAGTCTCGGAACCTCGCTCGGCATGAAGCTCGCCAACCGCGACCGTCAGGTGTTCTGCACCGTGGGCGACGGCGCCTACATGTTCGGCAACCCGGTTTCGGCCCATTACGTCGCGAGTGCGGAAAAGCTCCCGGTCCTGTTCATGGTCTTCAACAACGCCATGTGGAACGCGGTGCGCCGCAATACCCGCGAGGTCTATCCCGATGGCTATGCCGCCAAGTCGAATTGGGAGCCGCTGACCTACTTCCAGCCCGGCACGGCCTATGAGAAGGTGGTCGAAGTGGCGGACGGCTACGGCGAGCGGGTGGAGGATCCGGCCAAGCTGCCGGGCGCCATCGACCGTGCCATGAACAATATCGCCAAGGGCCGTCAGGCGCTTCTCAACATCGTTTCGCGCAACGGCTAGTCGCCGCGAGCGCGCCACAGGCGAGCGCATGGCGTTGCATATCCTCAAGCTCGCGGTGGGCATCGATTCGGTCGCCCATCTGGCGCAGGTCCAGAAAGCCCGCCGTGCCGAGCGCCGCGCCAACGGCGACGGCGCCGGCACGTTCCATTTCACCCGCAGCTTTCCGCGCCGGGCAGAGGAGGTGTTGGACGGCGGCTCGCTCTACTGGGTGATCCGAGGCGAGATCGCGGCGCGCCAGAAGATTCTCGGTTTCGAGGAACGCGTTCGCCCGGGACGTGCCCGCAAGCGCTGTGCGATCCGGCTCGCCGCTGCCATCATACGCACGGTGCCGACGCCGCACCGGGCGTTCCAGGGCTGGCGCTATCTCGCGGACGCGGAAACGCCCCCCGATCTTGAGGGCAAGGCCGGTACGCGGACGGCAAAGGGGAGCGGGCGCCTGCCGCCCGAGCTTGCCCGGGAGCTGCGCGAGCTCGGCCTGCTCTAGCGGGCTCTACCGTAGAATCCTTCGGCGTTCGCACCGTTCTTAGGACATAATTCCGGCATGATCATCGGTGACGGCGATATCGCGGGTGGCCGCCTGCGCCGGGCGATCCGTGCGCGCACGCGCATGGACGAGGCGCGGGCGGTGCGCGACCTGCTCGCCGAGGGGGCCTTCGACCCCGAGGCGCGCCGCCGGGTGGAGCGAGTCGCCAAGCGCCTGATCGCGGAAATACGACGCCGCCGCACGGATGTGGGCGGCGTCGAAAGCTTCCTCCACCAGTACGGCCTTTCGAGCCGCGAGGGCGTTGCCCTCATGTGCCTCGCGGAGGCGCTTCTGCGTATTCCCGACGCCGAGACCGCAGACCGCCTGATCCAGGAGAAGATCGGTGGTGCGGAATGGGAGCGCCACCTGGGGCGGGGCGGCTCGCTGCTGGTCAACGCCTCGACCTGGGGACTGATGCTGACCGGGGGCATCGTCAGGCTCGGCGCGCGCCGACGCGACCTCTTCGGAATCCTGGGCAGGCTGGTCGCTCGTTCGGGCGAGCCGGTGATCCGGGAAGCGGTGCGTGCCGCCATGCGGATCATCGGACGCCAGTTCGTGATGGGACGCACCATCGAGGAGGCGCTGGAACGTGCGGGCGATACGCCGCGGATGCGCCATTCCTTCGACATGCTGGGCGAGGCGGCGATGACGGCGGCGGACGCCCTTCGCTATCATGCGCGCTACGCCGAGGCCATCGAAGCAGTCGGCGCCGCTGCCGGGAGCCACCGGCCGGCGGGTGCGCTATCGGTCTCGGTCAAGCTTTCGGCGCTCCATCCACGTTTCGAATTCGCTCAGGGGCAACGCATCGTCGCGGAAGTCGCCGGCCGGCTGAAGTCGCTGGCCGAGCGTGCCTGCGCGCACGGCATCGGCCTCACCGTGGACGCGGAGGAGGCGGCACGGCTTGAGCCGACGCTCGACGTTTTCGCGCGCGTCCTCGGCGATGGCGCGTTCCGGGGCTGGGACGGGTTTGGCCTCGCGGTGCAGGCCTATCAAAAGCGGGCGCCTGCCGTGCTCGATTGGCTCGCGGCCGAAGCCCGTGCGGCCGGCCGGCGCGTGCCGGTACGTCTGGTGAAGGGCGCCTACTGGGACACCGAGATCAAGCTCGCGCAGGAGGCGGGACTCGATGGCTATCCGGTCTATACCCGCAAATCGGCGACCGACCTCTGCTATATCGCCTGCGCGCGCCGCATGCTTGCGGCATCCGACGCGTTTCTGTGCCAGTTTGCCACCCACAACGCCCATACCGTTGCCGCCGTGATCGAGCTTGCGCGCGAGGCCGGTGTCGCGACCGGTGCATTCGAGTTCCAGCGGCTCCACGGTATGGGCGAGGCGCTCTATGCCCATATGGCGGCGGCGGGTTCGCGCGCCACCGAAGGCGGCCATCCTGTGCGTGTCTATGCGCCCGTCGGCAGCCACGAGGACCTGCTGCCCTATCTTGTCCGCCGCCTGCTCGAGAACGGCGCCAATACCTCCTTCGTCAACCGCATTGCCGACGATGCGGCGCTGCTCGCGCGCCTGGTGTCCGATCCAGCCGAACGGATGCAAGGCCATCTCGCGGCAGGCCGTACGGCCCATACGCGTATTCCGCTGCCGCGCGATCTGTTCGCGCCCGAGCGCGTCAACGCGGCGGGTGTCGATCTCAACGACCCGCGCGCGGTGACGGCGCTGGCCGAAAACGTGACCCGGGCGTCGGAAGAGACCTACCATGCGGCTCCGGTCCTCGGTGGGCAGGCCATGACGCGAGGCGCCGCGAGTCCGATCTTGGACCCGGCCGATCTCTCGCGCAGGGTCGGCACGGTGCGGCCGGCCGAGGTGCAGGACATCGAGAGCGCGCTCGCCGCAGCATCGGCGGTCGCGCGCGGCTGGAACGAGACGCCGGCGGTCCAGCGCGCCGACATCCTGGAGCGTGCTGCCCAGGCGATCGAGGACGACCGAGCCGCGCTGATGGCGCTCGCCATCCGCGAGGGCGGCAAATCGGTGCGCGACGCGCTCGCCGAGGTGCGCGAGGCGGTGGACCTGTGCCGTTACTACGCCGCCCGCGCCCGTGCGGATTTCGCGGCGCCGCGTCCCCTGCCTGGGGTGACTGGGGAGGACAACACCCTCCACTTCTCCGGGCGCGGAGTATTCGCCTGTATCGCGCCGTGGAACTTTCCGCTTGCCATCTTTATCGGCCAAGTGGCGGCGGCGCTTGCCGCCGGCAACACGGTCGTTGCCAAGCCCGCCGAACAGACTCCCCTGATCGCCGCGCGTGCCATCGGCCATTTTCTGGCGGCGGGCGTGCCGCCGGACGCGCTCGCCTTGCTGCCCGGTGATGGGCGGGTGGGAGCGGCATTGGTGGCCGACCCACGCATCGCGGGTGTCGCCTTCACAGGCTCGACCGAGACCGCGCAGGCCATCAACCGTGCGCTTGCCGCGCGGGACGCGCCGATCGTCCCCTTGATCGCGGAAACCGGCGGCCAGAACGCCATGATCGTCGATTCCTCGGCCCTGCCCGAACAGGTGGTGCGCGACGTCGTCACCTCGGCGTTCCTGAGCGCGGGACAACGCTGCTCGGCCTTGCGCGTCCTCGCGGTGCAGGCGGAGGCGGCGGATCGTGTGCTCGCTATGCTGGCGGGTGCGATGGAGACGCTGAAGGTGGGCGATCCTGGCCGGCTTGCGACCGACGTGGGCCCGGTGATCGACGCCAACGCCCGCGCCGCCCTCGAAACTCACTGCGCAACGCTTACCCGGCGCGCGGGCCTCATCGCGCGCACACCGACGCCGGGCGATCTTCCGGCCGGACATTGGTTCGCACCGGTTGCCTGGGAGATTCCGCCCGAGGAAATCCCCGTGCGCGAGGTGTTCGGTCCGATCCTCCACGTCGTGCGTTGGAAATCCGATGCGCTCAACGCCGTTCTGGACCGGATCGCCGCGACCGGCTACGGGCTCACGCTCGGCATCCACAGCCGGCTTACTGCCATGTGGGACCGGGTACGGGCCCGGCTGCCGGTCGGCAATACCTACGTCAACCGTTCCATGATCGGGGCCGTCGTGGGATCGCAGCCGTTCGGCGGCGAAGGCCTGTCGGGCACCGGGCCCAAGGCGGGTGGCCCCCACTATCTCCTGCGGTTTGCGCTGGAGCGCGCCGTCACCGTCAACACCACCGCGACCGGGGGCAATGCCGCGCTCTTCGCGGCGCTGGACGAAGAAGAAGGTGACGCCCTCTAGCCACGCAGGACCGCGAGCACGCCATCCACGACATACTGGACCGCGAGCGCGCCCAGGATCAGGCCGAACACACGCGTGATGACGTTGGTGCCGGTCACGCCGAGCAGCTTCATGAGGGGCGTCGTGAACATCAGCGCGACCAGCAGCATGACGAGCACGGCGACGAGGACGCCGAGAACCACCGCGTTGTAGAGCAGGTTGCTGCCCGCCTGTTGCATCAGAAGGACCACGGTGGTCATGCCGCCGGGGCCCGCGATCAGCGGAATCGCGAGCGGGAAGACCGAAATGTCATCGCGCTGCACCGCTTCCTCGTTCTCGCCGGGCGTGGTGCGGCGCAGCGGCGTCTCGTGGGCGAACAGCATGTCCACGGCGACGAAGAACAGCAGCAGGCCGCCCGCGATCCGGAACGAGTTTATGGTGACGCCGAGCATCCTCAGCAGCCATTCCCCGACGAAGGCGAAGGCGACCAGGATGATGCCGGCCACCAGCGTGCCGCGGATGGCGAGGCGCCGACGCTGGGCCTCTCCGTCGCGTTCGGTGAGCGCGGCGAAGATCGGTACCATGCCGGGGGGGTCCAGCACCACGAACAGGGTGACGAAGGCGGAAAGCGCGATTTCGAGCATGATCGGCAATCCTTCAGGCCGGGGCGCGGAAGCGACGTTCGTCGAGGTGCGAGAGCCTGGCCGTGCCGTGCAGCGAGATCGCGAAGGATGCGACCGCCAGGGCGTAATAGGCAAGCTGGATGGCGATGCCGTAAACCAGCCCCGCGAGGATGGTGCCCATCACGGTACCCGGTATGCCGCCGACGTTGGCGTGGGTCTCTCGCATGCGCGCGATCTCCTCGAAGAAGCGGGCGAACAGCCCTGGGTCGCGCGCGAGCGCGAACAGGGTGGGGGACAGCTCGATCGCGATCTGGAACAGGAAAAGAAACAGCAAGAGCAGCGCGAGGGTGCGCGAACGCAGCACCTTGAGCAGGAATCCGCCCACCAGGAACACGAGCGCCGTGGCGATGTACCAGCCTTCCGGCAGGCGTTGGGCGGCCACCCTGAACCACAGATCGAACCGTTCGCCCATCGGCAGGCCCGCCGCGATGAAGTAGTAGAGCACGGCGATGGCGTTCAGAAGCGCGACGAAGTAGGCGACATTGCCGCCGAGGCGGACGCGGAACCGGTAGAATTCCACCGGATCGTGGAAGCGCATGACGAAGCGCTTACACACCGCGAGCGTCAGCGACAGCGTCGCCAGGACTGGTATTGCCGCCATCACGATCATCAGCCCGATGACGAGGTAGAGCATCTCGACCATGCGGTCGCTCAGGCCTCCGCCGGCTGGGCAAGCGTGGCGACATGCTCGGCGATGGCGAGTGACGACGTGAGCCCTGGGCTTTCGATCCCATAGAGGCACACCAAGCCCGGGACGCCGTGTGTCTCCGGGCCTTGCACGACGAAATCGTTTTCGGAGGCGCGTCCGGCATTGAGCTTGGGACGGATGCCCGCATAGCCGGGAACCAGATCGCCGTCCTTGAGGCCGGGCCAGAACAGGCGTGCCGCGGCATAGAAGGCGGAGGCGCGCTCAGGATCCACGGTGTAGTTGATGCGGTCGACCGGCGCGCTGTCGGGCCCGAAACGGAGCTGCCCGCCCATGTCGAGGCTGACGTGGACCGTGCCCTTGTGGTTGGCGTCGGGCAGCGGATAGATCAGGTGGGAGAACGGCGCGCGTCCCCGCAGCATGAAATAGCAGCCGCGCGTGAGCACCTGCCCTGGCACGCTTTCCGGGCGAATCCCCTTGATGGCGCGCGCGACCGCCTGCGCGCCGAGCCCGGCCGCGTTGACGACCGTGCGGGCGCGGATCGCGGTACGCTCCACGCCGCCAACGTCGAGCTCGATGCCGTCCGGCAGCACGCGCCCGCCGAGAACCGGCGCCTCCAGTGCGAGCACGGCGCCGTGGGTTTCGGCATCGCCCAGAATGGCCTGCATCAGGTCGTGCTGATCGACGATGCCGGAGGAGGGGGAGAATACGGCCCCCGCAAAGGCAAGCTCCGGCTCCATCTCGCGCACCTCGGCGGGGTCCATGCGCCGCAGGTCGTGGAGCCCGTTGGCCTCGGCCAGCCGGATCAGGGCGTCGAGCTTGGGCAAGCCGGCTTCGTCCACCGCGACGACGAGCTTGCCGAGGCGGCGGTGCGCGACCCCGTAGGCCTCGCAGAATTCGTACATGAGCTTCTTGCCCCGCAGGGCGAGGCGCGACTTGAGGCTACCCGGGACATACCCCATGCCGGCATGGATGCAGCCGGTGTTGCGCGAGGACGTATGCTGGCCGGGCGCGGTCTCGGCCTCGAGGATCACCACCTCGCGTCCTGCCCGGGCGAGCGCGCGAGCGACCGCGAGCCCGACGACGCCCGCGCCGATGACGATGCAATCGGTCCGTTCCGCCATGCGATCGTGCCCTTTCCGCGCCGGAGTGTAGGGGCCGCCCGCGCGGGCGGTCAAGGAACCGCCGGCGCGGCGGGGCCGCCGGTCAACGTTACCCGGACGGTCGCCGGGTTTCGGCGACGAGCCTGGTGCCGTAGCGGACGTGGAGCGCGATCGCCAGCATGCCCGCGATCAGCGCGCCGCCCACCACCAGGAAGCTCCATTCGAGCCCCACCACTTCCACCACGGCGCCCATCGCCACCGGAACCGTGAGCGAGGTCAGGCGGTTGGCAGTGGTGCGCAGGCCCACCCCCTTTCCCTGATTGCCGCTGCCGGCGTTCTGGGCGAGGATCGAGATCATCAGCGGCTGCGACAGGCCCATGGTGCCGCCCCGGAGCGCGATCGCCGCCAGCAGCAGGACGTAGATGCCGCCGAGCAGCGGCGTGATCGCGATGAACACGATGCCGAGTGTGACGGTCGCGATCAGTAGCCAGAAGCGATTGAAGACCCGCATCAGCGGCCCGACCGAAAGCGAGCCCACGAAGCCGAGCAGCGAGGCGGCGCCGAGCAGTGTCCCGATCAGCGTGCCGGTGTACCCGATGTCCTTGAGATAGACGACGTAGAACGAGTTCTGGACACCGTTGGCGCCCATCCGCACCACCGTCACCATGACGATCAGCAGGATGGCGGGAACCGCGAGCAGGCGCAGGGCGGCGAAATAATCGCCGAGGCGCGGCACCAGGTCGGCGGCGCGGACCTTCGGCATCGGGCCTTCGGACGGCGGCTTGGGCAGGGCCGCCGAGGCCGCGAACAGGCAGGCCCCCCAGAGTGCGAGGAATCCGAAGCCGCCCCAGGGGCCGCCCGTGTCCCAGGCGAAGCCGGCGGCGGGCGGGCCCGAGAGCTGGGCCAGCCGCAGCACGAAGCTGAGCCGCCCGGCGTGAACCGCGCTGCCGCGCATGATCTCGCCGATCTGCGCCTGGGCCCCCATCCAGCCGAAGGTGGAGGAAAAGCCCGCGATCATCTGGATCGCGATGGTGGTCCAGATCAACGGGGTGAGCGGCACGATCAGCGGCATCACCGCGCCGATGGCGCTCACGGCGACCAGGACGCGGCGCGTCCCCAGGCGGTCCATCAGCGCCCCGCCGTGAATCGAGAACACCATCGTCAGCAGGTGACGCGCACCGATGATGATGCCGATCTCGAGCGGCGAGGCCCCCAGGGAGAGCGCCCACAACGGCAGCACGACCGAGACCACGTTTTCGGTGGAATTGCCGAAGGCGCCGGTGAAATAGACCGCGAGCTGGGTGCGAAGGGGGATGCGCCCGGTTTCGCCGGAACCCTGGCTCATGTCGGTTGGGCCTTCTGGCGCGGCTTGGCGAGCGCGAGCCATAGGCCGGTCACCGCCATGATCGCGAGCAGCACGGCGCCGGTGACGTAAAAGGTCGCGTTGAGGCCCCACAGCTCGGCTACCGTCCCCATGAAGACCGGAACGACAAGGTTGGTGACGCGGTTGCCGGTGGCGCGCAGCCCTATGGAGGTGGCCTGGGTTTCCTTGCTCACTGCCCGCGACAGGATGGTGTACATCAGCGGCTGGCTGGTGCCCTGGGCGAAGCCGCGGATCGCGATGGCGATGGCCAGGATCACCAACGCGCTGCCGTAGAGCGGCGTGGTGTAGACGAAGAACACCGAGACCGTGACCGCGCCCAGGAACACCCAGTTGGGATGGATGAAGCGCGCGAACCATGCCGCCGACAGGGTCCCGAGCGCGGCCATGAGCTGGGACAGGGTGACGAAGGCTCCGATCACGGTGGCCTGAAGGCCGATGTCCTTGAGATAGAGGATGTAGAACGACTGCTGCATCAGGGCTGAGGAGATGCGCACCGAGGATACGATTACGACAAAGGCCACCAGCGGGATTACGAGCAGGCCGATCGCGCCGATGTAGTCGGACAGGCGGGGCATGATATCGCCGATGCGGAACGGCGTACGTTCGTCACGCGTCATGTTCCTTCCCACTTCAGCGGCGGGGACGGCGCGCACGGCAAGCCAGAAGCCGGCGCCCACGCATGCGACCACCATGAACGAGACCCAGTGGGGCAGGAAGTCCCACATCACTCCGGCCAGGATCGGGGCGACCATCACGCCGACACGCGCGAAGAACGCGAAACGTCCGACGATGCGATTGTCGTTCTTGCTGACGGCGACGACCATTGCCTGGGCGCCCATCCACGAGAACGAGCTGACCAGCCCGATCGCCATCTGCAGCAGTAGCAGGGCTGGAAACCAGGTCGCGATCGCGAACAGAGGCGGCATCACCGTGCAGGCGGCGCCGGTGAGCAGCAGCACCAGCCGGGTGCCGAAGCGGTCCATCAAGACGCCGCCGTGAATGGCGAAGATCGAGGGCAGCACCGCCTTGGCGCTGATCAGGACGCCGAGCTCGATCGGAGACAGGCCGAGAAACAGGGCATAGAGCGGAATGATGAAGCCGATCAGTTCGGCTTGGCCGTCGGTGAGCGACCCGGCAGCATAAGTGCCGTATTCCGCGCGTCGCGAGGCGACGCGCTCCTGCGGGGGCCGGGTCATGGGGAATCCTCCTGGGGCATTTTTGCCGCTCAATCTAATGCCCTCCGCGGTTCCGCGCAAAGCCTGCCGTGCGCAGGTGTGGCGCCACGGCCACCATTCATGTGCGCGCGGCGTCGGGCACGCGACGCGCGAACAGCCACAGCACCAGCGTCGCGGCGGTCAGTGCCGCGCCCATGATCAGGAAGCTGGCACCTATGCCGGCGGTGTCGGCGACCGCGCCCACGATCGGCGGAATCAGGATCGCGGACAGGCGGTTGGTCGTGACACGGAGAGAGACGGCGGCGCCTTGCCGGTCGGGCGGTACGGCGCGCGACTGCACCGCGAACATGAGCGGCTGGTTGATGCCCTGGAT
Source organism: Alphaproteobacteria bacterium (assembly GCA_050485485.1). Lineage (GTDB taxonomy): Bacteria > Pseudomonadota > Alphaproteobacteria > SMXQ01 > SMXQ01 > WHSO01. The sequence continues at coordinate 26,012 of JBJHBM010000007.1, read as the reverse complement.
GAAGCCGCGCGCAACCTGGGCGATCAGCAGGAACGCCACCACGCCTCCCAGCAGCGGCGTGATCGCGATGAGGAGGATTGCGGCGGCGGTGGTGCCGACCAGCAGTGCGAAAGCGGAGGCCTTGCGGGCGACCCTGCCTGCCGCGAGCGAGCCGAGCCCGCTCGCGCCTTCGAGGGCGGCGAACAGGATGCCGATGACGGTGCCGGTGTGACCGATCTGCTCCAAATAGACGATGTAGATCGAATTCTGCATGCCCGAGGTGGTGTTGCGCAGGAAGCAGGCGGCCATGGAGACCGCCATCGCCGGGATCGCCACCAGGGCCAGCGTCTGGCGGTAGTCGCCGAGACGCGGCAGGAAATCGGTGAAGCGTGGCCGCGGCCTCTCGGCCGGCCGTGGAGGGGGCGGTGCATCGTCGCTCCTGTGACGCATGTCGCCGGCGGGCAGCAGCATCGTGAGCGCGAGCATGAGCGCGGCCCAGGCGGTTACGCCCGCGAACGACACCCACGGCGAGGTCAGATCCCACAGCAGGCCGAAGACGATCGGCGCGATGAAGGTGCCGATCCGCGAGGCGAAGGAGAAGCGTCCGAGATAGGTCGCATCGCCGACCGCGAGGTGCGCCATCACGGTCTGGGCGCCGACCCACTGGATGCTGAGGGCGAGGCCGAGCACGAGCTGGAGCGCCATCAGCACCGGGAACCAGGGCAATGTCGGGTAGAGAGGGGTGAGCGCCATGATCACGAGCACGAAGACCGCCATGACGCGGCGCGGGCCGTAGCGGTCCATCAGGATGCCGCCGTGGATCGTGAGCAGGCATGGCAACACCGCGCGCGCGCCCACCAGAAGCCCGACCTCGGTGGCGCTCGCTCCCAGAAGCACCGCCCACAAAGGGACGAGGAAGACGTAGCCGTCCATCAGCCCGAGTCCGAGCAGGCCGGTGCCGTAGGCGAGGCCGACCGTGCGGCGCGGCGGCGCGGGACGGCCGGTCATCGGCTCATGTCCTGAACCCGGGTACGCGGCGCACATAGAAGGCGACGGCAAGGCACAAGAGGGCGAGGGTGCCGCCGGTCCAGTAGAAGCTTTCCTCTATCCCGACATGTTCCGCGAGCACGCCCATTACCGCCGGCACGATCATGGTAGCGAAGCGGTTGGAAGTCGTGCGCAGGCCGACTGAGGTTCCTTGTTCGCTGCGGCTCACGGCGCGCGAAAGGATGCCGAACATTACCGGCTGGCTGAGGCCCTGTGCATAGCCGCGTCCGAAGCTCGCGATCACGAGCAGCAGGACGATTCCGCCGAGCAGCGGCGTAATCGAAACGCAGGCAAGCGACATGATGACGAAGCCGATGAAGACCCAGTGGGGCTTGAAGAAGCGCTCCCAGAAGCTCGCCATCAATGCCCCGAGAAGCCCTGCGCCTTCCGATATGGAAATCAGGATACCGATGACGGTGCCGAGCAGACCGATTTCCTGCAGGTACACAACGTAGAAGGAGGTCTGCACCGCTGAAGACGAGATGCGCAAGGCGCTCATCATCACCACGAAGGCGACGACGGGCATGGCGATCATGGAGAACGCCCGGATGTAGTCGGACGCCTTGGGAGTCAGCTCGCGCAGCACGGTGGCCGCGGTCGGACGCGGCGTGGTGTCGGGGTCGGACGGGGCCATCCACAGCGCCAGAACCACCAGCCACGATGCGGCGGTGATAAACAGAAAGGCGCCCCACGGCCCGCCCAGATCCCAGGCGGCCCCGACCGCGATCGGGGCGACCAGGGTGCCGAGCTTGCCCGCCACCGAGAACTGCGACATCAGCCTCGTGGTTCCCCCCGACAGGTTGCAGATCAGGGTTTGGGCGCCGACCCAGCCCATGTTGGAGGTGAGGCCGGTCACGAGTTGCAGGAAGATGATCGCCGCGAAGAACGGGAGCATCGGGTAGAACGGTGTCAGGACGGCGGTGGTGACGACGTAGGCCAGCGTGACGCGGCGCGTGCCCAGCCGATCCATCAGCGCGCCGCCCTGGATCGAGAGCAGGAACGGCATCAGCGCGCTGGCGGCGACCGCGAAGCCGATTTCCGAGGGCGTCATGGCGAGGTGGATCGCCCACAGCGGGAACACCACCTTGAGCATCAGGGCCACCGCGTTGGCGGTAAGCCCGACGCCGAAGGCCGCATAGATCGCTTTTTTGGGAACGGAGTCCGCCGCCCGTTCGTGCGCCGCCGTTCCCTCGGCCTCGGCCAACTCGTTCCTCCCCCCTCGCCGGTTCCGCGGGTCGCTGCCCGCTTGAAATTCAAACTAAAGCAGGTGTTTCGGCCTGAAAAGAGGGCAATTCCGGCGATTCGGCGAAGCAGGGCATCCGTCTGCCCTATCTCGACCGGGCGCGATTGCTTATATAAAGGGAAAGGATCGAGATGGCCGACAAGCGCGACATCAAGCCGACCGGCACCGAGGCTCCCGCCAGGGGTGGGGGGGCGGACGTGGACCGGTTCCTGAAGGCCGTTGCCGCCGCGCCCGCCCGTGAGGGTGGACGGCGCGGCCGCCTCCTGTTCGCGATGGATGCGACCGCGAGCCGCGAGCCGACCTGGGACCGTGCCTGCCATCTCCAGGGGGAGATGTTCAGCGTGACCGACGCGCTGGGCGGGCTCGAGGTGCAACTCGTGTTCTATCGCGGCTTTGCCGAGTGCAAGGCAAGCCCGTGGGTCTCCAGCCCGGCGGAACTGGTGCGGCGGATGACCGCCGTGCGATGCCTCGGCGGTCATACCCAGATTCGCCGCGTTCTCGACCACGCGATCAAGGAGACCCGCGGGAACCAGGTGGACGCGCTCGTATTCGTGGGCGACTGCCTGGAAGAGGACATCGACGACGTGTGCCAGCGGGCGGGGGAGCTCGGGCTTCTCGGCGTGCCCATGTTCATCTTCCACGAAGGAAACGATCCCATCGCGGCGCGCGCCTTCCGTCAGATGGCGAAACTTTCCAAGGGCGCCTACTGCGCCTTCGACAGCGGTGCGGCAGGTCAGCTCAAGGAGTTGCTGTCGGCGGTCGCCGTCTATGCGGCAGGCGGGCGCAAGGCTCTCGAGAAGCTGTCGAACGACCGCGGCGGCATGGTGAAGCTGCTGACCAGCTCGATGCGTTCCTGAGCGGAGGGACGACACGTTGGCCTACTTGGTGCTGGGTGTCGCGCTGGTTGCCGGGCTGCTGCTGCTCGCTCGCGGGCTGGCCTCGGCCAATCCCGTGGTGCTGGCGTGGTTCGTGCGGGTGGCGCTCGGCCTTATTCTGACGGCGGTGCCGGTCTTCCTGGCCGTGACCGGAAAGCTCCACATTTTGTTCTACGCCTTGCCGTTCGCGCTGCCGTTCTATTTCCACTGGCGTTCCAGCCGGATTCGGCAGCGCAATGCTCAAGGCCCGTCGTCGGGCACAACGTCCTCCGTCGACACCGGATGGCTCAGGATGGAGCTCGATCACGATTCCGGCACTATGCGGGGTATCGTCCAGCGGGGACGTTTCGCCGGGCGCGACTTGGGCGGCATGAATCTCGAAGAACTGCTTGCGCTGCACGACGAGGTCGGCGCGGATCCGGATTCGGTCCGTGTGCTGGAGGCCTATCTCGATCGTACCCATGGGTCGGACTGGCGCGAGGGTGCCGCCGGCGCTGGCTCCGGTACGGGGGGGGCGGGCAGCGGTGGGCGCTCCGGTGCCGGCACGGGCAGCATGAGCGAAGACGAGGCGCTGGAGATATTAGGCCTTTCCCGGGGGGCGGGGCCCGGCGAGATCAAGGAAGCCCATCGCCGCCTGATGGCCAAGATGCACCCCGACCGGGGCGGCTCCACCTACCTTGCGGCCCAGCTCAACCGGGCCAAGGACGTGCTTATGAAGGGCCGATGACTCAGGCTGGTCACTTGCCTTGGCCGTCGCGGCTGTGGCACAAAGGTTGCACCGATGTATCCCTCGACAAGGACTGATTTCTGATGGCCAAGGTCCGAAAGGCGGTGTTCCCGGTCGCCGGATTGGGAACGCGCTTTCTTCCTGCGACCAAGGTGGTGCCGAAGGAGCTGCTGCCGATCGTCGATCGTCCCCTGATCGATTATGCCGTGAACGAAGCTCGTGCTGCGGGAATCGATACGTTCATCTTCATCACTGGCGCGCGCAACGAGCCTTGGCTGCGTGCCTATTTCTCTCTCGATCCCGGCCTCGAGGCCGAGCTTTCCCGCAAGGACCGCAAGCTGGTGGACGCCTTGCGCGCGCGTGAGCCGGCGCCGGGCGCGGTCCATTGCGTGCGCCAGGATGCGCCGCTCGGTCTCGGCCATGCGGTCGGTTGTGCGCGCGAACTGGTAGGCGAAGAGCCATTTGCCGTGATCCTGCCTGACGATCTGATGGAGGAATCGCCTGCGGCGATCGCGCAGATGGTGGCCGTGCACGACAGCACCGGAGGCAACGTCGTGGCGGTCGAGGAAGTGCCGCGCGAACTCACCAGCCGGTATGGAGTCCTCGATGTGGGTGCGGATGACGGCTCGCTCGCCGAGGTCAAGGGGCTGGTGGAGAAGCCGAAGCCGGAAGAGGCGCCCTCCACCCTAACGGTGATCGGGCGCTACGTGCTGCTGCCGGAGGTGTTCGAGTACATCGCCAAGGGAGAGCGCGGCGCGGGCGGCGAGATCCAGTTGACTGACGCGATGGCGAAGATGATCGGACGGCACCCGTTCCACGGGCTGCGCTGCGATGCGCGCCGCTACGATTGCGGCTCGCGCGCGGGCTTCATCGAGGCGCAGGTGGGTTTTTCGCTGGGGGATGCCGAGTTGCGCGACCGCCTCACGCGCTTCCTGCGTACTGAGATCGGCGAATGGGAATAACGACGTTTCGGGGATGATCCCATGCAAATCGCGATGATCGGCACCGGCTATGTCGGGCTCGTTTCAGGGGCGTGCTTCGCGGAGTTCGGCTTCAACGTCACCTGCGTGGACAAGGACGAGGTCAAGATCGCGCGGCTCGATGCCGGGAAGATTCCGATCTTCGAGCCGGGGCTCGATGCGCTCGTGGCGGCCAACCGGGAGGCCGGGCGGCTTTCCTTCACGACCGACCTCGCGACCGCGGTCGCGGCGGCCGACGTGGTGTTCATCGCGGTCGGCACGCCGAGCCGGCGCGGCGACGGCCATGCCGACCTGTCCTACGTCTATGCGGCGGCGAAGGAGATCGCGGCGGCGCTCGACGGTTATACCGTGATCGTCACCAAGTCCACGGTTCCCGTCGGGACCGGCAGGGAAGTTCACCGCATCGTCCGGGAGGCGCGGCCCGATGCCGATTTCGACGTCGCCTCCAATCCGGAATTCCTGCGCGAGGGCTCCGCCATCAACGACTTCATGCGGCCCGACCGCGTCGTGATAGGGGCCGAATCGGAACGCGCGCGCGAGACGCTGGGACGGCTTTACAGGCCGCTCTACCTGCTCGAGACGCCGATCCTCTACACCACCCGCGAGACGGCGGAGCTCATCAAGTACGCGACCAACGCCTTCCTCGCGACCAAGATCACCTACATAAACCAGATGGCGGATCTGTGCGAGGCGGTGGGCGCGGACGTTTCAGACGTCGCGCGCGGCATGGGCCTCGACGGGCGCATCGGGCGCAAGTTCCTCCACCCGGGTCCAGGCTATGGCGGCTCCTGCTTTCCCAAGGACACGCTGGCGCTGGTCAAGACCGCACGGGACGCGGGCGCGCCTGTCACCATCGTCGAGCAGGTGGTGGCCGCCAACGACGGGCGCAAGGCGGCGATGGCGCGTCGCGTCGTCGCTGCCCTGGGCGGCGACGCGCGGGGCAAGATCGTCGCCGTGCTGGGGTTGACCTTCAAGCCCAATACCGACGACATGCGCGAGAGCCCGGCGCTCGATATCCTGCCGGCGTTGGTCGCGGCGGGGGCGACCGTCCGTGCCTACGATCCCGAAGGCATGGAGGAGGCCAGGAAGCTCGTTTCCAGCGTGACCTTCGCCGCCAGCATCGAAGCGGCCATGAAGGGCGCCGATTGCCTCGTGATCCTGACGGAATGGAACCAGTTCCGCGCGCTCGACCCGAAGGTCATACGAGCGGCGATGCGTACCCCGGTGGTCGTGGACCTGCGCAACGTGTTCAGCGCGGCCGACATGGCTGCCGCCGGCATCGCCTATCACGGCATCGGGCGACCCGCGGCGGCGGGGAAGGCCGATGCCGTGCCGGCCGGCAGCCGGGCGGGCGTCGCGGAATAGCAGAGCAGTCGCTGCCGTTCGCAGAGGAAAGGAGCTTTCATGGCCGGTCGCACGCTGTCCCCCACCATTCTGCGCGAATACGACATCCGCGGTACCGTCGGCAAGGACCTGACGGAAGCCGATGCCGAGGCGATCGGCCGCGCCTTCGCGACTTGGCTCGTGGCGCGCGACGGCAAGCGCGTCCACGTCGGGCGCGACGGGCGCTCGCATTCACCCATGCTGGAAACGGCCTTGTTGAAGGGCCTCACGGCGGGCGGCATGGAGGTGCTCTCCATCGGCATGGGGCCGACGCCGATGCTCTACTACGCGACCGTCACGGGCGGCTCCGACGCCGGCATCCAGATCACCGGCTCGCACAATCCGCCCCATTACAACGGCTTCAAGTTCATGGCCAAGGGCAAGGCATTCTACGGCGAGGACATCCTCGAGCTCGGCAGGATCGCGGCCAAGGGCGATTATGTCTCGGGCAAGGGGAGCGCGCGCGAGATCGAGGTGTTCGACGACTACGTCGCGCGGCTCGCCGCCGACTTCGATTCGCCGGTGAATCTCGCCATCGGCTGGGATGCCGGCAACGGCTCGGCGGGACCGGCGATGAAGGCGCTGACCGAACGGCTGCCCGGGCGTCACGTGCTGCTCTATGAGGACGTGGACGGGACCTTTCCGCACCACCATCCCGATCCCACCGTCCCGGAGAATCTCGAGGACCTGAAGGCCTGTGTCGCGCGCGAGAAGCTCGACCTCGGCATCGCCTTCGACGGTGACGGCGACCGCATCGGGGTGGTGGACGGCCGGGGGCGCATCCTGTGGGGTGACCAGATGATGTCGCTGCTCGCGCGCGACGTGATCGCGCGCAATCCCGGCGCCACCATCATCGCGGACGTCAAGGCGAGCCAGGTTCTGTTCGACGAGATCGCGCGCCTTGGCGGCAAGCCTCTGATGTGGAAGACCGGGCATTCGCTGATCAAGTCGAAGATGGCGGAGACGGGAGCGCCGCTGGCGGGAGAGATGAGCGGCCACATCTTCTTCAAGGACGGCTACTACGGCTACGATGACGCCCTCTACGCGGCGGTGCGGCTGGTATCGCTGGTGGGGCGGTCGGGCAAGTCGCTGGCGGCGCTGCGCGATGAATTGCCCGAGGTCATCAACACTCCCGAGCTGCGCTTCCCCTGCGCCGAGGACCGCAAGTTCAAGGTGCCCGAGGAGGTCAAGGCCCGTCTCGCCGCCGCCCGCGCCAACGTGGACGACGTGGACGGCGTGCGGGTACTGACCGAGGACGGCTGGTGGCTGCTGCGCGCCTCCAATACCCAGGACGTGCTGGTGGCGCGCTGCGAGGCCCACAGTGTTGAAGGACTCGAGCGTCTCAAGGGGGCGCTGGTGGCGGAGCTGGAGAAGAGTGGGGTCGCGCCGCCCAGCTTCTAGCGTGTCCGTGCAGTCTGGGACGCGGTTCTTCTTCTACGGGACATTGCGTGATGCGGCGGTGCGTGCCCGCGTGTTGGGCGCGCGGACGGCGGCGGCCCTCAGGCTCGCTCCGGCGGAGGCGCCCGGCTGGCGCGCCGTCTATGCCCGGGGGCGCGATTTCCCGATCCTGGTACCGGAACGTGGTGCTGCAGCACCGGGCATGGTGGCGGAGGGACTCGGCCGCGGCGCGGTGCGCCGTCTGATCGCCTATGAGGGGGCGGGCTATCGTTTGGCGCTGCTTGCGGTGAAGTTCTCTGACAGGGCCGGAAAGGAGTGCCGTGCCGTGGCGTTCCTGCCGCGTGGCATGCTCCAGGCGGGAAGGCGGAGCTTCGATCTCGCAGGATGGCAGTCGACGCGGCGCGGTCGCTTCCTGAAGCGTCTCGCGCGCCGCAGGCGGCGCGTCAGGGCGTAGCCGCTACGGCCTTCACCTCTTCGGGCGGGATCGCCATGCACGGCAGACTTCTGGCCTTGAGCAGTTCGCAGGCGCGGGCGGCGCTTTCGTTGTCGAGCCCGGCGAGGCGGGCGCGATAGACCGTCGTCCTGCCGTCACGTACCGGCGTCACGCTGACCGTGGTCTGGGCCAGCAGGCTCGGCAGGCGGCGCTGAGCGCGGCTCGCCTCGAGGTGGGCGGGTGCGAGCTGCGAGAAGGCCCCGACCTGGATTTCCCAGTCGAGCGCCGGGCGCTCAGCGGTAGCCGGAAGCTCCGAGGTCGGGGAGGAACCTTCGGCGGAGTCGCCGGCAAGCTCGATCGGGCGGCGCGGCGGTGTCAGGCGCGACAGCGCCATGGTGCCGGTGGCTCCTTTCTCGCGGCGCGGCGCGGCGGCCGGCGCGGGGGCCGTGGCGCTCGTCGCCACTTCCACGTTGCGGTCGTAGTCGTAGGCGATGTAGCGGCCCTGGGTGGCGTTCTCGAACCCGCGCTCGAGCAGGCCCATCATGTGGATGTCGCGCACCTGCGGCGAACTGGTGCCCATCACCACGGCGATCAGGCGCACGCCGTCGCGGCTCGCCGAGGTGGCGAGATTGAAGCCGGAGGCCCGGATGTAGCCGGTCTTGACCCCGTCGGTGCCCTGGTAGCGCGCGAGCAGGCGGTTGTGGGTCTCGAAGGTCTGGCCGCGCCAAGTAAAGTCGCGCATCGCGAACAGCTTGTAATGCTCCGGGAAGTCGCGTTGCAGGGCGGCCACCAGCCGGGCGAGGTCGCGCGCGGTGGTGAGCTGCTGGCGGTTGGGTAGACCGGAGGCGTTGCGGAAGCTGGTCTCGGTCATGCCGAGCGCGGCGGCGCGGGCCGTCATCATCTCGCCGAACCGGCGTTCGGTGCCGCCGATGTGCTCGGCGACGGCGGCGGCGACGTCGTTGGCGGAGCGCACGATCAGCGCGCCGATGGCGTCGCGCACGGTGATGGTCTCGCCGGGCTGGAAGCCGAGCCGCGAGGGCGGCTGGTTCGCCGCCCGCTGGGAGACGGTTATCCTGGTGTTCATGGAAAGGCGCTTGTCGCGCACCGCCTCGAACACCAGATAGAGGGTCATCATCTTGGTGAGCGAGGCCGGATAATGGCGGGCGTCGGCGTGGGCTTCGTGCAACACCTCGCCGGTGTCGGCGTTGATGACGATGGCGCCGTACTTGGCCGTGGCGGGCCCGGCGAGAAGCGCCGCCACCAGCAGAGCCGCGGCGAACAGGGTTATGCGCCCGAAGCGGGACGCGCGCTCGACTGCCATGCCGTGGTTGGGATTCGCCAAAGCCGCCCCTCGCCCCCGAATGAACCCGAATCGGATCAACAACTTGTTAACCATTGTAAATGGCCGAAGAATCGCTGTCCACAGCCTAGCCTCAAGGCCGTTAATATTTTTTAAATCATGAGGGAAGCTTCGTTCAGGCCGTATTCAGGCACCTGCGCTATGCTTGCCCCATATCCTGTTGCCGTCGATCCAGGAGTAACGCTCGTGAATGATCGCCCGACCCTGCCGCCGCCGCTTCGTCCGGTCCGCGTCGTCGCCGCCTTAGCGCTCGCGGCCGCGCTGGTGGCGGGCTGCACCTACCGGCCGGGCCACGAGGATAATCCGGTCACGCGCTCCTTCGCCTGGTTCGACTACCTCGATGCCAAGGATATCCGCGACGCCTGCCGCGACGGCGCCGCCGACCGCTACCGCATCGTCTACAACGGCATCCGCGAGGAGCAGGTCCGTACCTACGACATCACGGCCGCACCGGGCGGTGGCGCGAATCTGACGGTCCAGGTGTTCCAGAGCGAGCCCGACGTCAGCGTGATCCAGCTCCACGACCTCCTCGGCCCGTGGCGCGGGACCACCGAGCGGCGGACCGTCTCCGCGGCGGAACTGGAGGCGATCCGCGGCGCGCTGCGCGCGAGCGGATTCGGCGATCCGGTTCCGTCCGGGACGCGCATCCACTCGTGGAATTTCTTTTGGGTCGCGGCGGCTTGCGAGAACGGGCGTTTCGCCTACAACGCCTGGCCGATCGGCACGCCCCGCTTCGAGCAGGTGGCGCTGCGGGAGCCCCTGATGGCGGTGGACACCACCGGGGTCGCGTTCAACCCGCCGCGTGCTGACGTGAGGCTCGACCGCGACCGGCGCGACCGGCGCGATTATTACGAATTCGTCGTCAACCCGAACGGGCTGTCGGGTCGGTTCACGCCTTTTTAGGCTGCCCTGAAGGGATTTTTTAGGTGTTGAGGGATGATACTCGAAAAACGGAACGAACGCCGCGCCATCGCCTGCAGGAGTGCGCGGAACGCATGGGTCGCTTTCCCGTTACGGGTAGTGTAGCGGTTCCGCGGAGCGTGACAAGGGGCGAAGCTTCGCCCTATGATATTTACGTGCAGTTTGGTTTTTGGCGCGTTGCTCAGCGGTTCTGACCATGAACGTGAGAGACGAGCTTGAATGTCTGATGACGGCGCCCTCCCCAGTCGGAGCCGTCCCCGTGGCGGCCAGCTCCGGGGACGAGGATACGGGCCGGCCCGGCAATGGCGGGTCGGGTACGGGCACCGGTACCGGCGTGGTCACGGCGACCAGGCCCAAGACCAAGAAACCATCCATGTACAAAGTCCTCATGCTGAACGACGACTACACGCCGATGGAGTTCGTCGTGCATGTGCTGGAGCGGTTCTTCAACAAGTCGCAGGAAGACGCGACGAGGATCATGCTCAATGTCCACCGGCGGGGTGTGGGTATATGCGGGGTCTATCCCTATGAGATCGCCGAGACCAAGGTGACGCAGGTGATCGATTTCGCGCGCAAGCACCAGCATCCGTTGCAATGCACTCTTGAGAAGGAATAGCCCATGCTTTCGCGCAATCTGGAACAGACCCTGCACCGCGCACTTGCCTTCGCCAACGAGCGTCGGCACGAGTTCGCCACCCTCGAGCACCTGCTGCTCGCGCTGGTGGACGACCAGGACGCGGTCGCCGTGATGCGGGCGTGCGGCGTCGATCTCGACCGGCTGCGCGACGAGCTGGTCCACTATCTCGACAGCGAGCTCGAGAGTCTGGTGCTCGATCGGCCCGAGGACGCGAAGCCGACCGCCGGCTTCCAGCGCGTCCTGCAGCGCGCCGCGATCCACGTCCAGTCCTCCGGGCGCGAGGAGGTGACCGGCGCCAACGTCCTGGTCGCCCTGTTCTCGGAGCGCGAGAGCCACGCCGTATACTTCCTGCAGGAGCAGGAGATGACGCGCCTGGACGCGGTCAACTACATCTCCCACGGCATCGCCAAGGTCGGGCGCTCCGAGGATCGGCGCGTGCGCGGCGCCGACGAGGAACGTGGCCGCCCCTCCGCCTCGTCGTCGTCCTCTTCGCCGTCGTCCTCGTCGTCCTCGAAGGAGAGCAAAAAGAGCTTCGAGGCACTCGAGACCTTCTGCGTGGACCTCAACAAGAAGGCGCGCGACGGCAAGATCGATCCGCTGATCGGCCGCGAGGACGAGGTCGAGCGGACCATCCAGATTCTGTGCCGGCGCACCAAGAACAACCCGCTCTACGTGGGCGACCCGGGCGTCGGCAAGACCGCCATCGCCGAGGGTCTTGCGCGCCGCATCGTCAAGGGCGAGGTGCCGGACGTCCTCGGGAACGCCACCATCTACGCGCTCGACATGGGGGCGCTGCTGGCCGGCACGCGCTATCGCGGCGACTTCGAGGAGCGTATCAAGGCGGTGCTCTCCGAGCTGGAGAAGCATGACGGCGCGATCCTGTTCATCGACGAGATCCACACCGTGATCGGCGCCGGGGCGACTTCGGGCGGCTCGATGGACGCCTCCAACCTGCTCAAGCCGGCGCTCCAGTCGGGCGGGCTGCGCTGCATCGGCTCCACCACCTACAAGGAGTTCCGCAACTACTTCGAGAAGGACCGCGCCCTGGTGCGCCGCTTCCAGAAGATCGACGTGAACGAGCCTTCGGTGCCCGACGCCGTCAAGATTCTGATGGGGCTCAAGCCCTATTACGAGAGGCACCATAGGGTGCGCTACACCGCCGATGCCATCAAGACGGCGGTGGACCTCGCCGCGCGCTACATCAACGACCGCAAGCTGCCCGACAAGGCGATCGACGTGATCGACGAGGTCGGCGCGGCCCAGATGCTGGTGGCCGAATCCAAGCGCAAGAAGGTCATCACGGTGAAGGACGTGGAGGCGGTGGTCGCCAAGATCGCCCGCATCCCGCCCAAGACCGTGTCGTCCGACGACAAGGCCAACCTGCAGAACCTCGACCGCGACCTCAAGTCGGTGGTCTTCGGGCAGGACAAGGCGATCGCGGCGCTGTCCTCCTCGATCAAGCTGGCCCGCGCCGGGCTGCGCGAGCCCGAGAAGCCGATCGGCAACTACCTGTTCTCGGGCCCGACCGGCGTCGGCAAGACCGAGGTCGCGCGCCAGCTCGCCCGCATCATGGGAGTGGAGCTGATCCGCTTCGACATGTCGGAGTACATGGAGCGCCACACCGTCTCGCGGCTGATCGGCGCGCCTCCGGGCTACGTCGGGTTCGACCAGGGCGGGCTGCTGACCGACGCCATCGACCAGCACCCCCACGCGGTCCTGCTGCTCGACGAGATCGAGAAGGCCCATCCGGACCTGTTCAACATCCTTCTGCAGGTCATGGACCACGGCAAGCTTACCGACCACAACGGCAAGACCGTGGACTTCCGCAACGTGGTGCTGATCATGACCACCAACGCGGGCGCGGCCGATCTCGCCAAGCCGGCCATCGGGTTCGAGCGGACCGAGCGGATCGGCGACGACGAGGAGGCGATCAAGCGCATGTTCACGCCGGAGTTCCGCAACCGGCTCGACGCGACCATTCCGTTCTCGGGTCTTTCGCCCGAAGTGGTCGCCCGCGTGGTCGACAAGTTCGTGATGGAGCTGGAGGCCCAGCTCGCCGAACGCGACGTCGAGATCGACATGACCGACGCCGCGCGCCAGTGGCTCGCGGAGCGCGGCTACGACCAGGCGTTCGGCGCCCGGCCGCTGGCCCGCGTGATCCAGGAGCACATCAAGCGCCCGCTCGCCGACGAGCTGCTGTTCGGCAAGCTCTCCAAGGGCGGCGAGGTCAAGATCACGGTGAAGGACGACAAGCTGGCGTTCGACCTCGTGGCGAAGGAGCCCAAGGGGCCGAAGTCCAAGGAGCCCAAGCGCCTCACCAAGCGAGATCCCAAGGTTCCGGCGCTGGTCGAGTAGCCGGCGCAGGCGGAAAGAGGGACGGGGCCGGGCGCGAGTCCGGCCCCGTTTTCGTGCCGCTTCGGCGCGCCGGGCCGGAGGGGGCAGACGCCGCGGTGCGATGGGCATATAATGTCTACGTCGTGGGTCGCGGCTCCTCGTGACCGGCGACCGTGCTGCGGCCGCCTCGCCATGACTGGCCTGCGACCTTCGAGCCCCGGGTTCGAACCCGAGTTCGAGGAGGTACGAACATGGCCATGCAGAATCATATCCGGAACCCCATCGAATGGGGATGGGACCAGCTCCGCTTCGCCGGCCGCGCGGTGGGGGCGGGGACGCACGCCATCCACGGCGACGACGGTGCCCGCCTCGCGGTCCGTCCCGCCGTTCGCCGCATCGGCGCGGCCGACATCCGCCACGCCCTCGCGCGCGGGTTCGACGATTTCGCCGCGTGCCGCACCGACGTCATGTTCCTGTGCCTCATATACCCGCTGGTGGGTCTGCTCCTCGCGCGCCTCGCCTTCGGACACGACATGCTGCCGCTGATCTTTCCGCTCGCTTCGGGCTTCGCCTTGCTCGGGCCGGTCGCGGCGATGGGTCTCTACGAGATGAGCCGGCGCCGCGAGCGCGGCCAGGCGGTCAACTGGGCCGACGCCTTCGCCGTGGTGCGCTCGCCCGCCTTCGCCTCGATGGTGGCGCTCGGCGTGGTGCTGCTCGCGCTGTTCCTGGCGTGGCTGTTCGCCGCGTGGGTGATCTACGCGATGACGCTGGGCCCGCAGCCGCCGGCCTCGGTCGCCGCCTTCGCCCGCGACGTTCTCACTACCGAGGCGGGCTGGACCATGATCGGCGTCGGCATGGGCGTCGGTTTCCTGTTCGCGGTGCTGGTGCTCGCGATCAGCGTGGTGTCGTTCCCGCTACTGCTCGACCGCGACGTGGGCGTGGCCGAGGCGATGCGGACCTCGTTGCGCGTGGTGCGGGCCAATCCCGGGCCGATGGCGCTGTGGGGCATCGTGGTGGCGGGCGGCCTCGCGCTCGGCTCGATCCCCTTGCTACTTGGGCTCGCCATCGTCGTGCCGGTGCTGGGCCACGCCACCTGGCACCTCTACCGCCGCGCGGTCCGGGACTGACGCTCTAGAAGCCGTCCTCTTCCTCGCGCCCGGCGTCCGTGTAGGCGTCGCCGTCGGCGTGGCGGAACGGCGCGTGGGACGAGAGCGCGTCGCGCTCGCGCGCGATCTCGCGCCGCTCCGCCGCGAGGAAGCGTGCGACGGCGTTGCGGAAGCCATCGTCGGCGATCCAGTGGGCGGAGTAGGTGGCGGCCGGCAGGTAGCCGCGCGCGAGCTTGTGGCGCCCCCCGGCGCCGGCCTCGACGCGCTTGAGGCCGCGCTCGATGGCAAAATCCATCGCCTGATAGTAGCAGCATTCGAAGTGCAGGAACGGGTGGTCCTCCGCGCAGCCCCAGTTGCGCCCGAACAGTGCTTCGTCGGAGAACAGATTGAGCGCGCCCGCGACCGGACGGCCGTCGCGGAACGCCATCACCAGCAGGATGCGGTCCTTGAGCCGCGCGCCCAGCTCCTCGAAGAAGGCGCGGTTGAGGTAGGGACTTCCCCATTTGCGCGAGGCCGTGTCCATGTAGAAATCGTGGAATGCGTCCCAGTGTTCGGGCCGGATGTCGTCGCCGGTGAGGCGCCGCACCTCGACGTCCTCGACCGCCTTCTCGCGCTCCTTGCGGATGTTCTTGCGCTTGCGCGAGGCGAGCGCCGCGAGGAACGCGCCGAAGTCGCGGTAGCCCTCGTTGTGCCAGTGGAACTGGCGTCCCTCGCGCAGCAGGAAGCCGCAGCTCCCCGCGAGCGTCCATTCGACCTCGGTGGCGAAGTTGATGTGCAGCGAGGACACGCCCATGCGGCGTGCGGCTTCCACCATGCCGGCGAGCAGTACTTTTGCCAGCCCGCTATCGTCGTCGGCGGGGGCGAGCAGGCGCGGGCCTGGCACCGGGGAGAACGGCACGGCGGCGAGCAGCTTCGGATAGTAGCGCCCGCCCGCGCGCTCGTAGGCTTCGGCCCAGGCCCAGTCGAACACGTATTCGCCGTAGGAATGGCCCTTGGCGTACATCGGCGCGCAGGCCCGGATGCGCCCGTCCGGCCCCTTGACCGCGAGATGGCGCGGCAGCCAGCCGGTCTCCGCGCGCACGCAGCCGGAGGCCTCCAGCGCATCGAGGAAATCGAAGCTCGCGAACGGGTTGCGGGCGGGATCGGCCGCCTCCAGAGCCGCGTCCCATTCGGCCCGGGGCGCGTCGCGCACCTGCGCGAGGACCGTCACCTCGTGGCTGTCGTTTCCGTCCGGCATGGGCCGATGGTAGCACCGCGCGGCGCGGGCCGGAACGGGGGCGCTATCCGCCTTCGCGCTCGGCCTTCCGGCGGCGCAGCCGGCGGTCGGCGGATTCGAACAGGCGGCGCGTTGCGCGGCGGGCGAAGCGCAACCCGGCCCGGAACACGAGCCACGCCGGGCCGAGCCGGACCCGCAGGGTGTCGAACGCGCGCCACGGCGACGGCTCGGGATCGACGTCGAGGCTGACCGAGGTCACGCGGTCGTCCTTGATGCGCCGCACCACCAGCTCCACGCCGCCGAGATGCAGGCGCCGGCCCGCCGCCGGGCGGTGCCACAGGTGCGCGGCGAGGAACGCGCCGACTGGCGTGTCGCGCCGGGCCTTGGGCACGAAAAAGCCGTATTCGTCGGCAAGCAGGCCGACCGGCGTGTCGCCCGAAAAGACGAACTCGCCGAGCTGTTCCTCGGGCAGGCTGCGGCGCGAGCGTGCGCCGCGCGTGGCGAACAGGCGGTCCACCGTCGGCATGCTGTCGCGCTTGGCCATCACCAGCACGTAGTCGCCGGGCAGCAGCTGGGAGATGGTGAGGGTGTTCTGCATCACGCCGTCGCGGATCAGCGAGACGAGCGTGGTGCCTTCCGGCAGCGGCAGGCGCGGGATCGGGCGGCGCGCGACCATGCTGTTGGCCTGCACCGTGTAGGCGGCCATCTCGCGGTCGCTCTCGATCGGCAGGTCGATCTCGCTCCGGACCGGAGGCTCGGGCCGGGGTGGCAGGTCGAGGTCGAGCTTGCGCGCGGCGAAGGCGACCGTCCAGCCCTGCACCATGAGCGAGATCAGAACCACGACGTAGGCCACCGCGAAGATGTCCATGGCGCGCTCGACCTGGGCGATCACCGGGATGGTGGCGAGGAAGATCGGGACCGCGCCCCTGAGGCCCACCCAGGAGACGAAGGCGAGCTCGCGCTTCTCGAAGCGGAACGGCAGGAGGCACAGCAACACGGCGAGCGGGCGGCTCACGAAGATCAGCACCACCGCGATCGCGAGCGCGGGCAGCAGCAGCGGAACCAGGCTGCTCGGCGTCACCAGCAGGCCCAGCATCAGGAACATGGCGATCTGGCATAGCCACGACAGCCCGTCGTGGAAGCGGGCGATCAGCAGCGTGCCCTTGTGGCGGCGGTTGCCGACCATCAGGCCCGCCACGTAGACCGCGAGGAAGCCAGAGCCGCCGAAGCCCTGGGTCGCGCCGAAGATCACGAGTGCGCCCGAAAGCGCGAAGATCGGGTAGAGGCCCGACGCCAGCGGCAGGCGGTTGATCAGGTACACGAGGACGAGGCCGCCGACGAATCCCGCCGCCGCGCCGCCGGTGAGCTGCACCACGAGCTGGTGGACGAAGGTGTCGAGCGTGGCGAGGCCGAGATCGTCCGCGCCGGCGGTGATCAGCGTCACGCACACGAGGGTGAGGAAGATCGCCATCGGGTCGTTGAGGCCGGATTCGACCTCGAGCGTGGCGCCGACCCGCTCCGTGAGGCGCAGGCCCTTGAGGTGCAGCAGGAAGAACACGGCGGCCGCGTCGGTGGAGCCCACCACCGCGCCTACCAGCAGGGCCTCGGCCCAGGACAGGCCGAGCACGGCGGCGGCCGCGGCGGCCGTGACGACGGCCGTCAGCACCACCCCCACGGTCGCCAGCAGCAGGGCCGGCCACAGCGCGACGTTGAAGCTCGCGAAGGAGGTGCGCAGGCCGCCGTCGAACAGGATCACCGCCAGCGCGGCGCTGCCGAACAGGTAGGCGAAGCGGTAGTTGTCGAACTGGATGCCGCCGGGGCCGTCCTCGCCCGCCAGCATGCCGAGCACCAGGAACACCAGCAGCAGGGGCGCGCCGATGCGCGAGGAGACGATCCCCGCGAGGATGCTGAGGGTGACGAGACCCGCCCCCACGAGGATGAGCTGGCTGCCGAGATCCATTTCCGCCGTCCGCGACCGATTCTTACTTATCGGCCGGAGCGGCCTACCGGGTCAATGGCCGGGAGGGCGAACGCGCGAAATCGGACGGCCCGGCGTCACGCGACGGCGAAAATCGCGTCCACCTCGACCGCGGCGCCCAAGGGCAGCACGTTGACGCCGACCGCGGCGCGGGCGTGGCGCCCGGCGTCGCCGAACACCTCCACCATCAGGTCGGAGGCGCCGTTGGCGACCTTGGGCTGGTCGGTGAAGGTCGGGCCCGAAGCCACGAAGGCGCCGAGCCGCACCACGCGGGCGACCCGATCGAGGTCGCCGAGCGCGGCCTTGGCCTGGGTGATGATATTGATGGCGCAGAGACGGGCGGCCCTCTGGCCCTCCTCGGGCGTGACGCCCATGCCCAGCACGCCGGCGACGGCGACCCTGCCGCCCTCCATGGGGAGCTGGCCCGAGACGAACAGGAGATCGCCCGCGCGCACGAACGGCACGTAATTGGCGGCGGGCGCCGCCGCCTGCGGCAGCACGATGCCGAGCTCCCTGAGCCGCGCCTCGATCCGTCCCGCCATGCCGTCCTCTCCTGTCCTGCGAGCGTAAAAAAAGGGGGTGTCCGAAGACACCCCCAGTTTTCAGGGAGAACCTACACCACTCGGTACGTACTGACTAGCTACAGCCGCTGGTGCTGCCACAGGTATTACACTTGAGGCAGGTCCCGTTGCGCACCAGGGTGAAGTTGCCGCATTCGCCGCAAGCGTCCCCCTCGTAGCCCTTGAGGCGCGCTTGGCGAATCCTCTCGAGCTTCGTGTCGATGCTTGCCGCAACGGCGGCACTGACGGTGACGGAATTGGCGGGGCCGCCACCGGTCAGGGGTTGAGGGGCGCCGATCGCCTGGGCGATGGCCTCCATGGTCTCGGCGACGGACGTTTCCATCGCCGGGCCCGTTTCGGC
The DNA here is from genome assembly GCA_050485485.1 of Alphaproteobacteria bacterium. Classification (GTDB taxonomy): domain Bacteria; phylum Pseudomonadota; class Alphaproteobacteria; order SMXQ01; family SMXQ01; genus WHSO01. The sequence continues at coordinate 7,474 of JBJHBM010000007.1, read as the reverse complement.
CTCGGCCTCGGCCGCAACCTTGCGGACGGCCGTGGCACCCCCTTGCAGCACGTAGAGGTTCGAGCGCACGTAGCCCGTGCTCGCGAGCCTCCGGGTAATCTCGATCTGGACGTCGGCCGCGTTCTTCGGCAGGTCGCCCTCTGTGTTGCCACGCCCGACCGCGTCCGGCAGCACGTCCGCCGGCTCTACGTGGGCGAGGTCGGAACGGCCGAGGTAGCTGATCGCGAGCTCGCGGAAGATGTAGTCGATGATCGACGTCGCCATCTTGATGGCGTCGTTGCCCTCGACCATGCCGGACGGGTCGAAGCGCGTGAAGGTGAAGGCCTCCACGAACTCCTCGAGCGGCACGCCGTACTGGAGCGCGATCGAGACCGCGATGGCGAAGTTGTTCATCATCGCGCGGAAGGCGGCGCCTTCCTTGTGCATGTCGATGAAGATCTCGCCGAGCCGGCCGTCCTCGTATTCGCCGGTGCGCAGGTACACCTTGTGGCCGCCGACGATGGCCTTCTGGGTATAGCCCTTGCGCCGCGCGGGCAGGGTCCTGCGGCCGGAGACGAACTTTTCGACGATGCGCTCGGCGATCACCTGGGCGCGCTCGGCCTGGGACGCTTCCACGATCCGGGCCGCCACGTCCTCGGCGTCCTCTTCCTCCTCGGTGTCGCCGTCGAGCAGCTGGGCGTTGAGCGGCTGGCTGAGCTTGGAGCCGTCGCGGTAGAGCGCGTTGGCCTTGAGGCCGAGCCGCCACGACATCAGGTAGGCTTCCTTGCAGTCGTCCACCGTCGCCCGGTTGGGCATGTTGATGGTCTTGGAGATGGCGCCCGAGATGAACGGCTGGCAGGCGGCCAGCATGTTGATGTGGCTCTGCCAGGAGAGGAACCGCTTGCCGATCTTGCCGCACGGGTTGGCGCAGTCGAACACCGCCAGGTGCTCGTCCCTGAGGTGAGGTGCGCCTTCCAGCGTCATGGCGCCGGCGCAGTAGGTGTTGGCGGCCTCGATCTCGCCCTTGCGGAAGCCGAGCGCCTCCAGCATGTCGAAGCCGGGGTCGTTGAGCTGGGCGTCGGTGAAGCCGAGGGAGTTGCGGCAGAACGCGTCGCCCAGCGTGAAGCGGTTGAAGACGAAGCGGATGTCGAAGGCGGAGACCACCGCCTCCTCGACCTTCTGCAGCGCCTCCTCGGTGAAGCCGTGCGCCCGCAGGCTCTCGTGGCTGACGCCCGGCGCATCGATCAGTGTGGCGTGGCCGACCGCGTAGCGGGTGATGTCCTCGATCTCGGAATCGCCGTAGCCGAGGGTGCGCAGGGCCACCGGCACCACGCGGTTGATGATCTTGAAGTAGCCGCCGCCCGCGAGCTTCTTGAACTTCACCAGCGCGAAGTCGGGCTCGATGCCGGTGGTGTCGCAGTCCATGACGAGGCCGATGGTGCCGGTCGGCGCCACCACCGAGGCCTGGGCGTTGCGGTAGCCGTGCCGCTCGCCGAGCTCGAGCGCCCGGTCCCAGGCGCGCGCCGCAGCGACCGCGAGGTTGACGTCGGGGCAGGCCTCGACGTCGAGCGGCACCGGCGTCACGGTCAGCCCCTCGTAGCCGTCGGCCTCGCCGTAGGCGGCGCGGCGATGGTTGCGGATCACCTTCAGCATGTGCTCGCGGTTGCGTGCGTAGTCGGGGAACGCGCCCAGCTCCTCGGCCATCTCGGCGGAGGTGGCGTAGGAGACGCCGGTCAGGATCGCGGTCAGCGCCGCGGTCATGGCGCGGCCCTCGCGCGAATCGTAGCCGAGGCCGGAGGCCATCAGCAGGCCGCCGACGTTGGCGTAGCCGAGGCCGAGCGTGCGGTAGTCGTAGCTGAGCTGCGCGATCTCCTTGGACGGGAACTGCGCCATCAGCACCGAAATCTCGAGCACCATGGTCCACAGCCGCACCGCGTGCTCGTAGGCCGGGATGTCGAAGCTCCCGTCCTGTCTGCGGAACGCGAGCAGGTTGATGGAAGCGAGGTTGCACGCCGTGTCGTCGAGGAACATGTACTCGGAGCACGGGTTGGAGGCGTTGATGCGCCCCGCCGCCGCGCAGGTGTGCCACTCGTTGATGGTGGTGTCGAACTGCACGCCCGGGTCGGCGGAGGCCCAGGCCGCGTGGCCGATCTGCTCCCACAGGTCGCGGGCGCGGATGACCTTGTGCACGCGCCCGTCGATGCGCCGGGTGAGCTCCCACTCGCCGTCGGCCAGCACCGCCTCGATGAAGTCGTTGGTGAGGCGCACGGAGTTGTTGGAGTTCTGGCCGGAGACGGTGAGGTAGGCCTCCGAATCCCAGTCGGTGTCGTAGGTCCTGAAGTCGATCGCCTCGTAGCCCTGGCGCGCGAACTGGATCACGCGCTGGACGTAGTTCTCGGGGATCATGGCCTTGCGCGCGCCGATGATCGCCTTCTTGAGCGCCTTGTTCCGGCGCGGGTCGAACGCGTCCTCGGGCTTGTCGAAGCCCTGCACGGCCTCGCCCTCGCCGTGCCCGTGGCAAGCCTGCATCACCGCGTTGAGGTGGACGTTGCACAGCCGCGATCCCGCGACTAGCGCCGCGACCTTCTGCTCCTCCACCACCTTCCAGTTGACGTAGGTCTCGATGTCGGGGTGATCGACGTCGATGGTGACCATCTTGGCCGCGCGCCGGGTGGTGCCGCCCGACTTGATGGCGCCCGCCGCGCGGTCGCCGATCTTGAGGAAGCTCATCAGGCCCGACGACTTGCCGCCGCCCGACAGCGGCTCGTTCTCGCCGCGGATCTTGGAGAAGTTGGAGCCGGTGCCGGAACCGTACTTGAACAGCCGCGCCTCGCGCACCCACAGGTCCATGATGCCGCCCTCGTTGACAAGGTCGTCGGACACCGACTGGATGAAGCAGGCGTGCGGCTGCGGATGCTCGTAGGCGGAGGCCGAGGTCGTCATATCCCCGGTGCGGTAATCGACGTAGAAGTGGCCCTGGCTCGGCCCGTCGATCCCGTAGGCCCAGTGCAGCCCGGTGTTGAACCACTGCGGCGAGTTGGGCGCGGCCATCTGGCGCGCCAGCATGTGGCGCAGCTCGTCGTAGAACGCGCGCGCGTCCTCCTCGGTGTCGAAGTATCCGCCCTTCCAGCCCCAGTAGGTCCAGGTGCCGGCGAGGCGCCGGAACACCTGCTTGGCGCTGGTCTCGCCGCTGGAGCGCTTCTCCTGCGGCAACTGGGCGAGGGCCTCCTCGTCGGCGACGTGGCGCCACAGCCAGGAGGGCACGTCGTGCTCCTCGACCGGCCTGAGGCGCGCGGGCACGCCCGCCTTGCGGAAGTATTTCTGGGCGATGATGTCGGTCGCGACCTGCGAGAACTGCTTGGGCACGTCGATGTCGTGCTGCGCGAACACGACGGAGCCGTCAGGGTTGCGGATCTCGCTGGCGCCCTGGCGGAATTCGATTCCCTGGTAGGCCGACTGGCCGGTCTTGGTGAAGTGGCGTGCGATACGCATCGACTGCCCCCCGATGTATGGCGGTGGGCTGGTTCGCAAGCCGCCCTCCGCGTGTCCCGAAACAACCCCGCTCGTCCTAGCCCCAAGTGCTTGCCCTGCGATGTCAGGGTCTATATCTAGGCAGCGGCGGGACTTTTAACTCTAAATATGGGGCGACTCCCAAGTCAACCACAAATTGGGTTTTCGGCCTTTTGACACACAAGATGTTGAAGCGCGCCCAAGCGACGAACCCGCGCCGCGCGTCCCGCGCGGCCGTGCTAAAGGCCCGCCGCGCATCCCGCGCGGCAGCGGTAAAGGCTTGTCGCTCCGGGGGCGGGGTGCCATATTCGCGCCGACATCGAGCCCCCGTTTGGAGTGCGCGTTCGTGACCATTGGCACCCGTCTCTTGACTTGGCTGCGCGGCCAGTTCGTCGGCGAGGACGAATACGGCAATCGCTACTACCGCGATCCCCGGCCCGATCCCCGCAACAACGGCCGCGAGCGGCGCTGGGTGATCTATGCCGGCGAGGCGGAGGGCTCCAAGGTGCCGCCGGTGTGGCACGCCTGGCTGCACCACACCGCCGACAGGGTGCCCGACGCCGCCGCGCTCGCGCGGCGCTCGTGGCAGAAGCCGCACCTGCCCAACCTGACCGGGACCGCCCACGCCTACCGCCCGCCGGGCTCGCTGCTGCGCGGCGGCCGGCGCGCACGCGCCACCGGCGACTACGAGCCGTGGCGTCCCAACTGACGTCGCTCCCGACGCGCCCCCGAACGTCCGAAGCCGGAGGACCGCCATGAAGAACAACATGATCGAGACGGTGCTGGGCGGCGTGGTGCTGCTGGTCGCGGCGGTGTTCGTCGTGTTCGCCTACACCAGCGCCTCGCTCGGCACCACCAGCGGCTACGAGCTGCGCGCCAGCTTCGACCGCGTGGGCGACCTCAAGCCCGGCGACGACGTCCGCATCTCCGGCATCAAGGTCGGCTCCGTGGTGCGCCTGCACCTCGATCCCAAGACCTTCCGGGCCGTGGTGACGCTCGCCGTCGAGCCCCAGGTGCAGGTGCCCACCGACACCGCCGCCCAGATCGGCATGAACGGGCTGCTCGGCGGCAGCTATATCGACCTCAGCCCCGGCGGGTCGGAGCGCAACCTCGCGCCGGGCGGCGAGATCGCCATCACCCAGGGCGCGGTGGACCTGATCGGGCTGATCGGCCGCGCCATGTTCTCCTCGCGCGGCGGGCTCGAGGACGGGCCGCAGGGCGGCGCGGGCGGCGACAATCCGCTGATGTCGCCGCCGCCGTAACGGCGCGCGTCCCATGCCCGTTCCGCGTTCCATATCCGTATTGCCGCGCCGCGTTTCGTCCGCCGCCGCCCTTGTCCTTGCCGGCGTTTTGGCCGCCGCCGCGCCGGCCAGCGCCGCCGATCTCGTCGGCGACGTCGCCCAGCTCCAGTGGCTCGACAAGGTGACGGCGCGCATCTCGCCGGTCGAAGTGCCGGTCGGCGAGACGGTGCGCATCGGCACGCTCGAGATCGCGGTGGCGCGCTGCCTCAAGCGCCCGCCCGAGGAGCCGCCCGAGAGCGCGGCGCTCATGGAGATCCGCGAAGTGCGCCCGGGCGAGACCCCGGTGACGCTGTTCAAGGGCTGGATGTTCGCGTCCTCGCCCGCGCTCAACGCGCTCGAGCACGCGGTCTACGACGTGTGGGTGAAGGACTGCCTGAACGCGAGATCGCCGGGCGAGAGCGGCCCCAGGTAGAACGCGGCCTCGGCCGCGAGCGCGTCGGCGAGGCGCGCGTGGTAGTCCGCGCGCGGAATCTCGACCGCGCCGAAGCGCGCCAGGTGGTCGGTCACGAACTGGGTGTCGAGCAGCCGGTAGCCGCCGCGCCTGAGCCGCGCCACCAGGTGGCAGAGCGCCACCTTGGAGGCGTCGGTCGCGCGGCTGAACATGCTTTCCCCGAAGAACGCGGCCCCGAGCGAGATGCCGTAGAGCCCGCCCGCCAGCCGCCCGTCCTGCCGGCATTCGACCGAATGGGCATGCCCCATGCGGTGCAGCGCGCCCGCGAGGCGGCGGATTTCGTCGTTGATCCAGGTGGTGGGCCGGTCGAACCGCGCCTCGGCGCAGGCCGCGACCACGGCGTCGAAGGCGCCGTCCACGCGCACCTCGAAGGGCGCGCGCGCGAGCGTACGGCGCAGGCTGCGCGGGACGTGGAAGTCGTCGAGCGGCAGCACGCCGCGCAGGTCGGGGTCGATCCAGTGGAGCGCGGGGTCGTCGGCGCTTTCCGCCATCGGGAAGATGCCGGCCGCGTAGATGCGCAGCAGCAGCTCGGGCGTCAGCGGCGAGGGCGGGCCTTCGAAGATCACGGCGCGGCCTCCGGGTGCGTGGCCTACTTCTTGAGGCCGACGTACTTCTCGAGCCAGTGTATGTCGTAATCGCCGTTGACGAAATCGGGTTCTTCGGTGAGCCGCGCGTGAAGCGGGATGGTGGTCTCGATGCCCTCGATGACGTATTCGCGCAGCGCGCGCCGGAGCCGCATCAGCGCTTCGTTGCGGGTGCGGCCGTGGACGATCAGCTTGGAGATCAGGCTGTCGTAGTAGGACGGCACGACGTAGCCCGCGTAGAGCGCCGAATCGACGCGCACGCCGAGCCCGCCCGGCGGGTGGTAGTCGCCGATCCGCCCCGGCGCCGGCACGAAGGTCTCCGGGTTCTCGGCGTTGATGCGGCACTCGATGGCATGGCCGTGGAACGTCACGTCCTGCTGGGCGTAGCCGAGCGGCATCCCGGCCGCGACGCGGATCTGCTCGCGCACGATGTCGATGCCGGTGATCATCTCCGTCACCGGGTGCTCGACCTGCACGCGGGTGTTCATTTCGATGAAGTAGAACTCGCCGTCCTCGTAGAGGAACTCGAGCGTGCCCGCGCCGAGGTAGCCGAGCTTGCCCACCGCGCGCGCGACCGTATTGCCGATGGAGGCGCGCTCGGCGCCGTTGAGGGCGGGGGAGGGGGCCTCCTCCAGCAGCTTCTGGTGGCGGCGCTGGAGCGAGCAGTCGCGGTCGCCCAGGTGGATGACGCTGCCGTGGCTGTCGGCGAGGATCTGAATCTCGATGTGGCGCGGGTGGGCGAGGTACTTCTCGATGTAGACCTCGTCGTTGCCGAACGCCGCCTTGGCCTCGCTGCGCGCGGTGGAGAAGGCGAGCGACACCTCCTCGGCGTTCCGCGCCACCTTCATGCCGCGCCCCCCGCCGCCGGCGGTCGCCTTGATCAGCACCGGGTAACCGATCTGCTCGGCGATGGCGCGCGCATGCGGCTCGTCGCGCACCGCGCCGTCGGAGCCGGGCACCACCGGCACGCCCAGCGACTTCATCGCCTCCTTGGCGGTGATCTTGTCGCCCATCATGCGGATGTGGTCGGGGGCGGGGCCGATGAAGACGAAGCCGTGGTCCTCCACGATCTGGGCGAACTCGGCGTTCTCGGACAGGAGCCCGTAGCCGGGATGGATGGCGTCCGCGTTGGTGATGGTGGCGGCGGAGATCAGCGCGGCGGTGTTGAGGTAGCTGCGCGCGGCCGGGGCTTCGCCGATGCACACGCTCTCGTCGGCGAGCCGGACGTGCATGGCGTCGGCGTCCACGGTGGAATGGACCGCGACGGTGGCGATCCCCATTTCCTGGCAGGCGCGGTGGACCCGCAGCGCGATCTCGCCGCGGTTGGCGATCAGGACCTTCTCAAACATGGCGCGGCCCGTGTCCCGCGCGCCGGGGGAGGACGCGGCGCGCCGTCATTCGATGATGAGCAGAACTTCGCCGTATTCCACGGGGGCGGCGTTGGTGACGAGGATCTGGGTGATCTTGCCCGCGCGCGGCGCGCGGATCGGGTTCATGGTCTTCATCGCCTCGATCAGCAGCAGGGTCTGCCCTTCCTTCACGGTGTCGCCGGCCTGGACGAAGGGCGCGGCGCCCGGCTCGGGCGCGACGTAGACCGTGCCGACCATCGGCGACGCGACGGCGCCCGGATGGGCCTTGGCGTCTGGCGC
>JBJHBM010000006.1:0-89648 GCA_050485485.1 Alphaproteobacteria bacterium | reverse complement strand
CTCGGCCGTACCGTGGACGCGGTGGTGGTGGACGTCCACGGCGAGGCGTCGAGCGAGAAGATGGCGATGGCCCACATGCTCGACGGGCGCGCCTCGCTGGTGGTGGGGAGCCATTCCCATATTCCGACGGCCGATGCCCAGGTGCTGCCCGGCGGCACCGCCTACCAGACCGATGCCGGCATGTGCGGCGACTACGATTCGGTGATCGGCATGGAGAAGGAGGAGGCGATCGCGCGCTTCGTCACCAAGATGCGCCTCGCGCGGCTGGAGCCGTCGTCCGGCGAGGGCACCCTGTGCGCGGTTTATTGCGAGACCGACGACGCGACCGGCCGCGCCCTGCGGGTGGTGCCGGTGCGCCTCGGCGGAAGGCTTGCCCCGGCCGAGCCCTGAAGGGCCCCGAAGAGGTCGCGGAGCCGCCTAAATGCGGCCATATTGGCTTGATAGCCAAGGCTCTTCTGCTGTTATTCACCACAATATGTGGTAAAAGAACGAACCATCAACGCAGAACCTAGATTCCTCTCGTCATGGCCGGCCATTCGCAATTCAAGAACATCATGTACCGCAAGGGCGCGCAGGACGCGAAGCGCGCCAAGATCTTCACCAAGATCGGGCGCGAGCTCCAGGTCGCGGCGAAGTCGGGCACCGATCCCGAGTTCAATCCCGCGCTGCGCGCCGCCATCGCCGCCGCCAAGACCAACAACATGCCGAAGGACAGCATCGAGCGCGCGATCAAGCGCGGCGCGGGCGGCGACGGCGGGGCCGACTACCAGGACATCTCCTACGAGGGTTACGGGCCGGGCGGCGTCGCGGTGATCGTGGACGCGCTCACCGACAACCGCAACCGCACCGCCGCCGAGGTGCGCTCGATCTTCTCCAAGAACGGCGGCAACCTCGGCGAATCGGGCTCGGTCGCGTTCCAGTTCAAGCGCGTCGGCCAGGTCGTCTATCCGGCCGCCGTCGCCGGCGCCGACGCCATGTTCGAGGCGGCGCTCGAAGCGGGAGCCGAGGACGTGCTGTCGGGCGCGAACGGCCACGAGGTCATCACGGTGCCGGAGGATTTCGCCCAGGTCGCCGACGCCCTCAAGGCGCGCTTCGGCGACCCCGAAAGCGCGGCGCTCGCGTGGCGCCCGAGCGTCACGGTCGCCGTGGACGAGGAGAAGGCGCGTGCGCTGATGGCGCTGATCGAGGCGCTGGAGGACAACGACGACGTGCGTTCGGTCTCGACCAACCTCGAGATCACCGACGAGATCATGGAGAGGCTGAGTGCCTGATCCTTCGTCCCGACCTTCGCTCGGGCGCCCCGGCGTGCGGCGCGCGGCGCCATGAGGCTGCTCGGCCTCGATCCCGGCCTGCGCGTCACCGGCTGGGGGGTGATCGAGGCGGCCGACGGGCGCCTGCGCCACGTCGCCAACGGGGTCGTCCGCACCGCGCCCGGCGACGACACCGGCGTCCGGCTCGCGGCGCTCTACGACGGAATCGCGGAGGTAATCGTCGCCCACGGGCCGGTGTCGGCGGCGATCGAGGAGACCTTCGTCAACCGCAACGCGCGCAGCACGCTCAAGCTCGGCCTCGCGCGCGGCGTCGTGCTGCTGGCACCGGCGCGCGTCGGCCTGCCGGTCGCGGAATATGCCGCCAACCTCGTCAAGAAGTCGGTGGTGGGCGCGGGCCATGCCGCCAAGGCGCAGGTGGGCATGATGGTCCGCACGCTGTTGCCGGGCGCGTGCATCGAGAGCGAGGACGCCGCCGACGCGCTCGCGGTCGCGATCTGCCACGCGCATCTCAGCGCGACCCGGGCGCGCCTCGGCGCGGCGATGCCGGCGGCGGGAGGCGCGCCGCGCGGCGCCACTTCGGGGCGCGCACTGCGTGGCGCGACGGCGGGAGGCGTGCGATGATCGCGGCGCTCAAGGGACTGGTGGACCACGTCGGCGAGGACTGGGCGGTGGTGGACGTTCACGGCGTCGGCTACCTGGTCTATTGCTCGTCGCGCACGCTCGCCGCGCTGCCGCGTCCGGGCGAGGCGACGAGCCTCAGGATCGAGACGCACGTGCGCGAGGACCATATCCACCTTTACGGCTTCGCCACCGAGGCGGAGCGCGCCTGGTTCCGGCTGCTGACCACCGTGCAGGGCGTGGGCGCGCGCGTCGCGCTCGCGATCCTGTCGGCGCTCGGTCCCACCGATCTCGCGCGCGCCATCGCCGCCGGGGACACCGCCGCGATCGGACGCGCCAACGGTGTCGGGCCCAAGCTCGCGGCCCGGGTCGCGGGCGAGTTGCGCGACAAGGCGGGCGCGCTGGAGCTGGGCGAGGCCGCGCGCGCCGCGGCCGCCGGCAAGAAAAAGGGCAAGGCCGTACCGGGCGCCGCCCCGGACGCCGAGGACGCGTCCCGGCAGCTGGTCGCGGACGCGGTCTCGGCGCTGGTCAATCTGGGCTACGGACGTACCGAATCCTACGGCGCCGTGATCGAGGCGGTGCGCGAGATGGGAGCGGAGGCCCGGCTCGAGGCGTTGATCCGGGTCGGGCTCGCGCGGCTCGGCGCGGCGGCCTGAGGAACATGACGGCGGGCGGGGGACGCCCGCCCGGCAAGGAAGACGATGACGGAACGCGACGGTATGGAGGAAGGACGGCTGGTGGACGGCCGCGACGCGGGCGAGGGTGGCGACGACGTGCTGCGCCCCGAGCGGCTCGCCGACTTCACCGGCCAGGCGCGCGCTTGCGCCAACCTCAAGGTGTTCGTCGAGGCCGCGCGCGGGCGCGGCGAGGCGATGGACCACGTCCTCCTGTCGGGGCCGCCCGGCCTCGGCAAGACCACGCTCGCGCGTATCGTCGCGCGCGAGCTCGGCGTCGGCTTCCATGCAACCTCGGGGCCGGTGGTCGCGCGCGCGGGCGACCTTGCCGCGCTGCTCACCAACCTGCAGCCGCGCGACGTGCTGTTCATCGACGAGATCCACCGCCTGCAGCCGGCCATCGAGGAGATCCTCTATCCGGCCATGGAGGACTTCGAGCTCGACCTCATCATCGGCGAGGGGCCGGCCGCGCGCAGCGTGCGGATCGAGCTGCAGCCGTTCACCCTGGTCGCCGCCACCACCCGCACCGGGCTCGTCACCACGCCGCTGCGCGACCGGTTCGGCATTCCGCTGCGGCTCGACTTCTACGAGGTGGCCGAGCTGGAGAAGATCGTGCGGCGTGGCGCGGGTATCCTCGGCATGGCGCTCACCGACGACGGCGCCCATGAGATCGCGCGGCGCGCGCGCGGCACGCCGCGCGTCGCCGGCCGGCTCCTGCGCCGGGTGCGCGACTTCGCCGCGGTCGAGGGCGTGGCGCGGGTGGACGCAACTGCGGCCGACCGCGCGCTCGGGCGCCTCGAGGTGGACCAGCGCGGCCTCGACCTGCTCGACCGGCGCTACCTCGCGGCGATGGCGGAGCACTACGGCGGCGGCCCGGTCGGCGTCGAGACCCTGGCGGCGGCGCTGTCGGAGCAGCGCGACGCGCTCGAGGAGGTGATCGAGCCCTACCTGCTGCAGCAGGGCCTGCTGCAGCGCACGCCGCGCGGGCGCGTGCTGACCGACGCGGGCTGGCGCCACCTCGGGCTGCGCCCGCCGGCCGCCGCGCGCCAGCTGCGCCTGCTCGACGGCACCCAGGGCGAGGGCGAGCCATGAGCGCCATGCGCGCGCCTGCTCCGGCTCATGCCCGTACCCACGTGCTGCCCGTGCGGGTCTATTGGGAGGACACCGACGCGGGCGGCATCGTCTATTATGCCAACTACCTGCGCTACGCGGAGCGCGCACGCACCGAGCTCCTGCGCGCGCTCGGCATCGAGCAGCGCGCGCTCGCCGAAGAGACGGGCGTCCTGTTCGCGGTGCGGCGGGTGAGCGCGGAGTACGTCGCGCCGGCCCGGCTCGACGACACGCTCGAAGTCGTGACCTCGGTCGCCGAAGCGCGCGGCGCGAGCGCCACCTTGGTCCAGGAGGTCCGCCGTGATGCGGCGCTCCTGGCGCGGCTCGACGTGACCATCGCCTGCGTCAACGGCCGCGGGCGGGCGACGCGGTTCCCGCCCGCGCTCGCGCGCGCTTTCGCGGCGATGGCCAAGGCACGGGCGGCGACGTGACACGGGCCCGCGGCCGCGGGCCGCAGGCCAATCGCGAAAACTCGGAGAAAGGACATCATGGAGCCATCGGCGATCGAAGCGGTTACACTCGGCGGGCAGGCCGCGGACCTGTCCATGTGGCATCTGTTCCTGCGCGCCGACATCGTCGTCAAGGCGGTCATGCTGACGCTTATCCTGGCGTCGTTCTGGTCGTGGGCGATCATCTTCGAGAAGCTGCGCCGCCTGCGCCGCATCGAGGCCGACGCCGAGGCGTTCGAGGACGCATTCTGGGCCGGCGGCTCGCTGGAGCAGCTCTATGAGCGCATCGGCGGGCGTCCGTCGGACCCGATGGAGAGCCTGTTCGCCTCCGCCATGCGCGAGTGGCGGCGCTCGGTGGAGAAGGGGCAGCTCACCTCCGACACCTCGCGCGAGGCGCTCCAGAACCGCATCGAGCGGGTGATGGCCACCACCATGTCGCGCGAGGTCGAGCGGCTCGAGCGCTACATGATCTTCCTCGCCTCGGTCGGTTCGACCGCGCCGTTCCTCGGCCTGTTCGGGACGGTGTGGGGTATCATGAACTCGTTCCAGGCGATCGCGGTCAGCAAGAACACTTCGCTCGCGGTGGTGGCGCCCGGCATCGCGGAGGCGCTGTTCGCCACCGCCCTCGGCCTCGCCGCGGCGATCCCGGCGGTGATCGCCTACAACAAGTTCTCCAACGATATCGGCCGCTACGCCGGGCGCATGGACGGATTCATCAGCGACTTCACCGCGATCCTCTCGCGCCAGTTGCAGGAGAGGGCATAGATGGCCGGCACGCTGATATCGCGCAACGCGCCGCGCCGCGGCTCCCGCATCGGGCGCCGCGCCGCCATGAGCGAGATCAACGTCGTCCCTTTCGTGGACGTGATGCTGGTGCTGCTGATCATCTTCATGGTGACGGCGCCGCTGCTGACCGTCGGCGTGCAGGTGGACCTGCCCCGGACCGAGGCCAGAGTCATCACCGGCCAGGACGAGCCGCTGGTGATCTCGATCGACCGCGACGGCAGGCTGTTCCTGCAGGAGACCGAGATCGAGATGGGGGCGCTGGTGCCGCGCCTCAAGGCGATCACCCAGAACAAGCCCGACACCCGCATCTTCGTGCGCGGCGACCGCACCGTGGTCTACGGCCGCATCGTCGAGGTGATGGGCACCATCAACGTCGCCGGGTTCACCCATGTCGCCCTGATCGCGGAGCTGCCGTCCGGCCCCGCCCGGGCGCAGCCCAAGCAGCCCAAGCAGTCCCGCTGAGCGGGACGGGAGCGGCCGAGCGTGATGCGCAGGAGTCTGATCTGGTCCGCCGGGCTTCACGTCCTGGTGCTGGTGCTGGCGGTGGTCGGCCTGCCGCGCCTGTGGGATTCGCGCATCGCCCCCGAATCTCCGGTCATCATCGAGGTGGTCAACATCGACGAGAAGACCACCGCCCAGGAGCAGCCCAAGGCGGTCGCCAAGGAGGCCCCCAAGAAGGCGCCGCCGGAACCGCCGCCGCCTCCGCCGCCCGCGCCGCCGCGCGCGGCCGAGCCGCCGCCAGCGCCTCCCAAGGTCGCGGAACGCCCGGACCCCGCGCCCGAGAAGGTGCCGGTGCCGAAGCCCGCGCCCGCGCCCGAGGCCAAGAAGGCGCCCGAGAAGAAGGCCGAGCCGCCGCCGCCCGCGCCGCCCAAGGCGGTGGCCGAGGCGCGCCCGCAGCGCCGCCCGCCGCAGCCCAAGGAGGATTTCCTCGCGTCCGTGCTGCGCGACGTCAATCCCGAGCGCCGCGCCGCGCCGCCGCCCAAGGAGGAGGCGGAGAAGAAGCTGCCGCCGCCACCGACCGAGACCGCCGAACAGCCGCGGCGCCAGGCGCCGCTCGACGCCGCCGTCACCACCAGCGAGATTGACGCCATCCGCCACGCCATCGAGCGGTGCTGGAACATTCCGGCGGGCGCGCGCGACGCCGAGAACCTGATCGTCACCATCCGGGTATGGGTCAACCCCGACGGCCGCGTGCGCGAGGCCCGGCTCGACCGCGATCAGGCGCGCCTCGGTGCCGATGGGCACTTCCGCGCGGCGGCCGAAAGCGCCATGCGGGCCGTCCTCAATCCGAGTTGCCAGCCGTTGCCGATTCCGCCTAAGAAGTACGACCAGTTCCGCGAGCTGGTGCTCGACTTCAACCCGAAGACGGCAGCCGGGTCATAATTCCGCCCCATCAACAGGCTATGAGCGCGGTACCATGAGACGAAGCGACTCTCTTCAGGCGATTTCCATGCGCTTCCGGCGCACCCTTGGGGCCGTCGCGCTCGTCGCGGCGGCGGCCGTCGTCCTGGCCGCCGTCCCCGCCCGGGCCGAGCTGCGCATCGACATCACGCGCGGCAAGGTCGAGCCGATGCCGATCGCCATCACCCAGTTCCTCGGCTCGAGCGACAAGGAGGGCGACGTCGGCGCCCGCGTGGCCGAGGTAGTCTCCCGCGACCTGCAGTCTTCCGGCCTGTTCCGCCCGATCGATCCCAAGGCCTTCATCCAGCGCCCCGAGGCGCTGCGCGTCCAGCCGCGCTTCGGCGACTGGCGCCAGATCAACGCCCAGGCGCTGGTGTCGGGCGCCGCGATCATGCAGCCCGACGGCCGGCTGCGTCTCGAGTTCCGCCTGTGGGACGTGTTCGCGGAGCAGCAGATGCTGGGGCTCGCCTATTTCACGCTGCCCGACAACTGGCGGCGGGTGGCGCATATCATCTCGGACGCGATCTACAAGCGCATCACCGGCGAGGACGGCTACTTCGACACCCGCGTCGTGTTCATCTCCGAGACCGGGCCGCAGCAGCGCCGCATCAAGCGCCTCGCCATCATGGACCAGGACGGCCACAACGTGCGCTTCCTCACCGACGGCTCGCACCTCGTGCTGACGCCGCGGTTTTCGCCCACGGCGCAGGAGATCACCTATCTCTCCTACTACCAGAACGCCCCGCGCGTTTACCTGCTCAACATCGAGACCGGCCAGCAGGAGGTGGTGGGCGATTTCCCGGGCATGACCTTCGCGCCGCGCTTCTCGCCAGACGGTAACCGGATCATCATGTCGCTGGCCCAGGACGGCAACTCAGACATCTACACGATGGACCTGCGCACGCGCCGGGTGCGCCGCCTCACCAACCACCCGGCCATCGATACCGCGCCGTCCTATTCCCCCGACGGCTCCCAGATCGCCTTCGAATCCGACCGCGGCGGCAGCCAGCAAATCTACGTGATGAATGCCGACGGCTCCAACGTGCGGCGCATCAGCTTCGGCAAGGGCCGTTACGGCACCCCCGTATGGTCTCCGCGCGGCGACCTGATCGCCTTCACCAAGCTGCGCCAGGGCCGGTTCTTCATCGGGGTGATGCGCACCGACGGCACCGGCGAGCGCCTGCTCACCGAGAGCTACCTGGTCGAGGGACCGACCTGGGCCCCCAACGGGCGCGTGCTGATGTTCTTCCGCCAGACCCCGGCCGACGACCAGGGGCGCGGAAGCTCTTCCAAACTCTATTCGATCGACATCACCGGCTATAACGAGCGCGAGGTGGTAACCCCCACCGACGCCTCCGACCCGGCGTGGTCGCCGCTTCTGCCCTAAATCCGTATCTAAATCCGTAATGGCGCGGGATTTTTGCGCGAAATCCGCTGTGCGGGCAGTTGCCAGCTAGGGCTTTGTGTTCTATAGTGTTTCGCCGTTAACTATAAGCGTTTGCGCCGTTTACCCGGCGTTAACGTGTTACGCTGAAATTAGAATCGGCCGTGAAGGGTCACGGTACGGATAATTTCCCGGCATCTCCACCGAAGGGAACTAAGAAATGGCTCTGCGATTTGTAAGCGTGTTGGCCGCGCTGCTCCTGCTCGCCGCGTGCGAGTCCACGCCCCAGGCGACCGGGGACGCCACCGGGACGGGCGGTGCGACGGCGGGCACACAGACCCAGGCGGCGCCTCTCCCGGGCCCACGTCCCGGCAGCGCCGAGGACTTTACCGTCAACGTCGGAGACCGCGTGTTCTTCGATTTCGACCGGTACAGCCTGAGGCCCGATGCGCGCGAGATCCTGCAGCGTCAGGCCCAGTGGCTCCAGAAGTATCCGTCCGTGACCATCACGGTCGAGGGCCACTGCGACGAGCGCGGCACGCGCGAATACAACCTTGCGCTTGGCGAGCGACGTGCCAACGCGGCCAAGAACTACCTAGTCGCGCTGGGCATCAATCCGAACCGGGTCAAGACGATCTCCTACGGTAAGGAGCGGCCCGCCGTGACCGGCTCGAACGAGGCCGCCTGGGCGCAGAACCGCCGCGCCGTGACGTTGGTCACTGCCGCGGGCACCTGACCGTCGCAGGGTCGATGACGAACAGGGCGCCCGCCCGTCCCGAGAGCAGGGTCTCACGGGATAGGCGGGCGCCTTATTTGCGCCTACAATAACGCTCATGTTGACGCCCATGACAGACATGGACGCCCTGCGCCGCCCGTACCGGAGTGTCGCCTTCGGCGTGGCGGTCGCGCTTGCCGTGGCGGGCACGGCGATCTTTGCCGGAAAGGCCTGGTCCCAGGCCTCTGCGAACCCCGAGGTGCGCGCGCTGGTCGACCGGGTCGAGCGGCTTCAGCGCGACCTCAATACCCTCCAGCGACAGGTCTATCAGGGCCGGCCCGCGCCCGCCGCGCCGCCGCCCGGGGCCGCTGCGACGCCAGTGCCGGGCGCGCCGACGTTCGCCGCCGAGATGCAGGTGCGCCTCGACGATCTCGAGAGCCAGATTCGCAGCCTTACCGGACGGTTGGAGGAGACCAACCACGCGATCGGCGAACTCGCCCGCAAGCTGGAGCTCGCAACGTCCGACATCGAGCTGCGCCTCAAGCAGATCGAGGCCGGGACGCCGATCCGGCCGCTGCCTGGAGCGCCGACGGCGGCCGGCGCGATTCCGCCGGCGACGCCGGCCCCTGCCGCGCCGGGCGTGCTCGGCACGCTGAGCGGCCGCGACCTCGAGGCCGGGCCGCCGCAACAGCCGCCCGCCCAAGCCCAACCCCAACCTCAGCCCCAGTCTCAGCCCGAGGCGGGGCCGCAAGCCGCTGCGCTGCCGTCGGGCACGCCCGAGGAGCAATACCGCTACGCCACCGCCTACCTGTCGCGCTCCGCATGGGCCGATGCGGAGCGCGCGCTGACCGCGTTCCTCGACGCCCATCCCAAGCACGAACTTGCCGGCAACGCCCAGTACTGGATCGGCGAAACCCACTACGTCCGCGGTGACTTCAACAACGCGGCTCTGGCCTTTGCCAAGGGCTACAAGGACTTCCCGAAGAGCCAGAAGGGACCCGACAACCTGCTCAAGCTCGGCATGTCGCTGGCCGCGCTGAAGCGCACCGACAGCGCCTGCGCCACCTTCGACCGTTTCGGCAAGGACTTCCCCAACGCTGCCGCCGACCTCAAGACGCGTGTCGCCTCGGAGCGCAAGAAGCTGCGCTGCGGATAGTGGATCGGGCTCCGGCGCGATCTTCCCCCGCCTCAACGTTGTTCGCGGCGTTTTCGCGCGCGATGGCTGCCGCCGCGCCGTTCGAACCGCGCCCGCGGCTTGCCGTCGCGGTGTCGGGCGGCGCCGACAGCCTTGCGCTGATGCTGCTGGCGTCGCGCTGGACGCGCGTGCGGGACGGCGACGTCGTCGCGCTCACCGTCGATCACGGCCTGCGCCCGGAGTCGGGCGACGAGGCGCGCCGCGTGGCAGGCTGGTGCCGCTTGCGCGGCATTCCGCACCGGAAGCTCGCGTGGCATGATCGTCCTCCCCTTTCGCGCGGCGATTTGCAGACGGCGGCGCGTACCGCCCGTTACCGGCTGCTCGACGATTGGTGCCGCGCCCATGGCGTGCTTCATCTGCTGATCGCCCATCACCGCGACGACCAGGCGGAAACTTTCCTGCTGCGGCTCGGCCATGACAGCGGCCTTGCCGGCCTTGCCGGCGTGGCATTGGTGCGCGAGGGCGCGCACGCGCGCCTGATCCGTCCCCTGCTCGACGTGCCGCGCGGCGATCTCGCGGCCTATCTGACGGCGCTCGGCCAGGACTGGATCGAGGATCCCTCCAACCGCGATCCGGCTTTCGCGCGCGTGCGGTTGCGCGGCCTGGCCGCGCATCTCGAGGAAGACGGACTCGACGCGGCCGCGCTGGCGGGGCTGGCGGCGCGCTTCGGCGGCATCCGGCACGACTTGGAAGCGCGGATCGCGGCGTTGCTCGCGCGCACGGTGGAGCCCCACCCGGCCGGGTTCGCGACCGTCGATCGCGCGGCGCTGACGGCGGCGGGCCCCGCGCTCGGCGCCCGCGCGCTCGCGCGCGTCCTCGCGATGGTGTCCGGTACCGTCTATCCACCGCGCAGCGCGCGGATCGAGCGCCTGTTTGCGATGCTTTCGGGTACGTCCTTGCGTGGGCGGACGCTGGCGGGCTGTCGGATACTGCCCGCAGGCAGCGGCAAGGTACTGGTGTGCCGCGAGCTCGCCGTCATCGCGCCACCGGTTCCGGCGCATCCCGGCACCTTCCATTGGGATGGCCGCTTCCGCATCCGGGTCGCCGGCGCGGCCGGGCCCGGCGCGATGCTCGGCGCCCTCGGAGTCCGGGGCTGGGCGGATGTCTGCCGCCGTGCGCCGCACATCGCGGAAACCCCCGGGGTGTGGGCGATTCCGGCGCCGGTGCGGGCCGGTCTGCCGTCGCTGATTGACGGGCAAGGGCCGCTTGCGGTGCCGCACATCGGCTATAGACGCTCCGGCGCGGCGGCTGGTACCCTTGCGATCGTCGAGATTCGGCCGGACGTGCCGGAAACCCTGGGCGGGCCGCGCTTCGCACAGGCGCCCGGGAACTTGTGAAAGGGCCTTCGCGACACTATCTATGTCACGGCTTCCCTGCCTCTGCGGCATGTCCCGCACGAGGGGGAGCACGTTGCCGCAGAAACAGTCCGGGGATGGCTGGGAAAGGAATCTGGGCGTGAATCAGTTCGGTCGGAATCTGGCATTATGGGTGATCATCGGCCTTCTGCTGATCGCGGTCTTCAACCTGTTCCAGTCGCCCGGCCAGCGCGGTCCCCAGACCCGCCTTGCATTCTCCGATTTCATCGCCAGCGTCGAGCGCGGCCAGGTGACCGACGTCACCATCCAGGGCCAGAACATCACCGGCCACTTCTCCGATGGCCGTTCCTTCGGCACCTATGCGCCCAACGACCCGGGCCTGGTCGAGCGCCTGAACCGCCATGGGGTGAAGATCACCGCCCAGCCGGTTGAGGAGCAGACGCCCTCGCTGCTCGGGATCCTGCTGTCCTGGTTCCCGATGCTACTGCTGATCGCCGTCTGGATATTCTTCATGCGCCAGATGCAGTCGGGCGGCGGCAAGGCCATGGGTTTCGGAAAGTCGCGCGCCAAGCTGCTCACCGAAAAGGTCGGCCGCGTGACCTTCAGCGACGTAGCCGGCATCGAGGAGGCCAAGCAGGAGCTCGAGGAGGTCGTGGAATTCCTGCGCGACCCGCAGAAGTTCCAGCGCCTCGGCGGAAAGATTCCGAAGGGCGTGCTGCTGGTAGGCCCGCCGGGCACCGGCAAGACGCTTCTCGCGCGCGCCATCGCAGGCGAAGCCAACGTGCCGTTCTTCACAATCTCCGGCTCCGACTTCGTCGAGATGTTCGTGGGCGTCGGCGCCTCGCGCGTGCGCGACATGTTCGAACAGGGCAAGAAGAACGCGCCCTGCATCATCTTCATCGACGAAATCGACGCGGTCGGACGCCACCGTGGCGCCGGCCTCGGCGGCGGCAACGACGAGCGCGAGCAGACCCTCAACCAGCTGTTGGTCGAGATGGACGGCTTCGAAGCCAACGAGGGCGTCATCCTGATCGCGGCGACCAACCGCCCGGACGTTCTCGATCCCGCGCTGCTGCGCCCCGGCCGCTTCGACCGCCAGGTGGTGGTGCCGAACCCGGACGTGCTCGGGCGCGAACAGATCATCAAGGTTCACATGCGCAAGGTGCCGCTCGCTCCCGACGTGGACGCGCGCGTGATCGCGCGCGGCACGCCCGGCTTCTCCGGCGCCGACCTCGCCAACCTCGTGAACGAGGCGGCATTGCTCGCGGCGCGCAAGGGTAAGCGCATGGTCACGATGGCCGAGTTCGAGGAGGCCAAGGACAAGGTCCTGATGGGCTCCGAGCGCCGCTCCATGGTGATGACCGAAGAGGAGAAGAAGCTCACGGCCTATCACGAGGCGGGCCATGCCCTGGTGGGGCTCTTCACGCCGCGCCACGACCCGCTGCACAAGGTGACCATCATCCCCCGCGGCCGCGCACTGGGCGTCACCATGTCGCTTCCGGAGAAGGACCGCTACGGCTTCGCCAAGCAGGAGCTGACTTCGCGCATCGCCATGATGTTCGGCGGGCGCGTGGCGGAAGAGCTGGTGTTCGGCAAGGACAACGTGACCACCGGCGCCGGTGACGACATCCGCCAGGCCACGAATCTCGCGCGCCGCATGGTGACCGAATGGGGCATGAGCGACAAGCTCGGGCCGCTGCGCTATTCCGACAATGAGGAAGAGGTGTTCCTCGGTCATTCGGTGACCCAGCGCAAGAACATCTCCGATGCGACCGCCCACCTGATCGACGAGGAGATTCGCAGCATCGTCGAGACGGGCGAGACGACGGCGCGGAAGATTCTCGGCGAGCACGAGAAGGAGTTGCATCTTCTCGCGGGCGCGCTGCTGGAGTACGAGACGCTGTCCGGCGACGAGGTCCGCACCCTGATCGAGGGCGGCGCCATCCAGCGCGAATCCCACGAGCCGCCCAAGGACACCGGCCACCGCTCGACTGTGCCGACGTCGGGCGCCAAGGCCCGGCCCAAGGACAAGGCCGAAGGCCCGGGCATCGCGCCCGAACCCCAGCCCGAGGGCTGATTTGGCTTCGCGTCCCAGCGCGCGGTGCCGTTTTCGCGGTCCGCGCGCCGCATCTTTCCGGGCATAGCGTCATGACGGTCCTTGCCGACCTTTCCGTCGCCGACGCCGATGCGCTCTACTTGCGTCCCGTGACGTTCTCGATGCCCGCGTCCCGGGCGGCCGCGCGCATCGGCGGTGGCTGGGCCGGGTTCGACCATGTCGAGGTGCTGGTGCGCGATGCCAAGGGTGCGGTGAGCCGCGCCGCCGCGCCGCTGGACGAGGTGCGGGTCTGGACACGGCGCCAGGGGCGCGAGATCGGGCGCCGCGCCGAAGCAACGCTCAATCGCATCGTCGCGCCGCGCCCGCCGTTCGCGGGCATCGCCATGGACGCACCCGCGATCATGGCCGTGATCAACGTCACGCCCGACAGCTTTTCCGACGGCGGCGATTTCGCGACTCCCGAGGCGGCCGTCGCGCACGCGCGCGACCATGTCGCGGCGGGCGCGGCGCTGCTCGACATCGGCGGCGAATCGACCCGTCCAGGATCGGACCCGGTCGAGGAGTCCGAAGAGATGGCCCGCGTCCTCCCGGTGGTGAAGGCACTGGCCGGTACGGGTGCGGCCCTTTCGATCGATACGCGCAAGGCGCGCGTCATGGCCGCGGCCGTGGCGGCGGGGGCACGCGCGGTCAACGACGTTTCCGCTCTTGCTTACGATGCGGCGGCGCTCGAGACGGTGGCACGACTCGGCGTGCCGGTGGTGCTGATGCATAGCCGGGGCGACCCCAAGACCATGCAGCACAAGCCGGCCTACGGTCATGCGCCGACCGAGATCTACGACCATCTCGCGGCCCGCATCGCGGCCTGCGAGGCGGCGGGGATCGGGCGCGACCGGATCGCCGTGGACCCGGGCGTCGGCTTCGGCAAGCTGCTCGAGCACAACCTCGCGGTCCTCGCCAACGTCGCACTGTACCACGGACTCGGTTGCCCGGTGCTGCTCGGCACCTCGCGCAAGAGCTTCATCGGCCACATGACCGGCGAGGCGGCGCCCAAGGCGCGGCTGCCGGGCTCGCTCGCGGCGGCGCTGTGGGGGGTCTCCCAGGGCGTCCAGATGGTGCGCGTCCATGACGCCGCGGAAACCCGCCAGGCGCTCGCCGTCTGGCGTGGGATCGCGGCTGGGCCGGCCTGAAGGGCGCTTTCATCCCCCCCACCGAAACGGTAAACTCCGCCCCCGAGGGGAATTCCGGACGAGACTGATGGCAGGACGCAGGTATTTCGGGACCGACGGCATCCGCGGCACCGCCAACATGGTGCCGATGACGGCCGAGGTGGCGCTCGCCGTCGGCATGGCGGCAGGGCTCCAGTTCACGCGCGGCGACCATCGCCACTTGGTGGTGATCGGCAAGGACACGCGCCTGTCGGGCTACCTGCTGGAGCCGGCGCTGACCTCCGGCTTCATCTCGGTCGGCATGGACGTGGTGCTGGTCGGCCCGCTGCCGACGCCGGCCGTCGCCATGCTCACGCGCAGCCTGCGCGCCGACCTCGGCGTGATGATCTCGGCGTCGCACAACCCGTATCAGGACAACGGCATCAAGCTGTTCGGGCCCGACGGCTTCAAGCTCTCCGACGAGGTCGAGGGCGCGATCGAGGCACGCATGGAAGCGGGATTCGCGGGCCTGCTCGCGCCCGCCGCCGACCTCGGCCGCGCGCGACGGCTCGACGATGCGGTGGGACGCTACATCGAATACGTCAAGGCGAGCTTCCCGCGCGGGCTGCGACTCGACGGGCTCAGGATCGCGGTCGATTGCGCTCACGGCGCCGCCTATAAGGTCGCGCCCACGGTGCTGCACGAGCTCGGCGCCGACGTGGTGCCGCTCGGCGTGAATCCCGACGGCTTCAATATCAACGCCGACTGCGGCTCGACCCATCCCGGGGAAATGTGCGTCGCGGTGCGGCGGGAAAAGGCCGACCTCGGCATCGCGCTCGACGGCGACGCCGACCGCGTGGTGATGGCCGACGAGAACGGCCGGCTGGTGGACGGCGATCAGCTGATGGCGGTGATCGCGCGCTCGTGGCGCGACGCGGGCCGCCTGCGCGGCGACGCGGTGGCGGCCACCGTGATGTCGAACCTCGGCCTCGAGGAATATCTGTGCGGCCTAGGCCTTCGACTCGCGCGGACCCAGGTGGGCGACCGCTACGTCATGGAGCACATGCTGGCGGCGGGTCTCAACCTCGGCGGCGAGCAGTCGGGCCACATCATCCTGTCCGACTACGCCACCACCGGCGACGGGCTGATGGCGGCGCTCCAGGTGCTGGCGGTGCTGGTCGGCGCTGGCCGGCCTGCCTCCGAGGTGCTGCGCCCGTTCGACCCGCATCCGCAGCTGCTGCGCAACGTGCGCCTCAACGGCGTCAATCCGCTCGAGGACGTGCGCGTGCTGGACGCGATCCGCGCCGCCGAGGCGCGGCTCGAAGGGCGCGGCCGGCTCTTGATCCGCGAATCGGGCACCGAGCCGGTGGTGCGCGTGATGGCCGAGGGCTCGGACGAGGCGCTCATCGCGGGCATCGTCGAGGAGCTGGCCTCGGTCATCGGCGGCGGCGCGGCGCGCTGAGAAGGTGCGCGGGCGCGTCCTCATCGTCGCGGGCTCCGATTCCGGAGGTGGCGCGGGCATCCAGGCCGATATCAAGACCGTGACGGCGCTCGGTGGCTATGCTGCCACCGCCGTCACGGCGCTCACGGCCCAGGACACGCTGGGCGTCCACGGCATTCATCCGGTGCCGCCCGATTTCGTCGCCCGCCAGATGGAGCTGGTGCTCGCCGACATCGGCGCCGACGCGGTCAAGACCGGGATGCTGGGAGACGCGCCCACGATCGAGGCGGTGGCCGACGTGCTGGCGGCGCATGCGGACGCGGTGCCGCTGGTGGTGGACCCGGTGATGGTGGCGAAGGGCGGTGCCCGGCTGCTCGACCCGACCGCGGCCGAGGCGCTGGTCCGCCGCCTGCTGCCGCGCGCCGCCGTCGTCACGCCCAACATCCCGGAGGCCGAGGTGCTGGTGGGCCACGCCATCGCCGACGTCGAGGCCATGACCGCCGCGGCCCGCGCGCTGATCGGCATGGGGCCACGCGCGGCGCTGGTCAAGGGCGGGCACATGGCGGGGGACGCCGTGACCGACGTGCTGGTGGGCGCGGACGGGGTGCGCCTGTTCCAGGGACCGCGCATCGCCAGCCGCAACACCCACGGTACCGGCTGCACGCTCGCCTCGGCGATTGCCTGCGGCATCGCCCAGGGGCTCGACCTCGCGGCGGCGGTGGCGCGCGCGCGTGCCTACGTCGTTCGCGCGATCGAGGCGGCCCCGGGGCTGGGGACGGGCCACGGGCCGCTCGGCCACGGCCATACCTGCGCGGAGTTTCCGCCTCGCTAGGGTTCCCGTGCCGGCCGGAACGTGCACCCTGCCGGGGGCGTTGTCGTGGGTTCGCCCTGCGGGTAGTCTCCAGCGGCCTCGCGGCAGAACCATCTGGGGAGTAGTGCGCGTGGACTGGCAGATCGCCTTCGTCCTTTTTCTCGTCGCCGTCGTGTTCTTCGGCTTCGTCCGCGAGCGTCTGCCGGCCGACATCGTGGCGCTGTCGGCGGTTTCGGCGCTGCTTCTCACCGGCATCCTCGATACCGGAGACGTGTTCGCGGTCTTCAGCAATCCGGCGCCGATCACCGTCGCGGCGATGTTCGTCCTGTCGGCGGCGCTCGAGCGGACCGGCGTCATCGACGGCCTCGGGCGGCAGGTGATCCGCATGGCAGGCTGGTCGCCGACCCTTGCTCTCGCGGCGATCATGGCGAGCGTGATGGTGATGTCGGCCTTCATCAACAACACGCCCGTCGTCGTCATCCTGACGCCGGTGATGTTTACGCTCGCCGCCACGCTTTCGATCGCGCCGTCGCGGCTCCTCATGCCGCTGTCCTTCGCCAGCATCTTCGGCGGCACGCTCACGCTGATCGGTACCTCCACCAACATCCTGGTGGACGGTGTGGCGCAGACCCTCGGGCAGCGGTCGTTCGGCATGTTCGAGATCACGGCGGCCGGCGCCATAATGGGTGTCGTCGGCATCGTCTATCTGCTTCTGGTGGGCCGCTGGCTGCTGCCGGACCGGCGCAGCCTCGCGAGCCTGATCCCCGACGCCGCCGACCGCGCCTTCATCGCCGAGGTCCTGGTCCCGCTCGAATCGCCGCTGGTCGGCAAAAAACTCAAGGACGCGGGCCTCACCGAGGAAAAGGGCTTCCATGTCTTCGACGTGATCCGTGACGACCTGTCCCAGCGCTACCGGCTCGATTCGGTCGAACTGCGCGGCGGGGACCGGCTGGTGGTGCGCAGTAAGATGGGCGACATGCTGGGGCTGCGCGAGGCAGGCGACGTCGCCTTCGGCGCCGGTGACGGCCACGCGCTTGAGCCGATCGCCTCCCAGGAGACGGTGGTGATGGAGGGCGTGGTCGGGCCGCAGTCGCGCATGGTGGGCCAGCGCGTGGCCCAGCTCAACCTGCGCCGGCTCTACGGCGCCTATATCCTCGCCATCCACCGCCAGGGGGCGGAGCTCACCGGAAATTTCGACGAGGTGCGCCTGCAGATGGGCGACACGCTGCTGCTTGAGGGACCGCCCGAGAGCATGAAGCGGCTGTTCGACTACCAGGAGCTGATCAACCTCGTGCAGCCCAACGAGAGCCCGCTCCGGCGCAGCAAGGCGCCGGTCGCAATCGCGGCGGCCCTGCTGGTGATGGCGCTTGCCGCGTTCGAGGTGCTGCCGATCGCCGCGCTCGCCCTGATCGCGGCGACGGCGGTGGTGGCATTCGGTTGCGTCGATGCCGAAGAGGCCTACCGCGCGATCCGCTGGAATATACTGATGCTGATTTTCGGCATGCTGGCAGTCGGCGTCGCGATGGACAAGACCGGCGCGGCACGCCTGATCGTCGAAAATGCCGTGCTGCTCTTGGGTGCGCTCGGCCCGGTGGCCGTCCTGTCTGCCGTCTATCTCGTCACCTCGGCGCTCACCGAGACCATGAGCAACAATGCCGCCGCGATCCTGCTCACGCCTATCGCGATCGGCCTTGCGAACGAGATGGGGGTGGATCCGCGTCCGTTCGTGGTCGCGGTCATGTTCGCGGCGAGCGCGAGCTTCGCGACCCCCATCGGCTATCAGACCAATACTTTCGTCTACGGCGCAGGCAGCTACCGTTTCATCGATTTCGTCAAGGTCGGCCTGCCGCTCAACCTTCTGTTGTGGGCGACCGCCACCTTCGTCATCCCGATGTTCTGGCCGCTTTAAGCCCGGATTGTCAGACCACGGGACGGGCGGGACCCGAGGCGGCGCGCCGTCCTCAAGAAGCGTCCCGAGGCGCACCAATGCGACGCGCAAGCGGGAGGCGCCCGGCGCCCCCCGCGATGGGCCGCGTCCGCGCGCGGCATGTCCTTACCGACGGCGCATTCGGAATGTTCCGGGATTCCCGTTGACGCCCCGGCAAATATCCGTAGTATCCGCCGCGGGCCACACCCCCCCAACGGGGTGCAACTATTCTGGAAGGAATAGACCACATGAAGCCGCATGTTCGGCCGCGCAACCCGCGCTTCTCGTCGGGCCCCTGCGCCAAGCGTCCCGACTGGTCTCTCGACAATCTGAAGAATGCAAGCCTCGGGCGGTCCCACCGCTCCGGCGAAGGTAAGGCGCGCCTCGCGGAGGTGATCGATCGCTCGCGCGCGATCCTCGGCATCCCGAAGGAATGGCGCATCGGCATCGTGCCCGCCTCCGACACCGGTGCGTTCGAGATGGCGATGTGGTCGCTGCTCGGCGCCCGTGGTGTCGACGTCTTCGCCTGGGAGAGCTTCGGCGCCGGTTGGGTGCAGGACATCGAGAAGCAACTCAAGATCAAGGACCTGCGCAAGTTCGAGGCCGGTTATGGCGAAATTCCCGATTTCGCAAAAGCCGACCCCGCGCGCGATATCGTATTCACCTGGAATGGTACGACTTCGGGCGCGCGCGTTCCTAACGGCGACTGGGTCCGCGACGACCGCGAAGGTCTCACCCTTTGCGATGCGACCTCGGCGGTGTTCGCCATGGATCTGCCGTGGCGCAAGCTCGATGTCGTCACCTGGTCCTGGCAAAAGGTCATGGGCGGTGAGGCGGCTCACGGCATGCTGGTGCTTGGCCCGCGTGCCGTGGAAAGGCTCACCAGCTACACCCCGCCGTGGCCGCTACCCAAGATTTTCCGCATGACCTCCGGCGGCAAGCTGATCGAGGGCATCTTCAAGGGCGAAACCATCAACACGCCTTCCATGCTGTGTGTCGAAGACGCCATCGACGGCCTCAAGTGGGCCGAGGAGATCGGTGGCCTGAAGGCGCTGACCGGGCGCGCCGAAGGCAATCTCCAGGCTATCGCCGACTGGGTCGCCCGCACGGACTGGGTCGATTTCCTGGTTTCCGATCCCAAGGCGCGTTCCTGCACTTCGGTGTGCCTCAAGATCGTGGCCCCGTGGTTTGAGAAGCTCTCCGACGAGCAGAGGGCGGCCGCGCCTAAGAAGCTCGTGCAGCTGCTCGAGAAGGAAGGCGCCGCCTACGACATCGACGGCTACCGCGACGCGCCTCCGGGCCTGCGCGTGTGGGCCGGCGCAACGGTCGAGAAGGCCGATCTCGAAGCGCTGTTCCCGTGGCTCGACTGGGCCGCGGAGACGGTGGCGCACAAACTCGGCGACTAGGCGCCCCACACCCGCGCATTCACTTATCGTGGTCCGTTTTCCCGAGGTATAGATCCATGCCCAAGGTGCTCATTTCCGACGAACTGTCCCCGGCCGCCGTCCAGATCTTCAAGGATCGCGGTGTCGAGGTGGACTTCAAGCCCGGCATGAAGCCGGACGAGCTGTTGTCCTGCATCGGCAATTACGATGGCCTCGCGGTGCGCTCGGCCACCAAGGTCACCAAGGACGTGCTCGCCAAGGCGACGCGCCTCAAGGTGATCGGCCGCGCAGGCATCGGCGTCGACAACATCGACGTCGAAGAGGCCACCGCGCGCGGCGTGATCGTCATGAACACGCCCTTCGGCAACTCGATCACCACGGCGGAGCATGCCATCGCCATGATGTTTGCGCTGGCACGCGACATTCCGGCGGCCAATGCTTCCACCCAAGCCGGCAAGTGGGAGAAAAACCGCTTCATGGGCGTCGAGCTCGCGGCCAAGACGCTCGGCATCGTGGGCTGCGGCAACATCGGCTCGATCGTCGCCGACCGCGCGCTCGGGCTGCGCATGAAGGTGATCGCGTTCGACCCCTATCTCACGCCCGAGCGCGCCACGGACATAGGCGTGGAAAAGGTCGATCTCGAAGAGTTGTTCGCGCGTGCCGATTTCATCACGCTCCATACGCCGCTCACCGACTCCACGCGCAACATCATCAGCGCCGCCAGCATCGCCAAGATGAAGGATGGCGTGCGTATCATCAACTGCGCGCGCGGCGAGCTGGTGGTGGAGGCCGACATGGTGGCCGCCCTCAAGTCGGGCAAGGTCGCGGGCGCCGCCTTCGACGTATTCCCGAAGGAGCCGGCGAAGGAAAGTCCCTATTTCGGCCTCGACAACGTGGTCTGCACGCCGCACCTCGGCGCCTCCACCACGGAAGCGCAGGAGAACGTCGCGCTGCAGGTGGCCGAGCAGATGTCGGACTACCTGATGAGCGGGGCCGTGGTGAACGCGCTCAACATGCCGTCGGTATCCGCCGAGGACGCCCCCAAGCTCAGGCCCTACATGAAGCTTGCCGAGGATCTCGGCGCCTTTGCCGGCCAGCTTGCCCGTGAGGGATTCGATAAGGTGACCATCGACTACGACGGCCACGTCGCGGACCTCAACACCCGGCCGCTGACCGCCATCGTCCTAAAGGGCCTGTTGGCCCCGCTGATGGAAAGCGTCAACATGGTCAACGCTCCGGTGATCGCGCGCAGCCGCGACATCGACGTGACCGAGGCGACCCACGAGCGGTCCGCAGATTACCACACCCTGATCCGCGTCACGGTGTCGGGGAAGGGCGGCGAGCGGTCGGTGTCGGGCACCTTGTTCGGCGGCGACAAGCCGCGCCTGGTCGAGGTCAACGGGATTCCGGTCGAATCCGAGATCGGCCGCCACATGCTGTTCGTCATCAACCGCGACAAGCCGGGTTTCATCGGCTCGCTCGGCCAGACGCTCGGCACGGCCGGCATCAACATCGCGACCTTCGGGCTCGGTCGCATCGCCGCCGGCGAGGCAGCGGTGGCGCTGGTCAATACCGACCAGACGATCGACGACAAGACCCTTGAGACGGTGCGCTGCCTGCCCCACGTGGTGCAGGCGGAAGCCCTCGATTTCTAATCCGGAGGGGGCGATAGTCCCAAGGCCGTTGCCCCGGACGGGTAAACCCGCTAGAAGCGGCCGGCCGCGTCCGATCCGTGCCCTGCCGGGCGCCCGGGCCCGGCCGGGGATCGGACCATGAACGACGCAGACGGAAAAGGCCTTCTCCCTCCGGGGATGAACGACATCCTGCCGCCCGAGGCGGCGTTCGAGACGGCGACCGTCAACCGCCTGCTCCGGGTGTTCCGTGGCCACGGCTACGCCCAGGTCAAGCCGCCGCTGGTGGAGTTCGAATCGAGCCTGCTGGCCGGGCCCGGTGCGGCCATGACCCAGCAGACTTTCCGGCTGATGGACCCCGTAAGCCACGCCATGCTTGGGCTGCGCGCCGACATGACGCTGCAGGTAGCGCGCATTGCCACCACCCGGCTCGCCCATGAGCCGCGCCCGCTGCGGCTGTGCTACGCCGGGCAGGTCCTGCAGGTGGCCGGCTCCCAGATGCGCCCCGAGCGTCAGGTGGGGCAGGCGGGTGTCGAGTTGATCGGGTCCGATGCCCCGCGCGCCGACGCGGAAGCCATCACGCTTGCCCACGAGGCTCTCTCCGCCGTCGGCGTCGGTGGACTTTCGGTGGACCTCAACGTTCCGACCGTCGTTCCGGCCATCCTGTCGGCTCTCGGGATCGCGGGCGAGGCGGCGGCACGGGTGCGTGCCGCGCTTGACCGCAAGGACGCGGGCGAGATCGCGGTGCTGGGCAACGGCGCATCGAAGCTGCTGGCGGCGCTGCTCCGGGCGGCGGGGCCGGCCGACCCAGCGCTGGCGGCACTGGCGGCGCTCGACCTTCCGGCACCCGCAGCGGCGGCCTGCCGGCGTCTTGCGGAGACCGTGGCGCTGGTGCGCGAGGCGGCGCCCGGCATCCGCCTCACCGTCGATCCGGTCGAGAACCGGGGCTTCGAATACCATACCGGCGTCGCCTTCGTGCTGTTTGCCCTGGGCGCGCGCGGCGAGCTCGGGCGCGGCGGGCGTTATCTCGCGGGCGTCGGCAACGGCGCGGCCGAGGCCGCGACCGGATTCACCCTGTTCATGGATACGGTGTTGCGGGCGCTGCCGGCCGCGAGCCGCCCCGAGCGCGTCTATATACCGCTCGAGGCGGTGGGGACTGTCCGGGCCCGGCTGCAGGCGGAAGGATGGACCACGGTGGCGGGTCTCGAGCCGGTCGCCGACGCGGAAGCCGAGGCCCGCCGGCTCGGCTGCAGCCACGTGCTGCGCGACGGCAAGGCTGTCCCGGTGGGACGCGGCTAGCGGATTCAGGAGAGCGTCATGGCCAATGTAGCGGTTGTCGGCGCCCAGTGGGGCGATGAAGGCAAGGGCAAGATCGTCGACTGGCTCTCGGAACGGGCCGAGGTCGTGGTGCGATTCCAGGGCGGCCACAACGCCGGACACACGCTGGTCATCGGCAACGCCACCTACAAACTGAGCCTGCTGCCGTCGGGCGTGGTGCGGCCCGGCAAGCTCTCCATCATCGGCAACGGTGTCGTGGTGGACCCGTGGGCGCTGCTCGACGAGATCGCGGCGATCGCGAAGCAGGGGGTAGCGATCACGCCCGAGGCGCTGATGGTGGCCGAGAACGCTGCGCTGATTCTGCCGCTCCACCGCAAGCTCGACGCCGCGCTGGAGGAGGCCAAGGGCAAAAACAAGATCGGCACAACCGGGCGCGGTATCGGCCCGGCCTACGAGGACAAGGTGGGGAGGCGCGCGATCCGGGTATGCGATCTCGCCGACCGGGCGACGCTGGAAGCGCGCCTCGACCAGCTCTTGTTCCATCACAACGCGCTGCTGCGCGGCCTCGGCGCGGAGGAGATCGCGCACGGGCCACTGCTCGACAGGCTGCTCGATGTGGCGCCGCGTATCCTGCCCTACGCGGGGCGCGTGTGGGAGCGGCTCGACGAGGAGCGCCGGGCCGGCCGTCGCATCCTGTTTGAGGGCGCACAGGGGGCGATGCTCGACGTCGATCACGGCACCTACCCATTCGTGACCTCGTCCAACACCGTGTCGGGCCAGGCGGCCACGGGCGCGGGCGTGGGACCGGGGGCACTCGATTACGTGCTCGGCATCACCAAAGCCTACACCACGCGGGTCGGCGCCGGCCCGTTCCCGACCGAGCAGGACAACGCCATCGGCGAACGGCTCGGCGAGCGCGGCCACGAGTTCGGCACCGTCACCGGGCGCAAGCGCCGTTGCGGCTGGTTCGACGCGGTGATGGTGCGCCAAGCGATCCGCACCGGCGGCATCAACGGCATCGCGCTCACCAAGCTCGACGTGCTCGACGGCTTTGAAGAGCTCAAGGTCTGTACTGGCTATCGCCTGGACGGGCGCAGGCTCGACCACTTTCCGGCCTCGATGGCCGGACAGGCCGCGGTGGAACCGGTATTCGAGACGCTAGAGGGCTGGTCCGACAGCACGCGCGGCGCACGCTCCTGGGCCGAGCTGCCGGCCACCGCCGTCAAGTACGTGCGTCGCATTGAGGAGCTGATTGCGGCGCCGGTAGCGCTGCTTTCCACGAGCCCGGAGCGCGAGGACACGATCCTGGTCCACGATCCGTTCGCCGACTGACCGGAAAGCTGGAATTAGAGACAAATCCGGGCTTTTGCCGGGTGTCGTGCGGGCCCGGTTAACCTTCCGTTTTCCTTTTCACCCCTAGATTCCTTCGCGTATCCCCCGATCTCGCGAAGGCCAGGATGGCGAACCTTCAGGCGCAGGCGGCTCAAGGGATTTCCGGCGCGCCGGACGGCTTCCCGGTAGTCCTGAACGGTCGCTTCGAAATCGCAACGGACCTGCCCGGCGGCGCCCCTGGCGCGCCCCGCGCCCGGGCGCATGCCGCGCGCGACCGACTCAACGAGGATCACGCGGTCTTTGCCCTCGTGTGCGACCCCGAAATACCGCCCCGGTTCGACGCCATCCAAGCGCTCAAGGACTTTTCCGCACGAGGCATCCTGAGGCTGCTCGATTCGGGCGTGGTGCCGTGGCCCGAGGGCAGCGATCACCGCTACGTGCTGGTCTTCGAGCGTCCGTCGGGCGTGCGGCTCGCGACCGATCTTACGGCAGCGTTCGATCCGCTGCCCGAATCGGAGGTGATCGCGCGGATGATCGCACCGGTCGCCGATCTGCTGGAGGCGTTGCACGGGCTCGGCATCACCCATCGCGCGATCCGGCCGACAAACATGTTCATGAGCCGCGAGCAGGGCGGGCCGGCGGTGCTGGGGGAGTGCGTCTCGACGCCGCCCGCCTTCGACCAGCCGCCGGTGTTCGAATCGATCCAGTCGCTTCAGGCAATGCCTGCCGGACGAGGCTCAGGTACGCGGGCGGACGACATCTACGCGCTCGGCGTTACCGCGCTCGCGCTGTTTATCGGACGCGATCCGGGCGAAGGCCGCGACGCGGCCACGTTGCTGACCGAGCGGATGGAACGTGGCAGCTACGCCACCCTCACCGCCGCCCATCGGTTACCGGCCGGCCTGCGCGAGGCGCTGCGTGGCATGCTGGAGGACCGCCCCGAACTGCGCTGGACGGTGGATGACCTGCGGTCGTGGCTGGCCGAACGGCGCCTCAAGACGGTCCATCATGCCCATCTGGATCGCGCCCAGCGCGCCTTCGCTTTCGCCGGCCGGTCCCATTACCATCCGCGCACCCTGGCGCAGGCGCTCGCGGCCGACTGGAGCCGTGTCCGCCTCGCCGACAAGGGACATGAAATCCTCGGCTGGACGCGACGCAGCATCGGCGACGACGTCATGGGTAACCATGTGCTGGCGGCGATGGAATCGAGCGAGCGCGGCGGCGATGGCGCCGCCAATCCCGCCTTCGTCGCGCGTCTTGCCATGGCGCTCGATCCCCGCGCTCCTGTCCGTTACCGCCATATCGCCGCCCATACGGACGGTTTCGGCCCGCTGATCGCGGTCCATTACGGCGACGGCGAAACGCTGCAGGCTGCAGTCGAGGCGCTGGCCGAGGACTTGCCGGGCTTCCGTGCCCGTACGTCGGATCAGGACGAGGGCGGCCGCATGGCAGCGGCCCGCGCCCTTGGTACGCTCGCGCGCCATCTCCGCAATCCGGCGCCAGGCCATGGCATCGAGCGCTGTCTCTACACGCTCAATCCGACGCAGTATTGCCGCAGCCCTCTCATCGCCGACCAGAAGGTGATGCGCGCGGCGGACCTGCTGCCGGCGCTTGAGAAGGTGTCGGGACGCAGCCATGGCGGGCCGCCGTTCGACAATCATATTGCTGCTTTCGCGGCGGCCCATCTCAGGGTCGAGCTGCAGTCGCTGCTGGTCATGGCGGGCGATCCGCGCGACCCGGAGCGTGCCGCGCTCGGTATGCTGGGCGTGCTCGCCACGCTGCAGGTCCAGACCGGCTGCGGATCCTGCCCGGGAGTCGCGCGCTGGCTCGGGGGCTACCTGCGTCCGGTGGTGGACAGCTTCCGCCACCGGATGTGGCGCGAAAAGGTGGAGCACGAGATGCCGGGCCTGATCGAGCGTGGCGATATTGCGGCACTCTACATGTATCTCGCGAACGGCGAAATCCGGCAGCGCGACCGCAACGGCTATGCCGAGGCGGTGGCGGAGTACGCACGGCTCACGGCGGAGATATCGTTCCTCAAGAGTCATGGCTACACAGACCCTGTGCGCACCGAGGAATACGGCCATCAGATCGCGGCGGGTCTTACCGGCATCGTCAGCATCGCGGCGATGGCGCTGTGTGCCGTTCTGCTGATCTAGGAGAGGCCATGAGCACCGCCCGCAGGACACGAAAGAGCGATAGGGTCGCCGCACGCCGCACGCTGGCGCAGATGCTGGCGTTCGCCGCTTTCATCGGCGGCATGCTGTTCGCGCTGCCGACCATGCTGGTGCTGACACTCGGGCTGTTGCCCACGCTGGTGGCGTTCGTGGTGGATCTGCATCCGAAGAAATATGCGGCGCGTTCGGTGGGGTTCCTCAACTTCGCAGGTATCCTGCCGTTCCTGGTGGTGTTGTGGTCGGGGCGCCATGACCTGCTCTCCGCCATGCGGATTCTCACGGATGTCTACGCCTGGCTGGTGGTCTATGCCGCCGCCGCGATGGGCTGGCTGGTTTATCTCGGTATGCCGAGCGTCGCCGGATTCATCATGCAGATCCACGCTGCACGGCGCATCCGCGTTCTGGAGACACGCCGCAAGGCGCTGATCCGGGAATGGGGGGAGGACATCGACCGCGCGCGCCCGGGGGGCTGAGCGCGCGCGGTCGATCGTTCTTCA
Organism: Alphaproteobacteria bacterium; assembly: GCA_050485485.1. Lineage (GTDB taxonomy): Bacteria > Pseudomonadota > Alphaproteobacteria > SMXQ01 > SMXQ01 > WHSO01. Next base: position 63,049 of record JBJHBM010000006.1, on the reverse strand, counting down.
GGCCGCGGACGAGGGAATTCCGGCGGAGGCCTCGGCACGCGCGGCGATCTCGCCTTCGATCACGGCGTTCTTCATCGACTTCTGCAACTTCTCGAAGGCGCGGACTTCGATCTGGCGCACCCGTTCACGCGAAATGCCGTACTTCTGGCTCAGGTCCTCGAGCGTGGTGGGTTCGTCCTTGAGGCGGCGCTCGGTCAGGATATGACGCTCGCGCTGGGTCAGGTTCTTCATGGCCCGCACCAGAAGCTGATGGCGCTGCTGGTATTCCTCGCGATCGGCGACGACGGTCTCCTGGTTCTCGGCGTCGTCCACCAGCCAGTCCTGCCATTCGCCGCCGTCTCCATCGGCCTTGAGCGGCGCGTTGAGCGAGTGGTCTGGCGCGGCGAGGCGACGGTTCATGCTCACGACCTCGTCCTCGGTCACGTCGAGCCGTTCGGCGATGCGCTTGACCGTCTCGGGAGGAAGGTCGCCGTCGTCGATCGCCTTCATCTGCCCCTTGATCTTGCGTAGGTTGAAGAACAGCTTCTTCTGCGCCGCGGTGGTGCCCATCTTTACCAGCGACCAGGAATGCAGGATGTACTCCTGGATCGAGGCGCGGATCCACCACATCGCATAGGTGGCGAGACGGAAGCCGCGGTCGGGATCGAAACGCTTCACCGCCTGCATCATGCCGACGTTGCCCTCGGAGATCAGCTCGCCGAGCGGCAGCCCGTAGCCGCGATAGCCCATCGCGATCTTGGCGACGAGGCGCAGATGGCTCGTTACCAGCCTATGTGCAGCTTCCACGTCGCCGTCGTCGCGCCAGCGCTTGGCGAGGATGTATTCCTCTTCCTTCTCCAGCATCGGGAACTTGCGGATCTCCTGCAGATACCGCGAAAGGTTCCCCTCCGGGGACAGGATCGGAAGATTACGCGCGTTTATGGCCATCGGTCGGTACTCCCTGGCGAGACGTTACGTGATTGCCTCGCCTCTCGATTGGAAAAACATTATATATGACCATTCCACTCAGGAATAGAAAAAATTACAGGGCCTCTAACGTTTTTTCCAAGCTACTGAAGTATGAAGGAAAATCAGACTCGAAGCGCAGCGACTCTCCGGTGGCAGGATGCCGGAAACCGAGCCGGAAGGCATGCAGGGCCTGACCCCGAAGCGATTCTGTTTCAAGGAGTCTACGCCTGGACCCGTAAATCGGATCCCCGACCACAGGATGCCCGATGTGGGCCATGTGGACCCGGATTTGATGGGTTCGGCCGGTCTCCAGGCGGCATTCGACCCGGCTTGCGACCGGCGTCCGCGTCGGGCCGTAGGTGCGGATGACCCGATAACGGGTGGCGGCGGGGCGGCCGCCCGTCCCAAGGACCGCCATCTTCTTGCGGTTGCGCGGGCTGCGCCCGATGTTGCCTTCGATACGGCCCTCGCGCGGGCTCGGCACGCCCCATACCAACGCGCCGTAGAGCCGCTCGATCTCGCGTGCCGCGAACTGGGCCACCAGCGCCTCGTGCGCCGCTGCGGTCTTGGCGACCACCATGACGCCGGAAGTGTCTTTGTCGAGACGGTGGACAATACCCGGCCGCCGCACGCCGCCGATCCCCTGCAGGCTCGTGCCGCAGTGATGGATCAGCGCATTGACCAGCGTGCGGTCGGGATTCCCCGGTGCCGGGTGGACGACGAGACCGGCCGGCTTGTCGATCACGATCACGTCGGCGTCCTCGTAGAGGACGCAGAGCGCGATGTCCTGGGCTTCCGGTTCCGCCGGGGCCGCGGGCGGCACCGCGACGCGGTAGAGGGTGCCCGGTTTGACCGTGCGGGAGGGGTCCAGTATCGTCTCGCCGTCGGCGCTGACCGCGCCCGTGCCGATCAGCGCCTGGAGGCGCGAGCGCGACAGCGGGAGGCGCGCGGCGAGGAAAGCGTCGAGCCGCCCCCCGTCGCCGGGGGACGCGGCGACGCTGAAGACCTGATCGGCGGCTGTGGGCGCTGCGTCCGTCATGGCCGGGAGAGTGGACAAGAAAATGCGCGCGCTCAAGGTGCTCGTTATCGTCATGGGCATCGCCATCGTGGTCGCGACGACGGTGTTGGTCATGCTCATCGTCCAGCGCGGCGTCCGGCTTGCCTCCGGGACGCCCGAATCCGCTTCCGCTCCGGCCCCCGTCCCCGCACAACAAGACGCAGCTCCGGTCCGCCGCCTGGCGCTCCCGGCGGGCGGGCGGGTCCTGGAAAGCCGTCTTGCCGAGGGGCGCCTGCTGCTGCGTGTGGCCTTGCCCGAGGGCGGGGAAACGCTGCTCGTTTTCGATGCGGCGAGCGGGCAGCCGCTCGCCGAATACCGGATCGGGCCCGGAGCCGTGCCGTGACGGGTACTGGGCCGGAAGCGCTCGAGATATCGGGAGAGGCCCTGGCGGCGATCCGTGCCGCCGCGGCCGCCGCTTGGCCTGAGGAATGCTGCGGCGTACTGGTGGGGCGGCGCGAAGGCGCCCGTGCCGTCGTCGTCCGTACGGTTGCCGCGGTCAATGTCGCGACGGAGCGTCGCCATCGCTTCGAGGTCGATCCGCGGGCCCTATTCGACGCCCATCGTGGCGCGCGGGCAGCTGGTGAGGAGGTTCTCGGTCCCTACCATTCGCACCCGGAGGGAACGGCTCGTCCGTCCGCCACCGATGCCGCGCGCGCCGTCGCGCCGGGGGAGTGCTGGCTGATCGTGGCGACGGCCGACGGACGCGCCGGCGAAAATCGGGCCTTCGCTTTCGACGGCCGGACGTTCGGCGAGATCGCACTGCGCGTCGTCGGTTGACCGTAAGGAAATCGCAAAAAAAGGGGCGATCCCCAGGATCGCCCCTTATCGGTAATACGGCCCGGCTACCGTGACTATTCGATCGCCTGTCCAGCCTTCTTGATGAGCTCGTCCGGTGTCGCGTACATCTCGTCGATCACCTTCTGGGCTTCCTCGCCGCGGATCGGATCCGAAATCGTGCGCTGCGAGCGCTCGGCATCGGACATGAACTCGGGATCATTGACCGTTGCCCAGAACGCCTCCCGCAGCGCCTTGAGGCGATCGGCCGGGACCGCGGCGTTGACCACGAACGGACGGAAGATATCGTTGATGGCCAGCACGACCGCCAGAACCCGCTTCTGTTCATCGGCCTTGGCGAGGTCGAGGATATAGGGGATGTCATGCCCCGGAACCGCGCCGCGGGAATTGCGGTGGGTCAGGTTAATCCTCTTTTCCTCTACCCAGTTGCGCGGGATGCTTTCGTAGGAGCCGCAGTCGCCGTCGAGCTCGCCGCGCTCGATCGCGAGCCGCTGTTCGGCGGAGCCGGGATAGCCCGTGATCTGTTTGACATTGAGCCCCATCACGTTACGCAACAACGCCCCGTCGAGATAGGACCCCGAGCCGCGCGAGGTGGCGCCAAGGTTGATGACCGGACGCTTTGCCAGGTCGTCCCAGTTCCGTATGCCGGTCGCATGCCACGCGTAGCAGACCCGAATATCGGACGACATGCTGCCGAGGAAACGGACGGTACGGAAGTCCATCTTGATCTTGTCGGGTTGTGTCAGGGCCTGCAGAACCACACCTGCGTTGAAATGGACGATCATCGTTCCGTCGTTGTCGACGGCAAGGCCTTGGACGGCCTTGAGGCCCGAGGCACCCGGCAGGTTCTGCGGGATCATCGTGGGGTTGCCGGGAATGTGCTTGCCCATATGGCGTGCAAGCAGGCGGCCGTAGGCGTCGAAGCCTCCACCCGGCGAGAAGCCGATCACCACGCGGACCTGCTTTCCTTTGTAGAAGTCGGCGACATTCGCAGTCGCCGGAGACGTCGCAAAGCCGGCGAGGCCGAGGGCTGCCCCGGCGCAGGCAAAAACGGCCAGACGCATGACTTTCGTCATGTGAAACCTCCATCCTGTTATGGGAACCGCGCGGTCGGGACCGGGTTGTTATGCGCCGCGTTCTCGTTCGCCGGGGATGCTAGCAGCCTGACCCCATGGGTCAACCGCCGATCTAGGGGGCTGCCGGAACCTCGCGAAACTGGGGGTTTCACCATACTCGGGCCGGGGAGAGGGATGGTCGGGGCGATGGGCCTTGATCGCGGACGGCCGAGAGGCTAGATATGCGGCCTCCCGCCGCGCCAAGCGTTAGGCGGGGTACCCGGGTCCCCTTCGTCTAGTGGCCTAGGACACCGCCCTCTCACGGCGGCAACAGGGGTTCGAATCCCCTAGGGGACGCCATTTCCATTGCCCGTTATGTCCAGCCTGCGCGTGGGGGCCGCCGCCGGGCCGCCTCTCCTTTTTGTGAAAAAGATTCAGATGACGGGCGTGCGCCGAACGAAGAAACTGTGCGCTGCAAAAATTTCCGAGCAGGAGCACGTCATGGGTCCCTTCCTTCATTTACAGACATTCCGGTCCATAGGAGCGGCAGCGCTGCTGTCCTGCGCCCTTGTATTGTCGTCGGTCGCGGCGGCGCAGACGCAGCCGCAGGCCTACGAGCCAGAGGTCGGCCAGCCCGGTAAGGATGTCGTGTGGGTGCCGACGGGCGAGGCGCTCGTCCAGAAGATGCTGGACATCGCCAGGGTCACGCCCGACGACTATCTGATCGATCTCGGCGCGGGGGACGGTCGTACCGTGATCGCCGCGGCCCGGCGCGGCCTCAAGGCGCACGGGATCGAATACAACGCCGACATGGTGGAACTGGCCAAGGTGCGTGCCGCGGAAGCCGGCGTCGCCGACCGAGCCACCTTCGAGAAGGCCGATCTGTTCGAGAGTGACTTCTCCAGGGCCACCGTCATCACGATGTTCCTGCTGCAGTCCATCAACGAGCGCCTGCGGCCGACCATCCTCGATCTTCGTCCCGGTACGCGCATCGTTTCCAACACGTTCACGATGGGCGAGTGGAGCGCCGACGAGACGGACACCATCGAGGATTGCCGGAGCTGGTGTACCGCGCTGCTCTGGATCGTGCCGGCGAAAGTCGAAGGCACTTGGCGGCTCGGCAATAGCGACCTGGCGCTCAACCAGAGATTCCAGATGCTGAGCGGCACGCTGGGCTCGTCCAGCATCTCCCGCGCACGCATGAGGGGTGCCGAAATTTCGTTCACCGTTGATGGCATCCGTTACGTCGGGACGGTCGAAGGCAATACGATGAAGGGCACGCAAGGCGGGACGAGCTGGTCGGCGACCCGGAAATAATAAGGCCTGTGGCCGGGGCGGGCTCGCTGGGCCCGCCTGCGGCTAGGCCACGTATTCGTTGCTGAGGCGGCCGATACCGTCGATCACGACGTCGATGCGCATGCCGGGGCGCATCGGCACGGCACCCGGTCCGGTGCCGCACGAGATGACGTCGCCCGGCATCAATGTCATGTCGCGGGAAACTAGGCTCACCAGTCGGGTAGGGCCGAACACCAAGTCACTCACAGGATAGTTCTGGCGTTCGCGTCCCTGCAGCTCGGCGCGAACACGTGCCCCCGAGAGTGTGTCGGCGTCTATCCGGGTGGCGATCCAGGGCCCGAACGGCGCGAAGGTGTCGAAGCTCTTGGCGCGGACCCACTGCGGAAAGCTTGGGTCGGACTGGATCAGTTCGAGCGCGGTCACGTCGTTGACGCAGGTATAGCCGAAGATATGGTTCCCGGCCTCCGCTTCGCTCACGCCGCTGCAGGGCCGTCCGATGACGATGCCGAGCTCAGCCTCGAAGATTACACGTCCGTCATAGCTCGTAGGCTTGCGGATTTGCGTGCCAGGAGCGGCATAGCTGTTGGGAGTCTTGACGAAGTAGAGCGGGTGATCGGGGGTGGCGAGGCCTTGCTTCTCCGCGAGACTCTTGGAATTGTTCCAGAGTGCCACCAGTTTACCCGGCTGGACAGGCGGCAGCAGGGCAACCTCCGTCAGCGACAGGACGGTGCCCGTCGGATGCGGAGCGTCGAACATGTCACCTTCATGGACGACGACCCTCTCGGCGCCTTCTCCGTCGTCGAGCCTGCCGAAGCCTTCCTCGCCGTCATGTGTGAAGCGCAGCCAGCGGGACATGGATTCTCCTTATGTTTCGCGTTTTTCGTTGCTGCGGGGCATCAGCCGCCGAACCGCCACTTGAGACCCAGCGTAAGGTAATCGGAGCCGCCATGGACACCGTTGATGAGGCCGAAGACGCCGCTGCGGTGCTGCAGCCTTGCGACCAGGGCGAGGTTGGGATCGTCGGTGATGTCGGCCGTCATTTCGAGGTTGAACTGGTTGAGGACCTGGGAGGTGCGTTCACGCCTGGATTCGAGTGGCGGCACCTTGGTGACATAGCTTGGCCCGACCCCGATCGCGAAAGTGGTTGGCACATGGGCGTTCCAGGGAAAATCGTGCCAGCGCACGTTGAGCGCGAGGCCGAACTCGTGAAAATTCCCGTCCGGCCAATGGTAGGCGTAGATGGCCTCCGCCTCGAAGCCTAGCCTGCGGTCCAGGACGCGATGGAACTCACGGCCGACCGCTATGAGCGCGATACGGTCGGCGGTCGGGGCCGGGGCAAAAGGGCGCGTCAATAACTCGCTGAAATCGCGTTCTGTGCCGGCTCCGTAGACCAGCGTGACGTAGGCGGACGGTGAGACGGGAATGCCGGTGGCAGCCGAAGAAAAGGGGAAAGCTGAGAGTGCGATGAGCGGAACTGCGAAACGGATCCGGCACGATGTCATCAAGCTTTCCCGGCAAGCGATGGTAGTATGGCAACAGTGGGAGCATCAGGCATGAGCGTCAATCCTCATAGGTGATTTCCAGGATTTCGAGGCGTTCGTTGCCCGCTGGAGTGCGTAATTGGACGGTATCGCCTTCGCGTGCCTTGAGAAGGGCACGCGCGACCGGAGACACCCAGCTAATTTCGCCGGCTTCCAGGCGGGCTTCGTCGACGCCGACGATGCGGACCTTGCGTTCGCGTCCGCGCCCATCGGCATAGCTCACGGTGGCGCCGAACCGCACGCTGTTGTGGTCGGTCTGCCGGGCGGGATCCACGACCTCGGAGATCTCGAGCCGTTTGCGCAGGAAGCGGGTGCGGCGGTCGATCTCGGCAAGGCGGCGCTTCCCGAAAAGATAATCGCCGTTCTCGGAGCGGTCGCCGTTGCCGGCCGCCCAGGCGACGATCTCCACGATCTTGGGACGCTCGACTTGGGTGAGATGGCGCAATTCATCCTGCAACCGCCGAAATCCCTCGGGCGTGATGTAGTTCTTCACGCCACGCGGCAAGACGGATTCGTGCCCGGGCGCCGGTTCGACGCCGGTGGCGTCATCCTCGCGGGTAAAAGCCTTGCTCATGAGGGGATGCGAACGTCCTCGAAATTGCTGCGCGGCCGGATTATATCAAAGTCCTACCCCGGCGGGACCCCGTAACCCACTTCGTCCTGGACCGACAGAGCCAAGGAGATTCCCATGCCGAGCTTCGACGTCGTTTCCCGCACCGAGCTTCCGGAAGTGGATAACGCGATTCAGGGAGCAATGCGCGAGATCGGCACGCGTTTCGATTTCAAGGGTACCCAATGCGGGATCGAACGCGCCGACCAAGCCATCGTTTTGCGTGCCGACGACGACATGAAGCTGAAGCAGGTTCAGGAACTGCTCAAGGGCTATCTTGCGCGGCGTAAGGTGGATGTCGGCGCTTTCGAATTCCAGAAGCCCGAAGCTGCCTCGGGCGGCACGCTGCGCCAAGCGGTCGACATCAAGCAGGGCATCGACAGGGAGCTTGCCCAGAAGATCGTTCGGGCGGTCAAGGATTCGAAACTCAAGGTCCAGGTCGCGATCCAGGGCGACGAGTTGCGCGTTTCAGGAAAGAAACGCGACGACCTGCAGGAGGCCGTCGCCGTGATAAAGGCCCTCGGTCTTACTCAACCGCTTCAATACGTCAATTTCCGCGACTGAAGGCGCGCCCTCCATCCCGCGCGCAGCGGGTGCCGATATCGTGCGCCCGGCTTTGGGGTGCTAGGGTGTGACGCACTGGAACGTCATGCTCTTGGTGCCGTCAGGATTGGTGGAGACGTTGGTCGAGGCGCTCCTTCCATTGTGCCTGCAGTGGGTGTCGGCCTCCTGAATCGCGCGGAGCAACTCGGCATCGGTGCGATAGGTGAAATGCATCGGCTGCGAAGGGCCGGCGACGGGAGCGAACTCCGCCGTCTGCTGGCAGCGGAAGGTGACGGTTCTCGTACCGTCCTCATTCTCGATAATGGATCCGTCGATGCCGGGAAGCGCGGAATAGCGGTTGCAGTAGTCCTGGGCCTTGCGATTGGCCTCCACGAGGTCGGCATCCGAGCCGTAGGTATAGCTGACCTTGGGGGGCGTAGCTTCGACCTGCTCCGGCGGCATGGTAGTGGGTGCGCAGGCAGCTATCCCCGCCGCAGCGACGGCCGCGAGGGCCCCAGTGAAAAGAGCGCGGCATTTCGTCGGAGCCAGGTGGAGGGGCAGGCTCTTGAGCGAAACCATGGCGGTCTCCTCGATACGTTGTCTTGGGCATATTTCTTGACTAACGCCTGCCCGCCGGGGCGGTTCCTGCTGTGACCGGGGCCTCGCGGGAGAGGGCGCCGGGAACTGAGACAGGCCGCACCCCCCGCTGCGCCCGCCCAGGTCCGGCCGGGTGATCGAAAACCGTGCGATTTTTTGATCCGGGCTTCAATTTTCCCTTGATATCCGGGGGCAAAAGCCGTATCTGCGGGCTTGCCCTAAGTCGCACGTGCCCGTGGGTGCTCCAACCACCGCCCAATCCTTCCCAGGCTGGTGAGGCACCTTAAAGCAACGACGGTGCGGGCTTTTTTGGTCTCAGTCGGTTGTCCAAAGACCGGCGACACTGAAGAGGCACACCATCCTTGCCCCATGTGCGGACCGGGGGTCTCCCGATCCAATCTAAGGCAGACACACTCCGGGTCGACGGCCTTCCAAAGGTCCTAGTCCCGGGAACAGTGCGGGTCCCACCCCGCGGGAATGGCGTTTCCACCGCGCCCTCCCGAGGAGAGGGACACCGGCGAGGCAACTGTTTTGGGATTGGAGACGAAGCGATGGCGACACAGCGCATCCTCGACTTCCTTGCCAAGGCGCGGCCCGAAGGCCCCTGCCTTGTGGTCGACCTTGACGTGGTGCGGCAGAATTACGAAAGCTTCGCGCGGAGTCTGCCGGAGACGCGCATCTACTACGCGGTGAAGGCAAATCCCGCGCCCGAGATTCTGCGCCTGTTGGTCGAGCTGGGCTCGTGCTTCGACACGGCCTCGGTCAACGAAATCCGCATGGTGCTGGACGCCGGCGCCACGCCCGAACGCATCTCCTACGGCAATACCATCAAGAAGGAGCGCGATATTGCGGCGGCCTTCCGGATGGGCGTGGACCTGTTCGCGGTCGATTGCCACGAGGAGGTGGAGAAGATCGCGCGCCAAGCCCCCGGCGCGCGCGTGTTCTGCCGCGTGCTCACCGACGGCGCGGGCGCCGAGTGGCCGCTCAGCCGCAAGTTCGGTTGCCGCCGCGAGCTCGCGGTGAAGGTGATGGAGCACGCCCGCAACCTTGGCCTGGTGCCGTTCGGCCTGTCGTTCCACGTCGGCTCCCAGCAGCCCGACCCGGACGCCTGGGATCGCGCCCTTGCGGATGCTTCCTGGACTTTCAAGGCGCTCGCGCGCAAGCGCATCCGCCTGCAGATGGTCAATCTCGGCGGCGGTTTCCCGACCCGCTACCTCAAGGACGTCCCGGGCGTGGGGACCTACGCCCAGGCGATCTTCGGTGCTTTGCGCCGCCACTTCGGCAACCGCATCCCGGAGACCATCATCGAGCCGGGCCGCGCGATGGTCGGCGATGCCGGCGTCATCAAGACCGAGGTGGTGCTGATCTCGCGCAAGTCGGAGAACGATCCGATGCGCTGGGTCTATCTCGACATCGGCAAGTTCGGCGGCCTCGCCGAAACCATGGACGAGGCAATCCGCTACCCGATCCGCACGCCCCGGGACGGGGACCGGACAGAGCCGTGCGTGCTTGCGGGCCCGACTTGCGATTCGATGGATGTTCTCTATGAGAAGACTCCCTATCCGCTGCCGATTTCGCTCGAGATCGGCGACGAGCTGCTGATCGAGGCGACCGGCGCCTACACGACGACCTATGCGTCGGTGGCGTTCAACGGCTTCGCGCCGCTCCAGGCCTACGTCATCTGAGGACGGGACGATGATTCATCTCGTCAACGAGACGGACGCCCTTGTGGTGCCCCGGGAGGCACTGCTCGACAGGTGCTTCGGGCCGGATCGGTTCGCCAAAACGTGCGAGCTGATCCGGCGCGGGCGCCTGCCGGCCGGTGAGCTCTCCTTCGCGGCGCTCGACGGCGCAAGGCTGGTCGGGACCGTGCGGCTGTGGCACATCGATGCTGGCACGGCGGGCCCCGCCCTGCTGCTGGGCCCGCTCGGTGTCGCGCCGGAGCTGCAGGGCCGGGGCATCGGCCGGTTGCTGATGGAGCGGGCGGTCGCCGATGCCGCAGTGCGCGGCCATCGCGCCGTGCTGCTGGTGGGCGACGCGCCCTATTACGCCCGGTTCGGGTTCTCCGACCGCTTTACCGGTGCGCTCGAGATGCCGGGACCAGTGGAGCGCGCGCGCTTCCTTGCCCGCGAGTTGGTGCCGGGTGCGCTGATCGGAGGCCGCGGCATGGTGGTGCCCACGGGCCTGCCGGAGGTGGTGCCGCTGCCCGCGGTTGTGCCCGCCTTGGCTCCCGCAGCGCCCGCTGTCGCGGCTGCATTATCCGAACTGGCCGACTGGCCGGAGGTTCCCGCCGTCGCAGCCTGACGGTTCCTTGAGCCCCTTCCGCATAGAGACGAAAGGAGACATTCTCCATGGTTGCCAAGATACCCGCCGAATGGCCGATTCACGCCGAGTTCGACGGACCGGTCGTGATGATCGGCTTCGGCTCCATCGGTAGGGGCGCGCTCCCGCTGATCCTCAGGCATATTGGCTGCGACCGTTCCAAGATGACGGTCATCGATCCCGACGACACCCACCGCCAGATGGCGGAGGTGGAAGGCATCACCTTCATCAAGGAGGCGGTCACCAAGGAGAACTACCGCGAGTTGCTCACGCCCCTGCTCACAGCGGGGTCGGACCGCGCTTTCGTGGTAAACTTGTCAGTGGACGTCTCCTCCGTCGCCATGATGGAACTGTGCAAGGACACGAACTCCTTCTACGTCGATACGGTAATCGAGCCCTGGCTCGGCTACTACACCGATAAGAACCTTACGGTCGCGCAGCGCTCGAACTACGCGCTGCGCGAGACGCTGCTGGACCTGCGTCGTCGCCGTCCGGGAGGACCGACCGCGGTGAGTTGCAGCGGTGCTAATCCCGGCATGGTGTCCTGGCTCGTCAAGCAGGCGCTCCTCAACCTCGCCGCGGACATGGGCCGTAAGGTGGAGACGCCCGCTGACCGCGAGGGCTGGGGCCGCCTGATGCGGAATCTCGGCGTCAAGGGCATCCATATCGCCGAGCGCGACACCCAGCGCGCACGGAACCCGAAGCCGCGTGGTATCTTTGTCAACACTTGGTCGGTGGAAGGCTTCATATCCGAAGGGCTGCAACCGTCCGAGCTCGGCTGGGGCACCCATGAGAAGGCGCTGCCGCCGGAAGGCCGCCGTCACAATAACGGCTGCGGCTCGGCCATTTACCTGATGCGGCCCGGTGCCGGGACCCGCGTGCGCTCCTGGACGCCGACCGCGCAGTCGCAGCTCGGCTTCCTCGTCACCCACAACGAGTCGATCTCGATCGCCGACTACTTTACCGTGCGCGAAAAGGGCAAGGTCACTTACCGGCCGACTTGCCATTACGCTTATCATCCTTGCGACGACGCAGTGCTTTCGTTGCACGAGCTCGCCGGTCGCCAGTGGCAGCCGCAGGAGGATTGGATCATCCTCGACGAGGCTGACATCGTCGACGGCAACGACGAGTTGGGCGTCCTGCTTTACGGCCATGAGAAGAATGCCTACTGGTTTGGATCGCAACTTTCGATCGAGGAGACGCGCGAGATCGCGCCCAACCAGAACGCCACCGGACTGCAGGTGACCTCGGCCGTGCTGGCGGGCATGATCTGGGCGCTGGAGAATCCCGATGCCGGCATCGTCGAGGCCGACGAGCTCGATTTCGCCCGATGTCTCGAGGTGCAGATGCCCTATCTCGGGCCGGTGATCGGTGCCTACACCGACTGGACGCCGCTCGCGGGACGCGACGACGGGCTTTTTCCGGAGAACGTGGACACCTCGGACCCGTGGCAGTTCACCAATGTGATCGTGCGCGAGAGCGTGTCCGAGGGTTGGGAGGAAGAGAGCAAGTCCAAGGCCAGGGCATGACGGCATCATGCTTCGGGACGGCCTGATCGCCATCGGTTCCACACGCTAACGGAAAACCCCGGCCCTTGAGCCGGGGTTTCTCTTTGAAGAGAGGGCTCAGCGGCCCTTGCCGCGTCCCTTCGTCTTGGCCTTGCCGCCTTGCGTCAGGCCCATCACCGAGATGTAGCCCTTGACCGGCAGGCCCTTCTCGTAGCGCAGCCGGTCGCGGAAGGCATGAAGTTCCTCGAGGCCCGAGGCTGCGGCGGTTCGGCGCAGCCATTCGGGGCTGTGGGCGTAGCGTCCCGTGCCGGTGAGCTTGAAGCCTGGCCCCTTGCACCATTCGACGGAAAAGGCGAACAGACCGCCCGGGCGGAGAGACTCCGCGATGGCGCGGAACATCTCGGTCACGTCACCCACATAGATGATGACGTCGGCACAGACGATGACGTCGTACTTGCGCCGCGTCTTGCGCAGATAGCGGGTGATCTCGTCCACGGCAAGACGGTCGTAGATGCGTCGTTTGCGCGCCTCACGGATCATCTTGGGGGAGAGATCGACCCCGGAAAGCGATTTCGCGAATGACGCGACCTCCATGCCCATCAGGCCGGTGCCGCAACCCAGGTCGGCAACATCGGCCCGGGGTGTCTCCTTGCCCCGTACCTTGGCGAGGGCCCGCGCGATGAGCTGCGGCGCCTGGTAGTCGAGATCGCCCACCAGAGACTTGTCGAAATCCTCGGCATAGGAATCGAACTGGCGACGCACGTAATCGTCGGGCGCGTGGCGCGGTGCCTTGCGGCCGCCGAGAGCTGCGATCATGTGCAGCGCCTCGGGGTCGTCGGGCTCTATTGCCAGGAATCGCTTGTAGAGCGGCAGCGCCTTGGTAGGACGTCCCGCGTCGTGCCAATAGTCCGCCAGCCACCAGATCGCATTGGGGCATTCGGGCTCGAGCTCGAGGGCACGCTCCAGCAGTCGTCGGGAAACCTCGTGACGGTTGAGCTCGCGGGCCCGTTCGGCCTTGTCGCACAAGGTCACGACTTCTTCCGCCAGGGCCCGTTCACGTGTCTTGCGGGCCTGTGCTGGACGTCCCGCGCGTTCCTGGGCGCGCGCGATCAGGTTCCATCCTGGCAAGTAGGAAGGCGTGCGCCTGACGATGCCGCGCACCAGCGTAATCGCTTGGTCATGGCGTCCGGCATGAACCAGCGCACGGGCCTTCTTCATGGTTGTATGGAAGGCGGTCTTGGTCGCTTTCGGCGGATGCGCCGGGGTCTTCTTCTTCGCGGCGGGCATGGGGACTCGGAAAGCTGGAGGAAACGGAAAGGCGGCGCGCGGGAACGCGCGCAGGCAACATACGGGCGCTGTGTCTTCGCCGCAAGTGCATGAATGCGTGGTACGGGAAATGAGCAGTGGCAAGGCATGGTTGTTGCGTTGTTTGACAGAGGCCCACTTCGCGATGGGGCGTGGCGAGCCCGACGGTTACCCTTCCACCTTCTGCTTCGTTTTCATTCTTCGCTTATTCGGCCGGAGCGGTGCCGCTGGGGGCGAGGCGGCGGAACATGACCGCGAACAGCGCGCCGGTCAGAATCATCAGGGCGAAGGCGGATAGGGCAAGCGACCAGTGGATACCGATCAGGCTGCCGCCGAATCCGACGGTCATGCCCGAAAAGGCCCGCATGCCGTGGCCCGACATGTTGTAGAGGCCGATGACCCGCCCGCGAATCTCCTGGGGTGCGTGAAGCTGCACCAGCGTCTGGGTCATCGAGCTGAAGGCGAGGTTCAGGAAGCCGGCCGCCACCATCAGGCCGACCGCGAGCGCATAGACGTCGGTGAGCGCAAAGCCGGCGATGGCCACGCACCATAGGAGCACCAGTACGAAGGCACTATGGGTGCGCGCCGGCAACAGGCTCTTGGCTTCCAGTACGAAGCCGCCGAGAAGCGCCCCCGCGGCCGAGGCCGCGAGCAGAACGGTATAGTGGATGTCGGCGCCTTGGCCATGCCCCAGATCGTGGGCGAATTCCGGCATTTGCGCTTGGTGCGCGTTGCCGATCACGAACGACGACAAGCCTGCCAGAAGTGTCATCGAAAGGATGATGTGGTTGCCGGATACCGTGCGGATGGTATCGATCACGTCACGGAAGCCGCGCATGGCGGGCTTGCGCGGCGGTGGCGCGTCCGCACTGCGGAATTTCGGACCATAGGGAGCGTTGATCAGCCACAGCACCAGCGGCAGATAGATCAGCGTGTTGAGCAGAATGCCCCACGCCGGTCCCAGCAGCAGGAGCATGGCGCCGCCGACGGCCGGACCCAGCAGGATGCCGAGGTGGCGCGAGGTGGACATCATACGGATCGCGCTCTGCAGGTCCTTGCCGCCGACGATGTCGTGCAGGATCAATTGCGCGGCGGGAGCCCAGATGACGCCGGCCATGCCGTGGATCACCAGTAGCACCATCGCGTGCCACTGTTCGAGCGTGTCGGTCAGGAAAAGATAGCCCCATCCCGCGGAAGCAATCATGAACAGGAGCATGCCGATCTGGATGATGCGGCGAGGATCGAAGCGGTCGGCGAGCGCGCCGGCCCAGATCGAGAACAAAAGGAAGGGAAGCCAGTGGGACACCACGGCGAAGCCCGCCAGCGCCGGTGACTGGAACTTTTGGAAGATCATCCAGTAGCTGATCACATGCTCGATATTGTCCGCCATCATGGCGAGCATGGACCCGAGCAGGTAGGCACGACCTCCCGGGTGTCGCAGCGCTGCAAAGGAGCGCGGCTTGCCTTCGGGCATGACCTGGGCTGTTTCCGACATGTTTGTTTTTTCCTTGGACCGGGCCGGAAGTATCCGTGGCTTCGCGGCCTCCGACAAGCTTGCCGCTTCGGCCGATGGCATCTGGCAGGCATAGAAATAAATTGCAAATAATTATTAATTGCTATATGTCGCCCCTTGATTCGGTGTCCGGGGCCGGGCCTTGCGGCAGGATTACCGGGTTCTCAAGTTTTGAGAGGGCGGAAACGAGATGACGGAAAGCACGAGCGGCAAGACTTCGAGCACGGGCCAAGTCAGGACGACGTCGGTTACGGTGGTCGACAGCGAGCAGCTTCTCGCGCCCACAGGCGAGCTTGCGATTTCCCATGCGGGCGAGGTCTAGCGCCTGCGGCGGACGCGCAGGGGCGGATTGATTCTGACCAAGTAGTTCCCATAAGTCGCACGCTGCCGCATGAGCCGGGGGGGGGGGCAATGCGGCGGCATTACGACGTCAGCCAGCCAGTGTCGGCGCCTCGCACTCGACATGAGCCAGCCATGCGGCCGCAGTCCTACGGACA
Source organism: Alphaproteobacteria bacterium (assembly GCA_050485485.1). Classification (GTDB taxonomy): domain Bacteria; phylum Pseudomonadota; class Alphaproteobacteria; order SMXQ01; family SMXQ01; genus WHSO01. The sequence goes on along the minus strand of JBJHBM010000006.1, from coordinate 47,462 downwards.
GACAATCCGGCGCGACGGGTTACGGTACGATATGGGGTCCGCTATGCGGGTGACAGGAGACGTGGCGGGCGATGGCCCAGCACGTGGGCGCGGTCGCCTTCGACGCCGCCGTCGCCCCGGGCGATGGCGGCGCGTGGGAAACCTCCTGATGCGGCTGTCCTGTGAAATTGGAGTGGTGGTTCAGTACGCCGAGGACCGTGCCGGCGCCGCACCGCGCACGTCGATGTTGTTGCGCACCTCCTGCACGCCATCGACGCTCGCCGCGATGCGTTCGGCCCGTGCCTTCTGTTCGGTGCTGTCCACGAAGCCGCTCAGCTGCACCACGCCACGGAAGGTGGTGACGTTGATGTCGAAGATGCTGAGGCTTTCGTCGCGGGCGATGGCAGTACGCACCTTGGTGCTCACGGCCGCGCTATCGACGTATTCACCGGTGCTTTCCCGGGTCTCTGTCGCCGTGCAGGCGGCCATGGCGGGCACGAAAGCGACGAGCGCAAGGGCCGTCAGAAGCGGACGGATGGTCATTGGACTCTCCGAATGTCTGGTTCTTGGTCTGGATGTTCAGGAGAACGCACACCACAGCGCGCTGGTTCCACGCCAAGAAAAAAGCGCCGGGCGAACCCGGCGCTTTGCGCGAAAAACGGGACCGAGGGCGCTTCAGGCGTCGGCCAGGATCTTGTCCTTGCGCGGATCGAAGCGGAAGCGCGGCGTCACGTCGAGGTCGCCGCCGGTGACGCGCACCACCCACGCCTTCTCCGGGTGCGCGGTGGAATGGATCGTGCCGGGCCCGTAGGCGTGCGACTGGCCTGGCCCGATGCGGTACCGGGCGGCCACCTCCAGCTCGGCATGGTCGTCGCCCTCGGGGTTGGTGCGGCGCCACTCCGTCATGTCGGTGTAGCCCCGGCAGTTGGAATAGATCGCCCACGACTTGCCGTGGCTGTGCGGATGGCCGCCCTTGCCAGGCCGCTGGACATGGGCGAGGACGTAGACGTCGGTTTCGGGATCGTGCCACAGCTGCTTGCGGCCGGGCGGGTCGTCCTCGTCGAACGCGGCCTTTACGAAGTCGGGATTCGACACCAGCACCTTGAGCTTCCCGGCGACCGCCTCGAGCGCGGCCTGATCCTGGCCCTTGACCAGAATATCGTGCGCGTCCTTGCAGAACTGTTCGAGCGTATAGGCCATGGTTGCCTCCCGTCCGTTGATGCCGATTGTGGTCAGCCTAGGCCAGCGCGCGGGAGCGGGCAAGGGGGACCGGCTTGTGGCCCCGGCCCGCCGCGGCCTAAAATAACACAAACATGAGAAAGCCGGCGTTCGCCGCGCCGCGAAAGGGAGGCAGGACATGGTCTGGATCGACGCCGACACCCATTTGCGGGAAGGCTATTTCCTCGACGAGGTCTACCGGCTCACCGGGGAATTCGCGCACCGCTCCCCGGTCAAGCTCCAGGGCGGTGCCTATCACGAGCTGCGCTTCCGCCACGACCTCGATCCGTGGGGCGACGAGGTCGAGAAGGCCGGCAGCCATCGCCAGCTCTACGGTCCCGACCGCCAGGGTGGGCGCATCGCGCGTATCCAGCCCGGCGGCTACGACCGCGCCCAGCGCATCCGCGACCTCGCCGAGGCCGGCGTCGAGAAGCAGGTGATGTTCGCCACCGGCTCCGCCATACCGACCCTGCAGGACGGGCCCCTCGGCCTCGCGCTGTGCCGCGCCTACAACGATTGGGTGGCGGCCTTCGTGAAGGGCCACGAGGACCGGCTCTATCCGGTCGGCGTGCTGCCGTCGGGCTACCCGGAGGGTATGGCGGGCGAACTGCGCCGCATGGTCGAGACGCTCGGCATCCGCGCGGCGCATATCACCGGCTACTCGCTCACCCTCAACGCGGAGGATCCGGCGTTCGACCCGCTCTACGCGGCGGCCGAGGACCTCGACGTGCCGTTGTTCGTGCATCCGGCCTCGCGCGGGCCGCTCGCCAACCGCCACAAGAGCTTCTACATCATGCACTGCCTCGCGCGCCCGACCATGTGCGCGGACGTGCTGGTGGGCATGGTGCTGGGCGGCGTGTTCGAGCGGTTCCCGCGGCTCAAGGTCGGCTTCTTCGAATGCTCCGCCTCCTGGATGCTCTACTGGATGGAGCGCATGGAGTTCGGCTATGACAACCTGAAGCAGGATTACGCGCCCGATCTCGCGCTGCGCCCCTCCGACTACGTGCGGCGCAACTGCTGGCTGACAGTGGAATCGAACGAGGCGTGCCTACCGGAGGCGGTGGAGCGGATCGGTGCCGGACACCTGATGATGTCGTCGGACTATCCGCACTGGGACACCGGCTGGCCCGATTGCGTCCGCGAGCTTGCGCGCCGCGCCGACATCGCGCCGGCCGACCGCGAGCGGATGATGGGCCGTAACATCGCGGAATTGATTAGGGTCGGCTGAAGAGGGAGGGCGTGTGGCGGCCCATTTGCCCGCACCCCCGCCTTGGCCTATCCTAAGGGCGGACAGGCATGTCTGCCGAGGCGGCGGCCCCACGGCCGCCGGGAGCTGCATGGAAGCAACCGAACCGAATCCCGAAAACTACGGCTTCGACCTCATGGCGACGCTGGGGGCCGTGGTCGGCCTGCGCGTGGTGGTGCCGCCCGACGCCCATAGCGCGAGCCGGCTCGGCACCGAGCGCGCCGGCAACGGCTGCGTGATCTCCCCCGACGGCCTCGTGGTCACGGTCGGCTATCTTGTGACGGAGGCCGAGCGCATCTGGCTCGTTACCGGGGCGGGGCGGGTGGTGGACGCCCATCTCGTCGGGCGCGACCACGAGACCGGCTTCGCGCTGGTGCAGGCGCTTCAGCCGCTCGACCTCACGCCGCTCAGGCTGGGCCGCTCGGCCGACGTGCGCGTCGGCGACCGCATGGTGGTGGCGGGCGTCGGCGGCATTCCCAATTCGGTGGACGCGCGCGTCGTCGCGCGCCAGGAGTTCGCCGGCTACTGGGAATACCTGCTCGACGAGGCGCTCTACACCGCGCCGCCCCATCCCCATTGGGCCGGCACCGCCCTGATCGGCGGCGACGGGGGACTGGTCGGCCTCGGCTCCCTCTACGTCCAGCAGGTGACGCAGAACCGCACCCCGATCGACGTCAACATGATGATCCCGATCGACCTCCTGCCGCCGATCATCGACGACCTCGTGCGCTTCGGCCGCACCTCGCGCCCGCCGCGTCCCTGGGTCGGGATGCAGGTGACGGAGTTCGGCGAGAACCTCGTCGTGGTCGGCCTCACCGAAGGCAGCCCGGCGGCGCGCGCCGGCATCCGCGTCGGCGACGTGGTGCTGGGCGTGGGCGGCCATCCGGTCGGCAGCCTCGGCGACCTGTTCCGGCGCATGTGGGCGCAGGGCGACGCCGGCGTGGTGCTGGAGTTCGCCATCCACCGCAACGGGGAGGAGCGCGCCGTGCGCATCGCCTCCGAGGACCGCAACAGGAACTACAAGGGACCCCGGCTGCACTGACCGGGGGACAGGGAGGAAGCCGCCATGCTCGACCAGCCCCGGCCCGCGCTGCCCGATTGGCGCAGCTACAGCCAGAAGGAGCTCGACGCCAATTACGACCAGCACAGCCTGGTGCCGGATTCGTCCGCCTACAAGGCCCGCAAGATCGAGGAGAGCGCGAAGGCGCGCGCCGCGCTCGACTGCATCCTGGACGTCGCCTACGGCCCGACGCGCAAGGAGATGCTCGACGTCTTCCCCGCGCCGCGCAAGGGCGCGCCGATCCAGATCTTCCTGCACGGCGGCGCCTGGAAGGCGGGCCATAAGGACGAAGTGAGCTATCCCGCCCCGGTGTTCCACGCGGCGGGGGCCAACTACGTCGCGGTCAACTTCGCCGCGGTGCCCGACGTGATGCTGGAGGAGCAGGTGCGCCAGGCGCGCGCCGCGGTCGCCTGGGTCTATCGCAACGCCGAGAGCTTCGGCGGCGATCCCGGGCGCATCTTCGTGAGCGGCCATTCGTCGGGCGGCCACGTCACCGGTATGGTGGCGGTGACCGACTGGGAGGGCGTCTACGGTCTTCCCGCTGATCTCGTCAAGGGTGCGGCGCCAGTCTCCGGCATGTTCGACCTGGAGCCGGTGCGCCATTCGTGGCGCAACAGCTACCTGCATCTGGACGAGGGCCGCGCGCGCGCGATGAGCGCGATCCATCAGATCCCAGCGACGCCGATCCCGCTGGTGCTCGGCTACGGCAGCGGCGAATTGCCCGAATTCCAGCGCCAGAGCGAGGCCTTCGCGGCGGCTTGGCGCGCGGCGGGCCAAGCGTGCGAGCTGATCGTGGTGGAGGGCCGCAACCATTTCCAGATGGGCGCCGACTTCGGCGACGCGGCGAGCCCGGTCACGCGGGCGATCCTGCGCCAGATGGCGCTCGGCTGAGACGCGACTCAAGCCCAAGCGATCTACCCGGTTTCCGCCGGTCCGGACCGGCCGTCCGGCCGCGCTAGGGGTAGGCCGGTTCCGCGTCCCCGGCAAGCGCGTCGCGCAGGCGTCCCATCAGGTCGCCGGCGGTGACCACGCCGCCCGACGACAGCGCGACACCGGCGGCGCGCAGCTTGCGCGCGACCCAGGTGTTGCAGGTGTTGAACAGATGAAAGCGCCCATGGGCGGGATAGAACTTGCCCTGGGTATGCAAGCCTTCCGTGAGGATATCGGCGCGCCGCGCCGCGCCGCGGTCGAACGCGTCGTCGATCGCCGCGATCATGCGAGCAAGCCCGCCCGCATCCACGTCGAGGCGGATGACCTCGATGCCGTTCCCCGCCTGCGGCGGCCGGCCGAGGCCCGCCAGATGGACGACGGAGTCCGTCGGCACCAGCCCGGCCGCCAGCGCGGCGCCCAGCGACGGGCGGGGATTGGGATAGTATTCCCGGTCGCCCCAGCCGAATTCCAGGAATTGCGCTTCGGGGAAGTCCTCCGCCTCTGGAATCCGCCCTTCGGGGACCAGCGCGCGCGCGACGACGATGCCCGTGTGCCAGCCGTTGCTGACCACATGGATAGTGCGGCTTTCCCCGGTCTTCTCGAAAGGCGCGGCTTGCCCGCCCGCGCCGCTGTTGCAGGCCGGCAGCAGCACGAGGCACAGGAGGGCGAGCAGGAAGCGGCGCGACATGGGAGAGGGGCATCCTCGCGGCGATGGGACGACGGTGGAGCCAGTAAAAGTACCACGCCCGCGGGCGCGATGCGATTCAGACCGGGGTTCGTGCCGGCCGCGTCGGATATTCGTCAGGGAGGACGCGGCTTTCCGGAAGCCGTACCGTGATGCACGTGCCGTTGCCGGGGGCGCTTTGGATCTCGAGGGTGCCACCGTGCAGCTCCACCAGCGACTTCGCGAGCGGCAGGCCGAGGCCGGCGCCGTTATAGCGCCGCGAGAGCGTACCCTCGATCTGGCCGAATCGCTCGAGTGCGCGCGGAATATCCTCCGGGCGCATGCCGATGCCTTCGTCGACGACGTCGATCCGCATCCTGCCGTCGCGTTCCAGCCGGGCGGTTGTCTTCACCTTCCGGCCCGAAGGCGTGAACTTGATGGCGTTCTGCAGCAGGTTGAGCAGGACCTGCTTGAGCTTGCGCGCGTCGCCGCGCACCGGCGGAAGGGTACCGGACATGGTGGAGTGGAGCGACACGCCGGTGTCCCGTGCGGCATCGCCGACCAGGACCAGGCAGGATTCGACCAGTTTCGGCACGTTCACGGCTTCCTCGTTTAGGACCATCTTTCCGACCTCGACCTTGGAAAGATCGAGGATGTCGTTGATGAGGCTGAGCAGATGGAGCCCCGATTCGTTGATGCTTGCGGCATACTCGCGGTAGCGCGGGTCGCCGAGTGGGCCATAGATGCTCATGGACATCATCTCCGAGAAGCCGATGATGGCATTGAGCGGCGTGCGCAGCTCGTGGCTCATGTTGGCGAGGAACTCGGTCTTGGAACGGTTTGCTGCTTCGGCCGCCTCCTTCGCGCGCATCAACTCTGTCTCGGCCTTCTTGAGGTCGGTGATGTCGGTATAGGTCGTGACATAGCCGCCGTCCGGCATCGCCTCGCGCTGGGCCTGGATGACGCGCCCGTTTACGAAGCGGACCGGGGAGTGCGTCTTGCCTTCCCGTATCCTCTGCATGCGCGCCCGGACGTGCTCCTCGGGATCGCCGGGACCGTAGTCGCCGCGCCGGGCGCGGTAGCGGATGGTTTCCTCGTGCGTCACGCCGGTCCGGATAAACTCCCGGGGAAGGTCCCCACGGGCGAGGGGGTACTTGTCGTTGAACGAGACCAGCCGCAGGTCCCTGTCGTGGATCGATATGCCTTGGCTCATGCTGGCGAGCGCCGTTTCCAGAAGGTGCGACTTCTCCGCCGCCTCGCGCTCGGCTTTCCAGCGCTCGGTCATGTCGGTATAGGTGGTGACGAAGCCGCCCCCCGGCATCGGGGACCGGCGCGTCGCGATTACCGTGCCGTTCGGCATGATGCGCTCGGTGCGGTTGTTGCCGTGGGCGAGAATCTGGGCGATGCGCTCGTCCGCCATCTTGTCGGGATCGCCGGGACCGAAGTCCCCGCGACGCGCCCGGAACAGGAGGATTTCGCGCATCGAGACGCTTGGCTTGGCAACCTCGGGCGGCAAGACGTAGATTTCCGCCCACAGCCGGTTGAAGTTGGTGACGATAAGGTTTTCGTCCATCACCGAGATGCCCTGGCCCATGTTGTCCTGGGTGGCCTGAAGGAGGGCGGACTTGACCTTGGCTTCCTCGCCGGCGCGGACCTCCTTCGTCACGTCGGTGAAGGTGGCGACGAAGCCGCCGTCGGGAACCGGCTTGCGATGGACGCTGATGAGTGTGCCGCTCGGCGCGCGATGGAGACTGTGGTGGACGCGGCCCTCGGCGGCGCCCGCCAGCCTTTCCGCCAGCAGTGCCTCCCCGTCCACGTCGCCGTAATCGCCGCGCGCAAGCAACGTGCGGACGACGTCACTGTAATGCATTCCCGTGCGGACCTGTTCCGGGGCGAGCTCGAGCAGCCGTAGGTAGGCGTCGTTGAACAGCGTGAGCCGCATGTCCTGGTCGAACAGCAGCAGCCCTTGGTGGATGTTCTCGAGCGACGTCCGAAGCAGCCGCGTATTCCGCTCCAGCGCAATCTCGGCCTCACGCAGCTGCGTGATGTCGGCGTAGGTATTGACCATGCCGCCGCCCGGCATGGGATCGCGCGTCTGGTGGATGATGCGCCCGGTGAGCGTACGGCGGATTTCGCTGGAGGCCTCGCTGCTCCGAATCTGGCCGAGCCGCAAGGCGACCCGCTCCTCGATCTTTTCGGGGTCGTCCATATGGCGCGACAGGGCGAAGCGCAAAATCTCGGCGTAGGGGGCGCCGACGCGAAGGATATCGTCGGGCAGGCCGACCAGATTCTGGTACTGGCGGTTCCAGAGCACGAGCCGCGCATCGGCGTCGAGCACGCGGATGCCGATGTTGACGCTTTCGAGCGTGGCGGCAAGGAGGGCGCGATCGGAGCCCGCGTCCGCCGGGTAAGACTCCTGCCCGTTAGGAGGTTTGTGCACCCGCATGTTCGGATCTTGTCGCACGCCCGGTCGGCCGGCCCTGTTCCGGCATTGCTGTGTGGTCGTGCGGAGAGTCCGCGAGATTGGTAAATAAAGCTTAAATACCTGGGGAAAGCTTCATAGGTGTTAAGGCTTATTCCCGGCGCCTATTCGTGGCGGAATCGGCTGGGAACCGCCGCCAGGGAGGGTGCCGACAGCCATGGCACGGGTGCCGCTTTGCCTCTATAAGAGGCGGGCAAAACGCGGCCCGCGTCCGCGGGACCGCTTCCGGAATCCGGAACGAGGGGAGGACCTGCCGCATGAAGCGTATTCCGATCACCATCGCCATGTCGGATTACGACCACATGCGCGACTTCCGCATCGGCGAGGTGCGGGCAGAGGGGCTGGATCCGACGTTCCTCACGATGGAGATCCACGAGGTCTTCTCGCGCTTCACCTACAACCGGGAGTGGGAGGTCTCCGAGCTCAGCTTCGCAAAGTTCATCGCCCAGGCGACCCGGGAGAAGCCCGACATCATCGGCCTGCCGGTCTGGACGTCGCGCCAGTTCCGTTTTTCCTCCTTCTACTACAACGCCAAGTCCGGCATCCGCGAGGCCAAGGACTTCGCCGGCAAGCGCGTGGCGGTGCCCGAGTGGGCGCAGACCGCCGCCGTCTACACGCGCGGCTGGTTGCAGCACCATGCCGGGGTGGACCTCGCCTCCATCGACTGGGTGCAGGCCGGAACCGAGCAGCCGGGCCGCGAGGAGAAGGTCGAGCTCTACCTGCCGGAGGGGCTCAGGCTCACGCGCGTCACCGACAAGTCGATCTCCGAGATGCTGGCCTCGGGCGAGATCGACGCGGCCCTGGTCGCGCGCGAGCCCAAGGTGTTCACGCGCGGCCATCCCGACGTCAAGCGCCTGTTCCCGAACTACCGGGAGATGGAAGAGAAGTACTTCGACGAGACCGGAATCTTCCCGATCATGCATGTGGTCGCCGTGCGCCGCGACGTGCTCGACGCCCACCCGTGGATCGCGCGCAACCTGCTGATGGCGTTCGAGGAGGCGAAGAACCGCGCGGTCGAGCGATTCCTTGAGATTTCCGTCTCGCGCTACTGCCTGCCGTGGGCGGTGGACCATGCCGAGCAGATGAAGCGGAAGTTCGGCGGCGACTTCTTTCCCTACGGGATCGAGCCGAACCGCAAGACACTCGACGCCTTCTGCCAGTACGCGCACGAGCAGGGCGTCACCCGCGTGCGCGCCGCGCCCGAGGACCTGTTCCCCAAGGGCCTCGACATCAGCGTGCTGATCTAGGGGCCGGCCGGATGACCGCGACCGCACCCCGCGACCTGCGCCCGCCGCGCCGCGACGGGCGCCGTCCGCGCCTGGCGCCGCCGCCCGGCGCCTGCGACACGCACTTCCACATCTACGAGCCCGACGTGCCGCTCAAGCCGGGACGGCGCTACAACCCGGTGGACGCGGGGCTCGACCACTACCGCGAGACGATGACGAAGCTGGGCCTCGCACGCGGCGTGGTCATTACCGGCAGCGCGCTGCTGGACAACGAGCCGGCGCTCGCCGCCATCGCCGCCATGAAGGGCGCCTTCAAGGGCCTGGCGCTGGTGAAGCCCGACGTCGCGGACCGCGAGCTGGAACGGCTCGCGGCGGGCGGCATGACGGGCTTCCGCATCTCGACCCGCTCGATCGGCGGCATGGGGCCGGACCATCTCGCGCGCATGGCGGACAGAGTCCGGGACCTCGGTTGGCACGTGGAGGTGCATCTGGAAGGGGTTTCGGAGGTGGTGGAGCTGTTGCCGGCGCTGGCACGACTGCCGATCCCGCACAGCCTCGACCACGTCGCCAACCTTGGGCCCGACCATCCGCCGGGCTCGCCCGCGTTCGAGGCCGTGGCGCGGCACCTGCGCGAGTGCGAGGACGCGTGGCTCAACATCTACAGCGTCTACAACCTGTCGCGCGCGGGCCCGCCCGGCTACGCCGACATGGTGGCGAACGTGCGGGCGCTGGTCGCGGCGCGCCCCGACCGCATCATCTGGGGGCTCAACTGGCCGCACCCGACCTTCGAGGTGCCGCTGCCGGACGACGCGGACGTGCTCGACTTCCTGCTGGAGGCGGCGCCCGACCCGGCGGTCCGCGACATGATTCTCGCCGGAAACCCGGCGCGGCTCTACGGCTTCCCTCCGGCCTGAACAGATATTGAAGTCAGTGCCCGCGCGTGAACTCGGCGGGCACGACGTGGCAGAAGCCGCCGCCGTGCTTCTCGAAGTAGCGTTGGTGGTATTCTTCCGCGCGCCAGAAGGTCTTGGCGGGGCTGATCTCGGTCACGATCGGGCGGCGATGCCGGCCGGAGGCCGCGAGCCGATCGCGCACCCGTGTCGCGGTCTCCTTCTGGGTCTCGTCGAAGTAGAATATGGCGGAGCGGTACTGGTCGCCCACGTCGGGCCCCTGGCGGTTGAGCTGGGTCGGGTCGTGGATCGCGAAGAAGACCTCGCACAGCCGCTCGAAAGGGAGTACCACAGGGTCGAAGGCGATGAGGCAGACCTCGGCATGGCCGGTGCCGTGGCCGCACACCTCACGGTAGGTGGGGTTTTCCGTGTGGCCGCCGGAATAGCCGACTGCCGCGTCCTCGACGCCCGGAATCTGGCGGAACGCCGATTCCACGCCCCAGAAACATCCCGCGCCGAACATCGCCTTTTCCGTTGCCATCGCCATCTCCTCACTGCTTCTTTTCAAGTGTAGGAAGGCGCGGGCGCCGGCGCAACGTTCTCGCCGGCGGGATGGGGGAGCTAAGGCTAGCTCAGGTCCACGGGGGCGCGGCCGGGGTGGGGGAGCGCCCGCCCCGCGCCCTTCTCCCGGGCGCGCTTCAGGATCTCGACGCCGGCGGCGAGATCGGCGAGCCCGACTCCCATCCATTTGAACAGGGTGAGGCGGGTACCGGCCGGGCGACGGCGGTTCGCGCCGACGATCTCCTTGATCTCGATGACGCGGCTCCAGTCACCGCCGTGATCGAAATGGGAGCGCAGCTCGCGGCTGTCCTCGCGGCATCCCTCGAGGTTGTCCACCACCACGAGGTCGGCGCGGGCCACCACGTCGGGCCCGATCTCGGAGAAGCCCGCGATGATGGCGCCGGCGGCGTTGAGATGCGCGCCGTCGGACAGCATGTCGGCGGAGAGGAACGGCTCCTTCGCGCGGGTGACCGTGGTGACGAGCGGCGCATCCCGGACGCAGTCCGCGACCGAGGCCGCTTCGACCACCTCGAACGGGTACTTGCCGCGTACCTCGGCGGCGAAGCGCGCGCGGTTCTCGGGGGTCGGGCTGAACACGCGCAGGCGCTTGAGCGGACGCACCGCGTTGACGGCGGCGACCTGGGTGAGCGACTGCTTGCCGCTGCCGACCACCGCCATGTCGTCGGCGCCCTCGGCGGCGAGGTATTCGGTCGCGACCGCGGCGAGCGCCGCGGTGCGCATCTGGCCGAGCGCCACCGCCTCGATCACCGCCTTGAGTTGGCCGTCGCCGGAACCGTGGATCAGCAGCAGCGGCGCCGACTTGCCGCCTACGTTGGTCCAGACCTTGGCGCCCGAATAGCCGCTGCCGGTGATCTCGGCGCCGGTCACGTTGAGGCTGCCGCCTTCCCAGGCCACCTGGCCCTTGCGCAGGTTCCTGGCCTTGCCCTGGTGCTCGAGCCCGAGGGCGGCCTCGAGCGCCCCGATCACGCCCGAAAGATTGATCAGGGAGACGACCTCCGCTTCGGTGATCCAGGTAAAGGTCCGGGTGGTCTCGTCCGCCATGTGGTACTCCTTGCTGGGCTGCGTCGCGGGGGCTTTGTAGCCAAGACGGCGGGGGATATCCACCTCGGCGGCGGCTTGACCTTCCCATTAGGGGAAGGTTTAGTCTGGATCAATCGCTGCATCCAGGAGGACCGCCATGAACATCGGTGAAGCCGCCCAACGCGCCGGACTCAGCGCCAAGGCAATCCGCTACTACGAGGGGATCGGCTTGGTGCCGCCCCCGGTGCGGGCCGGCAACGGCTACCGCGACTACGGGGAACGCGAGGTGCGCCGCCTCGCTTTCCTCAACCGTGCCCGCGCGCTCGGTTTCTCGGTCGAGGAATGTCGAGAGTTGCTCGACCTCTATGGCGACCGGGAGCGGCGTTCCGCCGACGTCAAGCGGATCGCGCTCGCGCGCATCGACGAGATCGACCGCCGCATCGCGGAGATGCAGAGCCTGCGGCGCGCGCTCGAGACGCTGGCCGAACGCTGCCACGGCGACGACCGGCCCGATTGCCCGATCCTCGACGACCTGACAGCGCCCGAGGCGTCGTGAACCGGCCGTGGCTATGGGCGGCAGCCGTCGCGACGGTGACCGCGGCCGCCGTCCTCGTCATTTTCGCTTGGCCGGACCGCGGGCCTGTGGGGCGCGCGGTGGACCCCGACGACACCGCCCTCGTGGCGCTAGGCCGGACCGTGTATGCGCGCGAATGCGCCGTGTGCCATGGGGCCGAGCGGCAGGGCCAGCCCGAGTGGCGCCGCCGCGGCCCCGACGGCCTACTTCCGGCGCCGCCGCTCGACGGCAGCGCCCACGACTGGCACCATTCCGACGACCTCCTGTTCCTGATGGTGCGGGACGGTCCCGCGGCATATGGCCCGCCCGGCTACCGCAGCGCCATGCCGGCCTTCGGCGACCGGCTCGAGGACCGCGAGATCGCGGCGGTGCTGTCCTACGTCCGGAGCCTGTGGCCCGCGCGCGCGCGCGCCATCCAGGAGGAGATCACCCGGCGCGAGCGCGCGGGACGCTAGTTCTACCGCCCACAAAGAAACGCCCCCGGCAGAGCCGGGGGCGTTCGATAGGTCGCTCGTGCGAGGGTCAGCTCTTGCAGTCGACGTTGGCGGCTTCCTTGGCGCTTGCGTCCGGCAGCGTGATGGTGCAGGTCATGCCCACCTGAATCTGCTCGCGCTTGGCCTCGGCACCGCCGATGGTGACCTTCGTACGGGAGCCGGAGATCGAGGTCGTGACCTCCTTGCCGCCAGCGTCGATGGCGATGGTGCGGCCGTCCTCGCTCTTTGTGACCTTGCCGGTATGCTTCGGCTGCTCGACCTTGGCGGTCTGGGTCACGCCCTTGAACTGGAGCAGGTCGTCGAGTCTAGCGAGGCGCTCCTTCGGTGTCGCCGCCATCTTGGCAACGATCGCCTGGACCTCGTCACCGGTGACGAGATCCACGTCGCGGCGCATCTTGGTCGCTTCGTCGAGGAAGGCCTTGTCCTTCGCGGTAGCACTGAAGGCCGCGCGCAGCGCCTTCACGCGATCGGCCGGCACGGCGGGCGCGACGACGAAGGGTCGGCCCATGACGCGCACGCCCATCACCAGCTCGAAGTAGTTGGTGGCCTCCTCGACCGACATGCCGGCCGGAAGGTTCTCCGGCTTGACGAAGTCGAAGATCACGGGGACGCCCATCTTGGTCAGCTCGTCCACCGGCTTGATGGTGAGCTGCACTACCGGGATGAAATCGCCGCTCTTGATGCGCGGACCGCCCTGTTCGCTGAGCGAGGCCCAGGACTGGCAGATGCCGTCCACCTCGCCGCGCTGGATCGCGAGATGGACCGGCGGGGTCGAGGGATAGCCCTTGATCAGCTTGATCTTGCCGCCCAGAAGGTTGTTGATGAGGGCGGGGTTGATTTCGGTGTCGTTGGGCCCGGTGCCGCCGAACAGGAGCTCCCTTTTCAGGACCTCGTCGAACGACGTGATGCCGGTACGCTTGGCGATGCCGCAGGCGCCCGCTTCGTTGGCGAGGCTGCCGAGCCAGTGCAGCTCCTGGGATTTGAACTGCGGCCCCGACTGGCCCATGATCTCGATCATTGCGGCGTTGCGCTGGATGCCGCCGATCACGGTGCCGTCCTTGGGGGCGACGTTGGCCACGAAGTTGGTGGCGACGATTGAGCCCGCGCCTTCCATGTTGCGGGTGACGAAGCCGGGGTTGCCGGGAATGTGCCGGCCCATGTGGCGGGTCAGCATGCGGGCATAGACGTCGTAGCCGCCGCCGGGGCCGGAGCCCACGATCATCTCGATACGCTTGCCCTTGTAGAAGTCTGCGACCGGGTCGGCCGTGGCGGGCATGATCGCAAAACTGCCTGCGACCGCGGCCGCAGCCACGGACGTGATGGTCCTGATTCGCATAGGATGCTCCCTGTAATACGGTGGAAGGAAAGATAATTTTTACAAAACCTAGCATGGGGCGGCGGGTCGGAAAAGCCTGATGAAAGGGCTGAAAATAGCGGGAATCCGCCATTCCGCGCGGGGCAGGCGAAAAAAAGCCCCCGCCGGGGCGGGGGCTTTGACGGCCGGTTCTGCCGGTTTCGGCGGCGCTCAGCTCTGACCCGCCTGACACTCGACTTCCACGGCTTCCTTGGCATCCGCCGAGGGCAGCACGACGGTGCAGGTCATGCCCGCCTTGATCGCACCGCGGTCGCCTTCGCTACCGCCGATGGTGACCTTGGTGCGCGAACCGGAGATCGCGGCCGAAACCTCCTTGCCGTCGGCCCTGACGGTGATGGCGCGGCCGCCGCTCTCGACCTTCGTGACTTCGCCGGTATGCTTCGGCAGCTCGACCTTGGCAGTTTCCACCGGTCCCCTGAACTTGATGAGATTTTCGAGCCGGTCGATCACTTCCTTGGGTGCTGCGGCGAGCTGGACGACGAGCTCCTGCAACTCGTCGCCCGAAACCAGCACGACGTCGCGCTTGGTGCGCTCGGCCTCGGCCAGGAAGTCCTTGTCCTTGGCGGTTTCCACGAAGGCCGCCCGCAGCGCCTTGACGCGTGCCTCGGGTACCTTCGGGCCGAGCATGAAGGGCCGGCCCATGGCCTTGGTCGAAAGCATTAGGCGGAAGTAGGTTTCGACCTCCTCGACCGTGAAGCCGGGCTGTACCCGCTCGGCGGTGATGTAATCGAAGATGAACGGCACGCCCATCTCGGTCAGCTGCGGGTGACGGCTGGTGGAAAGCTGCACCAGGATGGAGATGTCCTTCATGGCGTCGCCCGCCTGCAGCGCGAACGACGACCACGACTGGCTGACGCCGTCGGCCTCGCCGCGCTGCATGGCGAGATGCACCGGCGGGGTCGCCGGATAGCCGCCGATCAGCCGGAACCGCGTGCCGAGGGTATTGTTCATCAGTGCCGGAAAGGCCTCCGTGTCGTTGGGCCCGGTGGTGCCGAGGATCGCTTCCTTGGTGAAGGCGTCTTCGAGGGTGGTCACGCCGGAGCGCTTCATCACGCCGATGATGCCGACCTCGTTGTTGAGGCTGCCGAGCCAGTTGATCTTGGCCGATTCGAACTGCGGTCCCGACTGGCCGAGAATCTCCACCATCGGCGCGCCGCGCTGGATGCCGCCGATCACGGTGCCGTCCTGGGGCGCGACGTTGTAGACGAAGTTGGTGGCGACGATCGAGCCCGCACCATCCATGTTGCGGGTGACGAAGTCGGGGTTGCCGGGGATGTGCTTGCCCATGTGCCGGGTGAGCAGGCGCGCATACTGGTCGTAGCCGCCGCCCGGGCCGGAGCCGACGATCATTTCGATGCGCTTGCCCTTGTAGAAGTCGGCGATGGGATCGGCCATGGAGTTTGCGACCGCGAAACCAGTCCCGACCGCGGCTCCCAATGAAATCGTGCCGAGCGTCCTGAGTATCTTCATCTTTGAATACTCCCTGTGTTCGAGGATAAAGGCGCTCCACCTCACGTTCGTTTTATGGAAAACATAAAGCGATCTGGCAGTCGATCAACCCTCCTTGCCGAATATCACTTAAGTCCCTGAAATTGCGATATGAATTATTCTCTCTGGCGGGTCGGCTCAACGCCCGTTTTTCTGCTTGATATACTTAGAAATCTAATCTATAAGCTTAGAAAGCTAACGAATTAAGTGTCGTTGGCTCCGGCGCCCGCCGCATTCCGCCGCCCGTGCCGCCCGCTGCGAAGGAGACCGCCATGACTGCTTCCGCGACTTCCGATCCCCGTCCGCGCTTCATCGACTATTCGGGCTCCCGCTTCACGGGACGTCACGTTCATGGCGACCACTCGCTCGACCTATGGGAGCCGGTGGTGATGCCGAAGGAGGAGATCGACGCCGAGATCGCGCGTCTCGCCGCGTTGCCGCGCCCCAACAACGGCGTGCGCCGCGCGCGCTTCGTCCATCCGCGCTCCGTGAACGAAACGGCGCATAGCTGGGCGCCGGGCGTGGACGTGAGCCTCGACGTGCTGCTGCCGGGCGAGCGCACCCGTCCGGTGCGCCAGAATTCCTCGGTGGTTAACTTCTGCATCCAGGGCGGCGGCACCATCGTCCAGAACGGCAAGCCGACGGAGTTCGGGCAGTACGACGTGGTGACGACCCCCAGCATGTGGGTGCACGAGTACGTCAACGACACCGCCGAAATCCAGGTGCGGCTGCGCTATTCCAACGGCGCGCTGCTGGAGCGGCTCAAGATTCACTATGTGGACGAAGACCCGCCGGCGCACGGCAGCCGCGAGGACGACCTCACCGCGACCGCGGAGGAGGAGGGCACTTGGCACCATTCCAAGTTCGGCGCGTTCCAGCTTACCGGGGAGGGCGCCTGGCTGATGCCCTATGAAGGGCTGGTCAATCCGCCGGCCGCGCGCATCGTGCCGATCCACTGGCCGTGGGAGAAGGTCAAGGCGGAGCTCGACAAGTACGCCGCAGGTCTCGGCCAGGACTACGAGGGCCGGCGTCTCTACCTGCTCTACGATCCGGTGACGGGCCGCTCCAACGGCACCACCACCAACTTCTTCGCCACCATCACCAATCGTCCGGCGGGCATCACCGACCGTCCGCACCGGCACGCTTCGGCCGCCATGAACTACTACTTCGGCGGGCGCGGCCACTCGGTGGTGGAAGGCAAGCGCTACGAATGGAAGGCGGGCGACTTCATGTTCTCCGCGCCGGGTTGGGCCACCCACGCCCATTCGTCGGAGGAGGGCCCGGTCTACGAGCTCACCATCCAGGACATGCCGTTCTGCATCAACACCGACTGCCTGTTGTGGCAGGAGGACATGCGCGGCCCGATCTCCCTGCTCGGCTCGCACGCGGGATTCCGCACCAACCGCGACGCGCTGGCTCGGGCGAGCTGACGTCCCGGCCGTCCGGGACGTCGAGGGGGGCGGAGGCAATTGGTCTCCGCCGGCCTCCGCCCCCCGCCACCTCGCCGGACCCGGTACCGCCGGGTCCGGCTTTTTCTTTGTCCGCTCAGACTTCGCCGCGCGGCGGCTCGTCGGTCTCGACGATGCGCGCGATGGCCTCGATCACGTCCTCCGGGTAGGGGCGCATCCGCTGCATCGAGTTGATGACCGCGAAGTGGACGGTGCCGTCGCGCCGGATCAGGAACACGCCGGGTTCGTTGAAGATCGGCGCCTCGTGCGGGCGGATCGCGCGCGAGACGTAGAGCCCCCATGCCTTGGCGCCGTCCACCGTGAGGCCGTGGGCGATCGGCACACGCCCGAGGCCCCATTCGCGCTGGCTCTTTTCCGCCTGCTCGGCGGTGTCGGTGCTGACGGCGATCACGTCGGTGCCGAGCGCGGCGAGGCGGTCCATCTTGTCCTCGATCTCGCGCAGGCTGGCCCGGCACCGCTGGCAGTGGTGGCCGCGGTAGAACAGCACCAGCGTGAAGCGCTCCGGCCTGCGCGCGGCGAGATCGAAACGGCCGCCGCCCGCGAGCGGCAGGTCGAGCGGCGGGGCGGGCTGGCGCGGCATGGCGGTCATGGACGGTCCTCGTCGGCTGTGGCGTGCGTGCCAGAGTGGCGCAACGGCGCGAAAGGAGCAACGTCTGGTGGCGATTCCGAAAACTGCCTCACCACATCCGGTAATGATTGGCTTTCGGGTCGTTCACCTGTAACAATTGGGGCCTATGGTGCCGCCGTCGCGGGCGGCACCGGACGTCGCCCTCGGCGGCAACCCACGGGCCAACAGCACGGGAGTTACCGGAGATGCCAGGACGAGCGCAGCAGACCACCACGGAACAGACGGCGGCCCCGGCGATCCGGACCCGCATGAAGGGCGCGTTCGTCAAGGTGCTGGAGAAGGCGCGACCCGCGCCCAAGGGCGACAAGCCCAAACGCTTTCCGCGCGCGGGCGGCTACGTCAGCCTCGCCCAGACCGGCCTCAGGAAGATGTTCAGGACCGACGCCTGGGGCGTGAGCCCGCGCCTCGACATCGAGGCGCCGACCCCGACGACCGCCGCGACAGACCCGGTGAAGCTGGTGGCGCTCGCCATTAACGACCTCGGCCCCGCGACCTATCGCGCCGCCATCTTCGGCAAGCCGGTGACGGTCACGGTGCCGGACGAGGCGACGGCGGAGGTGCTGCGCGCGGCGGTGGAGCTGTCGTGCAAGGAGCGCCCCACCAACCACCTGATCCGGATCGCGGTGCGCGGCGACAACTGACTTCCGCCGCGTCCGTCACAGCACCCGCTCGAGCCCCTTCCACAGAAGGGCCAGCGCGCCCAGCATGAGCACGGCCTGGAACGCGCCATAGAAGCGCGCGGCGTCGGCGCGCCGGAAGAAGCGGATGCCGAGCCACGCGCCTGCCAGCGACACCGGCAGCATCACGAGCGATTCCACCATCAGCCGCCACGAGATCAGCCCGAACAGCACCGACACGATGAAGCGCCAGATCAGGAAGGTGGAACCCACCAGGATCGAGGTGCCGCGCATCGATGTCGGGTCGGGACAGGCGAACTTGAGATAGACCGAGTAGAGATACATGCCGCCGCCGCCCGCGATGCCCGCGATCAGGCCGCTCACGGTGGACAGCCCGAAGGCGACGCCGATGTGGCGCAGGTCGATCCGTTTCGCCAGCCGGTCGAGCAGCCTGTAGCGGTCGGTCAGCGCGACCGCCAGCATCGCCGTGCCGAGGCAGACCGTGAGCCAGCCCGGCTCCAGCTTCTTGAACACGAACACGCCGGCGGCGATGGCAAGGAAGCCCGCGATCAGCAGCGGCCGCGCGAGGCTCCAGTCGCCGTGGCGCAGGCCGAACGGGATGATCTGCGCCTGGGCCCAGAACCCGGTCGCGAGCGCGAGCAGGATCGCGTGGTGCGGCTCCAGCACCATCGAGGAGAACACGATGGCGGGCGCCACCGCGCCGAAGCCAAGCGCGCCGCGGATGCTGGCGGTGGCACCGTAGATCAGCACCAACACGCCGAGCTTCCAGGCTTCCACGTCCCGGAACGGAAACAACTCGGGCGGGATCAGGTCGAGGCTCACGGGAGGCGGGCCCGGGGCGGCAGACAAGCGGAGGACGGCATCCGTCGGGAATAGCGCGCCGCGCGTTCCGCCGCACCAACTATCTGCAAAGCGCCAGAGGCGCGGGCTATCTGCAAGGCATCCGGGACACGGATGGATTCGTGCGCTGGCCGCGTTGCGCGCCGGGACGCGCCGACTATAGTAGCCGTCCCGGCCGGGGAGGGCCGGCCGCATGAGCGAGTTTCCGGAAATCCGCGAACAGGTGCGCGCCCTGTGCGCCCGCTTTCCCGGCGAATACTGGCGCGCCCACGACCGTGCCCGGACCTATCCCGAGGACTTCGTGCGGGCGCTCACCGACGGCGGCTGGCTCGCCTGCCTGATCCCGGAGGCGTACGGCGGCGCCGGGCTCGGCCTCGCCGAGGCCGCCGCCATCCTCGAGGAGATCCAGGCCGCCGGCTGCAACGCCGCCGCGGCGCACGCCCAGATGTACACGATGGGCACCATCCTGCGGCACGGCAGCGCGGCGCAGAAGCGCGCCTATCTCCCGGACATCGCCGCCGGACGGCTGCGCCTGCAGGCGTTCGGCGTGACCGAGCCCGGCAGCGGCAGCGACACGCTCGCACTGTCCACGCGCGCGGTGCGCGACGGCGACGCCTACGTTATCGACGGCTCCAAGGTCTGGACGTCGCGCGCGGAGCATTCCGACCTGATGCTGCTGCTCGCCCGCACTACGCCGCGCGAGGCGGCGGCGCGCCGCACCGAGGGGCTTTCGGTGTTCATCGTCGATCTGCGCGGGGCGCGCGGGCGCGGCCTCGAGATCCATCCGATCCGCACCATGGTCAACCATGCCACCTGCGAGGTGTTCATGGACGGGCTGCGCGTGCCGGCCGCCAATCTCGTGGGAGAAGAGGGGCAGGGGTTCCGCTACATCCTCGACGGCATGAACGCCGAGCGCATCCTGATCGGCGCCGAATGCGTGGGCGACGGTCGCTGGTTCGTCGCGCGCGCGACCGACTATGCGACGACGCGCAAGGTGTTCGGGCGCGAGATCGGCCGCAACCAGGGGGTCCAGTTCCCGATCGCGCGCGCCTATGCCGAGGTACGCGCCGCCGCCCTCATGGTGGCGCGCGCGGCGGAGCGGTTCGACGCCGGCGCGCCCTGCGGCGAGGAGGCGAACCTCGCCAAGCTGCTCGCCTCCGAGGCATCGTGGGCGGCCGCGGACATGTGCCTGCAGACCTTCGGCGGCTACGGCTTCGCCGAGGACTACGACGTGGAGCGCAAGTTCCGCGAGGCGCGGCTCTATCGCACCGCGCCGGTCTCGACCAACATGATCCTCGCCTACATCGCCGAGCACGTCCTCGGCCTGCCGCGTTCGTATTGAATGGCCATGGCCGGGCAACGCCCCCTCGACGGCCTTCTCGTCGTCGCCCTGGAGCAGGCGGTGGCGGCGCCCTATTGCACCTCGCGCCTCGCCGACGCAGGCGCGCGCGTCGTCAAGGTCGAGCGCCCGGAAGGCGACTTCGCGCGCCGCTACGACCGCGCGGTGCACGGGGAAAGCGCCTATTTCGTGTGGCTCAACCGCGGCAAGGAATCGGTTGCGCTCGACCTCAAGACGGAAGCCGACCGCGCCCTGCTCGCGCGCATCCTCGCCCGCGCCGACGTGTTCGTGCAGAACCTCGCGCCGGGCGCCGCGGCCCGTCTCGGCTTCGGTGCGGAAGGCCTGCGCGCGCGCCATCCGCGCCTCGTCACCTGCGACGTCTCGGGCTACGGCGAGACGGGGCCCTACGCGGGGATGAAGGCCTACGACCTGCTGGTGCAGGCGGAATCCGGACTCGCCTCCGTCACCGGCAGCGGGGACATGATGGCGCGGGTCGGCGTCTCGGTCGCCGACATCGCCGCCGGGATGCATGCCCATGCGGCGATCCTCGAAGCCCTGCTCGCGCGCGGGCGCACGGGGGAGGGGCGGGCGATCAAGGTCTCGCTATTCGCGGCGATGGCGGACTGGATGACGGTGCCGCTGCTCCATTACGACTACGCCGGGCGCGCGCCCGTGCGCAGCGGGCTCAACCATCCGTCCATCGCGCCCTACGGCGCCTATCCGTGCCGCGACGGCCTGGTGCTGATCTCGATCCAGAACGAGCGCGAATGGGACGCCTTCTGCGCGGACGTGCTGGGGGACGCCGCGCTCGCGCACGACCCGCGCTTCCACGACAACCCGGCCCGCGTGGACAACCGCGACGCGCTCGACGCGCTCGTCGTGCGGGCGTTTTCCGCGTTCGACCGCCGCGTGCTCGCGGCGCGGCTCGACGCGGCCGGCACCGCTTGGGGCATGGTGAACGGCGTGGACGGGCTTTCGCGTCACCCGCAGCTCAAGCGCATGACGGTGGAGACGCCGAGCGGTCCCGTGGACATGCCGGCGCCGCCCGCCGATTTCGGCGCGGCCCCGTCGCCCGGCCCGGTGCCCGCGCCGGGCGCGCACACGGAGAGGATCAGGCGGGAATTCCGATAGCGGGAAGGCCCGTCAGAGGTGTCCGCCTCAGCGGAGGACGACGCGCGGCCCCGAAGTCAGAGGTATCCCCGGATTTTGGTCTTGTTGACGTAGTGGTTCCAGGCCTTGTCCTGGGAGCGCTGCTTGAGGATCTGCGGCGTGATCTTCTCGGACTGCTCGGGCGTGAGCAGCTTGGGCGCGCCCATCTGCCGGGCGATGAAGTTGGTCTTCACCGCCTCCTCCAGGAACAGCGTGAGCAGCACCGCCTCCTGCAGGTCCTTGCCCACCATGATGACGCCGTGGCCGCGCTGCAGGATGCAGCGGTTCTGGCCGAGCTGGCGCGCCATCTCGGCGGCGCGGTCGTCGGACTTGGTCTGGCCGGGGCTCTTGTAGACGGCGAGCTTGCCGTGGAACGGCGCGCCGTAGTGATGCACCGGCGCGAACGTGTCCTCGATGGTGGAGAAGGCGACCACGTGCGGCGGATGGCAATGCACGATGCCGCCGACGTCGGGGCGCGCGCGATAGACCGCGGGGTGCGCCTTCCACTGGTCGGAGCCGTCGGCGATCTTGCCGATCACGAGGTTGTCCTCGGTGACCAGCGTCGGGCTCGTCACCGGCATGGTCATCCAGGTCTCCGCGTCGAGCCGGCAGCTCACGTTGAAGGCGGCTTCCGACACGCCCTCGCTCACGAGGATGCGGCAGGCGGCGACGAAGTCGCGCTTCATCTGGGCGAGGTCGGCGCGCGTGGCGGTCTTGAGGTCGTCGGGCATGGTCGTTCCTTCCTGTTCCTGGGCTCGGGGCGCGGTCCGGGGCCGCTTTGGGCGCATCATAACACGGACCGGGGCGCTATGCCTCCAGCACGATCTTGCCGATATGGGCCGAGGATTCCATGCGGGCGTGGGCCCGCGCGGCGTCGCGCAGCGGGAATGTCGAATCGATCACGGGTCGGATGCGCCCGGCCTCGATCAGCGGCCACACCTTCGCCCCGAGGGCGGCGGCGATGGCGGCTTTGAAAGCGGGTTCTCTCGCGCGCAGGGTCGAGCCGGTGAGGGTAAGCCGCTTCAGCATCAGCGCCGTCAGGTCGAGCGAGACCTTGGCGCCCCGCAGGAACGCGATCTGCACGATGCGCCCGTCGGGGGCGGCGGCGCGGATGTCGCGCGCGACGTAGTCGCCCCCCACCATGTCGAGGATCACGTCGCAGCCGCGCCCGCCGGTCGCGGCCTTGGCCGCCTCGACGAAGTCCTCGGTGCGGTAGTCGATGGCGCGCGCCGCGCCGAGCCGCAGGCAGGCCGCGCATTTCTCCGGCCCGCCCGCGGTCGCGAGCACGGTCGCGCCGAAGGCGGCCGCCATCTGGATCGCGGCGGTGCCGATGCCGCTGGCGCCGCCGTGGACCAGCAGCGTCTCGCCGGGCGCGAGCCGCGCGCGGTCGAACAGGTTGGACCATACCGTGAAGAACGTCTCGGGCAGGGCCGCCGCCTCGGTCATGGAGAGGCCGCGCGGCACCGGCAGGCACTGGCCCGTGGGCGCGACAGCGTATTCGGCGTAGCCGCCGCCCGCGAGCAGCGCCGTCACCGCGTCGCCCTCCCGCAGGCCCGCCGCGCCGGGGCCGAGCGCCGCGATCTCGCCCGCGACCTCGAGCCCGGGCAGGGGGGAGGCGCCGGGCGGCGGCGGGTAGAGACCCTGGCGCTGCAGCACGTCGGGGCGGTTGACGCCGGCCGCGCGCACCCGGATCAGCACCTCGCCCGCGCCCGGGCGCGGCACCGGGGCGCTCGCCGGGCGCAGGACCTCGGGCCCGCCGGGGGCGACGATCTCGACGGCGGCCATGGTTGCGGGCAGGGGTGCGGGCATGAAAGCGGCAGTTCCGTTACCGGATCGATGGGCCGCGCGATTGTGGGGCGCGGCTCCCGGCTTGTCCACCCGCGCGCCCGCTGGACTTCCCGAATCGGCGGTGCCTAGAATGATATCCATGAACAACGCGCCGCGGCCAACGCGGCCCGACCCAAACGGGAGCGACGGGAGACGCTGCAAGCAGCGTCGAACAACGGCCGCGAAGCCGGTCCGCCCGCCGCCCCTTTCCGCAGGGAGGCATCCCATGAGGCGTCACATCCGCTTTCGTACAGCGTCGGTCGCATTGGTCGCTTTCGCGTTCGCCTGCCTCTCCGTCCTGGCGGCGGCACCCCAGGCCGCGGCCCAGTCGGTCGAGTCGTTCTACCGGGGCAAGACCATCAACGTCATCATCGGCTCCTCGGTGGGCGGCGGCTACGACCAGTACGGCCGGCTGCTGGCGCGCTACCTCGGCGCCCACGTGCCGGGCAGGCCCGAGCTGATCCCGCGCAACATGCCTGGCGCCTCGGGCCGCAAGGCGCTCAGCTACATCTACAGCGTCGCGCCCGCCGACGGCACCCACATCGGCATCGTGACGCGCAACACCCACTTCGACCCGCTGCTCTACGGCGACAAGTCGATCGACGTCGATCCGACCAAGCTGGTCTGGCTCGGCAGCGCCAACAGCGAGGTC
The DNA here is from genome assembly GCA_050485485.1 of Alphaproteobacteria bacterium. GTDB lineage: Bacteria > Pseudomonadota > Alphaproteobacteria > SMXQ01 > SMXQ01 > WHSO01. The sequence continues at coordinate 23,692 of JBJHBM010000006.1, read as the reverse complement.
TCGACCTGCGTGACCTGGCACACCTCGGGCATCGCCAGCGTCGAGGACGCGAAGAAGGGCATGACCATCGGCGCGAGCGGCCCGACCTCCACCGACGTGCTGATGTCGCGTATCCTCAACCGCATCGCCGGCACCAAGATGCGCGTGATCCTCGGCTATCCGGGCTCGACCGAGGTGCATCTCGCGATGGAGCGCGGCGAGGTCACGGGCCGCTGCGGCTTCGGCTGGGATTCGATCGTGTCGCGCTACGCGAGCTGGATCGAGGAGAAGAAGATCAACATCCTGGTGCAGCTCGCCACCAAGCCGCACCCGGACATTCCCAACGTGACCTTCATCTTCGACCTCGCCAACAACGACCTCGAGCGCGAGATGCTGATGGTGTTCGCGGTGCCGAACCAGATGGGGCGGCCCTACTTCATGCGCCCGGGCATCCCCGAGGACCGGCTCAAGGCGCTGCAGGCGGGGTTCGACGCAGCCATGAAGGATCCCGCGCTGCTGGAGGACGCCAAGCGCCAGAACCTCGCCATCGACCCGATGAACGGCGACGAGGTGGCCGAGCACGTGCGGCGCGTCTACCAGACCTCGCCGGAGGCGATGGCGCTGGTGCGCGAGATTCTCGACAGCAAGGACGGGCTCGAGCAGCGCAAGGAGAACTATTACACCGTGGACGCGGTGCTCCGGAGCGTGAAGAAGAAGGGCCGCGAGCTCGAGTTCGAGGACAAGGGCAAGCAGGTGCGCGCGATGCTGACGGGCTCTTCCAAGGTCACCATCGGCGGCGCCGACGGCAACAGCGCGGGCCTCAAGGAAGGGATGGCCTGCACCGTCACCTACGAGGGGCACCTCTCGGTGGCCAAGACGGTCGCCTGCAAGTAGGCACGGCCGCTTTCCCGCCCGCGCCCCGCCGCCGCCCGCGATGGACGGCGGCGGGGCGTCGTGTTCAAATATCGGGGGCCGCGCGAGAGCGGGCCCGGGGAAGCGTCGACGTCCACGATAAAGAAACGGGAGTGAGCCATGAGCAGCACCGAACTCCAGCTGTCGCCCGAGGAGGAGGCCCGCCACCGGGTCGCCGAGGCCAAGGTCCAGAGCTACAAATATGCCAAGCCCGCGCTGCCGGCCGGCGCCAACAAGGGCCTCGTGCGCCTGTGCAGTACCGGCATGACCAAGGGCATCGTCCAGCTCATCCAGGAGGGCGGCGAGAACACCCTCCACTACCACGACGGCATGGACAGCTTCTGGATGGTGCTCAAGGGCCGGGTGCGGTTCTACGGCCCGGGCGACGCGCTGGTGGGCGAGTACGGCCCGATGGAGGGCCTGATCACGCCGGCGGGCGCGCGCTACTGGTTCGAGAAGGCCTCCGACGAGGACCTCGAGCTGCTGCAGGTCGCCTCCTACGAGCAGGACGCGAGCAAGGCGCGCCGCATCGCGATCTCCGGCGGCAAGCCGGCCTCCAACCGCAACCAGTGGTTCGACGGCCAGAACGGCAACGCCCTCATCGACAAGACCCAGGCGTGAGTCGGGGGGCGTGAGCCGCGGGGACGCGGGCGAGAGGCCGTGAGCGGGGATGGCACCGAGCGGTTCCGCGCCGCCGTCGCGGCGATCGACGCGGTCAACGCCGAGGATCCGACGTGCGAGCCCCACGGCGACGGCACCGCGCCCGCCGCGCTGCTCTACGGCCGGCGCATGAGTGCCTGGCTGCTGCGCCTCGCCCCCGACGCCTCTGAGCCGCTGCGCCTCGCCGCCCGCGCCCAGCACATCGCGCGCTGGAAGGTGCCGCGCGCGTCCTATCCGGCGGGGCGCGACGGCTACCTCGCCTGGCGCACCGCCCTCTACGGCTTCCACGCCGCGCGCGCGGGCGAGATCATGGCGCGGGCCGGCTACGACGCCGAGGCCGTCGCCCGGGTGGGCGCGCTCCTGCACAAGCGCCGCCTCAAGCGCGACCCCGAGGCCCAGGCGCTCGAGGACGCCGCCTGCCTGGTGTTTCTCGAGACGCAGTTCGCGGATTTCGCGCGCGCGCATCCGGATTCCAAGGTGATCGACATCCTCCGCAAGACCGCCGCCAAGATGTCGCCCCGCGGCCTGGAGGAGGCCGCCCGGCTCGCGGCCCATCTGCCGCCCGCCGCCCGCGACCTGGTTTCCCGCGCCCTCGGGCTTGCCGGGGAAACGGGGGAGACGGGCGCGTGATCCGTCGTCGCTCGGTCCTGCGCCTCATCGCCGGCGGCGCTTTGGCCGCCTGTCCCGTGTGCGCGGCGCTCGCGCAGGAGCCGGTGGGGCGCGCATGGAGCTACGAGGGCGCGACCGGCCCCGCCAACTGGGGGGACATGGCCGGCTACCGGACCTGCGGCGTCGGCGCCGAGCAGTCGCCGGTCGACCTGAAAGGCCCCGTCCCGGCGACGCTCGCGCCGCCCGAAGTCCATTGGCGGGCGATGCCGCTCTCCGTCGTCAACAACGGCCATACCATCGAGGTGACGGCGCCGGCGGGCAGCTTCGTCGTCCTCGACGGACGCCGGTTCGACCTGGTGCAGTTCCACTTCCACCATCCGAGCGAGCACCGGATCGACGGCAGGTCGTTCCCTCTCGAGGCCCATTTCGTGCATCGCGCGGCCGACGGCGACCTCGTGGTGCTCGGCACCTTCCTGACGGAAGGAAGCGCCAACGCGACGCTGGCGGCGATCTGGGCCGAGATGCCGGCGAAGCCGGGCACCGCGCGCGCGTCCGGCGCCGTGATCCGCTCGGCCGATCTGCTGCCGGCCTCGGGCGGCCATTATCGCTATGCCGGCTCGCTGACGACACCGCCCTGCAGCGAGATCGTGAGCTGGGTCGTCTATGCGGCCCCGGTCGAGGTCTCGGCGCGGCAGGTCGCTGCCTTCGCCGCCCTGTTTCCGGGCAACGCCCGGCCGCTGCAGCCGCTCGGCCGCCGTTTCCTGCTCGGCGGTTTCTAGGGCCTGTTCCGGTCCGCCGCGGCGCGCTCTGTGCTGCGCCCGAGACTAAAGAGATAGGGCGGTCCCGTAATCGCGCTTAACCGCCCGTTGAGGTTTTTTCCGCATCCTGGTAGCGGCTCGACGGCTGCGGGAGGGCAACATGGCGGACGTGAGGGAGAGCATGTCGCGCGACCGGCGGCGCCACGCCCGCGCCCGCGTCGCGGCCGAGGCGATGCTGGAGATCGGCCTGCGTCCGCCTGCCGCGTGCCGCATCTACGACATCTCGGTCGGCGGCGCGCTGGTGGGGCATGCCGACGGCGTGCGCCTCGGCGAGGCGGCGGTGCTGCACCTCGACGGCCACGGGCCGGTGCGTGGCCACGTCGCGCGCGTCTCCTCGACCGCGCTCGGGATCGCCTTCGAGCCCCGTGACCCGCCCGCGCTCGCGGCCTATCTCGCGCGCCGCTTCGGCCTTGCCGCGCCGGAAGCCCTCATTCCCACGGCGGTTCCTGGAAGGTCTCGGCCAGGAACTCGATGAACAGGCGCGACTTCTGCGCCAGCAGGTCGCGATGGGGGAAGATCACCGAGATCTGCTCCTCCGCCGCACGCCAGCTCGGCAGCACCGCGACCAGCCGTCCCGCCTTCAGGTCGGCGCCGACGCAGTAGGTCGGCAGCAGCGCGATGCCCGCGCCCGCGAGCGCCGCATCGCGCGCCGCCTGCACGCTGTTGACGGTAAGCGGCCCGCTCACCTTGACCGTGACGGCGCGCCCGCGGTTGCGGAAGGTCCAGCCGGCGGCACTGGGCAGCGCCGGGGAGCGTGCGTGCAGCACGCAGGGACGGTGCGCGAGGTCCGCCGGCGCGCGCGGCGCGCCGGCCTCGGCCAGGTGCGCGGGGGCGGCGCAGGGCACCCAGCGCGCGGTGCCGATGCCGCGCGACATCAGGCTCGAATCGGCCTGGGCGGTGAGCCGGATCGCGAGATCGAAGCCGTGCTCGACGAGATCGAAGGCGCGCAGCGACAGGTCGGTGAGCCACAGCGAGACGTGGATGCCCGGATGGCGCCGCGTGAAGTCCGCGGCGGCACCGCCGAGGTAGAGCGCGCCGAACGACTTGGGCGCCATCACCTTGAGCGTGCCCTCGGCCTCGCTGCGCCGCGACGAGATGGCGGCCTCCTTCTCGCGGATTTCGGTCAGCACCTTCCGGCAGAAGTCGTAGTAGTCCTGGCCGGCCTCGGTCGGGCTTACGCGCCGCGTGGTGCGGTTGAGAAGCCGCACGCCCAGGTGCCGCTCCAGCTGCATGACGTGCTTGGTCACCACCGCGCGCGACACGCCGAGGCCCTCGGCGGCGGCGGCGTAGGAGCGGCTGCGCACGACCGCGGCGTAGGTCTCCATCGCCTTGAGGCTGTCCATGCCGCAGTGTGTGCTCCATTGTTCACGAATTGCAAACAGTGATTTTTCGGAACGCGCCTAGATGGCGCCCGCCGGGCGGGCCTAATATGGCCGCAGCCGTCGCACGCCGCGTCCGAAACGCCGCTTCCGCCGCGAGTTCCGCGCTCGGCAAGGATTCAGCCAATGAAGGCCGCGCCCCAGGGCCGCAGCCGTAGAGGAGGCCACGACATGACCGTCATCGACGTCGATTCGCACCTGCGCGAGGAATACTTCCTCGACGAGGTGTACAAGCTCGAGGGCGAATTTGCCGACAAGACCCCGAAGAAGATCAAGACCGGCAAGTACCCGATCGACAACGTCTACGAATATTCGTTCTTCCCGTGGACCAAGCGCGAGGAGCAGTCCTACAACCACGACTGGGTCTACCACCCGGACCACAAGTACATGGACGGCGAGATGGCCGCGCGCCAGGTCGGCGGCTACGACATGAACGTCCGCCTGCAGCACAACGCGCGCGCCCAGGTCGACAAGCAGTTCATCTTCCCGACCGGCATCACCAACGCCGCGCATGCGCCGGGGCCGCTCGGCGGCGCGCTGGCGCGGGCCTACAACAACTGGGTCCACAAGCTCTGCAAGGATTATCCGGGCATCCTGTTCCCGATCGGCGTGGTGCCGGCGGGCTACCCGGAGGGCATGGCGGCCGAGGCCGAGTACTGCGTCAAGACCCTCGGCTTCAAGGCGCTGCACCTGTCGTGCTTCACCAAGGACCACACGATGGACGATCCGGCGTTCGAGGCCTTCTACAAGAAGGTCTCGGAGCTCGACGTGCCGATCTTCACGCACCCGAACTCGCGCGGCCCCTCGCAGAGCAAGTTCAAGACCTTCACCCAGATCCACGCGCTCGGCCGTCCATTCAACAGCTGTCTCGCGCTGGTGGCGATGGTGCTGGGCGGCGTGTTCGACCGCTACCCGAACCTCAAGGTCGTGTTCTTCGAGTGCTCGGCGGAATGGCCGATGTACTGGATGCACCGCATGGACGACGACCACAAGTTCACGGACGGCGACATCTTCAAGAAGCACGGCATGGGCCAGATCGAGCACATGCCCTCCTACTACATGAAGAAGAACTGCTTCTACACCTGCGAGTCGGACGAGAAGTACCTCGGCCGCGCGATCGAGGAGATGGGCATCTCCCAGATCATGTTCGCCTCCGACTATCCGCACTTCGATTCCGAATACCCGAACACGGTGCCCGACATTCGGGCGCGGACCGACATCACCGCCAAGCAGAAGGAAATGATCCTCGGCAAGAACGCCGAGGCGATGCTCGGCTGGTAACGGTCCGCGACGCTCTGGGAGGAGCCGGGAAACGGGCCCCCGCGGGGGCCCGTTTCTTTTTGGGCGCGGGGATGGCGTCATGCCGAAGCATCCGCCTTCCGAGGCGTCCGCCGTTCCGCCGCCCGCCGTTTTGCGCTAGGCTCCCGGCCGACAAGACCAATCGGATAGGGGGGAGGCATCATGGCCGAGGAACTGATGTTGCGCGTGGGCGACGACCCGATGCGCGCGCTGGTGGCGCGCCCGGGCGGGGCGGGACCCTATCCCGGCATCGTCGTCTGCTTCCACAAGGACGGGCTCGACGGTTTCACCGCCTGGGTGGTGGACGAGCTCGGCCGCGAAGGCTTCGTCGCCATCGCGCCGGACCATTTCCACGTGCTGCCGCCCGGCAAGGGGCCGGAGGACCGGCGCGACTACCTGAGCGACCAGGGCCTCGCCCTCGACCTCGCCACCGCGCGCGCCTGGCTCGAGCTGCAGGACGACGTCGATCCCGACGCCCTCGGCATCCTCGGCCACTGCATGGGCGGGCGCACCACCATCCTCGGCGCGGCGTCCGACCGGCGCTACAAGGCGGCCTGCGTCTGGTACGGCGGCAGCGCCTTCGCGCCGCTCAACTCGCCGGGCCCGGCGCCCGCCGAGCGCGTCCACCGCATCGCCGCCAAGGTGATGGGCTTCTTCGGCAACGACGACAAGAACCCGTCGCCCGCCGACGTGGACAAGCTCTCCGGCCTGATGACCGGGGCGAAGGTGTGGCACGAGTTCCACCGCTACGACGGCGCCGGCCACGGCTTCATGAATCCGGACGGCAGGGGCTACGCCGAGGCGGCGGCCAAGGACTCGTGGACGCGCGCGCTCGCCTTCCTGAAGAAAGAGCTGGCCTGAAGAAAGAGCTGGCCTGAAGAAAGAGTTGGCCTGAGGAAGGAGCTGGCGCGGGCGGCCTGAGGCCGTCCGGGGCCGCGCTTTGCGAAGGAGGCGCCGATGATCCGCTTCGTCACCGTCACCGCGGGCGGGAGCCCCATGACCCTGCTCACCGCCTTTCCGGACGAGGCCGGCGCGGGGCCGGTGCCGGCGCTGGTGCTGATGCCGCACCGCGCGGGCATCGACATCTTCACCATCGACCGCGCCGAGCGCCTCGCCGCCGAGGGGATCGCCGTGGCGGCGCCCGACGTCTATCACCGCCAGCCGTTCGCCGTGCCGACCCAGGAGGGCAAGGACGCGCTCGACGACGACGAGCTCGAAGCGGACATCGGCGCGGCGCTCGCCGTCCTGCAGGCGGACGCGCGCGTGGACGCGGCGCGCATCGGCATCATGGGCCATTGCCAGGGCGGGCGCACCGCGCTGCTCGGCCTGGTCGCCTTCCCCGGCGCCTTCCGCGCGGGCTGCATCTATTACGGCGGCAGCGTGTTCAAGCGTTGGGGTGGGGCGGGGCCGTCGCCGTTCGAGCGGCTGGCCGCGGTGACATGCCCGGTGGCCGGGTTCTTCGGCAACGACGACAGGAACCCGTCGCCCGCCGATGTGGACCGGCTCGACGCAGAGATGACGCGGCTCGGCATCGCCCATGCGTTCCATCGTTTCGACGGCGCGGGCCATGCCTTCCAGGACTTCACCGACACGCGCCGCGGGCGCGAGCCGCAGGGCGCGGAGGCGTGGGCGGCGACGCTGGAGTTCCTGAGGGGCGCGCTAAAAGCCGAAGCGTGACGGGCGGAAGGCCGGCTCCAGCCCGGCCTGGAACAGCACCCGGTCGGCGGTCTCGGCGTCGCGCACCGCATGGGGCAGGACGAACTCGCGGTTGAGGTGCGGCGTGAACCAGACCTCCGCGCCGGCCTCGCCGGCCCGCAGGCGATAGCACCCCGCCATCTCGAGCCGTTCGCGGAGCGCCATCCCGAGTTGTCCGCTGGGTCTCGTGTTCATCTGCTGCGCATCGGCTCCCGAGGCTGCGAACGGCGGTTGCACGGGCGGAAGTCTATGCGGGTCGTTGCCGTCGGGGCAACCCTTGCACTAGCATGCCTGCCATGATGACTCATACATGTCTGCCATGACGCTCCGCATCGCCACCCTCTTGCCCTCGGCCACCGAGATCGTCGCCGCGCTGGGCGCGGCCGACGCCCTGGTGGGTCGGTCCCACGAATGCGACTACCCGGCCGAGGTCGGGCGCCTGCCGGTGCTGACCGAGGCGCGGCTCGATCCCGCCGGAAGCTCGGCCGACATCCATCGCCGTATGGAGGCGGCGGTCGCCGACGCGCTCTCGGTCTATCGCGTCCATGCCGACGACCTGCGGCGCCTCGCCCCCGACGTGATCGTGACCCAGGCCCAGTGCGAGGTCTGCGCGGTGTCGGAGGACGACGTGCGCGCGGTGCTCGCCTCCTGGGACGGCGCGCCGCGCCTCGTGAGCCTCACGGCGGAGGACCTGGCCGGGGTCTACGACGACATCGCGCGCGTCGCCGCCGCCATCGGGCGCGAGGCGGCGGGCGAACTGGTGATCGCGGCGATGAAGGCGCGCATCGAGGGCATCGCGCTCGCGGCTTCGGAGGCCGGCTGGAAGCCGCGCCTGCTCCTGATCGAATGGATGGAGCCGCCGATGGCGGGCGGCAACTGGATGCCCGAGTTGGTGAGCCTCGCGGGCGCCGAGAACCTGCTGTCGGAGCCCGGCAGGCACTCGCCCTGGATCGCGTGGGAGGCGATCGCGGCGGCCGACCCCGACGCCATCCTGATCGCGCCCTGCGGCTTCGACATCCCGCGCATCATGGCGGACTTCCCGGCGCTCGCCGCCCGGCCGGAGTGGCGGAGCCTGAGCGCGGTGCGCGCGGGCCGGGTCGCGGTCGCCGACGGCAACGCCTACTTCAACCGGCCGGGCCCGCGCCTCGTGGAGACCCTCGAGATCCTCGCCGAGTTCCTGCACCCGGAGCTGTTCGATTTCGGCCACGAGGGCCGCGCCTTCGAGCGAATAGGCCCCTGATGGAAGGCAGACGTCGAGTTTACCGTCATCGCCGGGCCTGACCCGCTATTGTCCGGTTTGGATCGGCAAAGGCACCGGCTCCATCATGATTTTTGTCATGCTCAGGCGGGGCAGGCGTTCCGGGGCTCTGACCATTTCTTCATCGTCATGCTCGCCGAAGGGCGAGCATCCATGTTCTTTTGTATCCCGGCCACCGCAAAAACTCGTGGGTGGTCGGACCAAGTCCGACCACGACGTAAGGCATGAACTAGACCAAGCTGGACACCAATGGGCTTGACCCGGCGAACCATGGATGCCCCGACAAGCCGGGGCATGACGGTGGAAAAATCGGAGCCGGGCGTCCCGCTCACGCCAGCGTCGCGAGGTCTTTGAGCGCCGCGGCCGGGTGGCCGGCGGCGTCCTCGACCGGGTTGGCCTTCGCCACCTTGCCGTCGGACCCGATCAGGACCGAGATGCGCTTGGGGCGTTCCTGCTCGGCGCTCTCGATGGCGCCGTAGGCCGCGCACACCTTGCCGTCGGCGTCCGACAGCAGCTCCGAGGCGAGCCCCACCTCCGCGCCCCACTTGCCGAGCTCCTCCACGGAGGAGGTGGTGATGCCGAGCACCACCGTGTCCTTTTCGGCGAACGCCGGCGCGTGGTCGCGGAAGGCGCAGGCCTGCTTCGTGCAGTTGCCGCCGTAGGCGCGCGGGAAGAACCACAGCAGCACCGGCCGGCCCGCGTAGTCCGCGAGGCGCACCTGCCTGCCGGACGCGCTCTGCAGGGTGAAGGCGGGCGGCGTGCTGCCGACGGCGGGTAGGGTCATGGAAGCCTCCGTGTCTCGGTGTCGTTGCCGGAGCAGTATCGCACGGGCGGGCGGGGCCGGAAATCCTCGGGCGCCTACCGCCTTGCGTTGACAGGGTGGCCCCCAGGGCCGATCATCCCGCCAACCATAACAAGTCCCACGCCCCAGGGAGTCCCTTCCGTGTTCCGTTCCCCCGCGCCGATCCTCAAGGCGGAGAGCATCGCCCTCGTCGGCGCCTCCGACCGCGCCCGCTGGCCCACCACCATCTACGAGAACCTGAAGTCCGGGGGTTTCCCCGGCACGGTCTATCCGGTCAACCCGCGCCGCGAGGAGGTGTGGGGCGTGCCGTGCTACCCGGATTTCGCGGCGTTGCCGGCGACGGTCGATCTCGCCCTCGTGATCGTGCCCGCCGAGGCGGTGCCGGGGGTGGTGGCGGACGGCATCGCGCGCGGCATCAAGGCGGCGGTGGTCTATGCCGCCAACATCGGCGAGGGCACCGACCCCGAGATCGTCGCGCGCGGCGCGCGCCTCAAGGCGATGTGCGCGGAGGCCGGCGTCACGCTCGCCGGGCCCAACTGCATGGGCGGCATGGCGGTGCGCGAGCGCCTGTTCCTCTATCCCAACGCCGCCATCTGCCGGCGCCCGCCGGGCCCGGTCGCCTGCGTGTTCCAGTCGGGCGGCACCCTGCAGTTCTGGGTCCAGACCGCGCAGTCGCGGGGCATCCGCTTCTCCTACGCGCTGTCGTCGGGCAACGAGCTCGGCCTCGACCTCGCCGACTACATCGATTTCCTGGTGGACGATCCCGAGACCCGGACCATCGTGCTGTTCATCGAGGGCATCCGCCGCATGGACGCCTTCAAGGCGGCCTGCGCCCGCGCGCTCGCCGCGAAAAAGCCGATCGTCGCCATCAAGACCGGCCGCACCCAGCGCTCGCGCGAGGCGGCGCAGTCGCACACCGGCGCCATCGGCGGCGACTGGGCGGGCTATCTCGCGCTGTGCGAGCGCTACGGCATCGTCAACTGCCCGACGCTCGACGACCTCACCGAGACCGTGCTCGCGTTTCAGCAGGGCCGGCTGCCCAGGGGGCCGCGCATCGGCGTCGTCACCACCTCGGGCGGCACGGTGGACCTGATGTACGACTATGCCGAGGACGAGGGTGCGGTCATGCCGGCCTTCGCCAGGGCGACGGTCGAGCGCATCCGGCCCCACATCCCGCCCGAGATGACGCCCAAGAACCCGCTCGATTCGGGGATTCCCGCCGGCAACAGGACGCTCGCCGCGATCTGCGAGGCGGTGCTCGACGACCCCTCCGTGGACATGCTCGCGCTCGCCGCCCAGATCTCGGCGGGGCGCGCCAGCCTCGAGGCGGGCGAGCCGATCCGCGCGCTGCGCGACCATTCCGCCAAGCCGATCATCGCCTTCGGGCGCATGCGCTACGCCTTCAGCGAGGACAGCATCCGCTACCAGGACCATGTCGGCATCCCGCACCTGCAGGGCATCCCGGAGACCTTGCGCGCGCTGAACGCGCTCGCCGCCTATGGGGCGCGGGCGGGCAGGAAGGTTCCCGCGCTGCCGAAGCCGAAGGGCAGGGCCGCGGACCTCGAGGGCCGGGCGTTCGAGAAGCTGCTCGCGGCGCACGACGTCACCCCGCCCCGGAGCGCGCTCTGCGCCGGCGCCGCCGAGGCCGCGCGCGCCGCGCGTCGGATCGGCTTCCCGGTGGCGCTCAAGGCGGTGGCGCCGAAGTTCTCCCACAAGACCGAGGTGGGCGGCGTGCTGCTGGGCCTCGCCTCCGCGAAGGAGGTGGAGGCCGGTGTCGGGACGCTCGCCGCGCGCATCCGCAAGGCGGACCGCAAGGCCGAGATCACGGGCTACCTGGTGCAGGAGATGGTCTCGGGCGTCGAGATGATCGTCGGCGCCCGCGAGGATCCGGTCTATGGCCCGGTGATCCTGCTGGGGGCAGGCGGCGTGCTGGTGGAGCTGGTCCGTGACGCCGCCGTGCGGCTGCTGCCGGTCGGGCCCCGCGACGTGCGCGCGATGCTGGCCGAGCTCCGCGCCGCGAAGCTGCTCGCGGGCTTCCGGGGCCAGGGCCCCGCCGACGTGGACGCGCTGGTGAAGGCCGTGGTCGGCCTCGGCCGCGTGTTCCTCGACCACCGCGGCCATCTCGCCGATCTTGAAGTCAATCCGCTGATCGTCCGGCCCGCGGGGCAGGGCGTCGCGGCCGTGGACGTGCGCCCCGTCCGGCGCACGGTTTGAGACGCGCCCCGTCCGGTGCGAAGGAGGAAGCATGGACTTCGAATTGCCCGAGGAGCTGCGGCTCCTCCAGGAGACGCTGCGCCGCTACGTCGACACCGAGATGATCCCGATCGAGAAGGAGACCTGCGACGGCGTCCGGCTCAAGCCCGAATACAAGAAGAAGTTCGACGCGGATTCGAAGCGCCTCGGCCTGTGGCTGCTTGACGTGCCGGAGGAGTTCGGCGGGCAGGGCATGGGCGTGCTCGCGACCGTGGTGGTGACCGAGCAGATGGCGCGCACCATCGCGCTGCCGGCGCGCGGCGGCTACTTCACCGGGCCCAACGTGCGCTCGATCCTCTACGAGCTCACGGACGAGATGAAGGAGCGCTACCTATATCCCGTCATCCGCGGCGAGAAGAAGGCGTGCTTCGGCCAGACCGAGCCCGACGCGGGCTCCGATCCGGGCTCGATGCGCACCACCGCCGTGCGCGACGGCGACCATTACGTCATCAACGGCGTCAAGCGCTTCATCACCGGCGCGGGCGAGGCCGACTTCATCCAGCTGATGGCGGCGACCGACCGCGCCAAGGGCTCGCGCGGCGGCATCTCGTGCTTCATCGTGGACATGGATACGCCCGGCGTGAAGCTCGCCGCCCAGTACGAGACCATGATGGGCGACCGGCCGTGGGAGATCGTGTTCGACAACGTGCGCGTGCCCGCCGCCCATCTCGTCGGCGCGGAGGGCGAGGGCTTTCGCCTCGGCCAGCGCTGGCTCGGCGCCGGGCGCCTGCGCCACGGGTCGCGCGCGCTGGGCGTCGCCGAGCGCTGCATCGAGATGATGACCTCCTACGCCAAGAGCCGCGTCACCTTCGGCAAGCCGCTCGCCGACCGCCAGGCGGTCCAGTGGATGATCGCGGATTCCTACGTCGAGCTGCATGCCGCGCGCCTGATGGTCTATCACGCCGCCGCCAAGGCCGAGAGCGGGCAGGACTTCCGCCTCGAGGCCTACATGGCGAAGTCCTACGCCGACGAGATGGCGTTCCGCGTCGCCGACCGCTGCATGCAGGTGCACGGCGGCATCGGTCTCACCACCGACCTTCCCATCGAGCGCATGTGGCGCCAGCAGCGCTCCTTCCGCATCACGGAAGGCGCGACCGAGGTGATGAAGATGGTGATCGCGCGCGGCGTGCTGCGCCAGTACGGCTAGGCGCGGCGGAAGCCCGGAGGGGCGCTGCTTGCGCGCCCCCGGCGGCCGTTGCTACCCTGCCCGCCGACCGATAACGAAACCCACAGGTCACGAAACGAAGGGAGTGCCCATCATGGCGACCACCATCACCAGGAAGAGGAACGGGGCGAAACCCGCCGCCGCCAAGGCGAAGAAGGGCGGCAAGAGCGTGCGCCATCTCGAGACGGTGATCATCGAGAAGGAGGACGGGATCGCGTTCTGCATCTTCAACCGTCCCGAGAAGCGCAACGCGATGAGCCCGCAGCTCCATCTCGACATGAACCAGGCGCTCGACGAGCTCGCCATCGACCCCGAGGTGAACGTGGTGGTCATCACGGGCGCGGGCAAGGCGTTCTCGGCCGGCCAGGACATCCAGCTCTACTTCCGCGGCACCACCGACGACCCGGCGCGCCGGCACAAGGCGCGCCACGCCTCGCACGCCTGGCGCTGGGGCAAGCTCGCGCATTTCCCGAAGCCGACCATCGCCATGGTCAACGGCTACTGCTTCGGCGGCGCCTTCACCCAGGTCTCGGCCTGCGACTTCGCGATCGCGGCGGACGACGCGATCTTCGGCCTGTCGGAGATCAACTGGGGCATCCTGCCGGGCGGCATCGTGTCGTGGAACGTGGTCGAGATGATGGCCATGCGCGACGCCATGTACTACGCCTGCACCGGGGAGACCTTCACCGGCAAGGAGGCCGCCGCCATGCGCTTCGTCACCAGGTCGGTGCCGAAGGCGAAGCTGCGCGCCGAGACGGTGAAGCTCGCGAAGCTCCTGCAGCAGAAGAGCCCGGCGGCGCTGCGCTACACCAAGGAGTGCATCCGCGCGGTGCGCTACATGAGCGTCGAGCAGGCGGCCGACTACCTCAACGCCAAGTCCGACGCCCTCAAGTACGTGGACAAGGAGCGGAGCCGCGAGAAGGGCATGAAGCAGTTCCTCGACGACAAGAGCTTCCGCCCGGGCCTGGGCCACTTCGACCGCTCCAAGTCATTGTAATATAATAACTAATCCGGGGCGCACGCGCGGTCGCGCGAGACCGCGTCCCTGTGCTATAAAGGCCCGAGGTCAAGGCCGGAACCCAGCCGGTCCCGAACAGGAGGAGACGGAAATGTCGGTCGACGAAGCGATGACCACCCAGGAGTTCGAAAAGTTCAAGCGCGGCGACGCCCGCAAGGACGTCCTCGCCACGTCCGAGAAGCCGGTGTTCTTCCAGCTCGAGGCCCAGATGCTGGAGCAGGGCCGCACCAACACGCCGGTCTGCAAGACCGACAACATGTGGACGGTGCTCAAGGTCTACGCCTCGGGCGGCGAGAACGGCCTGCACACCCACACCAAGGAAGACCACATGTTCGTGGTGATGCAGGGCTCGGCGCGTTTCTACGGCCCCAACGGCGAGACCCACGACGTCGGCAAGCACGGCGGCGTGATGCTGCCGAAGGGCGCCTACTACCACTTCCACGCGACCTCGGACGAGCCGCTGGTGCTGCTGCGCGTCGGCTGCCACACGCCCGAGGCGAAGGACGAGGCCCTGCCGAGCCGCCTCAACATCCACGGCGCGCCGATGCCGGGCGACCATCCCGACAACAAGCAGTCGCAGGTCGTCTACAAGAACGGCGCCTACTTCAGGTAGCCCGCGGGCCGTTCGGACGACCCGCCTTCGCGATGCCGGTCCCTCACGGGGCCGGCATCAGCTTTTCGGCCCTCAGGAAATCGATCGCCGCCGCGTCGAAGGCGGCCGGGTCCTCGAGGCAGCAGGCGTGCCCCGTGCCCGCGATGGTGACGTGGCGCCCGCGCGGCAGGATCTCCGCCATCGCGCGCCCGCGCGGCAGGGCGTTGTCGAACGCGCCGTTGACGACCAGCACCGGCACGTCGAGGCCGCGGCAGCCCTCGGTCACGTCCGACACCGCGAGCGCGCGGAAGCCCTGGGCGATCGCCTTGCCCGACAGCGTCGGGTCGCGCTCCGAGAACATGGCGAGCAGGTGGGCGCCGAGCCGGGTCGCCGGGAATCCGGGCGCCACCAGCTCGCGCAGGTGCCGCGCGTGATAGGCCGGCAGGTCCGGCCCCTCGTAGCCGGCGATGCGGCGGTCGAAGTTGGCCCCGCGCGGCTCCGACCCCGACCCCACGGCGATCACCGCGGCGACGTCGCGGGGGCGGTCGATGGCCATCTTCATGACGATGCGCGAGCCGACGCTGATGCCCATGATGACGGCGGGCACGGCGCGCGTGTCGGCCATCACGCCCCAGACGTCGTCCGTCATGTCGTCGATGGTGAACGGCGTCTCGACGCGGGCGGAGCGGCCGTAGGAGCGGATGTCCACCGCGATCACCCGGAACCAGGTGGAGAAGCGGGCGCGCTGGTAGAGCCACAGGTCGTGGTCGAACGGGTTGGCGTGGACCAGGACCAGGGGCGGGCCTTCGCCCGAAACCTCGTACCAGATGTCGACGCCGTTGGCGCGGCTCAGGGGCATCGCGCCACTTTAGCCGGAATGCCCATTCGCGCAAGCGCGCCTGAATGTCCACGCGCAAGCGCGCCGGACGATCCGCGCGCGGGCGCGGCTCACTCCGCCGGGCTCACGGCGGCGTGCTCCCGCTCCTTCGCCTTGAACGCGCCGATCTCGCCGCGCAGCTTCCACGTCAGCAGCGACAGCAGCGGCGGGATGATCAGCAGCGTGAGCACGGCGGACAGCGACAGGCCGCCCACCACCACGGCGCCGAGGCCGCGGTAGAGCTCCGACCCGGCGCCCGGCGCCAGCACCAGCGGCAGCATGCCGAACACGGTGGTGAAGGTGGACATGAACACCGGCCGGATGCGGGTCTGGGTGGAATCGAGGATCGCCTCCTCGGGCGCCATCCCCGCGTCGCGCACGTTGGAGAGCGTGTAGGTGACGAGCAGGATCGCGTTGTTCACCACCGTGCCGATCAGGATGATGAAGCCGAGCAGCGTCAGCATGTCGAGCGGTTGTCGGTCGCTCGCGGGCAGCACCGCGAAGTTGAGGAACCACAGCCCGATCACGCCGCCCGCGGCCGCCAGCGGCACCGACAGGATGATGATGAGCGGGTAGATGAAGCTCTCCAGGATCACGGCCATGACCAGGAACACCACCACCACCGCGATCAGCAGGTCGAACTTGAGGTGGTTCCAGGTCTTGGCGAGCTCGTCGGCGGCGCCCGACAGGCGCAGCTTCACGCCCGGCGGCAGGCCCTCGCGCTCCAGCACGTCCACGATCTCGGTCTGGACCTTGTTGATGATGGTCTCGAGCGGGATCAGCTTGGACGGCCGTATGTCGACCTGGACGTAGCGCACCCGTTCCAGGTGCCAGACCTCGGTCGGCCCCGACGTGATCTCGATGGTGGCGAGGGAGGAGGCGGGCACGATGCGCCCGTCGCGCGTCACGATCGGCAGCGCGTCGATGCCCTGGGTGGCGGTGACGTGGTTCTGCGGCCCGCGCAGCGTCAGGTCCATGCGGCGCGCGCCGACGGTGATCTCGGTCACGCGCATGCCGTCGTTGAACACGTCCACCGTCTGGGCGAAGTCGCGCGCCGAGAGGCCGGCGTCGGCGAGGAGGAGCTGGTCGGGCGTGAGGCGCACCTCGGGCGCGCCCAGCTCCAGGCCGGGGCGCGGCGTGGCGCGGTGGCCGTCGCGGCGCGGCAGCACCCGGCGCACCATCTCGTCCACGCGCCGCGCGACCTCCATGTTGCGCTCGAGGTCGGGGCCCTGGATGTCGATGCGGATCGAGCGCGCGCCCCCCGTGCCGCGCGCGAAGATCGAGGACTGCTGGACCGAGCCGCGCGTGCCGGGCTCGAGCAGCACCGGCGCCTCGATCAGGTTCTCGAGTTCGGCCGCGCGCGTGGGATCGACCGCGCTCGCGCCGATGGAGGTCTGGTTGTTGCGGGCGACGAAGAAGAAATGCTCGATCTTGGGCGGCTGGCCGGGCGCCGATTCGGGCCCCGTCACGCTCGCCCAGTGCGGCTTGACGGCCGCCTCGATCTGCTGCGCCGCCTGGTGCATGGTCTCGAGGTTGTAGCCCGGCGGCGGGGTGATGCGGCCCCACACCTGGTTGCGGTTGCCGTCCGGCAGGAAGTCGAGCGGCGGCAGCGCGAGCGAGGTGAACAGCGCCGCGCCGCCGACGATCCCGAAGATCATGCCGATGGCCGCGACCTTGGAGCGGATGACGAGGCGCGTGATCGTCATGATCAGGCCGGCGAACAGGCTCGCGAAGTGGTCGAGCCCCGGAATGCGGAAGCGGCGCTCCTCCTTGGCGGCGACCCTGGTCAGCAGCCGGCGCGACAGCGACGGCACCACCGTGATGGCGACGATCAGCGACAGCACCACCGCGACCGACAGCGCCACGGCGATGTCGCGGAACAGCTGCCCGACCGTGAGCTGCAGCATGAGCACGGGGGCGAACACGACGACGGTGGTGAGGGCCGAGGCGAACACCGCCGGCCACACCTGCTTGGTGCCCATCATCGCCGCCACCATCGGCGACTTGCCCTGCTCGCGGTAGCGGTAGATGTTCTCCAGCACCACGATGGCGGCGTCCACCACCATGCCCACCGCGAAGGCGATGCCGGCGAGGGAGATGATGTTGATGGAGCGTCCTAGCGCGGCCATCGCGACGAAGGCGCCGATGATGGAGACCGGGATGGCGAGCGCCACCACCAGGGTCGGGCGCCAGGACCGCAGGAACAGCAGCAGCATCAGCGACGCGAGCGCGCCGCCCGCCCAGATGTTCTGGGTCACGAGGGAAATGGCGGAATTGATGTAGACCGTCTCGTCGTAGACCTGGACGATCTCGAGCCCCTCGCGGTTCAGCACGTCGCGCTTGAGCTCCTCGACCGCCGCGCGGATGCCGCGCATGGTCTCGATCACGTTGGAGCCGGTCTCGCGCACCAGGTCTATGGTGATGGCGTCGTCGCCGAGATAGCGCCGGTAGGTGGTGCGGTCCTTGTGGCCGAACTCGATCTTCGCCACGTCGTCGAGCGTCACGCGGCTGACGCGCCCCGATCCGTCCTCGGATTCGCGGCGCAGCACGATGCTCTTGGCCTGCTCGACGGTGTTGATCTCGCTGTCGGTGCGCACCAGGTAGCTGCGCTTGCCCTCGTCCACCTTGCCGGCGGAGACCGACGTGCTGGCCTCGCGCAGCACGCGGACCAGGTCCGGGACCGTGATCCGGTAGGCGGCGAGCCGCTCCGGGTCCACGATCACGCGCAGCTCGCGCCGCGCGCCGCCCCGGAACTCGGCGCCGGCGACGCCCGCCACGCGCTCCAGCCGTTCGACGATGACGTCCTCGATCAGGTCGCCGTAGGTCTCGAGGTCGCGGGTGTTGCCGGGCGCGCGCTTGAGCACGTACATGGCGATCGGCACGTCCTCGGACCCGCGCGTGAGGATGCGCGGGTCGCGGGCCTCGTCGGGCAGGCGGTCGAGGCTGGCGAGCCGGTTGGCGATCAGCAGCATGGCGCGGTCGAGATTGGTGCCGATCTCGAACTCCATGCGGATGCGCGACACGCCGAGGGTGGAGCGGCTCTCCATCTCGACCATGCCTTCGATGCCGCCGAGCTGCTGCTCGATCCGGTTCGTGACCTCGCGCTCCACCTCGACCGGCGCGGCGCCGCTCCAGTTGGTGCGGATGTCGATGACGGGGCGGCGGATGTCGGGGGTGAGCTGGATCGGGATGGTCTGCAGCGCCACCATGCCGAAGGCGATCACCAGCAGCACCGCGGCCATGACCGCGATGGGGCGCTTGAGCGAAATTTCGATCAGCGCGTTCATTGGGTTGCTACTCCGTCGTATTGGACGCGCTCGCCGTCCCGCAGCCTGTCGTTGCCGCGGGTGATGACGATGTCGCCGTCCCGCAGTCCCTCCAGGACCTCGAAACGGCTGCCCACCGCCTCGCCGATCAGGACCGGGCGGGCGCGCGCCTCGCCGTTCTCGACCACGAAGGCGGTGGCGGCGCCGCGCAGCATCAGCACGCCGTCCTTGTGGACGGAGAGGACGTTGCGCCCGCCGCCGATCGGAACATGGACCGTGGCGGACTGGTTGGCGGCGATCAGGGCGGGCCGCGTGTCGAAGCGCGGCGTGAAGCGCACCGTGCGGGTGCGGGTGCGGGGGTCTTCCTCCGGCACCACGGCGCGGACGGCGGCCTCGAACGCGCCGATGCCCGCCAGCTCGAAGGTGGCGACGGTGCCCGGCGGCAGCGCGGCGACGCGCGCGGAGGGCACGTCCACCTCGACCTCCATGTCGCGGTCGGAAACCATGCTGTAGATCGCCTGGGCTTCCTTGATGAAGCCGCCGACCTCGACGTGGCGCCGGGTGATGGTGCCGTCGTAGGGGGCGACGATGCGGGTATGGGACAGCTCGGTCTCGGCGAGCTTGAGGACGGCGCGCGCGCGCTCGGCCCGGGCCTCGGCCTCCACGATCTCGGTGCGCAGGCGCATCACCTCGAGCCGCTTGTCCTCGTAGCGCGCCTTGGGGAAGGCGGCGGAGGTCTGCAGCTCCAGGAACCGCTTGAGCTCCTGGTCGGCGAGCGCGAGCCGTGCCCGCGCGGTGGCCACCGCGGCCTCGGTGCCGGCCAGCTCGGCGGCCTTCTGCTCGCGGTCCCACTTGCGCCGGTCGTTGACGAGGATCGCCAGCACGTCGCCCTTGCGGACCGGATCGCCGACCTCGGCGCGCATCTCGGCGACCGGCGCGTCGATGCGCGACGCCACCACGCCGGCCCGCATCGCCACCAGCCGCCCGACCAGCGGCAGGGTCTGCGCCATGGGGACGACCTTGACCCGGTCCACGAACACCAGCGTGCCGCTGCCGCCGCTACCGCCGCCACCGCCCGAACGCTTCTTCTTGCGTTCCTGCCCGGTGCCCTCCTGCGCCTGCACCTGGGGCGGCGGGACGGCCGCCTCCGCCGCGCCGCCCTGGCTCTGCGCCAGGACGGGGGCGGTCGGAACGGAGCCGGAAAGCAGTACGCCGAAACTCAGGCCGACCGCGACTGCAGCCGGCATCGCAACACCGATCCTCGACACTGTATTGCCGCTCCTTGCGCGCCCTGGGATATGTTTTGCGCCGTCCCTGAAACCTTCGCGGACGGGGATCCCGGGCCCGTGACGCGAAGACGCGCGAGCCGGTTTCGGCCGCGCGCACTTATTGTTTACGCTGTTGTGCGTGACTTCATAGCCGAAGTCAATTTACATAATCGGCTATGCAAACCCCCGTCACCCCCAACGTTACGGGTACTTTTGACAAAAGCGATTGTTTTCCCGAATCTTGGCCGAATTGCGGCGAACCGGCCAAAAGGAGTAGGGGTGTCCACCCTCGTTTTCACCCATCCGGACTGCCTCGCCCACGACACCGGCCCCGGCCATCCCGAGCGCCCGGCGCGGCTCGCGGCCGTGCTGCGCGGGCTGGAGGGCATCGGCGATCCGCGCCTCGCCTTCGTCGAGGCGCCGCTGGCGGCCGAGGCCGACCTCGCGGCGGTGCATGCGCCCGAAGCGGTGGCCCGGGTGCTGGGCGCGATCCCGGCGGGGGACGGCTACGGCTTCGTCGATCACGAGACCGTCGTGAGCCCGGGCTCGCGGGCGGCGGCGCTGCGGGCCGCCGGGGCCGCGCTGGCGGCGGTGGACGCGGTGATGGCGGGGGCCGCCCGCAACGCCTTCTGCGCGGTGCGCCCGCCCGGCCACCACGCGATGCGGGCGCGCTCGATGGGGTTCTGCCTGTTCAACAACGCCGCGCTCGCCGCCTTCCACGCCCGCGACCGCCACGGCCTCGCGCGCGTCGCGGTGCTCGACTTCGACGTCCATCACGGCAACGGCACCGAGGATATCTGCCGGGGCGCGGCGGGATTGTTCTACGGCTCCACGCACGAATATCCCAACTACCCCGGCACCGGCACCTCAAGCGCGGCGGGGCCGTGCCCCGTCGTCAACGTGCCGCTCGCGCCGGGCGCGTCGGGGGCCGCCTTCCGCGCCGCCTGGGCCGGCACCGTCCTGCCGGCGCTGGACGCCTTCCGCCCCGAACTGGTGGTGGTCTCGGCCGGCTTCGACGGCCACCGCAAGGATCCGCTCTCGGCGATGGAGCTGGAGACCGCCGACTTCGCCTGGCTCACGGCGGAGCTGTGCGCGGCCGCGGCCCGCCACGCGCAGGGCCGCCTCGTCTCGCTGCTGGAAGGGGGCTACGACCTCGACGTCCTCGCCGCCGCCGCCCGCGCCCACGTGGCGGCGCTGCTGGAGGGGTAGGGGGACGATGCCTTGGGATGGTACGCAGAAATTTGACAGGGTTGGCGCCTCCTCACTCATAGCCGTATCGTTCCTATATGCTTAGCGGAGGCAGCGAAAGGAATCTGGCTATGTATGATGTAAGAGGTCGGAAGATGCACCCGGTGCATCGTCTCAGAAAGACGCTTGCAGAAGCGAGGCTTGAGGCCAACCGGATGCGTGCAGAAGGTTTCAGGGCGGTGCAGATCATCGAAAAGGTCAATGGTCGGTTCGTAGTTCATGCCTAAAAGCTCCAAAGGCGAGTAGCGCCCGACTGGTGTGATCGGAGCGGCTTTCAAGGTTGCATTGAAACAGCGATGGCGCGTTTCAATTCAAGCAATGATTTATCGTTGTTCCGATCTTGGGATTTTCGATGAAACCCAAGTTTTAAATATGCGCAAGCAGGTTTCATTCAGGAAGTGGCGAACACAGGAGCCGCTGGATGATCCATCACTTATCCCTTTGGAGGGCCCACGTCTTTTGACTAGGGCCTTCGGTTTGGCGTCTGAGAGCGGCAAAATGACTGCCGACGGACTGAAAGCTGCTGTCCAAATCAATCCACGCTTCATAGAGGCAATGTGCAATCTTGAAGAGGGTTCACTCACGATGGGCGAGCCACCGATTATTGAACCCACCCTTAAGTGAAACCAGCTACAGCCCACCTAAGTGTGTTGGAGTTTGTAAGGAACGGTTTTAGGCCAATTTGTTTCCAATCACGTCAGCACGTCCTGCGTTGAACGCCAGAATCTCACTATGTGCATGAGCATTCGCCACTTCACCCACCTAACGAACGCATTCAGCAAGAAGGTTTAGGCCCGTGCTCATGCGGTCGTTGGCCGTATCGAAAGAAACAGCATGACCAAAAAAGATGATCTGAGTCCAGAGCATCTAACATGGTTGGTTAGGAATCGCTCCGCCAATCAGAAGATCGCTCTAAGACTTCATAAGTTGCTACAGGCTCAATCTGACAAACTGAAGCCTAGAAAAAACTCGCTTACCGCGCAGGCCCTCGTTGCTGCCACGTTTTCTCTCTGGAGAGCCGTATTCCTGGCAGACAAAACCGGTATGCGAGGCCAATCGTTAAAGGACGCCAATACATTCCTTGGCAGGTTGATTATCACGAATGCGGTCAACTTTTCTGAGGATCGCGCAGCTCGGGAGTGGACCTTCAATTACTACCTGAACAACGCCCATAATCGGTTGGACTTTGTCGCGAATAAGTGGGAATACAAACTTAGACAAAGAAAAAGTAAGCTGACTCCAAAGTCGCGGTGGGATTACTACCACAGGGAATTAGTGATAGCCGTTGATCGCTTTACAAAGCAACTTCACAAAGCAACTTCGTAGCAAGGGAAAATTCAAACTGAAATACTGCCGTCCTACCCCGCCTTGCCCTGGCGGGGCGCGGCACCTAAACTGCCGGCGACTCCAACCAGCGGGACGGAACGGATGGCCAAGGGCGGGACGGGCGCCGCGGCGGCGGACAGGGACATCGCGGCGATGAGCTTCGAGGACGCGCTCGGCGAGCTCGAGGAGATCGTGCGCCGCCTCGAGGACGGCCGCATCCCCCTCGACGACTCGATCGCCGCCTACGAACGCGGCGCGCGCCTCAAGGCCCATTGCGAGAAGAAGCTGGCCGAGGCCCGCGCCAAGGTCGAGAAGATCGCCCTCGGCCCCAATGGTCCCGAGGGCACGGAGCCCGCGGACGCCGGCTGAGCCCCACGGACACGCCCATGGCCGAACAGACCGCCCTCGCGTCGCCGCCCCTGGCCGCCGAGCTCGCGCGCATCGCCGAGGCCGTCGAGGCGACGCTGGCGGCCCTGCTGCCGCCCCCGCCCGGGGGCGCGGAGACCGGAGAAGCCGGGCCCGAGGACCGGCTCCATGCCGCCATGCGCCATGCCACGCTCGGCGCGGGCAAGCGCATCCGCCCGTTCCTGACGGTGGCCGCGGCCGCGGCCTTCGATGTGCCCGAGGCGGTCGCGCTGCGGGCCGGCGCCGCGGTCGAGCTGGTCCACAGCTATTCCCTGGTCCACGACGACCTGCCGTGCATGGACGACGACGCGCTGCGGCGCGGCAAGCCCGCGTGCCACGTCGCCTTCGGCGAGGCCACCGCGGTGCTCGCGGGCGACGCGCTGCTCACCCTCGCCTTCGAGGTGCTGTCCGCGCCCGCCGCCCATCCCGACCCCGCGGTGCGGCTCGAGCTGGTCTCCGGCCTCGCGCGCGCCGCCGGGGCGCAGGGCATGGTGGCGGGGCAGGCGATCGACCTCGCTGCCGAGCACCAGCCGCTCGCGCCGGGCGAGATCGCGCGCCTGGAGCGGCTCAAGACCGGCGCCCTGATCGCCTTCGCGGTGGACGCGGGCGCGATCCTGGGGCGCGCCGCCGAGGCCGAGCGCAAGGCGCTCGCGGCCTACGCGGGCGTGCTCGGGCTCGCCTACCAGATCGCCGACGACCTGCTCGACGCGGAGGGCGACGCCGCCGCCCTCGGCAAGGCCGCCCGCAAGGACGCAGCGCGCGGCAAGGCCACGCTGATCGCGGCGCTCGGCGCCGGGGAGGCGCGCGCCCAGGCCCGCGCGCTCGCCGGCCAGGCGGCGGCGCACCTGGAGCCGTTCGGCCCG
>JBJHBM010000005.1:0-96722 GCA_050485485.1 Alphaproteobacteria bacterium | reverse complement strand
GCCTCGACCAATGCCGCCGATGCCTGCGCCGCGAGCGCCCGCGCCACGTCGCGCAGGCCGGGTTCGGGCCGTCCCGCCAGCAGCGCCGCGGCCGTGACGCCGTGGGCCGCCAGCAGGTCGCGCGGCGACAGCACGCGGCCGCGCGCCGCGTTGGCCGCCGCCGCCCGAAGCTGGCCGGCGATGCCGTAGGCGCGCGCGGCATGGGCGGAGGCCGTCCGCGCGGGTGCCGCCGCCACGCCGAGCACGCCGAGGGACGCCCGGTCGAGCGCCCCGGCCGTCGCGTCGAGGTAGGCCAGGAAAGCGGCTTCGGTGGCGAAGCCCTGTGGATCGAGGTCGGCCTCGCGTGCGTCGACCAGCCCCATCAGTTCGTTCGCGTCGAGGCGTCCCGCCGCGAGCGGCGCCACCAGCGCTTCCGCCACCGGGTGCGGGCGCGGCGTGCCGGCCGCCGCGCCTTCGACCGTCTCGCGCCACCATTGCAGGCGGACATGGCCGATCATGGGCTCCGTGACGGCGTCGCGGACGCGCGCGATCTCCGCGTGAAAGGCATAAAGGGCGAGCAGCGCGGGACGGGCTTCGGCGGGCGCGAGCTGGAGCGCGAGCCAGCGGTCGCGCTCGCGGTCACGCACGAGTCCGGCGATCTGGTCTTCGGTGCTGTTCGGGGCCATCGCCGGCCAATATAATCGCAACCGCGCCCGCACCATAGGCGGGCGCGCCATTCACCTCGTTTCCATGCCGATGACACAACCCGCAGCAACCACAGCGCCGCCATCCGCAGAGCCCCGCACCGCAAGCGCGACGGCGGAGCCGTGGACCGCCTGGACGGCATGGGGGCTCGTGCCGCGGGACGCCTGCGAGATCCTGCTGCCGCTGCTGCGCTTCCTCGCCGTGGTGCGCACCGTCGCGGACCATCCCGCGCTGTCGCTCGAGCGCAAGGAAGCGGCGCTCGCCGCCCTCGCCGCCCCGTTCGCCGCCGAGGCGGGCGCACAGGCCGGGTACGTGGAAGGCGACGCGCGCTGGGGCGCGACCGCGGAAGCCCTGGCGGCGGCGCTCGCGCGGCGCGGGATCGAGGGCGCGGCGCCGTGGCAGATTCTCCAGGCGGCGGGCCAGGATCTCCGCAAGACCCGCTACCGCGACTGGTCCGAGCTGCTGACCTGGTCGCGGTTCGCGGCGGCGCCCGCCGCCGTGCTCGGCCTGCGCCTGCTGGGGGCCGACGCGGAGGCCGCGCGCCGGGCGGAGGCCTTCGGCATCGCGCTCCAGATCGTGGCATTGGTGCGCAACGCGCCCAGCCATTACGTGTGGCTCGGCCGGGTCTATCTGCCCGAGCGCTGGTTCGCGGAAGCGCGCGCCGAAATTGCGGAACTGGGCTTCGCCCGCATCTCGGAACCGCTGCGGGCCGTGATCGGGCGCGCGCTCGACCAGGCCGAAGCCCTGCTCGGCGAAGGCTCCCTGATTCTGCGCACCCTGCCCCGGGGCGCGGCCGGCTTCCGGCTGCGCCGCGCCTTCCACGCCGCGCTGATGGAAACGCGCCGCGAGATCGCGGCGCTGCGCCGCCGCACGGCCTGGCCCGCCGCCCGCCCGGCACCGCCTTCGCCGTGGGCCCGGCGCCTGCTGGTGGCGCGGGCCACGCTCGCGGCGCTCACGGAGTGACGGTCCACGTCGTCGGCGCCGGCCTCGCCGGCCTCGCGGCGGCACTCGCCGCAAGCCGGGAGGGCGCGCCGGTGACGCTCCACGAGGCGGCGCCGCAGGCGGGCGGGCGCTGCCGCTCGTTCCAGGCACCGGGAGACGGCGGCGGTTTCGGGCGGGTCGACAACGGCGCGCACGTGATCCTCGGCGCCAATCGCTCGGCCTTCGCCTACCTGGAGGAGATCGGTGCGCGCGATCGCGTGACGCCGGCGGCCGATGCGATCCCGCTGCTCGATCTCGACGGCCGCGCCGGCTCGCGCGTGGCGGTGGCCGGAAGCGCCCTTGCCGCGCTCGGAAGGATCGGGATTGGCCGCGGCTTGCGCACGGCGTTCCTGCGCGCCGTGTTCAACGCGCCACCGCGGAGCGTCCCTTCGCGCGAAAGGCTCGGGGTCGCGGCGCGCATCGCGCGGGCGGGACGCGGCGCGATGGTGCCGTGGGTCGCCCGCCGCTCCCTCGACGATGCCTTCGTGGCGCCGGCGCTGGCGGCGCTCGCCGCGCGCGGTGTCGCATTCCGCCCGGGCGCGCGCCTCGCCGCCGTCGATGTCGCGGGAGGACGCATCCGCGCCCTCTCGTTCGCGGACGGCACGGTCGGCCTTGGCGCCGGGGACGTCGCGATCCTCGCCGTGCCGCCCGACGCGCTGGCGCGGCTGCTGCCGCGGGCGGTCGCGGGAACGCCCGTGCCCGCGGCCATCGTCAACGTCCATTTCGACATGGGATCGGAGGTCGCCCTGCCGGGCGGCGCGGCCCTGCTGGCGCTCGCGGGCGGCACGGCGGACTGGCTGTTCGCGCGCGATCGTATCCTCACCGCGACGACGAGCGCCGCCGACGGGCTCGTCGCGCGGGACGGCGCCGAGATCGCGCGCGCGATGTGGCAGGACGTTCTCCGCGCGCTCGGACGCGAAAATGCCGGTTTACCGTCCTTCCGCGTGGTGAAGGAGCGCAAGGCGACCTGGCGCGGCGCGCGGCCGAGACCTTCCGCGCTGCCGCGCAACGCGGCCGCGTGCGGCGACTGGTGCATGGCCGGCCTGCCGTGCTCGATCGAAGCGGCTTTGGCCTCGGGACGCGCCGCCGGCGAATGGGGACGAGTTTATGCTGCTTGATCCAAAGGCGGAGCCGAGGGCTGCACGTTGCGTATGCAGTAGTTCTGCTATATATAGTGGTTCGGACGCACGTTTATACTAAACCAACGTCTCGAAGCGGGGGAGCAAACATGAAGAATCCTCTTGAGAGCTTGCAGAACACGATCCTGCTTGGGATCGCCCTCACGATCGTGATGGCGCTGATCGTCAAGTATTCGTTCTAGCGGAGGGGGAAACATCCAATGGGCTTTTTGACCGATCCTTTCACGATCCATCTGGTGCTGTGGTTCCACGTCCTCAGCGGCGTCATGTGGATCGGCCTCCTGTGGTATTTCAATTTCGTCCAGATTCCGAGCATGCCGAAGATTCCCGACGACCAGAAGCCGGCGGTCAGCAAGGTGATCGCGCCGACCGCGCTGTTCTGGTTCCGCTGGGCCGCGCTCTCGACCATCGTCTGGGGCCTGATCCAGGCTTGGCAGAAGGGCTACATCGGCGATGCGCTGGCGCTCGGCTTCACGTCCGGCCTTTCCGCCCACATGAGCATCGGCATCGGCATGTGGCTCGGCCTCATCATGGCCTTCAACGTGTGGTTCGTGATCTGGCCGAACCAGCAGAAGGCGCTCGGCCTCGTGGAAGCGTCCGCCGAGGAGAAGCCGAAGGCGGCACGCAGGGCGATGCTGTTCTCGCGCACCAACACGATGCTGTCGATCCCGATGCTGTATTCGATGGTGGCGGGCGTTTACGTGCCCTGACGCCGTCGGCTTATCCGTGCGTTTTGGACGGGGCGCCGCAGGGCGCCCCGTTCGCTTTCGGGGATCAGGGAACCGGCAGCAGCAGCGCGGCGACCCGCCGCCCTTCCGCGACCAGAACGTTGTAGGTGCGGCACGCGGCCCCGGTCCCCATCACCTCGACGCCGATTCCGGCCCGCGACAGGGCGGCCCGCACCGCCTCGGGCAGCGCGCCGGGCTCCGGTCCCGCCCCGACCAGCAGCAGCTCGGGCCGCTCCTCGCCGCCGGCCTCGGTCAGCGGCGCGACGTGGCCGGTCGCGATGTCGGCGCAAGCCTCGATGCCGACCGTCTCCGCGCCCGTGCGACACACCAGCACGGCGCCCTCGACGCGCGCGCCGGAGATGCGAAAGCCGTTGTCGCCGTAGCCCTGAATCAGGGGAAGGCCGCTGTCGGGAATGCGATCGAGCCGCATGGCGCGTCTCCTACGCCGTCTGCCCGGCACCGGTGCGCCGGGAAACGGTCGCCTCAGTCCTCGGCGCCCTTCTCCGGGGCGGCGGAGCCGACCTTGCCCTCGGTGACGCTCTCGCGGACGTGGAGGTAGATCAGCACGGAGGCGGCGACGTAGATGGTCGAATAGGTGCCGATGATGACGCCGAACATCATCGCGAAGCTGAAGCCGCGCAGCACCGGGCCGCCGAACACGAACACCGCGCCGATCGCGAGCAGGGTCGTCACCGAGGTCATCACGGTGCGCGACAGCGTATCGTTGAGCGACAGGTTGATCAGGTCGCGGATGTCCATGGTCTTGTACTTGCGCAGGTTCTCGCGCACCCGGTCGAAGATCACGACGGTGTCGTTGATCGAGTACCCGGCGATGGTGAGCAGCGCCGCCACCGATGCCAGGTTGAACTCCATCCCCAGGATCGCGTACATGCCGATGGTGCCGATCACGTCGTGGACCAGCGCCACCAGCGCGCCCACCGCGAACTGCCACTCGAACCGGAACCAGACGTAGGCGCCGATGGCGAGCATCGAGAACAGTATCGCGAGGGTGCCGGCGCGGATCAGTTCCTGCCCCACCTTGGGGCCGACGAATTCGGTCCTGCGATAGCTCTCCACCGTGTCGTCGAGGGCCGCGCGCACCCGCTCGACGGCGGCCTGCTGGGCCTGCTCGCCGCCGGGCTGCTGCTGGATGCGGATCAGCACGTCGTCCACGGCGCCGAACTCCTGCAGCGACACCTCGCCGAGGCCGAGGCCGCCGAGGGTGCCGCGGAGCGAATCGAGGTCGGCCGGGCCCTTGGTCTTGATCTCCATCAGGATGCCGCCCCGGAAGTCGATCCCGAAGTTGAGGCCCTTGAAGGCGATGAAGCCGATCGAAACCAGGATCAGCGCGGCCGTGAACACGAACCAGAAGCAGCGCGCGCCGACGAAGTCGATGCGCGTGTTGGACGGGACCATCCTCAGGGGGAACAGCGCCATTTTCCTGTCTTTCCTCGTCCCGGCCCTAGAGCGGCAGCGCCCGGGGGCGCCGGACCGCGACGTAGCTCGCGATCATGAAGCGCGTCACCAGGATCGCGGTGAACATGGAGGTCATCAGCCCGATCGCGAGCGTGACCGCGAAGCCGCGCACCGGCCCCGACCCGAATTCGAACAGCAGGATCGCCGCGATCAGGGTGGTGAGGTTGGCATCGAGAATCGTGGTGAAGGCGCGCTGGTAGCCGGCATCGATCGCCGACAGCATGGTGCGCCCGGAATTCAGCTCCTCTCGTATTCGCTCGAAGATCAGCACGTTGGCGTCCACCGCCATGCCCAGCGTCAGGATGATCCCGGCGATGCCTGGCAGGGTGAGCGTCGCCTGCAGGATCGACATGGCGCCCACCAGGATCACGAGGTTGAGCACCAGCGCGAGGTTGGCGAACAGGCCGAAGGTCGAATAGACCAGGAACATGAACAGCAGCACCAGCACCGCCCCTATCATGACGGCGATCTCGCCGGCGGCGACAGAATCGGCGCCGAGGTCGGGGCCGACGGTGCGCTCCTCGAGAATCGTCATGGGCGCCGGAAGCGCGCCCGCGCGCAGCAGCACGGCGAGGTCGCGCGCCTCCTCCGTGGTGAAGCCGCCGGTGATGATGCCGGAACCGCCCAGGATCGGCTCGCGGATCACGGGGGCGCTGATGATGCGGTCGTCGAGCACGATGGCGAACGGCCGGCCCACGTTCTGCTGCGTCACCTGGGCGAAGCGCCGCGCGCCGAGCGAGTTGAAGCGGAAGCTCACCACCGGCTGACCTTCGCTGTAGGTGGGCTGGGCGTCGACCAGCATGTCGCCCGACACCAGCACGCGCCGCTGCAGGACGTAGGTGACGGGCTGGCCGCCCGTGGTGCGCTCGTCCTGGAGGACCGCGAACATGCTGCCCGGCGGCGCCGCGCTGGGCATCTGGCTGCCGGGCGGGTAGCGGTCGTCCACCAGGTGGAAGCTCATGCGCGCGGTGCGCCCGATCAGCTGCTTGACGCGCTCGGGGTCGTCCACGCCGGGAAGCTGCACCAGGATGCGGTCGTCGCCCTGGCGCTGGATGGTGGGCTCGGCGGTGCCGAACTCGTCCACGCGGCGGCGCACGATCTCGATGGACTGGGCCAGGGCCTGGTCGGCGCGCTCGCGCTGCGCCGCGTCGGTGTAGCGCACCAGCAGCCGACCCTCGCCCTGGTCCACCACCTCGAGCCCCTGCTCGAGGTCGCGCAGGATGCGCCGCGCCCGCTCCAGGTTGTCCTGGGGATCTATGATGGTGACGGTGGCGGCGGCCGCGGTGCTGCCGATGTCGCGGTAGGGAATGCGCGCGTTGCGCAGATCGTTGCGCATCGACTGCACGAGGTTGTTGAGCTGCTCGCGGAACACGCTGCGGACGTCCACCTCCAGCAGCAGGTGCGAGCCGCCGCGCAGGTCGAGGCCCAGGTTCATGGCCTGGTTCGGTACGAACCTCGGCAGGGCGTCGCGCTGGGACTGGGTCAGCACGTTGGGCATCGCGAACAGGAGCCCGCCGAGGCACACCACGGCGATGACGACGATCTTCCAGGTCGCGAAGCGGAACATTTGGGCCTGCCGAGGTCCGTTTAACCGTTTACAGCCGAGCTACTTGTCGTTGGCCGACTTCTTGCGGCCGGTCTCGGGCTCGTCATCGTCGTCGTCCTCGTCGGCGCGGGCATAGAGGCTCGCCACCATGCTGCGGGCACAGCGCACCCGCACGCCGTCGGCGATCTCGAGCTGCAGCTCGTTCTCGCTCATGACCTTGGTGATCTGGCCGATGATGCCGCCCGAGGTCACGACCTTGTCGCCGCGCCGCAGGCTGGTCACCATCTCGCGGTGCTCCCTGACCTTCTTCTGCTGGGGACGGATCAGCAGGAAATAGAACACCACGAAGATCAGGATCAGCGGCAGGAGCGACATCAGGCCGCCCCCGAATAAGCCGCCGTCGGCGGTCTGGGCATAGGCGGGCGAAATCAGCATGCGGTTGGTCTCCCGGTTAGGTGGGCCGGACGCGCGCGGCCGGCTTGGGGGACGGCGGGCCCGCGGTTGGCCCGGGGTCGCCGAAAGGTTAGGCGGAATATAGCCATACCGCGCGCGCTTGCAAACCAATCCTGGCCTTCCCCGCCACGGGCGGATGCGGCCGTCAAGTCCTTGATCGGACGGCAAAGACGGGTCATCCTGCGGTCCCGTCCGTCCCCGGGAACCGCACCGCATGAGCGACAAGGAACTCAAGGCCCTGCTCGGCCGCATCGCCGACGCCCTCGACCGCGCGGCGGGGCGCCCGGCCGAGGATTTCTCCCTCGCCGGCGCCGACGCCTTCGTCTGGAACGCCGACGCCGGCACGCTCGCCCCGGTCGCGCGCGTCAACCGGGTGGACCTCGCCCTGCTGCGGGGCGTGGACCAGCAGCGCGACATCCTGCTCGGCAACACGCTGCGCTTCGCGCGCGGCCTGCCCGCCAACAACGCGCTCCTGTGGGGCGCGCGCGGCATGGGCAAGTCGTCCCTGGTGAAGGCCGTCCACGCCGCCGTCAACGCCCGCCTCGGGCGCCGCAACCAGGCGGGGCGCCTCGCGCTGGTGGAGATCCACCGCGAGGACATCGCCGCGCTGCCCGCCCTGCTCGCCGGGCTGCGCCGCGCGGCGCGCCGGGTGGTGCTGTTCTGCGACGACCTCTCCTTCGACGGCCAGGACGCCACCTTCAAGTCGCTCAAGGCGCTGCTGGAGGGCGGGATCGAGGGGCGCCCCGACAACGTGCTCTTCTACGCCACCTCCAACCGCCGCCACCTGATGCCGCGCGACATGATCGAGAACGAGCGCTCGACCGCGATCAACCCGGCGGAGGCGGTCGAGGAGAAGGTCTCGCTCTCCGACCGCTTCGGCCTGTGGCTCGGCTTCCACGTCTGCGACCAGGACACCTACTTCGCCATCGTGGAAGGCTACGCGCGCCATTTCGGCCTCGAGATCGGGCGCGAGGCGCTGCTGGCGGGCGCCAATGAGTGGTCGGTGACGCGCGGCGCGCGCTCGGGCCGCGTCGCCTGGCAATACATCCAGGACCTCGCCGGCCGGCTCGGCCAAAAGCTGTCCTGAACCGCGCCCCCTGCCCCTCACCCCAGATGCGGGCGCGGGTCCACCGCCTTGCGCCCGCGCCGGATCTCGAAGTGGAGCTGCGGCGTCGCCACCGCCCCGGTGCTGCCGACCCGCGCGATCGGCTGGCCGCGCCGCACCACCTGGCCGCGGCTCACCAGCAGCTCGCTGTTGTGGGCGTAGGCCGTGATCCAGCCGTCGGCATGGCGCACCAGCAGCAGGTTGCCGTAGCCGCGCAGCTCGTTTCCGGCATAGGCCACCACGCCGTTCTCGGCGGCGCGCACGATGGTGCCTTCCGGCGCGGCGATGTTGACGCCGTCGTTGTAGAGCCCGCCGCCCTTCGCGCCGTAGGTGGAGATCACCTTGCCACGCAGCGGCCACAGGAACGTCTGCCCGCCGCGCGGCGGCGGCGTGGCGTTGGGATCGCCGGCGGGCGCGGCGGGCGGCCGCACGATGGCAGTCTGAGTGGATGGGGCCGTCTGGGAGGAGGACGGAGGGGACGCCGAAACGGATGGCGCCGCCGCCGTCGTGGCGGCCGCCGGCTCGCCGGGCAGCACCAGGCTCTGGCCGACGTAGAGCGCGAAATCGGGCGCGGCGAGGCCGTTCTGGCGGATCAGGTCGTGGATGCCCACGTCGAAGCGCCGCGCGATGCCGTACACCGTGTCGCCGGCCGCGACCGTATAGACCCGCACCCCCGGCACCCGGAGCGTCTGCCCTTCCAGCAGGCGGTAGGGCGGCGCCAGGGAATTGGCGTCGATCAGGGCCCGGACCGGGACGTTCTCGCGGCGCGCGACGGCGAACAGCGTGTCGCCCGCGCGCACCCGGACCGTGCCGCCGCGGCTGGTGGCGATGCTGCCCGTCGCCGGCAGAGGTGCCTGTGCGGATTCAACGGGTGCGGAGTCGGGGGACGCTGCGAGCGGCGCGCGCTCGACGGCGGGGGCCCGCGGCGGGGGCACCGCCTGGGTCGTCGTGTGGGCCGCCTTGGGACGCGCGGGCGCGGCGTAGTAGACGCCGGTGCGGTCGTCGAGGGGCGCCGGGGGGCCGCGCCGCGCGCAGCCCGCGCTCGCCACCACGGCCGCGCAGGCCAGCGCGACGAGAGCCACGTGCAGGCCGTGCCGGTACGCGCGATCCCCTGACATGAGGCGGACATTACGGGAATACGCGGCCCCGCTCAACGAAATGGCGCGGCCCGCGCCGCCGCCTCACGCCGCGCCGTTCTCCGCGCGCCCGCCGATCAGCGGCACGAAGCGCACCGCCCACAGCTTCTCGCGCTCGACGGTGCCGTCCTCGCGCTTGCGGATGCGCCAGATGTGCTGGTCGCTCGAGCCGGTGCCGAGCGGCATGACGAGGATGCCGCCCGGCGCAAGCTGCTCGACGAAGGCCTCGGGCACGTCGCCGCGCGCGGCGGCGGTCACGATGATGCGGTCGAACGGCGCCTGCTCGGGCCAGCCCTTCATGCCGTCCCCGCAGATGGCGGTGATGTTGTGGTAGCCGAGCCGCTCCAGCCGCTTCACGGTCCCGGCCAGCAGCGACCTGTGGCGCTCGACGGAATAGACCCGCCGGCACAGCTTCGACAGGACCGCGGCCTGGTAGCCGCAGCCGGTCCCGATCTCCAGCACCTTCATGCGCGGGCCGAGAGCGAGCGCCTGGGTCATCAGGCCGACGATCAGGGGCTGGCTGATGGTCTGCCCCTCGCCGATCGGCAGCGCCGTGTTCTCGTAGGCGCGGTCGCGGAACTGGGACGGCACGAACTCCTCGCGGGGCGTGCGCTCGATGGCGCCGAGCACGGCGGCGTCGGTGACGCCCTCGGCGCGCAATTCCATGATCAGGCGGATCTGGCGCGGCTCGGTGTTCATGTCCGAGGATTCCTCACGGGAAGGCCGCCGCGAGCCGGCGCAGCGCCGCCCGGTCGGTGAGGTCGAGCTTGAGCGGCGTGACCGAGACCGCGCCCCTGAGCGCCGCGCCGATGTCGCTCTGCCCCTTCCCCGGCTTCTCGCGGCGCGGGCTACCGATCCAGTAGTAGGGCTGTCCGAACGGGTCGAACGCCTCGGTGACCTGCTCGCGCTGGAAGCGCCGCCCCTGGCTCGTCACCTCGATGCCGGTGACCGCGCCCTGCACCCGGTCCGGGAAGTTGACGTTCACCAGCACGTCCGCCGGCCACGGCACGGCGGCGAGGCGGCGCACGATGCCGGGGGCG
Organism: Alphaproteobacteria bacterium; assembly: GCA_050485485.1. Classification (GTDB taxonomy): domain Bacteria; phylum Pseudomonadota; class Alphaproteobacteria; order SMXQ01; family SMXQ01; genus WHSO01. Next base: position 86,434 of record JBJHBM010000005.1, on the reverse strand, counting down.
AAATGCTCGGCGGTGGCCCATTTGATGGGACGGTCGGGGCGCGTCACCTGGCTGAAGGCGATTCCGCGGATGCCCATGGTCGCCGCCTGGCGCGCGGCCGAAACCGTGCCCGAATGGCTGATGTCCTCGGCCAGGTTGCCGCCGTGGTTGATGCCCGACAGCACCAGGTCGGGCTGGCGGTCGGCCAGCACCTGCCCGACCGCGACCAGCACGCAGTCGGTGGGCGTGCCGTTGACGGCGAAGCGGCGCGGGCCGAGCTTGCGCACCCGGAGCGGCGTGCGCACCGTGAGCGAATGGCTGGCGGCGGACTGCTCCGCCTCGGGCGCCACCACCCACACGTCCTTGCAGAGGGAACGCGCGACGCGCGCGAGCACGCGCAGCCCCTGGGCGCCGATGCCGTCGTCGTTGGTGACGAGGATGCGGGCGCGGGCGAGATCGAGGGTGCGCGCCATGGAGCGGGCTCCTCAGGCGGGACCGATCTCGGCGAGCCCGCCCATGTAGGGACGAAGCGCGTCGGGGACGCGGATGCGGCCCTCGGCGGTCTGATGGTTCTCCATCACCGCGATCAGCGTGCGCCCGACCGCGAGGCCGGAGCCGTTGAGGGTATGGACGAAGCGGGTGCCCTTCTCCTCCCCCTTCGGGCGGTAGCGCGCCTTCATGCGGCGCGCCTGGAAGTCGCCGCAGTTGGAGCAGGACGAGATTTCCCGGTAGGCGCCCTGGCCCGGCAGCCACACCTCGATGTCGTAGGTCTTGCGGGCCGAGAATCCCATGTCCCCGGTGCACAGCGCCACCACGCGGTAGGGCAGATCGAGGCGCTTCAGCACCTCTTCCGCCGCCGCCGTCATGCGTTCGTGCTCGGCCTCGGAATCCTCAGGCCGGGTGACGGAGACCAGCTCGACCTTATGGAACTGGTGCTGGCGGATCATGCCGCGCGTGTCCTTGCCGGCGGCGCCCGCTTCCGAGCGGAAGCACGGCGTGAGCGCGGTATAGCGGCGCGGCAGGTAATCCTCTTCCACGATATGCCCGGCGACGATGTTGGTGAGCGGCACTTCGGCGGTCGGTATCAGCCAAAGTGGGCGTGAATATTCTTCTGAAAAGAAACGCTGATGCCAATCTCTCTGGCGTGCAAGAGACAATCTATTTCTCTCTTCCAAGCTCATTTGTTTTTCATTGAAGCCGTTAAACTGTTCGTCTCGTGCGGCGTCATAATCGGCCCAAAATTTTTCAGGGTCACGTGCCGACGGGGTAACAAAAAGATCTTCTTTGAACTTCGGAAGCTGCCCGGTGCCGTAGAGCGCGTTGTCGCGCACGAGGTAGGGCGGCGCCACCTCGGTATAGCCGTGCGCGCCGGTCTGCAGGTCGAGCATGAAGGCGCCGAGGGCGCGTTCGAGCCGCGCGAGCGCGCCCGACAGCAGCACGAAGCGCGCGCCGGACATGCCCGCCGCCGCCTCGAAATCCATCAGGCCGAGCGCCTCGCCCAGCTCGAAATGCTCCTTGGGCGCGAAGTCGAGCGCGGGCGGCGTGCCCCATTTGCGCAGCTCGACGTTGGCGGTCTCGTCCTTGCCGTCCGGCACGTCCGCCGCCGGCAGGTTCGGGATCACGGAGAGCGCGGCGTCCAGCTCCCCTTCGAGCCCGCGCGCCTCGTCCTCGGCGGCGGCCTGCGCGTCCTTGTCGCGGGCGACCTGGGCCAGCACCTCGGAAGCGTCCTCGCCCTTGGCCTTGAGCGCGCCGATCTGCCTGGAGAGCGCGTTGCGCCGGGTCTGGATCTCCTGCGCCCGGGTGATCGCCGCGCGCCGGCGCGCGTCCAGCGCGATCAGGGATTCGGCCAGCGGCGCGAGCCCGCGGCGCGCGAGCGCGGCATCGAAGGCCTGGGCGTTTTCACGAATGAATCGGATGTCGAACATCGAAGCTTCCGGGGCGAGCGGCGCTCACCATAGGGAATTGGCCGGGCGCCGTCCACCGCGAAGGCGGCCGGATCATATTGCTGTTTACGCAGGCACAGAAGCTGGGATCACGTAACCGCGCAAATGTGGCAAAGGGTCTGCGCGACGGCACCAACGAAAATTACAAAAAATTTCATTATTATTTCAATACATAACACTATTATTACACATTATTTTCTTATAAATTGTTTTAATAGAACGAATCATGAGGAGTAAAACAATGAACAGGGTTCAGCAAATAAAAGAGGCGTGCGCTGTCATAAGAACGGCATTCATATTAGGAAAAACACAAGCGGCAAAGGAGTTGGGAGTCGGCATCGAGAACGTGATGAGCATCAATGAGATTGCCCAGGTCGATTTGGCTTTCATTGATGAGGTTCGGGACGATAACGAAGGCAACAATCAAGAACCTTACTAGGTGTTTTGTTCCGCGAAGTGATCGTGCGGATAATCTTAATTGTCTGGCGAAATAAGTACGCTCACCCGGTGCCTCCGGTGGCGTCCCGGGCGGCGTCCCGGGCGACCCGCCGCTCCACGATGCGGACGGCGATGATCGAGATTTCGTAGAGCAGGATCACGGGAACGCCGAGGCCGATCTGGCTGATGATGTCGGGAGGCGTGAGGATCGCCGCCACCACGAACACGCCGACGATGGCGTACTTGCGCTTGGCCGCGAGCCCCTTGGAGGTGACCAGCCCGACACGGCCCATCAGGGTAAGCGCGACCGGGAGCTGGAAGCACAGGCCGAAAGCGAAGATCAGCTTCATCACGAGATCGAGGTATTCGCCGACGCGCGCCTCCAGCTCGATCGGCATCAGGCCGTTGCCGCCCGTCGTCTCGAACGACAGGAAGAACTGCCAGGCGAGCGGGAAGATGAAGTAGTAGACCAGCGCGCCGCCGGCGAAGAACAGGACCGGCGTCGCCGCCAGGAACGGCAGGAAGGCGCGCTTCTCGTTCCTGTAGAGGCCGGGCGCCACGAACATCCACACCTGCGAGGCGACGATCGGGAAGGTCAGGAACGCCCCCGCCCAGAACGCCACCTTCATGTAGGTGAAGAAGGTCTCGGTCAGGCCGGTGAAGATCATGCGGCGGCCCGCCTGCCCCTGGTAGATGTCCGCGAGCGGACGCACCAGGAACTGGAATATCTCCTCCGCGAAGTAGAAGCACACCAGGAACCCCACCAGCAGCGCGCCGACCGAGTACACGAGCCGGTTGCGCAGCTCGATCAGGTGCTCCATCAGCGGCATCTTGACGCTGGAAAGGCCGTCGTCGTGGATGTCGGGCCCCTCCTCGTCGAACGGGTCGCGCCCGGGCGTGTCGGAACGCGGGTCGGTCACGGCTTGCGCTCCGCACCTGCGTCGGGGGCCGCGTCAGGGGCCGCGCCAGGGGCCGCCTCCGGGGGCTTGCCCGTCCCCGGCCCGCCGTCGCGCGGCGCATCGGGCGCCTCCGCCGGCGGCTCGAGGGTGAGCCCCTCGCGCAGCTCGCCCTTGGGGTCGATGGTGCGCTCGATGGTCTTGTTCACGTCCACGCGGGTCGCCTTTTCCAGCTCCCGGCGCGCGTCCTCGATGCCGCTTTCCTCGGCCATCTGCTCGATGCTCTGCTGGAAGTAGCGGGCGTAGGCGCGCATCCGGCCGATGAACTGGCCGGTGGCGCGCATCGCGCGCGGCAGGTCCTTGGGGCCGATGACGATGATCATCACCACGATGATCATCAGCATTTCGGTCCAGCCGATGTCGAACATGACGCCTATCCGGTTGCGGGCCCGCGGGCGGGCGCCGTGCGCGGGTTATAGGGAGCGGAGGCCGGAACCGGGCGGCTCAGCTCTTCCTGCTTTCCTGATTGCCGGCCTGGTTGCCGGCCTGGTCGTTCTGAGGGCCCGGGGACGACACGGGGCCCGCCTCGCCCTCGATGGTCCTGGCGTCCCTGGCCGCGGGATCGGGCTCGTCCTTGCCCGGCTCGGCCATGCCCGCCTTGAAGTTCTTGATCCCCTTGGCGAGGTCGCCCATCACGCGCGGCAGCTTGCCCGCCCCGAAGATGATGAGGACGATCACGAGGATCAGAATGACCTGCCAGACGCCGATACTCATATCCGAAATCCTTCAGGAATGGCGGAACCGGCCCCGGAACCGGCCGCCGGGCCGCGAATGCCGCGATAATGGCAGAAACCGCCGGGCGGAGCAAACCGCCCGGGTGGCCTCGGCGCCGCGTTCCATCGTCAAGCCCGCGCCCACGGGTCCGGCCGGAGGCCGGCCCGAGGACGAGCTTCATGGCGCGGGCATCCACGCGTTCTCTTTGGTTTCCCGGCCATAGGAGACGGAAAAACTCGTGGACCCTCGGCCTTCGCCGAGGGTGACGATACAGCGCGTCCTCCGCTCGCGGCCGGTTACGGATTGCCCTGGGCCGTCCCGCGGTCGGGAAAGACGAAGGTCTGCTCGGGGTCGAGGGTGACCGTCACGCGGCTGCCCTCCTCCGGCATCCGGTGGCCGGGATGGCGGGCGTGGAAATGGATGTGGTCGCCCCCGAAGTCCCCCATGCAGAGGTTCATGAACACCGCGCGGCGCAGCATCCTGACGTTGACCACGCGCGCCTCCACCGAGCCGATGCCGCCCGGATGCGCGGCGCTTCCGGCGGGGCCGATGCGCAGGGCCTCGGGCCGGATCAGGACCTCGACGCGGGCGCCCTCGGCGCAGCCCTCCGGCGCCGGGATCGGCCCGAAAGGGGTGGCGATGCGCCCATCCGCAACCGTTGTCGCGAAACGGTTGGTGGAGGAGAAGAAGCGCGTCACGAACGGGCTCACCGGATGGCAGTAGAGCTCGTCGGGGCGGCCCACCTGCTCGACGCGGCCCGCGTTCATCACGGCGATGCGGTCGGCGACGTACATCGCCTCCTCCGGATCGTGGGTCACGATCAGGGCGGTCGCGCCGTGGTGGCGCAGCAGCGCGAGCGTCTCCTCGCGCACCTGGGAGCGGAGCTGGGCGTCGAGGCCCGAGAACGGCTCGTCGAGCAGCACCAGCCGGGGCTCGGGCGCGAGCGCGCGGACCAGCGCGATGCGCTGCTGCTGCCCGCCCGAGAGGACGTGGGGAAAGGCTTCCGCGAAAGCGGTCATGCCGACCTGCTCCAGCAGCGCCGCCACGCGGGCGCGGCGCTGGGCCTCCGGCAGGCGGCGCAGCCCGAAGCCGACGTTGTCGTGGACCGTGAGGTGCGGGAACAGCGCCGTATCCTGGAACACGAGCCCGACGCCGCGCCGCTCGGGCGGGACGTGGATGCGGCCGTCGGACACCACGGCGCCGTTGATCAGGATGCGGCCCCGCTGGCATTCCTCGAGACCGGCGGCGAGACGCAGGCTGGTGGTCTTGCCGCAGCCCGAGGGGCCGAGCAGGCAGAAGATCTCGCCCGGCTCGATGGTGAGGGTGACGTCGTGCAGCACCCCCTCCCCGCCCGGATAGGCGTGGTGGACATGCTCGAAGGCGAGCACGCTGGCGGTGCCGGTGCCGTTCACGGCGCCCTACTCTCCCTGCTGGCCCTGCTGGTACGCGCTTCCCGGACGCGAGCGCGCGATGGCGACGCTGAGCAGAATGACCGGGACGATCCCGACGAGCACGATGGCGAGCGCGGGACCGGACGCTTCCGCCAGCCGCTCGTCGGAAGCCAACTGATACGTCCGAATCGCAAGCGTGTCAAAATTGAACGGCCGCAGGATCAGGGTCGCGGGCAGTTCCTTCATCACGTCCACGAACACGAGCAGGGCCGCGGTCAGCAGGCTGCCGCCCATGATCGGCAGGTGGACGCGGGCCAGCGCCTGGCCCGGGCGCGCGCCGAGGGTGCGCGCCGCATCGTCCATGTGGGGCGTGATCTTGCCCAGGGAGGCCTCGACCGTGTTGAAGGAGATGGCGAGGAAGCGCACCACGCAGGCGAAGGTCACGGCGACGATGGTGCCGGACAGGATCAGCCCCGGCTCGACCCCGAACAGCGCCCGCGAGCCGTCGTTGATCACGTTGTCGAGCCAGGCGAACGGGATCAGCACGCCGACCGCCAGCACCGCGCCCGGCACCGCGTAGCCCATGCCGGCGATGCGCGCTGCCGCCGCCATCAGCGGGTTGGCGCGCAGCCGCAGCCCGTAGGCCATCACCACCGCGATCGCGACCGCGAGCGCCGCCGCCGTCGCCGAGAGGATGAAGCTGTTGAGCGCAATCGAGAAGAAGCGGTCGTCCACCGCGAGCGCGAAGTTCTCGACCGCCCACGCCGCGAGCGTGCCGGCCGGCAGCAGGAAGCCGAGCACCACCGGCGCGGCGCAGGCCGCGGAGGCGAGCGCGCGCCGGGCGGGCGTCATCGGGAAGCGCGGCAGGGCGCGGTAGCGCTGGCTGGTGTGGTGGACGCGGCCCTTGCCGCGCGACAGGCGCTCCAGCAGCACCAGGGCGAAGATGAAAAGCATCAGGACCGCGGCCAGTTGCGCCGCCGCCGCACGCTCGCCGAGCCCGTACCAGGTGCGGAAGATGCCGGTCGTGAACGTGTCCACCGCGAAATACTGGACCGTGCCGAAGTCGTTGAGCGCCTCCATCAGCGCGAGCGCGACGCCGGTGGCGATGGCGGGCCGCGCCAGCGGCAGCGCCACCGAGCCGAAGGCCTGGGTCGGCGTGCGCCCCAGCGTGCGCGACACTTCCAGCACGCACACCGACTGCTCGAGGAAGGCGGCGCGCGACAGCAGATAGACGTAAGGGTAGAGCACCAGCGTCAGCATGGCGATGGCGCCGGGCAGGCTGCGGATCTCCGGGAACCAGTAGTCGCCCCTGCTCCAGCCGGTGGCCGCGCGCAGGGCGTCCTGCACCGGCCCCGCGAAGTCGAGCAGGCCGGTGTAGGTGTAGGCGATGACGTAGGCCGGCATCGCCATCGGCAGCAGCAGCGCCCACTCGAACACGGCACGGCCGGGGAACCGGCACATGGTCACGAGCCAGGCGGTGCCGACGCCGATCACCAGCGTGCCCGCCCCTACGCCGGCCAACAGCCACAGCGAGTTGGCGACGTAGCGCGGCAGCACGGTTTCCGACAGGTGGCGCCAGATCTCGCCCGAGGGCACGAAGACGTGCGCGAACACCACCAGCACCGGCACGCAGACCAGCGCGGCGATCACGACGGTGAACAGCGACCACGAATCGGCGCGCGCCACGCGCCTGGGGGCGCGCGGCGCAGCGGCCAACGGATCCTGCGGCAGGAACGTCTGTGTCGTCAGCGCGCCACTCCCGTTTTCTCCCCTGCGACCCGAACGGGCGGGCGCCTCAGCGCCAGCCCGCCTGGTCCATCACCTTCACCGCCTCGGCGTTGTTCTTGCCGAGGACCGTGACGTTGATCCGGTCGGCCTTGAACGGGCCCCAGGCCGCGACCACCGGCGGCGGCGCGACGTCGCCGCGGACCGGATACTCGAAGTTTTCGTTCGCCACCAGCTCCTGGATCTCCTTGCTGAGCAGGAACTCGATCAGCTTGACGGCATTCGCGGGGTTGGGCGCGTGGCGCGCGATGCCGGCGCCCGAGACGTTGACGTGGGTGCCGCGGCCGTCCTGGTCCGGGAAGAACACGCCGATCTTGGAGACCAGCGCCTTGTCGGCGGCGGCGTCGGAGGCCGACAGCAGGCCGAGGTAGTAGGTGTTCGAGATGGCGACGTCGCCGAGGCCCGCGCCGACCGCCTTGATCTGGTCGCGGTCGCCGCCCTTGGGCTGCTGGGCGAAGTTGGCGACCAGTCCGCGCGCCCAGCCGAGCGCCTTGTCGCGGCCGTGGATCTCGATCATCGCGGCCATCATCGACTGGTTGTAGATGTTGCCCGAGGAGCGCACCAGAATCCTGCCCTTCCACTTCGGATCGACCAGCGCCTCATAGGTCGAGAGCTCGGACGGGTCGACCCGGTCCTTGTGGTACATGAGCACGCGCGCGCGCATCGACAGCGCGGTCCACAGCCCGTCGGGCTCGCGCAGGTGATCGGGCACCACGCTCTCGACGATCCCGGACTTCATCGGCTGGAACAGGCCCTCGAGCTGGGCGCGGCCGAGGTTGCCCGCGTCCACGGTGATCAGCACGTCGGCGGGCGAGTTGCGGCCCTCGCGCCTGAGGCGCTCGAACAGCGCGTTGACCTGGCCCTCCACGACGTTGACCCGGATGCCGGTCGCCTTCTCGAAGGCGCCGTAGATCAGCTTGTCCGCGTTGTAGTGGCGCGACGAATAGACGTTGACCTCGCCCGCGGCGGACGCGGCGCCGATGCCGGCGAACAGGGCCGCGACGAGGGTCGCGACGGTGACGGAGCGGTTTCTCGGGGACGGGCGGGCGGACATGTGGAACTCCTTGGGCCTGGCCTGCTGGTGGTTGCGGCGGGACGGTTGCGACGCACAAATGCGAATGCTTTGCACTTGCGATGTCGGTTCTTCTACCCCACGCATGGCCTGCAGCCAAGTCTTATTTTGCGAACGCCTCGCATTTTCGCTCTGGCGGGCGTCGTGACGCTAGCACATTTCCATAGTTTTTATATGGGAAAATAAGCGGCAGGAACGGGGCGCGGCCCGGTGTCGCGGAGGCCCCCTTTAAGGGTTTTTATCCGTATCGGAGGAGGATTCTGGCGGGCCTTCCGTGTCCTCGTCGGGGAGGTCCATGTCGAGCGGCTCGTCCTCGTCGAACGGCGCCTCGTCGGCGTCCTCCCCGGCCCCTTCCTGGACGTCCGTGATCTGGATCGCCGGCCGTTTGTCCAGCAATCCCGCGGCCTTGAGGTCGTCGAGCCCGGGCAGGTCGCCGATCGCCGCGAGGCCGAAGGTGGCGAGGAAGCGCTGGGTGGTGCCCCAGGTCACCGGCCGCCCGGCGGTGCGCCGCCGCCCGCGCGGGCCGATCCAGCCCTGCTCCATCAGCGCGTCCAGCGTCCCCTTCGACAGGCCGACGCCGCGGATTTCCTCGATCTCGGCACGGGTGACGGGCTGGTGATAGGCGACGATGGCGAGCGTCTCCATGGCCGCGCGCGACAGGCGCTTCGGCACCTGCATGTGCACGCGCAGCTGCTCCGACAGGTCCTCCGCGGTGCGGAACAGCCAGCAGCCGCCCACCGTCACGAGGGTGACGCCGCGGTCCCTGTAGACCTCGGCAAGCGCGGCCAGCAGGGCCGCAACCGGCGCGCCGTCGGGCATGCGTTCGGCGATGGCCGCCTCCGACAAGGGCTCGGCCGCGGAGAACAGCATCGCCTCCAGCAGGCGCAGGTGTTGAGGGTCGATCTCGGCCGGCGCTTCCGGGGCATCCGCCGCCTCGGGCGCAGGCGCGTCTTCGGTTTCCGGCGTTGCGGCGGCGGGTTCGGAATCCTGCGAATGCTCGATGTCGCTCATGGAACTGCTACTCGGTGGTCGTGTCGGGCCCGTGTCGCGGCCGCACGTAGATGGGATGGAACGCGCCGTCCTGGCGCACCTCGGCTTGCCCCTGGCGCACCAGTTCCAGCGTCGCGACGAAGGTGGAGGCCAGCGCCGAGCGCCGCACGATGCCGCCCTTGAGGTCGTCCGGCAAGAAGCTCACGAGGCTCTGCCAGTCCGGGACGCTGCCGAGCAGGCGGCGCAGGCGCTCGACGGCCTGCTCCACAGAATAGAGCTCCTGGGCGGCGATGTGCAGGGTGGTGTCGGCGCCGCGCGACTGGATCTGGCCATAGGCCTTGAGCAGCTCGTAAAGGGTCGGCTCGAACACCGCCTCCTTTACGATCTCGACGCCTTCCGGTGCGCCGCGCGCGAATACGTCGCGGCCCAGCAGCGGGCGCGCGAAAAGTCGCTGTCCCGCGTCCTGCATCGATTCGAGCCGGCGCAGCTGGAACGCGAGCGCCTCCGCCATCTGGGCGCCGGAGGGCTGCTCCTCGCTTCCCTCGTCCTCGGGCAACAGCAGGCGGGACTTCAGGTAGGCGAGCCATGCCGCCATCACGAGGTAGTCGGCCGCGATCTCGAGGCTGATGCGCTGGGCGGCGGCAATGAAGGCCAGATACTGCTCTGCGAGCGCGAGGATCGATATTTTGGCGAGGTCCACCTTCTGGTCGCGCGCCAGCATGAGCAGAAGGTCGATCGGTCCCTCGAAGCCTTCGAGGTCGAGCACGAGCTGCCCTTCGATCCCCGCCACGGCAGCGGGTTCAGGGCCTTCCGAATAGCCGTCCTGGCGGGGGCCGATATCGCTCATGTCCGCATCTTAGCCGTGTCCGGTGATGGTGGCGATCAGATCGATCAGGAATCCGGTCGGTATTCCCACCAACCAGCGGAAGACGTTGAGATCGAGCCCGATCTGGGCGCCGAGGAACGGGAATAGGAACAGCGCCCCGATCAGGATTGCAAGCCCGAACCTTTCGAGTCGGGCGAGCGGATAGGCGAGCGCATTCGGCAGCAACCCGACCGCCACCCTTCCGCCGTCCAGAGGCGGCAAAGGCAGCATGTTAAAAACCGCCAATAATGCATTGATAACGACTGAATTCTTAAGGTTCTCGATAAGCCAGGGCGCGGCCCAGCCCGGCGCATACTGGGCCGCATGGAGCAGCAGCGCGGACAGCACCGCAAGCACGATATTGGTGCCCGGTCCGGCCAACGCCACCCAGACCATATCGCGGCGCGGATTGTTGAGCCGCATGAAGTCCACGGGTACGGGCTTGGCATAGCCGAACAGGAATGGCGAACGCGCGATCAGCAGCAGCGCCGGGATAATGATGGTGCCGAGCGGATCGACGTGGCGAAACGGGTTGAGGGTCACCCGGCCGGCCCGCAAGGCGGTATCGTCGCCAAAGCGCAGCGCAGCGAAACCGTGAGCGGCCTCGTGCAGCGTGATCGCCAGGACAACGGGAATCACCCAGACCGAGGCGGCTGCCAGGATCGCGCCGACGTCGACCATCACGCCGCGTTGCCCGCTAGTGGCGCCAGCAACCTCTCGAGCTCGGCCCGCGCCGCGGCGGCATCGAACGGAGCGGGCATGTCGAGAGCCTCGATGGACCGCGCAAGGCGGGCCGCCGTGACGCCGCCGACGGGACCGGCCGCGGCCGCTACCGCCGCCATCTCCGTCATGTCGCCGTTGCAATGGAGCGCAATATCGCAGCCTGCCGCAAGCGCGCCCTGGGTGCGGTCTCCGTAGACGCCGCTCAGGGCTCCCATGGAAAGATCATCGGAAATGATGATACCGTCGAAACCAATCTCGCCCCGCACCACATCCGACAGCACCGCGGGCGAAAGCGTGGCCGGGGCCGCCTCGTCATAGGCCTCGTAAACCACGTGGGCGGTCATGGCCCAGGGCTCGGGTGCCGCACGAGCAGCGAGCGCGCGAAACGGGGCGAAATCGCGCGAGGCCAGCTCCGTGCGCTTCGCATCGATGCGCGGGAGCCTCTTGTGGCTGTCTACCTCGGCGCGGCCATGCCCCGGGATGTGCTTGATCACCGGCAGCACGCCGGAATCGATAAGACCATCGCAGAACGCCGCGCCCAGCAGCGCTACCGGCTCCGGCTCGCCAGCGAAAGCACGGTCACCGATCACGGGATCGGCAACAGACGTCGGCACGTCAAGGACCGGAGCGCAGTCCACCGTGATGCCGAGCGCGGCCAGCTCGGCACCGATCAGCCGTGCGTTGAGGTACGTGGCCCGGCAGGCCGCCTCGCGGTCGGTCCGGGCGAGCCGCCCGAAAACAGCGGCGGAAGGCGCTGCCCGCCAATGAGGGGGCTTCAAACGCGCCACCCTGCCCCCTTCCTGGTCGACCAGCACCGGCGCGCCTGCCCGGCCCACGGTATCGCGCAGATCAGCGACGAGCGTTCGGACCTGCTCCGGGCCTTCCACATTGCGCGCGAACAGGATGAAGCCGAGCGGATCCGCCTCATGGAAGAAGGCGCGTTCCGCGACATCGAGACGCAGGCCTCCGACACCGAGAATCAGGGCCTTGGGCGCCGGCGCCATCGTGCCACGCGGAAAGCGTCAGGGCCTGACGACCGTGCAGCTCACCTTGCGGGCGGCGAGCTTCTTGCACAGGTCGTCGGCACCGGCGCGGTCGGCAAAGGCCCCCGCCCGCATGCGCCAGAATATCCCCTTGGCGCCGAGATCGGCGCGTTCCACGCCGTTCGGCTGGTTCCCCAGGAGGTCGTCGTTCGTCTTGACGATCTGGGCGAGTGCGCTGCGCGCCCGCGCCTCGTCCTGGGTCGCGCCAAGCTGGACGCGCCAAGCCGCAGTCGGCAGCGCGGCAGTCTGCTGGGCCGCCGGTGCCGCTGGCTGAGGCGCCGGCTTGGGCCCCTCAGCCGCGAGGCTTGGAGCGGATTGCGCCGGGACCACCGGCGACGCGGGCGGCGGAGGTGGAACGGCGGTCACCTCGCGCGGCGGCGCCGGTGTCGCGCCGCGCTCGCCGATCTGTGGAGGCTCCGGCACAACCTGGGCAGGTTCCGGCACCGGTCGTGCGACCGGCGCCTCGGGCGGAGGCAACAACTGCTCCACCCGCTGAGGCTGCCCCGACGGCGCGATGCGGCTGAAGACCTGCATGTCACGGTGCGGTACGTCGAGGCCGCCCGGCTCCAGCGGGCGTTCCTTGATGGGCTCGTTGTCGGCAGTGATGACCGGCACGATCGCACCCTGATCCTTCTGACCCTGGCTGGTAGCGTACCAGGCAATCCCGGCGAAGCCACCGAACGCCACCAGCGCCACGACCACCCCCAGCAGGCGCTTGCGCACGGTGCGGCGCGGGTCGGCGGCCGGACGATCGTAGGGATCGACTTCCGGCGCGCGCGCGCCGCCGAAGCGGGGCGCCAAGCGAGGATCATTATCGGACGTCATCAACGCATCTCCTCAACCGGTTTGACGCCGAGCACGTCAAGGCCCGACGCGATCACGGCCTGCATACCCCGAACCAGCGCGAGACGATCGCGCGCCCGCGCTCGATCCTCCACCAGGAAGCGGGCATCGGCATCGGCGTTGCCCTTGTTCCAGAGACCGTGGAACGCCGCCGCGAGCTCCTGCAGGTAATAGGCGACACGATGTGGCTCATGCGCTTCCGCCGCGCTTTCCACCACGCGCGGCCAAGCCACCATCAGTCGAATCAAATCAATCTCTTCCGCTCCGGTCAAGGAATCGAGCGGCGCGGCGGCAAGGCTCGCGGTGTCGGTAGAGATATCGGGCAGTTCCGACGCCGCGTTTCGGAAAACCGAACAGGCGCGCGCATGGGCATATTGAACGTAGAATACCGGATTGTCCCGGGTCTGCTCCAGCACCTTGCGCAAGTCGAACTCAAGCGCCGCGTCGTTGGAGCGCGTGAGCATGATGAAGCGCACCACATCCTTCCCGACGGCCTCCACCACGTCGTTGAGCGTCACGAAGGTACCCGCGCGTTTCGACATCTTGACCGGCTCGCCGCCGTCGAGCAGCGAGACGAGCTGGCAAAGCTTGACATCGAGCACCCCCTTGCCGTCGGTGAGCGCCTTGACCGCCGCCGCCACGCGCTTGACGTAGCCGCCGTGATCGGCGCCCCAGACGTCGATCATGGTCTCGAAGCCCCGTCGGTACTTGTCGAGGTGATAGGCGATATCGGAGGCGAAGTAGGTCCAACCTCCATCGGACTTCTTGAGCGGCCGGTCGACATCGTCGCCGAAGTCGGTGGAACGGAACAGGGTCTGCGGACGCGGCTCCCAATCCTCCGGCTTCATGCCCTTGGGGGGCTCGAGCACGCCGGTGTAAATCAAGTCTGCCCGATCGAGCCGGTCGAAGGCTTCTCCCACCCGTCCGGCCTCCACCAAGGCACGCTCGGAAGAAAACACGTCATGCGCGACCCCGAGCGCGGCGAGGTCCGATCGAATCATTTCCATCATCGCGTCAATGGCGAAGTCGCGTACCGGCGCGAGCCACGCTTCCTCGGGTTCGCCCAGCCATTTCGTGCCGTCGCGGGCGGCGAGCGCATGGCCGACATCCTTCAGGTATTCGCCTGGGTAGAGGCCTTCCGGGATCGCCCCGATGTCCTGACCGAGAGCCTCGCGGTAGCGCAAATGAGTCGAGCGCGCCAACACGTCCACCTGGGCGCCGGCATCGTTGATGTAGTACTCGCGGGTGACATCGAAACCCGCCTTGGCGAGCAGGGACGCGAGCACATCGCCTACCACGGCACCGCGGGCATGACCGACGTGCATCGGCCCGGTCGGATTGGCCGAGACGTATTCGACGTTGATCCTCCGCCCCGCGCCGATATCGGAATCCCCGTAGGCTGTTCCAGCTTCCAGGATATCGCGCAGGCGGTTGAGCCAAAAGCCGCGCGCGAGCCTCAGGTTGATAAAGCCGGGCCCCGCCACGACCGCGGTTTCGACCGCGTGGTGCGCGGCCAGCCTATCCGCGATGAGCTGGGCGAGGTCGCGCGGCTTCATTCCTGCGGGTTTCGCCAGCACCATGGCGGCATTGGTGGTGATGTCTCCATGGGCGGCTTCGCGCGGCGGTTCGCAGGAGACGCGCACGCAATCGAGTCCGCGGGGGACCAGCCCTTCCTGCGAGAGATCTTCTATTACTTTCGAAACTTCAGCGTGAAAATCTCTGAAAAGATTCATATTTTGCCTTAGCGTGGCATCTCAAGGCCACCGATCAGGCGGCGGTGCTGGTTCAGCGCGTAACGGTCCGTCATGCCCGCGATATAGTCGCATACCGCGCGCGCCGTCGCCGCACGTCCCGCCCCAACGAGTCCGGCCTGCCATTCTTCGGGCAGTTTTGCCGGGTGGTCCAGGAACAGGTCGAACAGCTCGCGCACCACCCGCCTACCGACCTCGGTCATGGCATTGACCCGGTCGTGACGGTACATGCGCGCGAACAGGAACCGCTTTAGCGCGCGGTCGTTTTCGGCCATTGCGTCGGAAAATGCAACGACCGGCTCATCGCGCCGGCGGATATCGTCAGGGGTCTGCGGCCGGGCATGGGCGATCCGGCCGCGGGATTCGGCCAGAAGGTCCGTCACCATGGCGTTGATGAGCCGCCGCACCGCCTCGTGGACCAGACGACCGCGTTCGAGGCCGGGGTGGCGGATCTGGACCTCGGCGAACACGGGTCCAACCAGCGGCACCTGGGCAAGGTCCGGGACATCGAACAGCCCGGCCCGGAGCCCGTCGTCTATGTCGTGATTGTTGTAGGCGATATCGTCCGAGAGGGAGGCCACCTGGGCCTCTGCGGAAGCGAAAGTCGCCAGGTCGAGCGGAAAGCGCGCATCGAACTCCAGAATCTCGGCCGGGATCGCCTCATGTGCCTCTTCCGTGGTCCGGACCAGCGGACCGTTGTGCTTGACCACGCCTTCCAAGGTTTCCCAAGTCAGATTGAGTCCGTCGAAGGCCGCGTAACGATGCTCCAGCCGCGTGAGAATGCGGAGCGTCTGGGCATTGTGGTCGAAGCCGCCGAAATCTCTCATGGCGGCGTCGAGGGCATCCTCCCCGCAGTGCCCGAAGGGGGTATGGCCGAGATCGTGGGCCAAGGCCAGCGCCTCTGCCAAGTCTTCGTTCAAGCCCAGCGAGCGCGAGATCGAACGCGCGATCTGGCTCACCTCGATCGAGTGGGTGAGCCGGGTGCGGTAATAGTCGCCCTCGTGATAGACGAAGACCTGCGTCTTATGCTTGAGACGCCGGAATGCGGCTGAATGGATCACGCGATCGCGGTCGCGTTGGAACTCCGAACGCCCGGCACTCAGCGCTTCCGGGTGAAGACGGCCGCGGCTCGCGCCGGGATGGCAAGCGTAGGGGGCAAACCTTGGGCCGTAGGACTCCAGCGTTTCCATGTCGCGCGAGGTCATGGCGCTCCTTTCGCGCGGCACTCTCCCACGAGCGAGGGAGCTAGTCGAGGCGGAAGAGGATCGGGACGACGAATTCGAACCGTGCTCCGGGAATGGATTCGGGCACCGGCGGCAGCGGCTGCGCGCGGGCGATCATCTCGGTGACCTCACGGTCGAGGAGCCCATGACCGCTGCTGCGTTGCAACCGGAACTCCAGCACCCGTCCCGTCCGGTCTATGACGAAGGCCAGGGTCGCCGTGCCCTGCTGTCGGCGCACCCTCGCGAGGTACGGATACTGGCGATGGCGCTCCAGCCAGGCGCGGAGCAGCGCGGAGTATTCGACGCGAAGGCCTGATGCCGCGCGGGCGACCTCCCGAGGCTCGGCACCTCCGGGAACGGCATCCGGAACCGCGCTTCCTGCCGCCGACGGACGCGTCCGCACCTCTTCGGCAACGTCAACAGGGCTCCTAGTCTGCGCCTGGGACGGCCGCCGCGGAGGGGGCAACGGGGAAAAAGGCTCGGGCGCAGGCCGCAAGGCGTCCTCCGCCCGCACCACGGACCCGGGCGGCTCTCCCGCATCCGCAGTCTCGACGGCATCCTGTTCCACTTCAGCCGTATCCTCGGGGGAAGTGTCCGCGTCCCGCTCCTCCTCCTGTCCGGGCGTGTCCTTCCGGATTTCTTCTTTGGAGGCGACCGCTTCCGAAGAGAGCGGCACGAAGGCGATTTCCATGACGGAAACGTCGTCGCCCCGCGCCCCGCTCCTTTCGGGCACCAAAGCGAAAAAGGCCGTCGCCACCCCGACATGAAGTATGAGCGCAGCGGCGCAGGCGACGCACCAGCGCCGCCTCTCGCCGTCCGCGGCATTCGCAAGACGGGACGTGGACATGTTCACCGAAGATCAAAGGCCGAAGCTCAACGTCGCCACGTAGGCGTCGTCCTTGGCCAGGGCCGAAGCACGGCTCGGAGCGCTGTGGGCGAGCGCGAGAACATGCCAGCGGCCCTTTTCCAGCACAACCGAGGCCACCCCTTCCGCGTCGGTCTTGATCTCGCCCGCCTTGTCGGTGACGCCGTCGCCGACGATGATGCTGCTGTCGGCCATCGGCTTTCCGTCGAGCAGCGCACGCACCCGCAAGGTCTTGCCCGCCGACCACGGCGACTCCAGCGGCACCAGTTCCACGAGGTGGCCGACCGCCTGCGTATGTGCCTTTCCGTCGCCGCCCGGCAGCAGGATTTTGGCGAACTTCTGCGACCAGATGGCGCGCTCGGTCCCGGGCACGTTGAGCATGTTGGTGTTGTAGGACGTCCTGCCGATGCGCGACCAGAATCCGTTGTCGTAATGTGCCGCGACCACGGCCCCGGCGGCGTCCACGCCGAGCGGCTCTGTCACGATCGCAGTGGCACGGTCGCCACCCTTGCCGACGCGGCCGAGGATCGAGGTCCGCACCGTGGCCGTCACAAGGTCGAGCGCGAACAGCTTGCTACGCTCGGGCCGGGCGAGATCATCGGGCGGGTGGCCATAGGTGAGCACCAGCCGCGTCTCCGCGCCGCTACCCTCCGAGGTGATCCAGACGTCGTGGGCCGAGGCGGCGGTAATGATGCCCCCCGCAAGAACCAGGCCCAAGGCCGCGCGCCGAAGCGATTTCATCGTCCTCATCTCCATTTCTTCCTTTCTCCGCTCAGAATTCCTTGGCGAGGCCGAACAGCGCCGTGAAGTGCGGCTGCGGGCTGGTCGCCCACACGTTGCTGACGGCCAGCGCGATCTCGCTATAGCGCTCGTCCGGGTACCAGCGGAACGAACCGAACGTGGACCAGCCGTTGCCGAACTTGTAGTTCAGCCGTCCCGTGACGACGTAATATGGATCGGCCGTGACGTTGCCGGTTTGGTCCGCATACTGCCTGCCGTAGAACTGCGTGCCCAGGCTCCCGCCCAGGCTGCGGTCGTTAGGCAACTGCATGTCGCCCCGCAGCGCCAGCTGGGTGCTGTATTTCGGCACCTGCGGCACGGTGATGTTGGGCGCGCGCCCCACGAGACGGGCCTTCACGTGGCTGTAATCCGCGGTAAAGGCAAGACGCCTGCCCTGTTCCGCAACGACCGGCACGGACACGCCGATGTCGTAGCCGTCGCGCTCGGATTTACCCAGGTTTTGCGGAGTGCCGCCGACCGAGAAGATTTCGTTCGACTGGCGGGTATTCCAGACGCTGCCGCGAAGCTGAGCACCGAGCGGCAGCCCATCCAGACGGAAGCCGAACTCGTAGCTGTGAATCTTCTGGGGCTTGAGGTTCGGATTGATGCGTAGCTCGCCGGTCGCGTTGGGAGAGCGGAAGCTCTCTCCGTAGTTGGCGAAAAACTCGAGCGTTTCGGTTGCCTGGAATGCGGCGCCGACCTTTGGGCTGAACACGCCGGCGCTGTGATTCGAGGAATTGGCGGGCGTGCGATTGTCTTCAATATCGTAGAAGAAATGGTCGTAGCGCAGCCCGGTCGTGATCTTGACGCGCTCGACCGGCTTGAACTGCGCCTGGCCGAAGCCGCCCAGCCCGTGCTGCAAGATATCGGCGTTGATGTCCGGAGTCGTGATCACGGCATTCACCGAGTTCCAGCGCGAGGCCTGAATGCGGTCGCCGCGGAGGGTGGCGCCGGCCGATAGCTGCGTCGGCATGCCCATGTAATCGCCGGTCCAGGTGCGCTTGCCGTTGGCGCCGTAGGTCCAGCGCGAATCTTCCGAAGTCAACTGGGCGAGCGTGGCCGGATTGGTGCGAATGCGGGCAAAATCGCTGTGAATGATATAGGCGGCCCCCGTCCAGCCGTTGTCGAAATCGTTGGGAGAGTATGTGACCGCCAGCGTCTGGGTTTTCTTGTAGCCGCCGTCGGTGTAGCTCACCGGAGTTTTCTCGCTGCGGGTGCCGGCATTGAGGAAATCGGTGCGGACGTAATCGGGCGCGCCCCAGTCGTTGTCGTAGATCTGCACCCGGAACGAGACGGCCCCGTCGGTGACCGGTGCCGTCATCTTGGCGAACATGTTGTAGCGGTCTTCGCCGCTGTTATCGCGATAGCCTCTGGTCTGGTAAAGCTCGCCCGCGAAGACGGTCGAGATGCCGGTCGGCCCCGCCTCCCCCTGGGCGAAATTGTGGCCAAAGCCGCCGAAGGCGCGCGCGGTTCCGAAACTGCCTCCCTGGAACGAAGCCAGGGGACGCATACGGTTGCGGGTATAGAAGGCCGCCGAGCCGGCCACGTTGCCGTCGCCGTATTCCGCATTGAACGGCCCCCGCACGATCTCGATGCGGTCGATGGTCTCGGGCAAAATCGGATTCAGGTCTGGATAGTTATGGGAATGGATGCCGGAGACCTCGTTGACCGGCACGCCGTCCACTGTGTAGTGCATGTCGGCGCCGTGGCTTCCACCGGCATAGCCGCGCATCGTCACGCCCACGGCGAGCCCGCCCTGCCCGTACTGGCTCACGAACATGCCGGGAACGTCGCGGAACAGGTCGGTATAATGGCCGACGTTCTTGTTCTCGATCTCCTCCGCCCCCATGACGTAGGTCGAGGCCGGCAATGCTTCGACATTGCTGCCGATCCGGGTTTGCGTCCCAGAGGGCGCCGTACCCATGACGGCAATCGGATCGAGCGCCGTCTGGGCATGCCCCGTCCCGGCCGCCATGACCACCGCGACGGCCGCGCCGAGCGACACGGCCGATTGATGGATCACCTTTTTCTGCGACACGCTTCCCCCGTATGAGAAAAATTAATTTCTTATGAGCGGCCCGGAGAATATGAGAATCATGAAGGCAAGGCAAGAAAAATCATACAAAAATTTATTTTCTCATACAAAGGTTGCCGAGCAGGCTGGCCACGTATTTGACAAATGCCGAAGTCTTCCTAGATTTAATAGCGGCCCTACATTAAGGGCCTGAGGAGCCACGATCGCATGACTACAGCTGCGACCTTGCCTGCCGTCACGCTCACCGAGCGCGCCGCGAAGCGCGTCGTCGCGCTCGCGACGGCGCCGGAACATGTCGGTCTCAAGCTGCGTGTTGCCGTCCATGGCGGCGGCTGTTCCGGCTTTTCCTACAGCTTCACGTTCGACGACGAACAACGCGGCGACGACCTCGCCGTCGAGCGCGACGGCGCCGTCGTCCTGATAGACGAGGTGTCGCTCGGGCTCCTGGGTGGCGCCGAGATCGATTACGTCGAGGAAATGGTCGGCTCCAGCTTCGTGATCCGCAATCCCAATGCCACCGCCTCCTGCGGCTGCGGAAATTCCTTCTCTGTGGGCTGACGGCCTGCACCGGGGTTGTTAAAGTCGGGGGCCGCATGGCCCCCTTCCGTTTTCCGGGGTCATGCGCCCTACCCGTCCCGCCCCGGAGGTATCCCCTTGGCCAAAATCGCCACCTGGAACGTCAATTCGATCAAGGCGCGCCTGCCCAACGTGATCGAATGGGTGCGCGCAGCTGCGCCGGACGTGCTGTGCCTCCAGGAAATCAAATGCGTGACCGAAGCGTTCCCGAGCCTCGAATTCGAGGATCTCGGCTACAGCGTCGCGGTCCATGGCCAGAAGACCTACAACGGTGTCGCGATCCTGTCGAAGTCAGGGCTCGAAGACGTGCGGACGGGTCTGCCGGGCGCGGAGGTCGACGAACAGGCGCGTTACATCGAGGCAACGACCGATCTCGACGGGCGCATGGTACGGCTCGCCTCGATCTATCTGCCCAACGGCAATCCGACCGATTCGGACAAGTATCCCTACAAGCTCGACTGGATGGCGCACCTGAAGGCCCACGCAGCGGCCTTGCTCGCCACGGAAGAGCCGGTGGTGCTGGCCGGCGACTACAACGTGATCCCCGACCCGGGCGACGTGTACGATCCCGAAGGTTGGCGTGACGATGCCCTCTACCGGCTCGATAGCCGGCGCCGCTTCCGCGAAATTCTCAATCTCGGCTACACGGACGCCTATCGGGCGCTGCACCGTGAAGTCGGCCGTTACACCTTCTGGGACTATCAGGCCGGTGCCTGGCAGAAGAACTTCGGTCTTCGCATCGACCACCTTCTGCTCTCGCCCCAGGCGACCGATCTGCTGACCGACTGCGACATCGACAAGGGTCCGCGCGGCAAACCCAAAGCCTCCGACCACACCCCTGTCTGGTGCGCTCTCGGAGGCTGAGATCATGAACAGGGTCATCCTGCAGCTCACCGCACTGTTCGTCGGTTTCGGTGTGCTCACGGTGGGGAACGGCCTTGTCACCTCCGTGCTCGCCCTGCGCATGGGCATCGAAGGCTTTCCGATCGAAACAGCCGGTCTCGTCATGTCGGCGCAATCGCTCGGCTTCGTACTGGGTCCATTCCTGCTCCCGCGCATCATTCATCGCGTCGGCCATATCCGCCTGTTCGCCATGTGCGCGGCGGCGGCCGCCGCCGCGACCCTGACCCTGCCGCTCCGGATCGATCCCGTGACATGGCTTCTGCTGCGCCTCGCAACCGGCGTCGCACTCGCGGGCTGCACCATGACCCTCGAAAGCTGGCTCAACTATCGCAGCGCATCGGATATCCGCGGCCGCGTTCTCGGCGTCTATCTCGTGGTCTACTATCTCGCGTTTGGAGCCGCCCAGTTCCTGCTGCTGGTGGCCGCGCCATCCGGATTCGAGCTGTTTTCCGTCGCGGCCCTGCTGTTCGCGCTCGCGCTGCTGCCGGTTGCCGCGACCCGCATCGGTGAACCGGAGCGTCCCGAACCCCAGATCCCATCCTTTCGACGCATGTGGCACATCACGCCGCTTGGCACCGTGGGCTGCTTCTGCGCGGGGTTCATGGGTACGGCCTTCGTCGCCGCGGGCCCTCTGTTCGCGCGTGCCCGCGGCCTCGAAACCGATGCAATCGCCCTGTTCATGGGTCTCGCGGTGCTCGCCGGCCTGGTGCTGCAACTGCCGATGGGCTGGCTGTCGGACCGCATGGACCGGCGGCGCCTGATGGCCTACGTGGCAGGGGCTGCAGTCCTCGCCGCGCTCGCCCTCGGCTATGGCTCCGCTTACGGGCCGCTGCTCGCCATCGTCGCGGCGATGACCTACGGCGGGATCGTCTATACGCTTTATCCGCTCGCGGTCGCACATGCCAACGACATCACTGAGCCGCGCGACTCGGTGGTCCTCAGCGCCGGGCTGATCTTTTCCTCTGGCCTGGGCGCGACCTTCGGGCCTACCGTGGCGACGCTCACCATGCGTTGGCTCGGCCCGGAGGGCATGTTCGTCGCCATCGCCACAGTCGGTGCGATACTGGCGGCATTCGCCGCGTGGCGTGCCGGTCGTGCCGATCCGGTGCCCGATACGAGCCGCACCGACTTCATGCCGATGGCGCCGAGCACGCCGGTCGCGGTCGAACTCGATCCTCGCGCGACTCCGGTCGATGCCGTGATCGTGCTGGAGCCGGAGCCAGAGGACCTGGATGCCCGGAACGGCACCGGTCCCGAAGGCCCCAGCCGTCCCTAGCCCTTTGAATCAGGTGGAAAACCAAAGATAGTTCCCTCGATCTTTGGGGTTTCCCGATGATTGGGGCTCCGCTCCGGCACCCTCCACCGGCAGGCACGTCGTCGACCGCTCTGGACCATTTCCCGGAAATCCGCCACCATCACGCTCGGCGCCGCTCAGAACGCGCCCGCCGGCACGGAACCGGGATCGACAACCAAGTCAGGGGGCTTCGATGTCACTTCGTCCGGCAAGGGGCGTGGGCGCGTGGACCGTTCTCGCCGGGGTCGTTCTCGCGGTCACGGCCGCGGCAATAGCGGTCGGGCTCGGGCTCGGCAATCGTTTCGGTATGCTCAGCCATCGCGACGGTTTCGCAATATTGCCCTGGCTGGTCTATGCCGGTGCCGCCGGTGCGGCGCTTTCGATTCTTGGCGCAGTCCTGCTGGTCTGGAGAAAGGAGCCACGCCGCCTGATGGCCCTCGCGCTCGTCGGTGTCCTGATCGGCGGACTGACTGCCTGGCTTCCCTACCAGGCACGCGCCGCGCTGCGGGCAAGCCCGCCCCTGCCCGACGTCACCACCGACATGGAGAATCCGCCCGTCTTCGTGACCTTGGCCGAGGTGCGTCGGCAATCGGGGGCTACGAATACGACCGACTACGGTCCCGCCAAGGCGACCCTGCAGCGCCAACACTATCCCGACATCGCGCCGGTGGTCCTGCCGCTTCCGCCCGACCGCGCCTTCGAACGCGCTCTCGCCGCAGTCGTTTCGATGAAATGGACGGTCGCCGCATCCGAGCCGCGTGAAGGGCGGATCGAAGCGACCGATACGACCTTCTGGTTCGGATTCAAGGACGATGTGGTGATACGTGTGACGGCCGTGGATGGCGGCAGCAGGGTGGATATTCGCTCCCTGTCGCGGATCGGGCGGCGCGAGGCCGGAACCAATGCCGCCCGAGTTCGGGCGCTTGCAAGCAGGATCTCCGGCAACTGATTCTCAGAGTTCGTATGCAACCAAACCCAATGGTTCCGGCTCGAGCGTCGGCCGCTGGCCGTCCCTGCGTTGATGAATCAACCGGTGCATGTCGAGGCTCAACTCGCTCACTCCTGAATGGCGCAGCATGGCATGAACCTGACCGCGATGATGGGTCTGGTGATTGAAGAAATGCATCACCAGCAGGGCCGCGCTGTCCTGGCGATACTGGCCTGTGTGGTCGCGGAACTGGAATCGTGAAGACAGGAATGCGATCGTGAGGCTCTCGACGAACTCCGCGATTCGCGCATCCTCCACCACCCGCGCCTCGCGCAAGGCTTCGAAATCGAGGTAAGGCATCGCATCCATCGGTGGCACCTCGCCGGAAATTCCCGTGAAGCGGTCGAGCCAGATACGGTCCACCACGAGGATGTGGTTGAGCGTGCCCAGCACCGAGCCGAAGAAGGTAAGCCGTGGTGCGGCGATCTCCTCGCACGTCAGCTTTGCGCAGGCGTCGTAAAGACTTTCGTTGGCGAGCCGATTGTAACGGCTGAGAGTCTGGAACAGGGACAGGAGCGAAGCGGACATGACTCACCTCCTCGCGGCAGCACCGGCCGACGCTGCTTGCGCAAAGCCGGAAAACCGGCAGGGCCCGTCGGCCGCATGGGCAGGGACATCTGTCATCCCCACAGCGCGATTCGATCATGGAAGGCGTTAACGGAACCTTGCAGTTCACGGTGAAGAAAACGTGAAAAGGGCGGGAAACCGGGTTTCCCGCCCTTTCGGTGTCGCCCCGGTGACAGACTAGATGTCGGCGTAGACGTGGGTTTCGGCTTCGGCGCCCGGATGCGTGACCGCGCCGAGATGGGCGGGGCCGACCAGCTGGGCATATTTCCACAGCGCACCCGACTGATAATCGTTCTTCCGGGGCTTCCACGCCTTGCGGCGGGTCTCCAGCTCGGAAGCGGAGACCTTTACGTCGAGACGCCCGACGGCGGCATCGATTTCGATGAGATCGCCGTCCCTGAGCAGGCCGATCGGGCCGCCCACCGCGGCCTCCGGTCCCACGTGACCGATGCAGAACCCGCGCGTACCGCCCGAGAAACGTCCATCGGTGATGAGCGCCACCTTCTCGCCCAAGCCGCGACCGTAGAGCGCGGCGGTGGTGGACAGCATCTCGCGCATGCCGGGTCCCCCCTTCGGCCCTTCGTAGCGGATCACGATCACGTCGCCTTCCTTGATGTGCCCTTGCACGACGGCGTCGAAGGCATCCTCCTCGCAATCGAAGCAGCGTGCCGGTCCAGTGAAGGCAAGCGTCTTCATTCCCGCCACCTTGACGATGGCCCCGTCGGGCGCGAGCGTGCCCTTGAGCCCGACGACGCCGCCGGTCGGCGTGATCGGATTGCTTGCGGGCCGCACCACGTCCTGATCGGCCGGGAAGACGACGTCCTTGTGGTTCTCGGCAAGAGTCTTGCCAGTCACGGTAAGGCAGGAGCCGTCGAGGATGCCGGCATCGAGCAGCGTCTTGATGACGATCGGCACGCCGCCCACGTCGAACAGATCCTTGGCGACGTAGCGCCCGCCCGGCTTGAGGTCCGCGATATAGGGCGTGCTCT
The DNA here is from genome assembly GCA_050485485.1 of Alphaproteobacteria bacterium. GTDB lineage: Bacteria > Pseudomonadota > Alphaproteobacteria > SMXQ01 > SMXQ01 > WHSO01. Next base: position 61,721 of record JBJHBM010000005.1, on the reverse strand, counting down.
TGAAGATGCGCGCCACGTCGTCGAGGTCGAACCGAATTCCCGCCTCATGGGCGATGGCCGGCAGGTGCAGCGCGGCATTGGTCGAGCCGCCGGTCGCCGCCACCACCTTGGCCGCATTCTCGAGGGCGGCGCGTGTGACGACATCGCGCGGACGGATACCCTTTTCCAGCAAGTCCATCACGGCGCGGCCCGAAGCCTCCGCGTAGGCATCGCGCGACTCGTAAGGCGCGGGCGCGCCGGCGGAGCCTGGCAGCGCGAGGCCGATCGCCTCCGACACGCAGGCCATGGTATTGGCGGTGAATTGGCCGCCACAGGATCCTGCGGACGGGCACGCCACGCATTCCAGCTCGTGCAGGTCCTCGTCCGACATGTTGCCGGCGGCGTGCTGCCCCACTCCCTCGAACACGTCCACCACGGTCACGTCGCGGCCCTTGTAGCGGCCCGGCAGGATGGTGCCGCCATACATGAAGACGGACGGCACGTTGAGCCGCACCATCACCATCATCATGCCCGGCAGCGACTTGTCGCAGCCCGCGAGACCCACCAGTGCGTCGTAGCAATGGCCGCGCATGGTGAGCTCGACAGAATCGGCGATCACGTCACGGCTCACCAGCGACGACTTCATGCCTTCATGGCCCATGGCGATGCCATCGGTGACGGTGATGGTGGTGAACTCGCGCGGGGTGCCGCCCGTATCGAGGACGCCCTTCTTGACCGCCTGTGCCTGGCGCGACAGCGCGATGTTGCAGGGCGCGGCCTCGTTCCAGCAGGTGGCGACGCCGACGAAGGGCTGGTGGATCTGCTCCTCGGTCAGCCCCATCGCGTAGTAGTAGGACCGGTGCGGCGCATGCTCCGGCCCTTCCGTCACGTGGCGGGAGGGCAGCTTGGCCTTGTCGAAATGGCGCTTCTTGCCGGCGGCGTCGGGCATGGAAAAAATCCTTTGGGTGCTGGCGGTCAGGGGGCGCAGAATAGCCGCGCCCACATTCCAAGGCAAAGCCCGTATATCCAAGATTTCTTCCTAGTCAATAAGGGGATAGTCTCGCCGGTAATTTCTACCTAGGGGATAGTTGGGGGAAGCGATGATCGACATCGCCATACTTTTCGTTTATCTGGCGGGAATCCTGGCGTTCGGCCTGTGGTGCGGCAAGGGCGTCCGAACATTGCAGGGCTATTCCGTCGCCGGACGCTCGTACGGCGCCGGGGTCATTTTCTGCACCTTGGCGGCGTCCTTTATCGGCGGCGGATTTTCCGTCGGCAACGCAGGAAAAGTCTTCCTCCTCGGCATCGCCAGCATCGTCGCCTTGTGGGGCTTCAGCCTGATGCAATTCCTCGTCGCCACGAAGATCGCGCCGCGCATGGATTGCTTCAGGGACATGCTCTCGGTGGGCGATATCATGGCGCGCAATTTCGGCATACCCGGCAAGATTCTGACCGGCATCTTCTCCTTCCTGGTCTGCGCCGGGATCGTAGGCGCGCAGGTCGGCGCCATGGGCAAGGTGTTCGAGGTCTTCATCGGCATCCCTCCCCTCTGGGGCGCGCTGATCGGCTGCGGAATCGTCATCGCCTATGCCGCGACCGGCGGCATGAAGGCCGTCGTGCTCACCGACGTCGTACAATTCATCCTGCTCGCGGTCGGCATCCCGCTGACGCTGATCCTCGGCATCGAGGCGGTCGGCGGCTGGACGAGCCTGGTCGAGAAAATTCCGGCAACGCATTGGGAGGTCCCCGCGGCGGGCACGGCATGGACCGCGCTCATTTCGCTGTTCCTGATCTTCCTGCTGGGCGAGACGCTGGTGCCGCCCTATGTGCAGAGGCTCCTCATCGCGCGCGATGCAAAGGCTGTGCGAAGGGGCACGTTCTGGGCCGCCCTGTTCTCCGTTCCCTTCTTCGTCGTCAGCGGGACCATCGGGCTGGTCGCCTTCGCCCTGCAGCCCAGCCTAGACAGCAACCTCGCCATGCCGCACGTGGTCAACGCGGTGTTGCCGCCCGTGCTGAAGGGGATCGTCGTGGCGGCCGTGATCGCCATCGTCATGTCGTCGGCGGATTCGTTCCTGAACGCAGCATCCGTGGCCGTCACGAACGATATCGTCCGTCCGCTTGTCCGCACACCGCTTTCCGAGAGGAGGCTTCTCCTCATCGCACAGATTACGACGGTAGCGGTCGGCGTGCTGGCGATCTGGTTCGCGATCAGCATCCAGAGCGTGCTGGACATCCTGATCTACGCCTACAATTTCTGGGCGCCGATCATCCTCGTCCCGCTGATCGCGGTGCTGATGGGCTCCCGTGCCGGCCTCCCAGCTTTTCTGGGAGCGGCCACGGCCGGACTCGTCGTGAACATCGGCTGGGATATCTGGCTCGGCAAGCCGTGGGAGATCGAAGGCCTCGTGGTCGGCGTCGCCGCCAACGCGATGGTGTTCTTCGCACTCGCCGGCGTGGGACGGCGGGCCCCGGCGCCTGCCATCGGGGGGTGACCGACTTCCCGCGCATGAGGACGAAATGACAAAGGGGCCGCGAACGGTTCGCGGCCCCTTCTCCCGTTTCCATATCCGGGCGATTCATGCCCTGAGGGCGGCCTCCACCCGCTCCGGCGTGAACGGCATGTGATCGAGCCGCTTGCCCGTCAGCCGGTAAAATGCGCTCGCGACCGCCGCAGGGATCGGCGGATTGCCGATCTCCCCGAGTCCCGTCGGCCTCGGGTCGAGCGGCTCCACGAAGGCGACGTGCATCTCGTCGGGCGTGTCGGACATGCGCATCACGTGATAGTCGTGGAAGTTGGTCTGCTCGACGATGCCGCCTCTGACCGTCACGCGCTCGTGCAGCACCGAGGAGAGCCCGTACATGATGCCGCTTTCGATATTGGCGCGTGCGGCATCGGGCTGGACGATGGTGCCGCCGTCCACCGCGATCCAGACCTTGTGGACCTTGATCGCGTTCGAATCGCGGGCGAGCGAGATTTCCGCAGCGCAGGCGCCGAGGGAGCCCGAGCGCTCGGAGATCGAGAGGCCGACCGCACGGCCTTCGGGGCGTGGGGCGCCCCAGTCGCACATCTCGGCGACCCGGGCGAAGACGCGCCGCCCCTTCTCGCCCATGCCCATCGCGTTGATACGGAACTCGATCGGGTCCATGCCTTCCGCGATCGCCATGCGGTCGATGAACTCCTCGATCGCGTAGACGTTGAAGACGTGGGCCACGGCGCGCCAGTGCTTGAGCCGGATGCCATGGGACGTGCCGCGGAGCGAGATGTCCTGGTTGGGCACGCCATAGTACGGAATCTTCATGCCGCCCGTGAGCAGGTTGCGCCCGTCGCCGACGATGCAGTGCTTCCAGCCCGTGACCTTGCCCGAGGAATCGAGCGCGGCCTCGATGCACTGGTAGGACTGCGGGCGGAACATGCCGTGGGCGATGTCCTCCTCGCGGGTCCAGATCATCTTCACCGGGCGCTTGATCTCGCGCGCGACCAGGGCCGCTTCGATGGTATAGTCCGAAAGCGACCGGCGGCCGAACCCGCCGCCCATGTAGCACTGGTGCAGCGTCACCTGCTCGGCGCCGAGCCCACAAGCCTGGGCCACCGCCTCGCGCGCGCGGTCAGGCGACTGGGTGCCGTCCCAGACTTCCACGCGATTACCCGCCTCGTTGAAGCGCGCGGTGGCGTTGAGCGGCTCCATCTGGGCGTGATAGCCGTAGTCGGAGCGGAACTCGGCCTTGTAGGTCTTGGTGGCGGAGGCGAAGGCCGCGGCGACGTCGCCCTTGCTCTCGACGTTCGCGCTCCGTGCCTTGGGATCGGCATGTATCTTCGCATAAGCCTCCTCCAGCGCCGGCTCGGAATCGAATCCCGCCGCCTTGGAGGACCCCCATTTCACCTCGAGCGCGTGGCGTGCCGCGAGCGAGCGCTCGAAAGCGTCGGCCACCACGGCGACGCCGTCCTCCAGCTTCACGGTGCCGATCACCCCCTTCATGCCCTTGAGAGTGGCATCGTTCCAGCTTTCCGGCGCGGCGCCCTGCACCGGCGAATGGACGACCGTGGCATAGACCATGCCGGGCAGTTGCACGTCGATGGCGAACTCCGCCGTGCCGTTGACCTTGGGCGGGATGTCATGGCGCGGCTGGCTCCTGCCGATGTAGCGGAACTGCGACGGCTGCTTGAGGTCCTGGGCCGCGATCTGCGGGAGCGGGTCGGGAACGGTCGCGAAGGACGCGATCTCGCCGTAGCTCATGCGGCGGCCGGAAGCCGCGTGCACGACGACGCTGGGCTCGGTCGAGAGTTCCGAGGCCGGCACGCCCCACTTCCCGGCGGCCGCCTGCAGCAACACTTTGCGCACCTGCGCGCCGGCGATGCGCATGTCGGGGTAGTAGAACATCACGGCGCGCGACCCCACGATCGCCATCGAGCGCCCGCCACCAGCGCGGTAGCCATAACGGCTCGCGTCGGCCGGCGCCCATTCGAGCGTGACCTTGCTCCAGTCGGCATCCATCTCGTCGGCGAGGACGATCGGCACCCCGGTGGAGGAGCCCTGTCCCATCTCGCCGCCGGGGGTCAGGATGGTGATGGCATCATCGGGGGCGATCCGCACCCAGGCGGTGATGGCGCCGGGCGTCGCGGCGCGCGCGCGCGACGGCGCAAGCAGCCCCGCGCGCGGTCCGGCGACCGCGATAGCGAAGGTCAGTCCGGCGGAACCGGCGAGGAAACCCCGCCGGGAAACCTCGAAGTCGGGCTTGCGGATTTCGGTCATGTCTCAACCCTCCCTGGCGACGCGCTCGATGGCCGCGAGGATGCGGTTGTAGGTGCCGCAACGGCAAATGTTGCCGTCCATGTGGGCGACGATCTCGGCACGGCTCGGTTTCGGATTCGCGGCCAGAAGTTCGGCCGCCTTCATGATCTGCCCGGACTGGCAGTAGCCGCACTGAGGCACCTGCTCGGCGACCCATGCCTTCTGGAGGGGATGGCCCGCGTCGGGCGAAAGTCCCTCGATCGTGACCACTTGGGCGCCTTCGAGCGAATCTGCGAAGGCCATGCATGACTTTACCGCCGCGCCGTTGACATGCACCGTGCAGGCGCCGCACAGGCCGGCGCCGCAGCCGTATTTGGTGCCGGTCAGCTTGAGATGCTCGCGCACCATCCAGAGCAGCGGCGTTTCGGGATCGGCCTCCACGGAGACCGGCTTGCCGTTGAGTGTGAATGCGACCATTGGCGTCCCCTTGGTTCATGGGTAAGGGGCGGACAGGGTCCGCCGGCGGCGTGGGTTGCCGGCCGGCGCGCGAGGGTCACCGTGGTGCAAATGAAGCGGAAAACGCGGCCCGTCGGTCCCGTTCTCCGCGGCGAATGCCGTCCCAGAGCGTGCCGGTCCCGGTTGTCCCGTGTGTCTTCTTGGAGAAGACGCTAGCGCGGTCCGCTCGACCTGTCATCCCATTTCGATTTCCGGCGACTGCATCACGGGCTTTTGAAGGCCGCGCGCGACCTTGCGCACCGGCACCGGGATAACGCCTAGGCGCCCGCGAGACGCGCCAGAGCCTCAGAAAGTCTACGTTTCTGGGCCGCGTATTCGGCGAGGCGCTCCCTGTTCTCCTCGACCACCTCCTCGGGCGCCTTCTCGACGAAGGCGGGATTGCCAAGCTTCTTCTCGATCTTGCCGATCTCGGAGGTCGCCTTGGCGATCTCCTTTTCGAGCCGTCCCTTCTCCGCGCCGATGTCGATAATCCCGGCGAGCGGCAGGACCAGCGTCGCCTCGTCCAGGACCACCGAGACCGCACCCTTGGGAAGGGCGCCATCGAGATGCGTCACGGATTCGATGCGCGCAAGCCGTTCGACGGCGGCGCGGTGGGTCGCGAGGCACGTCCGTGTCGCCTCGGACGCATCCTTGACCACGAGCGCGATCTTGGCGGCCGCCGGCACGTTCATCTCGGCCCGCACGGCGCGAATCTCGGAGATCAGGCGCACCAGCCAATCGATCTCGGCACGCGCCTGCGCGTCGCGGGCGCCCTCCGGCAATGCCGGCCATGCTGAAACGATCAGGCTGCGCTCCCGCCCCTCACCCAGCTTCTCCCACAGCTCTTCCGTGATGAAGGGCATGAAGGGATGCAGCATGTGGAGAATGGTGTCGAGAGCCCAGGCGCAAGTGGCACGCGTCTCAGCCACCGCGTCCGCATCGCCGCCGGCGAGCACCGGCTTGATGAACTCGAGGTACCAGTCGCAGAACGTACCCCAGATGAAGTGATAGAGTGCGTTTGCCGCCTCGTTGAAGCGGTAGGCATCGATTTCGGCCGCAACCCTGTCTGCGGTCTCCGCCATCGCGGCGACGACCCAGCGGTTGAGGACATGCCGGCTCACGGCGGGATCGAATCCCGCCACCGCGCGGCAATCGTTCATCTCGGCGAAGCGGGCCGCGTTCCAAAGCTTGGTCGCGAAGTTGCGGTAGCCCTCGACGCGGCTCTCGGCGAGCTTGATGTCGCGCCCCTGGGCCGCCAGCGCGGCCAATGTGAAACGCAGCGCGTCGGCGCCGTATTCGTCGATCAGTTCCAGCGGGTCGATGATATTGCCCTTGGACTTCGACATCTTCTGGCCGCGCTCGTCGCGCACCAGCGCATGGATGTAGACGTCGCGGAACGGCACTTCGCCCATGAAATGGAGCCCCGTCATCATCATCCGGGCGACCCAGAAGAAGATGATGTCGAAGCCTGTCACCAGCACGTCGGTCGGATAGTAGCGCGCGAGTTGCGCCGTCCTTTCGGGCCAGCCGAGCGTCGAGAAGGGCCACAGCGCGGACGAGAACCAGGTGTCGAGCACGTCCGGATCGCGGTGCAGTTCCGCCGTCTTTCCGTAATGGGCACGCGCAATATCCGCCGCCTCTTCTTCGCTCTCGGCCACGAACACCTCTCCATCCGGGCCGTACCATGCCGGAATCTGGTGTCCCCACCATAGCTGGCGCGACACGCACCAGGGCTGGATGTTGCGCATCCACTCGAAATAGGTGTTTTCCCAATGCTTCGGCACGAAGCGCGTGGCGCCGGTTTCCACCGCTGCGATGGCGGGCGCCGCCAGGGTCTTGGCGTCCACGTACCACTGGTCGGTGAGCCATGGCTCGAGCACCGTGCCCGAACGGTCGCCATGGGGCACGACATGGACGTGGTCCTCGATCTTTTCCAGGAGCCCCAGCCGCTCGATCTCAGCCACCACACGATCGCGCGCAGCGAAGCGGTCGACGCCGCGCCAGCCTTCCGGCACGTTTCCATTCAATGCGCCACGGGAATCGAAAATGTTGATCATTTCGAGGGTATGGCGCCGCCCCACCTCGAAATCGTTGAAGTCGTGTCCCGGCGTGATCTTGACCGCGCCCGAGCCGGTCTCGGGATCGGCGTATTCGTCGGCAACGATAGGGATGCGCCGCCCGACAAGCGGCAGCACCACGAATTTGCCCACGAGATCACGGTAGCGCTCGTCGTCGGGGTGGACCGCCACGCCGGTATCGCCCAGCATCGTCTCTGGCCGTGTCGTGGCGACCGTTATAAACGTATTATCAAGGCCTTCCACGGGATACTTGAAGTGCCACAGATGCCCCTTGGTCTCGACCTGCTGGACCTCGAGGTCACTCACCGCGGTCTGCAGCTTGGTGTCCCAGTTGACCAGCCGCTTGTCGCGGTAAAGTAGGCCCTCCCGGTAAAGCTGCACGAACACCTTGCGCACCGCCGCCGACAGGCCCTCGTCGAGGGTGAAGCGCTCGCGGGCCCAGTCGGGCGAGGCCCCGAGGCGCCGCAGCTGGCGTGTGATGGTGCTGCCGCTCTCGGCCTTCCAGTCCCACACCCGCGCGACGAAATCGTCGCGACCGATCAGGACGCGGTTGTCGCCTGCTTCCTGTCCACGGTCGGGGAAGATGCCATGCTCGGCGAGCTGGCGCTCCACCACCATCTGGGTCGCGATCCCGGCATGGTCGGTGCCCGGTTGCCACAGCGTGTCGAATCCCTTCATCCGCTTGAAGCGGATCAGGATGTCCTGAAGCGTGAAGGTCAGCGCATGGCCCATGTGCAGGCTGCCCGTGACGTTGGGCGGCGGCATCATGATCGTGAACGGCGGGCGCCCGACGCCGGGATCGGCGGCGAATGCGCCCGACGCTTCCCAGGCGGCGTAATGTCTTTCCTCGACCTCGGCGGGCCGATAGGTCTTCTCCAGCATCGCTGGCGCGGTCTCTTTCGGCTTGGAACCGCCCCGGGTGGGACGGCGCGGCTGACCCGGCCTAGGCCTGGTCTTCGGCCCGGCGGACCATCCGCTCGATTTCTCGCCTGACCAGCCGTTCGACGATGGGCGGTAGATTCTGGTCAAGCCACTCCTTGAGCATGGGCCTTATCATGTCCTTGACCAGATCCTCAAGGGTGTTTCCGGAACCGAGCGCGATGTTGCCGACCGCGCGCGGGTCGCGATCGAGCGCCTGGGCAAGCTGCGTGAGGGCGGCGGTGGACGCGGCGGCGGTCGCCATGGACACCAGTGACTCCTCCTCCCCGGTTTTGCGCGGATCGGATGCAACGGTTTCCGCGACCCGGGAAACCTGCCGCGGCGCGGAGGAAGCGTCTTCCATCACCACGTCGCCCCGTCCGGCGCTATCTTTCGCCGGCACATCCGAGGCAATCTTCCCTTCGTTCTCGACCACGTCGGTCAATTCAAGGATGTCCTCTTCGGCCTTTTGGTCGGGCTCGAGTCGCAAAACACTCTCCTGCTCGGGCTTGGCGACGGCCTTCGCTTTGGGGTCGCCGGTCTTCCCCTCCCCGTCGTCGTTCTCGGAGATGATGCGCCGTATGGAGGCCAATATCTCCTCCATTGTCGGTTCCTGTTGCTGGGACTTCTCGTCGCTCATCGCTCGCCGTCACCGCCACGGAGCACCATCTTCCGGACAGCGTTTATGGTTAACGTCCCATCAACAATCTAACAAAAATATGAACAGACGGTAAATATTCCGTGTCATGGCCGGTTGCCGGACAGTACTTCTGGGCCGGTGCCGATCCACTTGTCGCGTACCTGGCCATAGTTATCCATCGGGTCGTAAATCTCGACCGGCAAGTCTAGGCCCCGTGCCGTTAGATCGCCGATTGCGGCAAGTACCTCGAATCGGGCGACGACCTCGTTGCGCTGGGCGCGCACGAGGCTCACTTGAGAATTCAGCAGTTCCTGCTCCGCGTCGAGCACGTCGAGCACGGTACGCGAGCCGACGAGGTTCTCGCGCTGGACGCCTTCCAGCGCGATCTCGTTGGCGCGAACCGCCTCCTCGAACGAACGAACCGCGGCCCGGGCCGTCTCCAGCACGTTCCAGGCACTGGTCGCAAGCTCCAGTGCCGCACGGCGCTCGTCATCCAGTTCGTCCAGGCGTTGGACCAGCACTTGCTTGGAAGCCCGCAGACGTGAGTAAACTCCACCTGCTTCGTAGAGCGGCACCGTGAGCCGGGCGCTGAACTCAGCCACGTCACGACTCGTGCCGCGCCCCTGGGTATCTTCTTCCGTGGAGAGCGACCCGATCAGATCGAGACGCGGCAGCAGTTCGCCGCGCACCACATTCACGCCATGGCGCGCGGCTTCGGCGCGATAGCGGGCACGTATGACGTCCGGATAGTTCTCGCGTGCACGAAGCTGCGCATCGTCTTCCCCTATCGGCAGGGAAAGGGGGCCGAAATCGGGTGACAGCGTACCCGGCATATCGCCTACCACGGTGCGGTAGGCCGCACGCGAGCTGGTCAGAACGCCTTCCGCCTGAATACGGTCTGCGGTGGCTTGCGAATAGCGCGCCTCGGCCTGTGCCACGTCGGTGCGTGTGATCTCGCCGACCCTGAAACGGTCCCTGGCCGCCTGGAGTTGGCGCTGTAGGCGCTCCTCGTTATTGCGGGTGAAATCCAGCACGGCAATGTCGCGCACCACGTTCATGTAGGCACGAACGGTCGCCAGCAAAACCGCCTGCTCGACGGAGTGGAGTTGGGCGCGGCCGGCAGCAACCAGGGCTTCCGCGCGGCGCGTGTCGTTGATCGTGCGGCCGCCGCGGTAGAGCGGCTGACGCACCTCGAAATCGAGGGTACGCGGGTGGCGCGTCTGCCTGCTGGTATTGCTGTCGATCCGCTGTGTGCCGGCCTCGCCGATCACTGTGACGGTCGGCCGCCAGCCCGCCAGGGCCTGCGGCACCCCTTCGTCCGTGGCACGCAGCGCAGCGCGCTCGGCCATCAACTGCGGGTTGGTGGTGTAAGCCTTGGCCAAGGCTTCGCGCAGCGACTCCGCGGAAGCCGGAACCGTGAAGGCGGTGGACACCAGAAGAGCAGCCGCAGCGGCCCGGACCAGATTTGTGCTCTGAATGAAGATCATGCTTCGGCAACCTTTATCGCGGGCGGACGCCGCATGGACACGCGTTTCAGAACACGAAATCGGGCTCGCGTTCGAATCCCGGCAGGAGCGGCACCGAGGCATCGAACAGCTTGCGGAATGCGGGCGTGCCCGCGACGTTGAATGACAGCATCGCACAAGGAGCAGCATCGGCGGGGGCGACCACCGCGCACAGCCGTCCGCGGTCGGCGAGCTGGGACAGGATTTTCGGAGGCATCTCCGGGATGGCTCCCGAAAACAGGATGACGTCATAGGGCGCCTGCGCCGGATACCCTCCCACAAGCGGCGCCTCGGCCGTCACGACGTTATCGACCTCGAGTTCCGATAGTATCCGCCCCGCCTCTGCGACAAAGGTGGGGTCGCTTTCGACTGCCACGACGGTCGCACCCAGTCGCGCGCAGACGGCAGCCGTGTAGCCGGTGCCGCAGCCGATATCGAGCACCACGTCGTTGGGGCCGATCTCCGCCGCCTGCAGCATGCGCGCGAGGACCATCGGCTCCATCAGTACACGGCCGCGCCCGATCGGGATGTCCTCGTCCACATAGGCGACGCCGCGCAGCACCTCGTCCACGAAACGCTCGCGCGGCACGGCGCCCATCGCCGTCAGGACACGCTCGTCCGTGACTTTGTTGGGCCGCAACTGGTTATCGACCATATTGCGGCGTGCGGTTCCGAAATCGATCATGCAACCCCTGACGTCCTTTACGATGCCCCCGCCCGGACCCGCGCCACGGCATTTCCGTGCGCCCCAGCCACGACAAGCTATATACTTGCCCGGGCGAAGGAACACAACGCATATGGCGGATTTAGGGCGTTGACCGCCCGGCGGGCGGGCCCTATATGTCGGGGCCGCCGCAAGCGCCCGGGTGCGGCCCTGCGGCGACGCGGCCGGATAGCATAGTGGTGATGCAAGGGACTGCAAATCCCTCTACGCCGGTTCGATTCCGGCTCCGGCCTCCATCTCCCCGGCCATTTTCGGCATTAAGACGCAATTTACGGATACTCTGGCAATAGGGGGGCGCTTTTGCTATAACGCGGCCCCGCCACGGAGCGGCCGCAGGCATCCGATTATTCCCCGGTAGCTCAGCGGTAGAGCAACCGGCTGTTAACCGGTTGGTCGCTGGTTCGAATCCGGCCCGGGGAGCCAACATCCAGGGAGAGGATTTCTGTCTCTCCCTGGCCGTCGCGACAAAATGCCCCACTCAAGCGCCGTCAGGCCGCTGGGTGGGGCATTTTCGTTCCCATTGGCTGAATTTCCAAGAACGGTTGCGCCTCCACCCATCCCATGGTTGCTGAGGTTGCATTCAATGCACCGGAATGGTTTCATTTGGGGATCGACATTGTCATTTCATGGGGCAATGGGGGAAGCGGCGCAAGCACGCGCCGCATCAAGGGGGAATTCACATGGATATTTATCGTATTGGGCGCTGGGCCGCCCTGTGTGTACCGCTTGTTCTGTCGGGTTGCGTCAGCGCCGCGACGGAGGGCGCCAACATCGCACGGGACAAGTCCACCGTCTCGTCCAATATCGACGCTGCCCGCGCCGGAGATGCCGAAGCCCAATACAAGGTGGGCGACGCTTTGTGCTGCTCGGTGAATGAAGCGCAAGGCTTCTACGACACGCCACAATCCGTGGAATGGTTATGCCGGGCGGCGGAGCAAAACCACGGCAACGCGGCGCTGAAACTAGGCGAGATATACACAGGCGATGTCGTCTCGGGCGTGCGCGTGCTGCGCCGCGTCGCCCAGCGCATCGCCGGCAGCAGCACCGACTTCGCCGTAGGCTACGGCTGGGTCCGCCGGGCCGAGGCACTGGGCGTGGCCGAAGCGCAGGGGCTGGCCCAGAACCTATGGGCCGCAATGACCCCGGCGGATAAGGAACGTGCCAGCAAAATGGTTACGGGCAGCGTGGCCCTGCCCTGCCTGTGGCGCGAGGTCTTCGCCCGCTGAGCATCTGCCCGGAGCGCCGGGCCGGGCACGTCGTTCCAATGTGCCCCATTGACATTGGCACGGCGTTCCGGGAAGCATCTTGGACCGGTTCGTGCGAGGCATCCGCCGATGGCGGCGGAACGATCTTGTTCGCACGCCGGAAGAGGCACGACATGACCCCCATATGGAAATTCCCGCCGGGCGCGGCCGTTCAGGCCGTCCGTACCTTTCTGCTTGCTGCGGCTCTCGTCTCCGGACCTGCGCATCTTGCCGCCGTTCATGCCCAGGCGCAGCAACAGATTCCCGATTTCGATATTCCCTACGTTCCCACCCCTCACGAGGTCGTGCGCGCCATGCTGGAAATGGCGGCGGTCGGCCCCGACGACGTGCTCTACGACCTAGGTTCCGGTGACGGGCGTTTCATCATCGCCGCCGTGCGCGATTTCAATGCGCGCCGCGCCGTCGGTATCGAGATCGAGCCTGCGCGCGTCACAGAAAGCCGTCGCAACGCCGAACAGGCGGGTATCGCCGATCGTGCGCGCTTTGTTGAAGGCAACGTACTCATCGACGATTTCAGCGAAGCGAGCGTGGTGACGCTCTTCATGCTGCCCGACTTCAATCTCCATCTGCGCCCGCGCCTTCTCGACGAACTGCGGCCGGGCACGCGGGTGGTCGCGTATTCTTTCAAGATGGGCGATTGGGAGCCCGACCGGGTGTTGAAGCTCGGCTGGAACAATCTGTTTCTCTGGACCGTGCCGGCCAAGGTCGGCGGCCGCTGGCAATGGGACGAAGGTGAGATCGAGCTCACGCAGCGTTTCCAGGAAGTAACCGGCACCATACAGATCGCCGGGCAGAAGGCGACGTTGCGCGAGGCGCGACTGACCGGCGACCGCCTTGTCTTCAGCGCCGCAGTGGCGGAACGCGAGGTGACGGGGGAGATGCGCTTTGCCGAGCCGGCACGGGCGGAAGGTACGCTCGCCGTTTCCGGAGAGCCTCGTCCCGTAACCCTACGACGGGCCGATTAGGCGGGACCTCCTTATTTTTCCCTAGCCGGAATCCTTGCCGGGCTTGCCGCCGATGGCGCCATGGGAACGATAGAACGCGCGTACGCGGCCGTCGGCAAGCAACGGCTTGTGGACCTGGAGGATGTGGACGTCGCTGTACTTGTTGCCTTCGAGTATGCGGAAGCCGTCTTCCGTCATCGCCACGTCCCAGCCGATGTAGGGAAGGAACGGCAGCGACTGGGCGATGCCCAGGATCACGTCGCGCATCAACCGCCAATGGGGAAGGACCGCCCCTTCGATGGGCGCGCCGCTTTCCGGGTGGTGGGAGTGCCAATGAAGCGCCGCCTCGTCGGCACAATAGGACGCCGCGCGGCCCAGGCGCCCGGTGTGCGGATCGATGGACGCCGCCATCCCGCCCCTGCCCCAGTTGTCGGTGGGCCTCGACCGGCCGCATCCGATCCGCAATACGGTCGCGGCGATGAATACCCCGTCGTCGTCGTGCATCGTGAGGATGCGGACAGAGTTCGTGGTGTGCGGATAGATTCGGGCCAGCGCAGGGTGCTGGCGCAAGAGAGCGCAAGCCAGGTGTCCGTCGCAGGCGGCGGCCACGTCGTGGAGGGCGGCCGGGCCTATGGCGGCGCCGTTCATGCGCAGCACGCCGTCGCCATCGATCTGCAGGACGACGACGCCTGCGCCGCCACCGCCGTTCACCGGCTTCAGCACGACCGCGCGCTTGCGCGCGAGCAGGTCGTGGAGCGTCGCGTCGCTGACCGGCGCTCCGACGCCGAGCGCCGGCACGATACGCCCATTACGGAGAACCCCGAACACCGTCGGCAGATAGCGCGCGTGATCGCGCAGCAGACGGGCGAACAGAAGCTTGTCGTCGAGCAGCACGCCATAGGCGCCGTTGATGCGGCGCGTCTTCACGCCGCGCGCGTAGTCGGAGAGGTAAAGGCGTGAATCGTTGTGAGGGAAGCCGTACAGGATTGCCGATTCGCTGAGGAATCCACGACGCCACAAGGCGAAACGCTTGCGCCAAGGCACGGGCGAGGCGGAGTCGATCTCACGCTCGACCAGGGTCCAGGCGTATTCGAGCAACCGGAAGCGCCAGGCGGCGTGATGGACGCACTTGCCCAGGAAGTCGATCGCCGCGCGGCCACGGCCACCATCGGATTCCACTTCGTGTCCGGGTACGCTCTCGGCCTCCCGCGTCGGCCTTTCGCCCGCTGGCAGCCCCGTGGACATCCTCAACGCCTCGCGTGCGCTGTCAATGATACGGAGGCCGCGGACGGACGCGGCTGCACAAGACCGCGCAAGCCCCGCCCGAGCGCGCTGCCGCGCAATGCCCGTTTCGCGCGCGCCAGCGTCTGGCGCAGCGACATCCGCTGGTTCAGCACCACTTCCGCCGCACGGGCGAGCTCGACGTCGCCGACCCGGTAGGCTTCCACCTGCAGTGCCTCGTAGTGATGGCGCACGTGGGGCGGCACGACAAGCGAATGGATGTCGCGTGCGGGCAGATGGTGCGGGAACGTCTCGGCCCGCACGAGCGCGCCGCAGGCGCGCAGCGCCATCATGGTGCGGAGGCACTTCTCGCAATGCCCGCAGTTGAACTCGCCGGTGTCGTGATGGCACACGCGCAGCGTAGCGAGCGCCAGCGCCGAATCGGAGATGGCGCGGACCTTGCCCACGCGATCGGCCTCGCAGCCGTCATGGGTGACGGAGACGTGCCCGTCCGACCACAGCGGATCGAGCAGCGGCGAGGAGCCCCACGGCCTGATTTGGGCGTAGGAGTGGGTCGCCGGAACGATCAGCTCTCCTGTCGTGCGACGCATCATCAGGCCGATGGCGGCGAGCGCCGCGCCGTGCAGGTAGCCACCCCAGAAATCTCCCGCGAAGCGCCGGCCCCAGGTAGTACGGCTCTTGTCGAGGACGTCGCGCAGGTTGGTCGCGCAGGTGACGAGCCCGACGCCGAACCCGTCGGCCACGCGCGCCGCGCGCTGCACGGTCCGGTCCCACAAGAGATCGTTGGAAAGGCCGATGTCGAAGCCGCGCACCAGCAGGAGGCGCTCGATGCGCGCCCGGTGATTGAGGAGCGAGTACCAAGAGTCGACCCCGCCCGAGAAGCAGCACGCCACGCTACGTCCCCCGTTGGAATCCGCGGCGGGGCTAATGACGGGCCCCGGCTCGATGCGCGCCGCGCTGACCGGCACCGGCGTCAGGTCCCGGTACCAGCTCGCGAGCACTTGCTGGGCCTTGGCGATATTGGCAACGAGCGGCGCCGGCAGGCTGGCGGGAATTTCGACTGGCTCGCCCTCGTGCATGGCAGGCACCGTGAGCGCGACCGTCAGCGCCGGCGCGATCCCCTCGAGCGGGGCGTCCAGACCGTCGAAGCGGAACCACAGCTCCAGCTCGCCGCCCGCGCGCAAGGGGCGAAGCCTCACCCGCACCGTGGCGGTTCCGTCGCGCCACGAATCGGTAACGTCTAAAACCTTCATCTGCCTCGCTGCACCACCCAGTCTCTGGCCTGTATCTAGGTGGGCCGGCGTAAGTCGGCGGGCATGCCGAAACCAGTGACCAGACTGTGACCGGTATCACCCTGCCGCGCCCGCGGTACGACGGGGCCGCCCGGTCACAGTCTGGTCACTGTGAGCGGCCCGCGGCGCGTGGCACGGGTAGCTCCTTCCCGCGCACACCGACAAACTGCCCTCTTCGACATGCCCCACGCCCCCCGCGACGCCCACGACCCCGACCGGCACCTGCGGACGGACCATCTGCATCGCGACGTTAAGCGCTTGGCGGTGCGGGGCGGTGTCGTCACGCTCACCTCCCAGGCGGTCAAGGTGGTGGTGCAGTTCGCGGCGATCGTGGTCCTCGCGCGCCTGCTCTCCCCGGCCGATTTCGGCCTATTCGCGATGATGGCGGCCTTCCTGGTGGTGCTCGAGACGCTCAAGGACCTCGGCCTGTCGGCCGCTACGGTGCAGCGCCGCGATGTCACCTCCGCCCAGGTCAGCACGCTGTTCTGGATCAACGTCGCGCTCGCCTTCGCGGCGGCGGCAGCCTTCGCCGCACTCGGCCCGGTCCTGGCCCTGCTCTACGGCGAGCCGGTACTGGCCGAGATCGTGCCGGTGGTCGCGCTCGCGCTCCTGTTCACCGGCCTCGCCTCGCAGCACCTCGCGCTGCTGCGCCGCCAGATGCGCTTCACCGCCGTGGCTCTGATCCTCACCGGCGCCGAGATGATCGCCCTCGCCGCCGCCATCGCCGCCGCCGTCGCCGGGTTCGGGCTGTGGTCGCTGGTGATCCAGCGCTTGGCGTGGGGCGTCGCCATCGCGGCCGGCGCCTGGACCGTCTGCGACTGGCGGCCCGGCCGTCCCGGCCGTTTCGCGGAGGTGAAGGGCATGCTCGCCTTCGGCGGCAACGCCACCCTCGCCATGGTCGTCGGACGCATCGCGTCGAGCTGCGACAAAGTGCTGATCGGCTGGTACTGGGGCGCAGTCGCCGTCGGCCTGTTCGAGCGCGCGCAGAAGCTGCTGGTGGTGCCGGTCCAGAACCTCAACGGCCCGCTCGCGCCGGTGGCGCTCTCCGCCCTGAGCCGCATGCGCGGCGATCCCCGCGGCTACCGCGACGCCTATGCCGCGGCGGCGGAGCGTCTCGTCATGATCGTCGCGCCGGCTTCCGCCCTGATGATCGCGGCACCCGACGCCGTGGTCGGCCTGGTGCTGGGCGCGCAATGGGACGCGGCGGCGCCGATTCTCGGCTGGATGGGACTGGCGGCGATCTATATGCCGCTCACCTACACCCTGAGCTGGCTCTACATGAGCCAGGACCGCACCGGAGAGATGCTGCGCGCCAACATCGTCAACGGCGCGCTCACCGTGCTTGCGCTGCTGGCGGGGCTGCCCTACGGGCCGGCCGGCGTGGCCGCCGCCTATGCGCTGAGCGGCCTCGTCGTGCGGATGCCCGTGCTGATATGGCTGGTGGGGCGGCGCGGACCGGTTGGCGCGGGGGACTGCCTGCGCGTGCTGATGCTGCCGGCGGCGGCCACCGCGGCGGCGAGCCTGCTGATCCTCGCCCTCGACGACGCCCCCCAGCTCGCCGGCCTGTCCGACGGCCTGCTGGTGCTGGTCTTCGCGCTGGTTGCCGGGTTCGCATGCCTCGGAATCTACGCCGCGGTCCCGCGCGGGCGGCGCATCCTGCTCCATACCCTGCGCCTGCCGGCCGCGATGCTGAAGCGCGCCTAACGTCCTTCCCTTTCTCCTCCCCCTTCCCGTCGCAGCGCCCACGGGGTAGCGTCGCGCCATGACGACGGCCCCCTCACCCCGCCCCCGCGCCCTGTTGAGCTGGTCCACCGGCAAGGACAGTGCCTGGGCGCTCCACGTCCTGCGCAGCGAAAGCGCAGTCGAGGTCGCCGGCCTCGTCACCACGGTCATCGGCGCGGATGCCGAAGCGCGCGTGACCATGCACGGCATCGGCCGCGCGACCCTCGCCGCCCAGGCCTGCAACGCCGGCCTGCCGCTGTTCGAGGTGCCGTTGCCCGATCCCTGCCCCAACGACGCCTACGAGCGCGCCATGGGCGCCTTCGTCGAGCGGGCGCGCGCCGACGGCATCACCCACATGGCGTTCGGCGACCTGTTCCTGGAGGACGTGCGCCGCTACCGCGAGGACCGTCTCGCCGGCAGCGGTATCGCGCCGCTGTTCCCTCTCTGGGGCCGCGACACCGCAAGGCTCGCGCGCGACATGCTCGCGGGAGGGCTGCGGGCGCGGATCGTGTGCGTCGATACCGCCGCGCTCGGCGAGGAATTTCTGGGCCGCGACCTCGATGCCGGCCTGCTCGGCCGCCTGCCGCCCGGCTGCGACCCGTGCGGGGAAAACGGCGAGTTCCACACCTTCGCCTACGCCGGCCCCATGTTCGCGCGCACCCTCGACATCGCGATGGGCCGGATCCGCCGCAAGGACCGCTTCGTGCATATCGAGCCGCGTGCCGCTTTCCTTGAGGACCCGGCCTGACTATCCTCCCCGCCGGAACCGCAACCGCAGCCGCGAACGGGGAGCGCGCGTCATGGCCGACTGGATCGATACCGCCCGCATGGTCGTCTTTCCGCAGTATTGCGACCATCTCGGGCACATGAACGTGCGCTGGTACGCCCATGTATTCGACGACGGCAGCTTCCAGATCTGGCCGCTGGTCGGCATCACCGGCGCGCTGATGCAGGAGGTGGGCGTCGTGACGGTGGTGGCGCGCACCGCCACCGACTTTGTCCGGGAGGCCAGGGCCGGCGACATGCTCAAGGTCGAAACCGGCTTCGTCCGCTGCGGCACCCGCAGCGCGACCCACCGCCAGCGCCTCGTCAACGTCGAGACCGGTACGATCCACGCCCGCCAGGAAGTCGTGGAGGTGTGCTTCGACCTCGCGACGCGGCGCTCGACAGAGATGCCCGCGCGCTTCCGCGCGCTGATCGAGGCCGCGATCGTCGCCGATGACGCTTAGGTGCCCCTATTCTCCCTGCGTTACGGGGTTGTGGAGCTTGCCGATGCCTTCGATCTCGATCAGGAGATCGTCGCCGGGCTTCAGGTAGATGCCGCGCGGGCGCCCGTTGCCGGACGGCGAGCCGGTGGCGATGACGTCGCCTGGGTGCAGCGTGAACTTGCGCGACAGCGCCTCGATCTGCTCGGCGATCGTGAAATGCATGTAGCTCGTGTCCGAATCCTGCATCAGCTCTCCCGAAATCCACTGCTTCATGGCGAGCTTATAGACGTCCTTTACCTGCCCCTTCGGGACGATCCACGGACCCATCGGCGCGCCGGTGTCGAAGCTCTTGCCCGACAGGAAGTCGTGACGCACGTTCCAGTCCTTGCGGGTGCCTTGGTCGCGCAGGCTGAGGTCGTTCATGATGGTGTAGCCGGCGACGTACTTCATCGCATCGGCCGCCTTGACGTTGCGCGCGGGCTTGCCGATCACCACCGCAAGCTCCGCCTCCCAGTCCACCTGCTGCGAATAGGCGGGCAGCCGGACGTCGGCCTCGGGCCCCACCACGCAATGGGCGCCGAGCTTGACGAAATGCAGCGGCTTCACGGTCGCCTTGTCGGGCGGCGAGCGGTCTGACATCTCCTTCATGTGGTCGGTGAAGTTGGCGAAGGCACAGAAGATCGCGTCCGGATAGAGCACGGGAGCCAGCAGCCGCACCGAGGCGAGCGGCTTCGCGAGGCCTTTCACCGGATCCTTGCCGGCGGCATCGGCGAGTGCCGCGAGCGCGCCTTCGGCCTCGTCCCAGGCGCCGAGAATGGCCTTGGTGGAGCCGGCCCAGTCGGCAGGCCGGCCCATGGCCTTGAGACCCTCGGCTACCGGCACCACGCTCTCGCCGACGCGGATGCCGGCCACGGCGGCGCCGTTCGTGCCGGCAAAGTTGAGAAGTGCGAAATCGGTCATGGTCGGCGTTCTCCCCGAAAGATGTCCTTGTTGGCGCGCAACTTTAAGCATCCCGCCGCCAAAGAGCAACCGGAGCAACGCCCGGCGCCGTTGACAGGGCAGCGCCCCCTCTGCCACAGTTTTCCTGCACAAGAACAGGGCGCGCGGCGCCCCAAGGGAGGTGGCTGATGGCTGTCCAGTTTCTCGACCTGATCGGCGAGCCGGAGCTCGAGGTCGGTCATTCGAAGAAGGTGCTGTTCTCCTCCGATCACTTCCACACCTGGGTGCACGGCGATTATCCTGGCACCAAGGGGCCGATGCACAAGCACACTGCCGACCAGTTCTTCTACTGCGTCCAAGGCCAGTGCACCTTCCACTTTCCCGACGGCTCGTCGAAGGTAATCAATCCTGGCCAGCTCATGGTGGTTCCGAAGGAACACTTCTACCAGCTCGACAATACCGGCGACGAGTACATGATCCTGCTCGGCGCACGCGCGGAGCCCGCCGGCAACAAGCGCTTCGGCACCAAGGGCGAGGTGGTGGAAGGCAACGACTACGCGATCAAGCACCGCGACAGGATCAAGGTTCCAGCCGGCAAGGACTGAGCCTCACCCGAACTTCACCCGAACTTCACCGGGGCTCCTCTTCCTCGAGCGGAAAAGTCCGCTGGCGCGGCTTCTCGGACAGCTTGTCCGGCGTGCCCGCAAACAGCCACAGGCCGAGCACAGTGGCGAAGGCGGCTCCCGCCACTTGCGCCGCGAGAAACGGCCCCACGTCCTCCGGCCGGATTCCGGCGAACGTGTCGGTAAGCGCGCGCGCCACCGTCACCGCCGGGTTGGCGAACGACGTCGAAGCCGTGAACCAGTAGCCGGCCGTGATATAGAGCCCGACCGCGTAAGGGACCGCTTCCGCGCGGAATCGCAAGCAGCCCATGATGGCGAGGACGAGGCCGAAGGTGGCCACGGCTTCCGCCACCCATTCGCCGGGCGTGTCGCGCACCGCGAGTCCCACGACCACCGGCGCGAGCCCGAACATGACATGCGCCGTCAGGACGCCCGCGACCGCGCCCGCCGCCTGCGCCGCAACGTAGGCGAGCGCATGGACGGCATCGATCCGGCGCTGCATATAGAACGACAGCGTCACCGCCGGGTTGATGTGGCAGCCCGACACCGGGCCCAGAATCAGGATCAGGACGACGAGCGCCGCGCCCGTGGCGGTCGCGTTGGCGAGCAGCGCGATACCGGGAATGCCGCCCGACAGCCGGTCTCCCATGATGCCCGATCCCACCACTACGGCCAGCAGCAGCGCGGCGCCCAGGAACTCGGCGGCAAGACGCTTGGAAATGGAAAAAGGTGGCGCGGGCACGATCAGTTGTCCGCCGGGTCGAGGCCGGAGAGGTGCTTCTGCAGCGACATTCTGTCGAGCTCCGCGACGGGCACGGCCACGAGCTGCCGTACCCGTTCGAGAACCCGGAGATAGACCTTCTCGAAACATTCCGCGATCTCGGCCGGACTTCCCCGGAAGGCAGCGGGGTCCGGAAAGGACCAGTGCGCCGTGACGGGCCGACCCGGCCAGATCGGACACACTTCGCCCGCGGCGGCATCGCAAACCGTGATGACGACATCGAGCGGCGGGGCATCGGGCCCGGCGAACTCGTCCCAGCTCTTGGAACGCAGCAGATGGATCCGGTAGCCGTTGCGGCGCAGCAGGTCGAGCGCATACGGGTTGACCGCGCCGACCGGATGGCTTCCGGCGCTGAACGTACGGAAACGGCCCTCTCCTTCCCGCGCCAGCGCCGCTTCCGCCATAATCGAGCGGGCCGAATTGCCGGTGCAGAGGAACAGGACGCTGCAAATGCCGCCGGTCAAGCTGTCGCCCTCTTCCGTTTCGCACGCTGGATGCGGACGGCAGACGGCGCGAAGCCGCACAGCTCCGGCCGGCCGCGGCAGCAGTCGCGCGTCAGGAAATCCACGATGGCCGCGATTCCTTCGCTCTCGGCGGCATAGAGGATGCTGCGCTGGTCGCGCCGCGACGCCACGAGCCCCGCGTGCTCCAGCAGCGCGAGATGGGTGGACAGCGTCGAGGGCGGCACATCCAGCGCGCGGGCGATCTCGCCGGCCGCGATGCCCTCGAGCCCCGCCCCCACGATCAGACGGAAGGCACGAAGGCGCGTATCGTGGGCGAGCGCCTGAAAGGCCGAAACGGCGGACTGTATTTCCATATTTCGGAAATTAACGAAATATAGTGCGAGATACAAGCGCCGAAAACCGGAAGGCCGGTCGGCACAAACGCCGCCCCGCCTTCATCTGACACACGTTCAGGCGCACACCAAGACATCCGATCGCGGTGCGCCGCCCTACTTCTTATCGAACATCCAGCCGAAGGTTTCCCACGCCTTCTTGGTAGTCTCGGGCTTCGGCATGTTCACGATCGGATACTGGTCACGCCAATGAAACGGGCGGCACGCGTCGATGATGGCGCGCGAGTTGGTGAAGTTGCCCTTCTCCTTCTCCCAGGGCGTGATGCAGGGATCGAGCGGCGTGGACCATGCGTTCTGGATGAAGTCGATGGACTTCACGGGATCCGAGCGCGAGCACACCGCCCACATCAGCTCCTCGAGGTTCGAGACGTCGATGTCGTCGTCCACCACGATGACGTACTTGCCGGCGTAGGCGACCGAGCGACACATCGCCGCCATGTGGCCGACCTGGCGCGCATGGCCGGGGTAACGCTGCTTGATCGAGACGGCCGTGAGCTGGCGCGAGCCGCCCGCCTCGTGGCACCATGTCGCCACCACGTCAGGCACGCCAGACTTGGAAAGCTCGTCCTTGAGCAGCGCCGAGCGCATCACCGCGCGGTAGCGCGCCTGCTCCTCGGGCGGGCGCTGCGGCGGGCAGCCCAGGATGATCGGGTCGTTGCGATGGTAGATCGCCTTGATGGTGAGGACCGGCTCGGCGCGCATCTTAGAACCGTAGTAGCCGGTCCATTCCCCGAACGGCCCTTCCGGCGCCTTGTCGCCCGGATAGACGAAACCCTCGATCACGATTTCGGCGCTGGCCGGAAACGGCAGGCCGGTGTGCTTGCCTTTGATAACCTTCATCGGGTGGCCACGATAGGCCCCGGCGATGTCGAATTCGCACACGCCGTAGGGGATCTCCGTGCAGCCCATCAGGAAGGTGAGCGGATCGCCGCCCAGCACGATGCACACGGGCATCGGCTTGCCCTGGGATTCGTACTTGTCGCGATGAATGCGGCCGTGCTTGCCGGGGGAGATGTAGAAGGCGACGCGCTTCTCGTCGATGATCATCACCCGGTAGGTGCCGACGTTCACCCAGTTCTCGTCGGGATCCACGGTCACGTTGAACGAGCCGGTGCCGATGTAGCGGCGTCCCTCGTCCTGGTCATGCCATACGGGGGTCGGGAACTTGGTCACGTCGATGTCGTCGCCCTCCATGACGTTTTCCATCACGGGCCCCGTGTTGACGACCTCGTAGGGCAGCGGCTTCTTGGCGATTTCCCGGAAGTGCTTGAGGAAGGCCTCCGACAACTCGACCTTGTTGAGATCGGTCGGGAAGCCCAGCGTCATGTTCTTGCGCTTGTCGGCGAAGAAGTTGGTGAGAACCCGCATGCCCTTGGGCACGCCCGGAATCTCGTCGAACAGTGCCACCGGCGCCGTCTCGTCGTGCTGGAGAATCTCGGCCGCCCAACCGATCTGCTCTTCCCAGTTGTACCCGTTGGCCCGCTTGAGCTCGCCCAGCCTGTCGGCCTCCTCGATCCAGCCCCTGAGGTCGTCGAAGGGCACGTTGACTTGATTGTGGCCGCCTGTATCCGCCATTTCACGCTCTCTGTTTCGTGTTTTTTCGAAGATAAGGCGGAATTATAGCGGGGCGGTCACGGCACGCACGAACTTTCGGGTCAATCGTCGAGCGCCGTCGCGATCTCGACGGGACCGCTGAGCGTGCGGTGGACCGGGCATTTCTCGGCGATTTCAAGGAGTTTGCCGCGCTGTTCGGCGGTGAGTGGACCGTCCACCGTGATCCGCCGCTCGATGCGCTGGCCTGCCCCCGGATTGCCGCGCTCGACCGGGCCGATGCGAAGCGCGACCGAAATGCGTCCGATGTCCCATTCCTTGCGGCCCGCGTACATGCGCAGCGTGATCGAGGTACAGCTGCCGAGCGCCGCCAGCAGGAAACGATGCGGATTGGGACCGCGGTCGGCGCCGCCCGCCTTTTCCGGCTCGTCCGCGGTAAGCAGGTGCGCGCCGGCGCGTACCGCCTGGGTATAAGGACCGGGGGCGGTCTCCGAAACCAGGACCGACCACCCTTCGGGAACGGCAGGAACCGGCTCCGGTCTCGGCGCCGATTCGGACGAGCCGGCATCGTCTGCGATATAGCGCGTGGCCCAGGCCGACAGGACTTCGGCGACGTAGGTCGCATCGGCGGGACGCGACAACAGATGGTCGGCATCGTCGAGCGAGACGAAGCTCTTGGGATGCTTCGCCGCCTGATAGATCTCCGCCGCATTGTCGATGCCGACCGTGTTGTCGGTAGGGGCATGGAACAGCAACAGCGCGCGGCGCAGCTTCGCGACGCGCGCCGCAAGATTGTGATTGGCGAGATCGTCGAGAAAGTTCTTGGCGATGGTGAAGCTGCGCCCCGCGATGGTCACTTCCGCCCTGCCCTCGCGGGCGATGGTCTCGGCGCTGTCCTTGAACAGGTGGCGGACGTGCGCCGGGTCGGCGGGGGCGCCGATGGTCGCGACCGCCCGCACGGAAGTGAGGTCGCCCGCTGCGGCCAGCACGGCGGCACCGCCGAGCGAGTGGCCCACCAGAACGTCGGGTGCCATGCCGCGCTCTTCCAGGTAGCGTGCGGCCGCGATCAGGTCGCCCACGTTGGAGCTGAAATGGGTGTTGGCAAACTCGCCTTCCGAGGCGCCGAGCCCGGTGAAATCGAAGCGCAGGACCGCGAATCCCCGCGCCGCCAACGCGGCCGCGATGCGCGAGGCGGCGCGGATGTCCTTGGAGCAGGTAAAGCAATGGGCGAACAGCGCCACCGCGCGCCTGCCCTCGGCCGGCACATCGAGGCGCGCGGCGAGTCGGCTCTGCCCGTCGTAGCCGGTGAACTCGACCTTTTCGCTGGTGACGCCCATGCTCCGCTCCGTCGTCGTGTCCGGCCCGATGATTCCGTCTTTCATTCGCAATGGCCGCCCCCTATAAGGAGACGGTTCCGGTGGAAATACCATCCGAATTTTACAATCTGCGCCTGTCGCGCCGTTCCGGCCAAGCTCCCGGAAAGGGCGCCGACACGGGATGGGTGATATGGCGATAGTTGCAGCCGATCGGCGCCGGAAAGGCGCGCCATGAGCGGGAAGCTGTCGCTGACCGAGGGGCTTGCCATCCTCGGGAACCGCCAGTTCCGCCGTTACACCCTCGGCAACTTCCTGTCGCACATCGGGGACTGGGCGCAGAGGCTCGCGGTCGGCTGGATCGCGTGGGAGCTGACGCGGTCCCCCGCCTGGCTCGGCATCATCCTGTTCTGCGACACCGCGCCGACGCTGCTGTTCAGCCTGCTGGGCGGCGCCGTCACCGACCGCATGAACCGCATGAAGCTGGCGCGGATCACGATCGCCCTGGCGATGCTCCAGCCGATATTCCTCGTCGCGATGTATTTCAGCGGCCTCCTCAACATCTGGCTGCTGGCGGCCGCGACGGTCTATCTCGGGACCGTCAACGCCTTCAGTCAGACCGCGCGCCTCGCCATCATGGCGCTGCTGGTGCCCGAGAAGGACCTGCCGCGCGCCTCGCCGATCGGCTCCATGACCTTTAACCTCGCGCGCTTCGCCGGCCCGGTCGTGTTCGGCGCCGTCACCGCCCTTTCCTCTGCCGGATGGGCGATGGTGGTCAACATCTTTACCTATGCCGTGTTCCTGTGGATCTTCATGGGGCTCGAGCCGCGCGAGGAGGCGCTGGCGAAGCGCCGCAAGGGCGCGACCCTGGCCGGCGACATTTGGAACGGGATGCGCTACGGCTTCACCCATCCCGGTATCGGGCCGCTGCTGATCGTCCTGGTGGTGAGCTCGCTCGGGAGCCGGGCCTTCATGGACCTGCTGCCCGGCTTCGCGAGCGGCGTATTCGGACGCGGCCCGGAGGCGCTCTCGATCCTCACCAGCTCGGTCGGGCTCGGCGCGCTGACCGGAGCTATCTATCTCATCATGCGGCCCAATATCGTCGGCCTTTCCTCCATCTCCATGCACGCCACCGCCTGGGTCGGCGTTATGCTGATCGTGTTCGCCACGATGAGCGATTTCTGGCCCGCGGTCGTGATGCTCTACTTCGCCGGCATCGGCCTCTCGGTCTCGGCGGTGGGCGTGATGACCATCGTCCAAACCACGGTGAGGGGCGAGATGCGGGGCCGCGTGCTGTCGATCTACGGCATCATCTTCCGCGGCGGGCCCGCGGTCGGCGGGCTGACCATGGGGTGGATCGCGGAATACACCGGGCTCGGCTGGCCGGTGGCGGGCGGCGGGGTGCTGTGCCTCGTGGCCTGGCTGTGGGTGACGGGGCGCCTCGGCGCGATCCGCGCCAGCGTGGAGGGCCCGGCCGCGGCGGCGGAAGGAAGGACGGCATGAACGGGGACCGGGACCGCGACGCGCCCCCGAACGCGCCGGCCGACGTCGAGATCGTCGAGAAGGCCGAGGCGTTCCGGGGCTATTTCCGCATCGACCGCTACCGGCTGCGCCACCGCCTGCATGCGGGCGGCATGAGCGGCGTCATCACCCGCGAGGTGTTCGAGCGCGGCCACGCGGTCGCGGTGCTGCCCTACGACCCGGTTCGGCGCGAGGTGGTGCTGCTCCGCCAGTTCCGGGTCGGCGCGCTCGCCGCCGGGCGCGCGCCGTGGCTCACCGAGATCGTGGCCGGCATCATCGACGCGGGCGAGACCCCCGAGGCGGTGGCGCGGCGCGAGCTCGAGGAGGAGGCCGGGCTCGATGCGCGCGCGCTGGAGCCGATGCTGACCTATCTCGCGAGCCCGGGCGGCACCTCGGAGACCGTGCGGATCTACTGCGCGCGGGTGGACGCGGCCGGCGCCGGCGGCGTCCACGGCCTCGACCACGAGGACGAGGACATCCTGGTGACGGCCGTGCCGCTGGCGGCGGCCTTCGAGGCCCTCGACGCGGCCCGCTACGACAACGCCCAGACCGTGATCGCGCTGCAGTGGCTCAGGATCAACGAGGACCGCCTGCGCGCGCGCTGGGGCCTCGCGCCCGTCTGACCGCCGCGCCGCCCGCCCCGCCCTTGATCGCCCCTCCCGGCCCCGCTAGCATCCGGGCCGGGCCCGCCGCCTTCCCGGGGCCCGCCGGAACCGCCCAACTTCCTGTAAAACAAGGACAAAAATGGAACCCATCGACATCCGCGACGGCTTCATCGACACCATCGGCCGGACCCCCCTGCTGCGCCTGCGGCGGGCCTCGGAGGAGACCGGCTGCGAGATCCTCGGCAAGGCGGAGTTCCTCAACCCCGGCGGCTCGGTCAAGGACCGCGCGGCGCTGTTCATCATCAAGGACGCCGAGGACAACGGCCAGCTCGAGCCGGGCGGCGTGGTGGTGGAGGGCACCGCCGGCAACACCGGCATCGGCCTCGCGCTGGTCGGCAACGCGCGCGGCTACCGCTCGGTGATCGTGATCCCCGAGACCCAGTCCGAGGAGAAGAAGCAGATGCTGCGCCTGTGCGGCGCCGAGCTGGTGGAGGTACCGGCGGTCCCCTACGCCGACCCCAACAACTACGTCAAGGTCTCGGCCCGCCTCGCCAAGGAGCTGGCCGACCGCGAGCCGCACGGCGCGGTCTGGGCCAACCAGTTCGACAACGTCGCCAACCGCCAGGCCCACGTCGAAACCACCGGCCCCGAGATCTGGGAGCAGACCGGCGGCAAGGTGGACGGTTTCGTCTGCGCGATCGGCACCGGCGGCACGCTGGCCGGCGTCGGCATGGCCCTCAAGGCACGCAACCCGGGGGTGGTGATCGCCTGCGCCGATCCGGGCGGGGCCGCCATGTACAACTGGATCAAGTCGGGCGAGCTCAAGGCCGAGGGCACCTCGATCACGGAAGGAATCGGCCAGGGGCGCGTCACCAAAAATCTCGAGGACGCCCCCATCGACGACGCCTTCCGCATCCCCGACGAGGAGGCCCTGCCGGTGATCTTCGACCTGCTCAAGCACGAGGGCCTGTGCATGGGCGGCTCGACCGGCATCAACGTGGCCGGCGCGATCCGCCTCGCCAAGCAGATGGGGCCCGGCCACACCATCGTCACCGTGCTCGCCGATTCGGGCCAGCGCTACCAGTCCAAGCTGTTCAACCCGGTCTTCCTGCGCGAACGCAACCTGCCCGTCCCGGCCTGGCTGGAACGAAGGTAAATCAGTTTAGTAAGAGGTAATTTTCATGCTTTACGCGAAGCCTATGTCCCTGGTCGACGGTGCCTGGCTGGAAACCCGCCTGCGCGTGCCGCACGTCAAGGTGCTGGACGCTTCGTGGCACCTGCCGGAGACCGGCCGCAACGCCCGCGCCGAGTGGCGCGCCGCGCGCATCCCCGGCTCCCTGTTCATCGACATCGACCTGCTCTCGGACCCGGCGGCGCCCTACCCGCACACGGTGGTGGACCCGATGACCTTCTCCGACGAGGTCACGGCGCTCGGCATCGAGCGCAACGACCATGTCGTGCTCTACGACAGCGTCGGGCTCTATTCGGCACCCCGCGTGTGGTGGCTGTTCCGGCTCTACGGCTACGACAAGGTCTCGATCCTCAACGGCGGCTTCCCGCGCTGGCAGGCCGAAGGCCGCCCGGTCGAGACCGAGGCGCCCGAGATGCCGGTGCCCTCGGTCCCGTTCGAGGTCGGCTTCCGGCCCAAGCTCATGCGCATCCTGCCGCAGATGAAGGCCAACCTCGAAAGCGGCAAGGAGCACGTCCTCGACGCCCGCAGCCCGGGGCGCTTCGCCGGCACCGAGCCGGAGCCCCGGCCGGGCGTGCGCCCGGGCCATATCCCGGGCAGCCGCAACCTCCACTACGCCGCCCTGGTCGATCCCGAGACCCGTCTCGTCAAGGAGGCCGACGCGCTCGCCGCACTGTTCGCGGACGCGGGTGTCGCCCCCGACAGGCCTGTGGTCTGCAGTTGCGGCTCGGGCGTCACCGCCTGCGCGCTCGCCTTCGGGCTGCACCTGATCGGGCGCGAGGACGTCGCGGTCTACGACGGCTCATGGTCGGAATGGGGCGCCCAGTCCGACACGCCGGCGGAAACCGGGGCCTGATGGCGCCGAAACCGCCGCGCGGTCCCGTCCGGGGCCGAGGCAAGCCCGCCGCCGGCGCGCGCAAGCCGGCCCGCCGCCACGGCCGCGCCACCCGCGTGACCGAGGCCGGACGCGATCCCTTCGCCCATTTCGGCATCGTCAACCCGCCGGTCTATCACGCCTCCACGGTGCTGTTCCCGACCCTCGCCGAGATGGAGCGGATCGGGGCCGCCCCCTTCGACAACGTCTATTACGGCCGTCACGGCACCCCCACCACCTTCGCCTTCGAGCGCGCGGTGGCGGAGATCGAGGGCGGCGACCGCGCCGTCGCCACCGGCTCCGGCCTCGCCGCCATCGCCGCCGCGCTGATGGCCTTCCTGAAGGCGGGCGACCACCTGCTGATGGTGGACGCAGCCTACAGCCCGACCCGCAAGCTGTGCGACACGCTACTCAGGGGCTTCGGGGTGGAAACCACCTACTACGACCCGCTGATCGGTGCCGGGATCGCCGCCCTGATCCGTCCCGAGACCCGCGTCGTGTTCTGCGAAAGCCCGGGCTCGCTCACCTTCGAGGTCCAGGACCTGCCCGCCATCGCCACGGCCGCGCACGCCGCCGGCGCCGTGGTGCTGCTCGACAACAGCTGGGCGACGCCGCTCTACTTCCGCCCGTTCGAGCACGGCGCCGACGTGGCGATCGAAGCCGCGACCAAGTACCTGGGCGGCCATTCCGACGTGATGATGGGCGCCATCGTGACCACCGCGGCACATTACCGCCGGGTCAAGACCGCCGCCGCGATCCTCGGCGCGGCACCCGGCCCCGACGACTGCTACCTCGCCCTGCGCGGCCTCCGCACCCTGGACGTGCGCCTCGCCCGCCACCAGGCGACCGCGCTCCGCCTCGCCGAATGGCTCAAGGGCCGCCGGGAGGTGGCGCGCGTCCTCCACCCGGCGTTCCCGGACTGCCCCGGCCACGCGCTCTGGACGCGCGACTTCGCGGGCGCCTCCGGGCTGTTCTCCGTGGTGCTCGCGCGCAAGTATCCGAAGGCCGCCGTCGCCCGCATGGTGGACGGGATGGACCTGTTCAAGCTCGGCTATTCCTGGGGCGGCTATGAGAGCCTGATCCTGCCCGCCGATCCCGCGCCCTTCCGCACCGCCGTGCCGTGGCGGGCGCCGGGACCGCTGATCCGGCTCCATGCCGGGCTCGAGGATCCGGACGACCTGATCGCCGACCTGGAGGCCGGGTTTGCCCGCCTCACCGCCTGAACGCGCGCCGCGCGGGCACCATCAGCACCAGCACGAAGGCCGCCGTCGCCGCCATCACGATGGCGCCCCCCGCCGGCAGGTCCCACCGCACCGAGGCGCCGATTCCCGCCAGCACGGAAGCCGCGCCGATCGCCAGGGCGATCGCCGCCATGCTCTCGGGCGTCGCGGCGAAGCGTCGCGCCGCCGCCGCCGGGATCACCAGCATCGAGGTTACCAGCAGGATTCCCACCACCCGCAGCGCCACCGCGACCACCACCGCGAGCAACACCATGAAGGCGATCCGTACCGCCATCACAGGGACGCCTTCCGCCGCCGCCATCTCCTCGTGGATGGCGATGCGCAGGAGCGGCCGCCACAGGAGCGCGATGGCGCCGAGCCCGGCCAGCGCTACGCCCGCGATCAGGCCGACGTCGGCGCGGGTCACGGCCAGGATGTCGCCGAACAGGTAGGCCATCAGGTCCACCCTGAGCCCCTCCAGGAAGGCGATGGCCACCACCCCCGCCGCCAGCGCAGAGTGGGCCAGGATCGAGAGCAGTGTGTCGGTGGCGAGCCCATGGCGTCCCTCGGCCGCCACCAGCATGAAGGCCACCGCCGCGCCGACCCCGATCATGCCGAGCGTCAGGTTGATGTCGAGCAGGAAGCCGAGCGCGATGCCGAGCAGCGCGGTATGGGCCAGCGTCGAGCCGAAGAAGGCCATGCGGCGCCATACCACGAGGCAGCCGAGCGGCCCGGAAACCGCCGCCACCGCCAGGCCCGCGAGCACCGCGCGGGTCAGGAAATCATCCATGGCGTACGCGCTCTCCCTCGTGGGTTCCTTCATCGGGCCCGTCGTGGGCGTGTTCCGCGAGCGGCACGACGTGTCCCGCGCCGTCATGGACGTGGTCGTGGGCATGGGTATAGAGCGCCACGGTGCGGTCGAGGGTCGCGCCGAACAGGGCGGCATAGGCCGGGTCGCGGCTCACGGCCTCGGGGTGGCCCGCGCAGCAGACATGGCCGTTGAGGCAGATCACGCTGTCGGTCTCCGCCATCACGAGGTGGAGATCGTGGGAGACCATCAGCACGCCCGCGCGGTAGCGCCGGCGCAGCTGCCCGATCAGGCGGTAGAGCTCGGCCTGTCCGGCCACGTCCACGCCCGCCAGCGGCTCATCGAGCACCAACAGGTCGGGCTCGCGCAGGATCGCGCGCGCCAGCATCACGCGCCGCAGTTCGCCCCCCGACAGGGCCTGCACCGCCTTGGGCGCGGCGTCGGGCACGCCCACTTCGGCGAGGGCCTCTTCGATCCGGTTCCGGTCGCGACACGCGACCGCGAGGAAGCGCCACACGTTGAGGGGCAGCGCCGGATCGATTTCCATGCGCTGCGGGACATAGCCGACCGTAAGGCCAGGCTTGCGCGTCACCGACCCGCGGTCGGGCCGCGCCACGCCCATCAGCACGCGGATCAGGGTGGATTTTCCGGCGCCGTTGGGGCCTATGATGGAAACGACCTCGCCGCTCCGCACCGCCATCGACACACCGCACAGCACCTCGCGCTCGCCCAGCGTCACGTGGATGTCGCGGGCCTCGACCAACAATGCGCCGTCGGCGCGCGCGGCCGTGACGGTCATCGCGCCGCCTCGCCGGACGCGGCGCAGGCGGGACATTGGCCGACCAGTTCGGTCAGCATGCTTTCGACCTTGAAGCCGTGCGCGCGCGCGCGCGAGGTGAGCCGCGCCGAAAGCGCGTCGTCGGTGAGCTCCGCGACCGTTCCGCAAGTGCGGCAGATCAGGTACTGACCGGCGTGGGATTTGGCCGGCTCGACGCAGCCGATGAAGGCGTTGAGGGACGGTATCCGGTGGATCAGCCCCTGCCCCAGCAGGAACTCGAGTGCCCGGTAAACGGTCGGCGGCATCGGCCGATGCCCCTCTCCCGCCAGCACGTCGAGGATGTCGTAGGCGCCAAGCGGCTTGTGGGACTGCCAGATGATCTCCAGCACCCGGCGGCGCATCGGCGTGAGCCGCGCGCCGGTCTCCTGGCAGCGCGACGTGGCGGCCACGAGCGCTGCGTCGATGCAGCGGTCGTGGTTGTGGTTGCGCCTGAGCGCGGTCGGGGTCGTGCTGCCGCTCATGGTGGGCCTTTTCCCATCCGGTCCGGTCATCAGTCTAGTGAAATCGTTATATTGTTGCAATTCACCCCCGACAGCGTTGACATATCGGGCTTTTCGCTGGTCTAACCAAGTCCGCAGGAGCGGAAGGACGCAGTCCCATGAGCGAACAGGATCAGGCGGCCGAACGGGTCCGGGCGGCGGAGGCCGCGCTGGCGGAGATTCGATTCGACGCCGACGGCCTCGTTCCCGCCATCGCCCAGGAAGCTGGGACCGGCGAGGTGCTGATGCTCGCCTGGATGAACCGCGATGCCGTGCGCGCCACCTTCGAGACCGGCGAGGTCCACTACTGGTCGCGCTCGCGCGGGAGGCTGTGGCGCAAAGGCGAAAGCTCGGGTCAGGTCCAGTTCATGCGCGACTTCCGGGTGGACTGCGACGGCGACACCGTGCTGCTCACCGTAGACCAGACCGGGGTCGCCTGCCACACCGGCCGCCACACCTGTTTCTTCCGTGCGCCGCGCGGCGGCAAGCTCGCCGAGATCGTGCCGGTGACGGTGGACCCCAAGAAGCTCTATGGGCGCGACGGCGGCTGAACGCCGCGGCCCACGACAGACAGGAGGGAGGATCACATGGCTTTGCTGATCAAGGCGGGACGCGACCCCGCGGAACACTGGGTGGACGCCATACGATCGGCCATGCCGGACCTCGATATCCGCGTCTGGCCCGATGCCGGCAACCGGGAAGAGATCGAGTTCATCATTGCCAACGACCTGCCGGACGGCGCCTTCACCACGTTCCC
Organism: Alphaproteobacteria bacterium; assembly: GCA_050485485.1. Lineage (GTDB taxonomy): Bacteria > Pseudomonadota > Alphaproteobacteria > SMXQ01 > SMXQ01 > WHSO01. The sequence continues at coordinate 28,625 of JBJHBM010000005.1, read as the reverse complement.
CAACCTCAAGTTCGTGGCGGGGACCGCGGTGGGAGTCGAGCGGCTGCTCAAGGATTCCTCCCTTCCCGCCCATGTTCCGATCCTGCGCCAGGCCAACGCCGAGCGCGCCGCCACCATGACCGGCCTGGTGCTTTACCACGTCATCCGCCATCACCGGCGCTTCGACGAATATCGCGCGAATCAGGCACGGGCGAAGTGGGAGCATCTCAAGTACCCCCCGCCCGGGGACGTGCGGGTCGGGGTGATGGGCCTCGGCAACCTCGGCGGCACGGTAGCCCAAACGCTTCGCGACTTGCGCTACGCGGTCGCGGGCTGGACACGCTCCCGCCATGACCTCGAAGGTATCGAGAGCTTCGCCGGCCCGGACGAGCTGGACGCCTTCCTCGCCCGCTCGCACATTGTGGTGGGCATCCTGCCGGGGACGCCCGGCACCCGGCGCGTGCTCACGCGCGAGCGGCTCCTGCGCCTGCCCAAGGGCGCCTACGTCATCAACGTCGGGCGCGGCAACCTGATCGACGAGACGGCCCTGCTCGAGCTGATGGATTCAGGCCATCTCTCGGGCGCGGCCCTCGACGTCTACGAGGTCGAGCCGCTGCCCGAGGACCATCCGTTCTGGCATCACCCGAAGGTCACCATGACACCGCACTACGCCTGCGTCGGCCGCGCCGCCTTCAGCGCCGAGCGGGTAGTGGAGGCGATCCGCAAGGTGCGCGCGGGTGAGCCCTTGCCCTACGTCGTGGACAAGGCGGCGGGATACTGATCCCGCCGTCCGTCGTTCAGTTGCCCTTCGGATCCTTCTTCGAATCCTTTTTCTCGGCCTGGGGCAGTGCCGCACGGGCCTTCTCGATGGCCGCCGGCGAGGCGTTGACCGTATCCATCACGATCTGCGTCACCTCCTCTCCCGTCATCGGCTCGATCTCGATGTTGAGCTTGTTCATCTCTCCCAACAAGGTGGCGTCGTTGAGCGTCGCCATGAACGCCGCGCGCAGCGCCGCCACCCGCTCGGTCGGGACGTCTGGCGGCGCGGTATAGGGCTTGCCGAGCGCAGTCGGCGCCGAGATCAGCAGCAGTATCTGCTTCTGCTCCTCGGTTTCAGCGAACTCCTGCAACAGAGGCACGTCGGCGATGCGCTTGTCGCGGCGAGCGCCGACCTGGGCGACGAAGTTGACCTTCTTGCCCGTTACCCAGTCGTAGTTGTGGCTGAACAGCGAGCCGAGGCCGGAGCTGCGCGCCTGCACCTCACCGCGCTCCATGGCGACGTTGACCTCATCCGAGCTCTTGTAGCCGATCACGATCCTGAACTTGGTGCCGAGCACGTTGTTCATCACGGTCGGGAAGATCACGATGCCGGACCCCGCCCCGGTGCCGCCCACGATCACCTCTTGCTCCCTGAACTGTCGGAACGTGGTCACGCCCGTGGTATGCCAGGTAATGATGGCGGAGTTCTCCGGTCCGGTGGAGCCGAGCCAGTTGAACCTGCGCGCGTCGAACCGGACCCCGCGCCCGTCGAGCACCTGATGGGTTGGCATGGCGTTGTGCAGGGTCGCGATCACCGTGCCGTCCTTGGGGGCGACGTTGTACATGTGGTTGGTGGCGAGCACGTTGCCGCCGCCCGGCATGTTCTGGACGATCATCGTCGGCGCGCCGGCCAGATGGCGCGGCATGTGGCGCGCGATGGCGCGGGCGACCGTGTCATAAGTGCCGCCCGCCCCCGTGCTGGTGATGATCGTGACGGTCTTGCCCTTATAGAACGCCTCCTGGGCCACGACAGGCGCCGCGAGGACCGTGGCCGCACCGGCCGCCGCGAGGACGGCTGTGGTGTTCCGCAGAAAGCCCTTGTACGACATGCTGACCTCCATGTTGTCTTGTTTCGGTGTTGTCCGTTCGGTGCCGGAGGCTACGGATAGCGCGAGAAGTCGTAGCCTTCCTTGACGACGGCCTCGAGCAGGAACGGGCGGCCCGAAGCGTTGATCTCGATGCCTTCCTTGATCGCTCCGGCGAGGTCGCCGGGCTTCTCCACCCGCCGCGAGGCGACATTGAGGCCCTCGGCCACCTTGGCGTAGTTGCCGCCGACGTTGACGGCGCCGAACTTCTCGGTGGACGTCTCCAGGACATGGCGCTCGCACGCCATCACGCCGTTGTTGAACACCACCGTGAAGATGGCGATGCCGTTGCGCGACGCCGTCTCGATGTCCATGCCGGACATGCCGAACGAGCAGTCGCCCATGATGTTCATGCAGAACTTGTCGGGTGCGGCGAGCTTGGCGCCGAGCGCGAGGCCGAGGCCGTAGCCGAGTTGGGTGGACTTGCCCCAGCCCATGTAGCCGCCCGCGCGCGTGGTCTCCCAGAACGGCAGGGTCTGCTCGCGCGGGCTGCCCGAATCGTGGGTCACGATGGCGTTGTCGCGGTCCACCAGCCGCAGCAGTTCGCCGATGACGCGATACTGGTTGATCGGCACCTCGTCCGATTCGAGCTGCGCCTTCCACTCGGCGAGCCAGTCCTTCTTGATCGTCGCGATCTCCGCCTTGAGCGCGGCGAGCGCGTCACCGCCGCCTTTCCTCTGGCGGCCCACCTCCTCGATCAGCGCCTCGATCACCAGCGCGGCGTCGCCGATCAGCGCGTGGTCGGCGCGGTAGTCCTTGTTGATGTCGGCGGGCTCGTTGGTCGAATGGATGATGGTCTTGCCGGACGGTACGCCGGGGCCGAACGAGGTCCTGGTGAGCGAGGAGCCGATCGCGCAGACGAGGTCCGCGCGCCGCATGAACTCCGCGAACATCTTGGAGCGCGAGCGCGTCGAGCCGCCGAGGGCGAGCGGGTGGCTGTCGGGCACCGCGCTCTTGCCGGGGTTGGTGCAGACCACGGGTGCCGGCAGCATCTCCGCGAGCGCGAGCAGGCGGTCTCCGGCCTCGGCGTAGAGCACGCCCTGCCCCGCCCACAGCACCGGCGACCGGGCCGCGAGCAGCATCCGGGCCGCCTCGCGCACCGCGTCGGGGTCGGGGGCCGCACGCATCGCCGGCACCGGGCGGTAGTCGATCTCGCCCTCGTGGTCGGCTTCGAACACCTGGTTCGGGACCTCGACCAGCACCGGGCCGCCCTTGCCGCTGCGCATCGCCTGGTAGGCACGGCGCATCACGTCGGGAATCTCGGCCGTGGTGTGGACCATCGCCGACCACTTGGTGACCGGCCGGTACACTTCGGCCGCGCGGAACGTCGGGCGGATGTACTGGCGCTCGCCCGAGAAGCCGGCCGGGATCACCAGCATCGGCACGTTCTCGGAAAAGGCCTGGGCCACGCCGGCGAAGGCGTTCTCGATGCCGGGGCCGTGCTGGGCCGCGAACACGCCGTTCTGCTTGCCGCGCCGCACGCGGGAGAATCCGTCGGCCATGCCGACGCCGATGCGCTCCTGGCGGCACAGGACGGTGCGGATGTCGAGCGCCGCGCAGGCGTCGATCAGCGGGTTGCGGGGATAGCAGGCGAGGAACTCGGTTCCCTCCCTCTTGAGGATCTCGGCAATGACCTGGGCGCCGTTCATGGATGCGATCTCTCTTTCTTCTCGGGTTGACGGATACTGGGGCGGGGTGCGCCCCGGACGGGGGGCGGACCGGTAGGGAGGCGAAATCGCGGGTACGGGGGCGCCGGAAGCGTCCCCCGGGACTCAGCCTTCGACGCGCACGCGCGCGCGCACGTCGTCGAGGACGTCGGCCTCCCGCGGCGCCTGAAAGCGCGCCGAGCGCACCCGGAAGCTGCGCGGGTCGAGGCCCGGGGGCTCCTTGCCCGCCGCCAGGTCCTTGAGCGTGTCCAGCAGCAGGCGGCGAATCTTGGCGATCGCGACGTCGGTCGGGAGCAGGTGCTCGCGGGTGCGGTCTGAGACGGGGCCCATCGATTCCTGCACCGAGCAGTCCTGGATGCCGAGCCCTTTCATGCCGGTGTAGGACCTGCCGCTGGCCTGGAGGGCGCGGTCGATGAGGTAGTCGTTGTCCTTGTTGGCGACGGCGCGGTCGGTGCCGGGGATGTTCTCGGTGTGGATGCCGTCGAAGCTGGTCTCGCGCGCGAGGTCCTCGGGCGTGAAGGCGCGATAGGGGTTGAAGTTGATGCTGTAGAGCATCGTGTTCTCATCGTCGATCGGCATCCAGACGTGGGCGGCGTGGGGCTGCGACGAGATGATCTTGTGAAACGGCATCAGGAACACGTTGATGTTCCAGTGGATGTCGTTTTCGCCGAGGTCGCGGCCGGTGCCCACCACGAAGCCGAAATCGGTGGGCAGCACCTCGTAGAAGCTCGGTACCACGCGGCGGCTCGGCTCGGCGCTGCCGCCGTGCAGGAAGGTGAGGTGCGGCGCGTCGTAGCCGCCCTCGACGCCCTGGAGCCAGTTGCACTCCTGGATGTGGCGGGTGGCGAAGCGGCGGTCGGCCGGCAGCAGCGCCCACTCGAGGTCCGGGAACTCGGGGCGCTTCGCGGGCGGGCCCATATAGGCCCAGATCACGCCGCCCTTCTCGATGCAGGGATAGGCCGTGAGCCGCATCTGGCGCTTGACCGCCTCGACCTGGGGGGCGGGCGTGTCGGGCGGCAGGCAGGGGACGTCCACGCAGGCGCCGGTCACGTCGAACTTGATGCCGTGATAGACGCAGCGCAGGCCGCGTTCCTCGTTGCGCCCGAAGAACAGCGAGGCGTTGCGGTGCGGGCAGCGCTCCTCCACCAGCCCCACCCGGCCGTCGCTGTCGCGGAACGCCACCAGGTCCTCGCACAGGAGCCGCACCCGGACGGGGGGCGAATCGGGCGCCGCGAGCTGCTCGGAGAACGCCACCGGGACCCAGTAGCGCCGCATCAGCGTGCCCATCGGGGTGCCGGGGCCGACCCGGGTCAGAAGCTCGTTGTCCTCGCGCGACAGCATGGGGCCTCCCTTCCGTTTCCGCCGTTTCGCCGGGCCGGGCGCCCGGTCGCGTTTTTCGAGCGGCGTTCGGGGGATTATTCCCCGCCCGTTGCGGATTTTAAAGGGCTAAACCGGCGCCCGTCCGAGCAGCCGCTCGAGCGCGGCGTCGACCGCGTCGGCGGGGATCAGGGCGGGGTCGGTGCCGCCGTAGGCCTTTGAATCCACGATCTCGAGCCGCGCCGCCGTCGGCGCGTACTTGGCCGGGTCGTGCTTGGAGAACAGCGACACCAGCGCCGTCCCGCCCGCCGCCAGCATGTGTCCCGCCCCCGAATCGTTGGCCACCGCCCCCGCAAGCCGCGCGGCGAGCGCGATGGCGAAGACCGGGCCCCGCGCGCCCGCGGCCTGTGCGGTGTCCTCCCACTCGGGAAAGCGCGCCTCGGGCACCGCGGCGCGCAACTCGTCCAGCCACGCGCACTCTTCGGGCCCGAGGAAGAAGACCGGCACACGCCCGCGCGCGACCTGGCGGCGCGCCAGCTCGACGAACCCGCCGCGCGGCCAGATCTTGGCCTTGTCCCCCGCGCCCGGCGCAAAACCGACGTAGGCCGGCCCGTCGGGCAGGGCCGCGCGCGCCGCCGCCTGCAGCTCCTCGGGCAACGCGAGCGGCGCGACGGGCGCCTCCCGCGCCGAGGGCGGCGCGGCAAGGTCGAGCAACCCGATCAGATAGCGCACCAGATGGCGCGGCTCAGGCGCCTTCGGTGCCGGACGCCGGTCCGACAGGCGGTAGCCGGACGTGCCCGACACGAACAGGCCGTGGCGGATGCGACGCACGGCCAGGGTGCGCGTCAGCGCGCGCTGGGTGTCGATTACGAGGCCGAAACGGCGCCCGCCGAGCGGCGCGCTCAGGCTCAGACAATCGAAAGGCCCCGAGCCGATGCCCGCGTTCGCGATGGTCTCGTCGATCAGACCCGCGACCAGCGGCGCCAGCACTCCGGCATAGGACGTGGGCCCGCGGCCCGCACACCAGACGAGGCGCGCCGCCGGAAGCCGGCCGCGCGCCGCGCGCACGAACGGCAGCTTCACGATCCCGTCGCCGACGGTATCCTCGCAGGTATAGATCAGGACGCTGTCGAAGGCGGTCGGCGAAGGGCGGTCCATCGTCATCTGCTGTCGGGAGCCGGACTTCGGTGGTGGCGCGCCCTGCAGGATTCGAACCTGCGACCCCGAGCTTAGAAGGCTCGTGCTCTATCCAACTGAGCTAAGGGCGCCCCGGTCCACGCCGACTCTAACGAACACGGTCATAACGGAAATTGTCGGCATAGCTCTTGATGATCGGTCTCGGCGCCTTGGGCTCAAGAATCTCGTATGCGATGCCGTTGCGCTCGGCATAGGCGACCGCCTCTTCCCGGCTGTCGAAGCGCAACCTGACCTGAGTCCGCGTCTCGCGCGCCGAGGTCCAGCCCATCAACGGGTCGTTGCGGCGCGGCACGGCCGGCTCGTATTCCAGCACCCAGAAGCGGGTCTTGGCCTTGCCCTGCTGCATCGCGGTGCGGCTGGGCCGGTAGATTCGCGCCTTCGCCATGTTCCTCTCCAAATTGGCGGGATATGGGTATCTTCCGGGGCGCCTCGCGTCAAGCGGCCCGGTGCGCGCCCGTCGGGCTTTTGGGGCGGGTGGCGATGTGACATCATCGCGCCATGCTTCGTCTCGAACAGGCCGCCCGGCATTTCGGCGGTATCCCTGCCGTCGCGCCGCTCGACCTCGAGATCGAGCCGGGCCGGACCCTGGTGGTGATCGGCCCGTCTGGCTGCGGCAAGTCCACCCTCCTCGGCATGATGAACGGGCTGGTCGTCCCCGACCGGGGCCGCGTCCTGTTCGACGGGGTGCCGCTCGGCCCCGAAACGGTCCAGGCCGCGCGCCGGCGCATGGGCTACGTCATCCAGGAAGGGGGGCTATTCCCCCACATGACAGCGCGCGAGAACGTCGTCCTGATGGCCCGCATCCTCGGCTGGACGCGGGAGCGGACCGACGAGCGTCTCGTCGAACTCGCCGCCCTCACCCACTTTCCGGAGGACGCGCTCGACCGTTATCCGATCGGCCTGTCGGGCGGCCAGCGCCAGCGCGTGAGCCTCATGCGGGCGCTGATGCTCGACCCGGAGGTGCTCCTGCTGGACGAGCCCCTGGGCGCGCTCGATCCTCTGATCCGCTTCGATCTCCAGAACGAGCTACGCGACATCTTTCGTGCCCTCGGCAAGACCGTCGTGATGGTCACACACGACATGGGGGAAGCCGCATTCTTCGCCGACACGATCCTCCTCATGCGCGCAGGCCGCGTGGTCCAGAGCGGCACCATCTCCGACCTCACCCGTCGGCCCGCCGATCCCTTCGTCACCCGTTTCATCAATGCCCAACGCGCGGGCTGGGCCGAAGCCGAGGGCCTGTCGTGAGCCCGTTGCGCCTGCTCGTTCAAATGATCGTCTTCGCGGGGGTCGCCCTGATCTCCGCCCATGGCGCGCGTGCCGCCGAGGTGACGGTCGGCTCGAAAGCCTTCACCGAATCCGTGATCCTCGGCGAGATGGCGGCCCAGCTTGCACGCAGTATCGGCGTCGAGGCGCGCCACCGCCGCGAGTTGGGCGGCACGCGCGTTCTTTGGAATGCACTCACGCGCGGCGATATTGACATCTACCCCGAATACACCGGCACGCTGCGCGAGGAGATTCTGGCGGGCGAAGGACTCCGCGAAGACGGCGCCCTTTCGGAAGCGCTCGCCCGTCACGGCCTCGTCATGCTGGCGCCGCTCGGCTTCAACAACACCTATGCCATCGGCATGCTGGAGATTCGCGCGGCGGAACTCGACATCGAAACCGTCTCCGACCTGTCCCGCCATTCCGGCCTCGCCCTTGGCTTCGGCAACGAGTTCATGGACCGCGCCGACGGCTGGCCCGCCTTGCGCGAGCGCTATCGGCTCCCCCACCGTAACGTGCGCGGCCTTGCCCACGATCTCGCCTATCGCGGCCTCGCCGCCGGCAACATCGACGTAATGGACCTCTACGCGACCGATGCCGAGATCGACTACTACGATATCCGCGTTCTCAAGGACGATCTCGGCCATTTTCCGGCCTATGACGCCGTCTTTCTGATCCGTTCTGAGGTTGCCAGAAACGCACCCGAGCTAGTGACTGCGCTCGGCCGTCTCGCAGGGACGATCGACGACGCCACGATGACCCGCCTCAACCGTGCCGTGAAGATCGAAGGCGCTCCCGAAGCGGAAGTGGCGGCAAGCTTTCTCGAAGCCCGCCTCGGTGCGAGCGCCCCCCTGCGCGCCGAAGGACGGTTCGACCGCCTGTTGCGCCACACCTGGGAGCATCTTTTGCTCGTCGGCATCAGCCTGTCTGCCGCCATCGCCGTCGCCATCCCCCTCGGCATCGCAGCATGGCGCCGACCCCGCCTCGGCGTCTGGATCCTAGGCACGGTCGGCATGGTCCAGACCATCCCCGCGCTCGCGCTGCTCGTGTTCATGATCCCGTTGCTCGGCATCGGCGGCGTTCCTGCCGTGGCGGCGCTGTTCCTCTACAGCCTGCTGCCGGTGGTGCGGAATACCCATGCGGGACTTGCCGGCGTGCCGGAACCGGTACGCCGCTCGGCACGCGCCCTCGGCCTCGGCGCCCGCGACCGGCTGCTTCGGATCGACCTGCCGCTCGCGGCGCCCACCATCCTCGCCGGCATAAAGACAGCGGCCGTCATCAACGTGGGCACGGCTACGCTCGGCGCCCTGATCGGCGCGGGCGGCTACGGTCAGCCGATCCTGACCGGCATCAGGCTCGACGACGTGGGGCTGATCCTGGAAGGGGCGGTCCCGGCCGCCGTCATGGCGCTCGCCGTCCAGCACGGCTTCAACCGCCTCGAGATCCGGATGACGCCCCAGGGCACCGGCGAGGCAACGCAACGGCCGGCCTGACGTCAGAAGGTTGAAAATTGAAAGCTGGTCGGGGAGAGAGGATTCGAACCTCCGGCCCCCTGCTCCCAAAGCAGGTGCTCTACCAGGCTGAGCTACTCCCCGAGCGGTCTGGAACCTAAAGCATTCTCTCCCAGGAACGAAACACTACGTTCAGGCCTTTTGCCCGGACATAATTCTATAGTCTTATTTGCAAATGCAAATTTATCTATATGATGTTTCCCGCACCGCAACCGGGATCGACGGAACTGCATGACGCATAATGTAATCCGTATTCCGGAAAGTGTTTACACCTACATGCTCTCGATAGGCCGGCCCGAAAGCCCGGAACTGCGTGGCTTGCGCGAGGAGACCTCGCGCTTGCCCAATGCCGCATGGGCGGCGAGCCCCGACGAGATCGCCTTCCTCCAGTTCCTCACGCGCCTCATCCGCGCCCGGCGCGTCATAGAGATCGGGACTTTCACCGGCTATTCCGCGCTCGCTTTCGCCCTTGCCCTGCCCGAAGGCGGCGAGGTGATCACTTGCGACGTCGCGAGCGGCTGGAGCGAGATGGGGCTGCATTACTGGCGCGAGGCCGGTGTAGAAGACCGTATCGACAGACGCATAGGGCGAGGCCTGGACGTTCTCGACACCCTGATCGCCGAAAACCAGGACGGAAGCTTCGACCTCGCTTTCCTGGACGCAGATAAACCGGGCTATCCGGCCTACCTGGACCCCCTCGCCACCCTGCTGCGGCCCGGTGGCCTCCTGATCGCCGATAACGTGCTCTGGGGCGGGCGGGTCGCCGACGAAGCCATCCACGACCCGGAAACCGTGGGAATCCGGCACTTCAATGCGGCCCTCGCGGCCGATGGACGCTTCGCGCCCACGACCATTCCTGTCAACGACGGAATGACCCTTGCTATCCGGAATCCTTAAAATAAAACTCCAGCTTATGGAATTTTCTTAATCCATCGTTAGGATTTTCAACGGCAGGATTCTCCATGCCGCCACCTGCGCGGCCAGACCGGAGAAATCCGACGATGACGAAACCGATCTCCCTGCAAGGACCGGTAGCAACGGTGCTTATGGCTGTGGCGGCGCTCCCGACCATGGCCGGCGACAACGTCTGTGCGCCGCGATCGCAGATCGTCGCCCAGCTCGCCGGCGAGTACCGCGAGACATCCGTCGCCCATGGGATCGCCGAAAACGGCGGCGTGATCGAGGTGATGCGATCGCGCGAGCGCGGCACCTTTACCATCATCATCACCATGCCCGATGGTTTCGCCTGCATGATCGCCGCAGGCCGCAACTGGGAGGAGCTGCCGGTGCTCGCCCAGGGTGTGCGTCACTGATCGCTTAGACCTCGAGCTCGGCCGCTTCGGGCACCGCGCCGGTCTTGCGCCTGCGTGATGCCCGAATCCTCAAGCCCGTCCCGGTTCATGAGAGCACCAACGAAAGCGCGTCCCGCTTTGGCGACAACCCACCGCGCACCAATCGCCCAGCAGCAGCGCCGCAAAAGCAGCACGACATTCCGACTTGTCGCCGCTATCTCGTTCCACCATAGCGGCGACAAGACACGGACTGAAGCCTAGTCCTGGCGATGGAGCCTTGTCTTCCTCAAAGCATCGCCTCCACTTTCAGCATCAGCCGGTTGTAGTCGTAGTCCGCGCCAGCGACGCTGGAATCGCGCGAACGACGCGTATAGCCGAGCGAAAGGTTGAGGTAGCGGTTCCACAGGTACTTCGCATGAAGGCCGAACTCGGTGTGATCGTCCTCGCGCGAGATCCCTTTATAGTCGTTCGTGATATAGGCCGCGTTGCCGCCGATCAGGAGGTTGCGCAGCAGCTCATGATCCACCGAGACGCCGTACACGGTCGCGAAGTAGCCGGAGGCGTTGTTCTGGGTCGTCTCCTCCACCTCGCGGGCCACGCTCAGCTTGGCCGTCGTGAGCGCCGTCGCGTTCCAGGTGAGGGCGGCGCCGTAGGTCAAGCCCGAAACCCGGCGGAGACGCGAATCGTCGTAGCTCTGGGTGCGGTACCCGGCATAGACGTCGCCAAAGGCCGTGCCCGAGAGATCGACGCGGAGGCCTGCCACCGTCTCGTAGCCGTCGGAATCGCGGTTGAAGCCGTTGGCGTCCACGGACTGATCGTAGTCGCGCTGATTGTAGACGACGCGCACGAAGGCTTCGTAGGCGGGCACGATTTCGTAACCGAGGCGAAGGCCGATATCGTACTCGTTGCGGTCGCGGGCGTTGTTGTTGACGATGGTGCCGTTCGCGCGCCGCACGTTGTCGTAATCGAACTGACGGAAGTTGCCGGTGACCGTGGCATTGAGCCGGTTGAACTGCTGGCGGAAGGCGGCATTCGCCGCCATCAGCGAATATTCCGTCGGGTTCACGCCGTTGGCGTCGTCGGGGGAGCCGCGGTCCTCGTGCAGCTGACTGTAGGACAGGCCGCCGCTCAACCGCGCACGGCGTGTGATGTCGAGCACGCCGTTGGCATAGAGGTTGTAGTCCTCGTAGTCTTCCCGCCCGTTGTCGGCGTAACGCCCGATGTCGGCCCGCGCGCCCAGGTTGAGGGCGTGGTTGTTCCAGTTCGACCGCAGGTCCACCGACGGGGAGATGACCGTGATGAAGTCGTCAACCGTGTTGGTATTGGTGCGGAAGATATTGTCGTCGTAGTAGCCCGTAACACCGAGCTTGGGGAACAGCAGGAAGGAGCCCACCCGGACGCCGAGCGGATCGAGCTCGGGGCGCGGGCGTTCGGTCACGGTAAGGTAGCGATTATCCTGTGCGAGCACTTCGGGCACCAGCAGCAGGGAAGCGGCGAGGGCACTCATGCCCAAGGTCAAACGGGAACCGGAGTTCATGCAGCAATCCCCTTCCATAAACCTGCTCGCCAGCGCCTGCCTCCCCGCTGACATGCGGCGTTAACTACCAAAACAACATCCCCAGAACACAAAATGCCTATAAATGATTGCAATATCTAAGTCAACTGGTCGGCACGCTGTATAGTGATAAAGTCCGTCCGACATAGTAGTAAAGCGTAACGACGATTACCTCACCCACTTCAGCCCCCCTTCCTCATCATTCCCTCGAAGTACGCGATCGTCTTCGCGAGGCCCTCGTCCAGCGACGTCTTCGGCGCCCAGCTGTCGAGCAGCTTCTTCGCGAGGCCGATGTCCGGGCAGCGCTGGGTCGGGTCGTCCTGCGGCAGCGGCTTGTGCACCAGCTTCGAGCGCGAGCCCGTGAGCGCGATCACCTTCTCCGCCAGCGCCCGGATCGGCAGCTCCACTGGGTTGCCTAGGTTGACCGGCCCGGTCACACCGTCCTCCGTCGCCATCAGCCGCACGAAACCCTCGATCAGGTCGTCCACGTAGCAGAAGGCGCGCGTCTGCCTGCCATCGCCATAGATCGTGATGTCGCGGCCCTCCAGCGCCTGCACGATGAAGTTGGACACCACCCGCCCGTCGTTCGGGTGCATGCGCGGGCCGTAGGTGTTGAAGATGCGCGCCACCTTGATCCGCACCTTGTGCTGCCGGTGGTAGTCGAAGAACAGCGTCTCCGCACAGCGCTTGCCCTCGTCGTAGCACGCCCGCGGGCCCAGCGGGTTGACGTGGCCGCGGTAGTCCTCGGTCTGCGGGTGCACCTCGGGGTCGCCGTAGACCTCGCTGGTCGAGGCCTGGAAGATCTTCGCCCGGATGCGCTTCGCCAGGCCCAGCATGTTGATCGCCCCGTGGACGCTGGTCTTGGTGGTCTGGACCGGGTCGTACTGGTAGTGGATCGGCGAGGCCGGGCACGCGAGGTTGTAGATCTCGTCCCCCTCGATGTAGAGCGGGAAGGTCACGTCGTGGCGGATCAGCTCGAAATGCGGGTCGGCCACCAGATGCGCGATGTTGTCCTTGGTGCCGGTGAAGAAGTTGTCGACGCAGATCACGTCGGCGCCCGCGGCCAGCAGCCGCTCGCACAGGTGCGAGCCGAGGAAGCCGGCCCCGCCGGTGACGATCACGCGCTTGCGAAGATGCATGGCCCCCTCGATCCGCTGACGCCCTATGGCCTGGTCCCGGCCGCCCCCGGCCCGGCGGGCGCCACTCTAGCGCGTCGGCGCGCACGCGCCTAGCGCCCCGGCGCCCCCGCCCGCAACCATCCGTGGACGTCCTCATGGACTGCCGCGCGAAACCCCGGCACCATGGGGGAACCGAACCGACACCGACAGGACCGCTCCCCATGAAGATGCGCAAGCTCGGCGCCGATACTCTCCACAACCTGCGGGCGCTGCGCGCCGTGTTCGGCCGGGCGGAGCCCGCCACCGGCTCGGTCTGGGCCAGCCCGCTGATGCGCCCGGTCGGCATCCTGGCCGCGCTCGCGCGTGACATCGTCGAAGGCCAGCTCACGCTGCGCGCCATGAGCCTGGTCTACACCACGCTGCTGTCCCTCGTGCCGCTGGTGGCGATCGGCTTCTCGGTGCTCAAGGGCTTCGGCGTCCACAACCAGGCGGAGCCGCTGCTGCTCGGCCTGCTCGAGCCGCTCGGCGAACAGGCGGAGGAGATCACCCAGCGGATCATTGGCTTCGTCGATAACGTGCAGGTCGGCGTGCTCGGCTTCATCGGCCTGATGCTGCTGTTCTACACGGTGGTGTCGCTGCTCGAGAAGGTGGAGCGCGCCTTCAACTACATCTGGCACGCCCCCAACGAGCGCTCCCTCGCCCAGAAGCTGCGCGACTACCTCGCCCTGGTGGTGCTGGGCCCGGTCGCGGTGATCGGCGCCCTCGGCGTCACCTCCTCCATGCTTGCCGCCTCCATCGTCCAGGACGTCGCCGCGTTCGGCCCGGTGGGGGAGCTGATGTCGCTGGCCGGGCGCCTGGTGCCGCTGCTGCTGGTCAGCATCACCTTCACTTTCGTCTACATGTTCATCCCCAACACGCGGGTGCGGTTCCTCCCGGCCCTCGCGGGCGGGATCGCGGCCGGGCTGATGTGGACCGTGATCGGCTGGGGGTTCTCTTCCTTCATCGTCACCTCGGTGCGCTACGCCGCGGTCTATTCCGCCTTCGCGACGCTGCTCCTGTTCATGATCTGGCTCTACATCGTGTGGCTGATCGTGCTGGTCGGCAGCGCCCTCTCGTTCTACGTCCAGAACCCCCACTACATCGGCCTCCGGCGGGAGCCCGGCGAGTACAGCATCGAGACCACCGAGCGCGTCGCGCTCACCGCGATCTGGCACATCGTGAGGGCCTACTACCGCCAGGCTCCCGCCTGGAGCGTCGACCGCCTCGCGCGCCATACCAACGCGCCGATGCCGGTGCTGTGCGACGTGCTGCGGCGCATGGAGCGCGCCGGCCTGGTCGAGCGCGCCGGCGAGGACCAGGCCCTCTACCTGCCCTCCGCCCCGCCCGAGGAGACCACGCTCGACGCCGTGCGCCGCGCCGTGCGTGGCATCGAGACCGCCGGCGTCGACGCCCCCCGCCAGGAGACCCCCGCCCCCGTCGCCGGCCTCATGCGGCGCATCGACAGCACGGTCGCGGACGGGCTCGCGGGCCTGACCCTCAAGGACTTCGCCCTCGCGGACGGCGCCGCGGCCGGGGACGGCGGCGCCGCGCCGCCGAGACCCGAAACCTAAAACTTTTATAGGTTTTTCGCGCCGGCCCCCGCCCTAAGCTCGACCCGAGCGCACGCTCCAGGGCGTAGGCCGTGAGCCGTAGGGAGACTGCCATGTTCGCGAAGATCAACCACGTCGCCATCACCAGCGACCAGTACGCCATCAACGGCAAGTTCTACGAGGCGGTGTTCGGCATGCGGCCGTCGCGCAAGCCCCGCCCCGCCCGCGCCGTGGTGCTCGGCGACGGCTACGTCGGGCTCAATATCATCCCGCGCCGCGAGGGCCGTACCAGCGGGCTCGACCACTTCGGGCTCGAGGTGGAGGACATCGACCTCGCGGTCGCGCGCATGAAGAAGTTCGACCCGGAGCTGGAGGCACTGAAGCGCCCGCCGGTGCGCCCGTTCGCCGCCTACAGCGCCTACGACCCCGACACCAACATCTTCGACCTGTCGCAGAAGAATCTCGGCATGCAGAAGGACATCTACACCGAGAACGACTGGGAGCAGCCGCGCACCATCAGCCACATCGCGCTGCGCACCCGCCACGCCGAGCGCTGCGCCCAGTTCTACGCCGAGGTGTTCGAGCTCAACCTGCTCAACACCCGGGACGACAGCTACCACCTCTCCGACGGCCGGGTGACGCTGATGGTCATCCCGTGGAAGATGTCGGACTACCTCGACACCGACCCCCAGCGCCTCGGCCCCGACCACATCGAGTTCGAGGTGGAGAGCATCGACGCCCTCAAGGACGACCTCGAGGACGTGCTCGGCCAGAATCCGCACCTGCACCCGCGCCCGCTCGGACACGGCACCGACGGGGCGGCGCGCTACAACGTCTTCAGGAAGAGCGCGGTCGGCGATTTCCACCTCACCGACATCGAAGGCGTGATGATCGCGTGCTCGGAGCGCGAGGGGGCGAAACGGGCCAACGCCTGACGGCGCCGGCCGCGCGCGCACCCGAACCATAACGAAACAGGGAGACCACACATGCGCAAAGCCACGAGTCTGTCTCTGATCGGCGCCGGCGTCGGCGCGCTGTGCCTCGCCTTCGCGCAGGACGCGCGGACGGACGACTTCTACAAGGGCAAGACGCTCACCTTCGTGATCGGCTACAACCCGGGCGGCACCTACGACACCTACTCGCGCCTCGTCGCCGCGCACCTGCCGCGCCACCTGCCCCACAACCCGACGATCGTCCCGCGCAACCTGCCGGGCGTGGCCAGCCTCAAGGCCGCGAGCTTCCTCTACCACCAGGCGCCGCGCGACGGCACCCATATCGGCATGATCACCCAGGCGATCGCGCTCGAGCACATCCTCAAGAACCCCGCCATCGATTTCGACATGACGCGGTTCGGCTGGCTCGGGCGGCTGACCTCGGTGGTGGAAGTCACGGTCGCGTGGCACACCACGCCGGTCCGGACCATCGAGGACGCCATGCGCCAGGAGGTGATCCTCGGCGCCACCAGCCCGCGCAGCACCTCCGAAAGCATGCCCAAGGTGCTCAACAGCATCGTCGGCACGAAGTTCAAGCCGGTGCTGGGCTACCCAGGGCGCCACCGGCACGCTGCTGGCGATGGAGCGCGGCGAGGTCCAGGGTGGCCACACCACGGCGGAAATCCTGACCATCAGCCGCCAGGACTGGCTCAAGGAGCGCAAGATCTCGGTGCTGGTGCAGTATTCTCAGAGCCGCCACCGGCTGTTCCCCGACATCCCCGCCATGGTGGAGCTCGGCAAGACGCCGGACGACAAGCAGATTCTCGCGCTCTACGGAAGCACGGCCGAGATCGGCCGGGCGGTGATGACCCCGCCCGAGGTGCCGGCGGAGCGCATGGAGACGCTGCGCGCCGCCTTCGACGCCATGCTCAAGGATCCGCAGTTCCTGGCCGAGATCGAGAAGCGGCAGATGGAGTTCGAGCCGATGTCGGGCAAGGAGCTTCAGGCGCGGATCGCGGAGACGCTCAAGATTTCCCCCGCCGTGGCCGAGCGCGCGGCGAAGGCGCGGGAATAGCCGTCCGCCGCCGGCCGGCCGCGGGCGCCTGTCCGTCCGTCGCCGGCCGGCGACCCCCCTCCGCGGCGGCGAGTCCCTCGAAGAAGTCGAGGTAGCCGTCCACCATCCCCTTGAATTCCGCGACCGTGAGCGGCGTCGGGCATACCAGTCGGCGGCGGCTGTCGTCGCCGTCCTGGCGAAGCTCCAGATAGCCGCGCGCCACCGCGTCGGCGATCAGCTTGCGTGTGGTGAGCGGCGAGCACGCCACCGCTTCCTGGCACTGGCCGAGCGTCGGCGGGCCCGCGCCGAAATGCCCGCGCATCACCATCATCCAGATCACCGAATGCGGCAGCGAGGCGCGGAAGTAGCGTACGGTCTCGCGCGGACGGCGCGTGTAGATGTCGAAACGCCAACCCGGGAAGGCGGCATAGGCGGCCTCGCGCCGTCCCGCCGCCACCGGGCGCCGCCTGCGCCCGCCGCCGCTCAATGCTCGCGCAAAAGGCGGCCGTAGCCCTCGATCCGGTCGTCCACGCCGGCGAGGCGGAGCGACTCCCAGATGATCGCCTGCAGCGCCGTCACCACGTTGACGCCATACTCCTGCTCGAGCGGCTCGATCGCCTCGATCGACGCCCAGTGCGGGCAGCCGAAGATCAGCGTGTCCACCTCCGGATGCTCCTCGATCAGCTCGCGGCCGAGCTCGATCGCGCGCGAGGGCGGGATGCGGTTGTACTCCTCCAGCACCGCGCCGACATGCTTGCGTCCCACCAGCCGCATACCGTCGCCCAGCGAGCCGCTGGCGCTGTCGCCGATCTTGCGCGGCACCGCCGG
Organism: Alphaproteobacteria bacterium; assembly: GCA_050485485.1. Taxonomy (GTDB): domain Bacteria; phylum Pseudomonadota; class Alphaproteobacteria; order SMXQ01; family SMXQ01; genus WHSO01. The sequence continues at coordinate 11,416 of JBJHBM010000005.1, read as the reverse complement.
GTTGATGGTGCCGACGTTGCGCGCGCCGACCGCCTTGAGGGCGTTCATCTGGGCGAGCGAGCTGGAGCTGACGGGCACGCCGAACCTCCGCGAAAGCTCGGCGAGCGCCGCCTCCAGCGCCTCCCGGCCGTGGGAGATGTTGGTGGGCGCGCCGCCGAGGACGATCACGTCGGCCCCGGCCCGGGCGAAGGATTCCGCCGCCCGCAGCCCCTGGCGGTAGATGTCCTCGAACTGCTCCTGTGTGTGCGACGTGATCTGCAGCGTGAGCAGCGACATCAGCACGCCGTCGGGCACGATCCGGTAGAAGTACCGGGGCAGCAGCTCGGTGACGTAGGCCACGGCCGAATAGCCGATCCTCGCGCGCACCCCTGCCCCGGCCGCCTCCGGCGACGATACGCCTTGCGACATTCCGCGCCCTCCCCGGCTACTGCTTGCGGGTCTGGCGGCCGAGCAGGTCGGCGGCGCGCGCGACCAGCGGCGCGGGGGTGGCGTAGGCGTCGGCGATCAGCTTCACCATCTCCTCGCCGGTGAGCGGATCGACCTCGAGCTGCGCCTTCGCGGCCTCCGCCAGGAAGTCCTTGTCCTTCATGGTCGCGTCGAAGGCGCGCCTGAGCGCGACCACCATGTGGGCGGGCGAACCCGGCGGCATGGCGAACGGCCGGCCCATGTCCTCGGGCACGCCGAGCAGCTCGAGGATGCGGCGGTCTTCCGCGCTCGTGACCTTGGAGATCAGGAGCGGCACGTCCGGCAGGTCGGGATGCGGCTTGGCGCCGGTCTGCAGGAACACGTTGAGGCGCTTGTCGGCGATCCAGGCAGGGTTGGAGGCCTTGAGGGTGGACCACGACAGGCCGCAGATGCCCTCGACCTCGCCGCGCTCGACCGCGAGCCGGCTCTCGGTGGTGGAATAACCGCCGATCACCCTGAACTGGGTGCCGAGCATGGCGTTGACGATGCGCGGCAGGGTCGCCGAGTTGCCGGTGGCGCCGGTGGCCGAGACCAGCACCTCGCGCGTCTTGGCGTCCTCGACCGTGCGGATCGGGCTGGTGTGCCAGGTCATGCACACGTTCTGCTGCTTGCTGATGCTGCCGACCCATTCGAACTTGCGCGGGTCGTACTCGACCGCGGTATTGCCGAACAGCGGCTCCAGCAGCAGCGCGTTGTAGGTGGCGAGAATGGTGAGCCCGTCCTTCTGGCCCGCCATGAAGGTCCAGTTGGTGGCCTTCATGCCGCTCGCGCCCGGCATGTTCTGGTCGACCACGCCCGGCCGCCCGGGAACGTGCTTGACGAGGTGGCGCGACAGCACCCGGGCGTAGGTGTCGTAGCCCCCGCCCGCGCCGCTCGAGATCACCATGCGCAGCTGCTTGCCCTTGAAGGCCGCCGCCGCGTCCTGCGCCGCCGCATCCGGCGCCGCGCCCGCCGCCAGGGCCAGGCCAACCGCCCCGGCCAGGCCCATCGCCGCCATCTTTCCCGCAAAGCCCATGTTCGCCTCCCGTCTTGTGGTTCGTTGCGGCGCGCGGACGTGCCTCATCGCGTCCCCCGGCCCGCGCGCCTTGCCGGATGGTAGCCCAAACCCGCGCCGCGGTCACGAGACTCCGGTCAGCGGCCGCCGCCGAGGAAGCTGTTCTCGACCCGGTCGCCCGGCCGGATGCCGAGGCGCTCCACGGTGCCGCCCGGCACCTCCAGCACCGCCGCCGCCGGCACGCGCGAGCTGACGGTCCGCTCCGAGCCCGGCACCGCGCGCTGGTGGATCGTCAGCACCCGCCCGCCCGCGTCGAGGAACAGCATGTCGAGCGGGATCAGGGTGTTCTTCATCCACATGGAGATGACGCGCGGGCTCGGATAGAGGAACAGCATGCCCGCGTCGGGCGCGAGGAAACGCCGGAACATCAGCCCTTGGGCGCGCTGGGCGTCGGTGGCGGCGATCTCCACCGTGAAGGCGTGCCGCCCCTCCGCGGTCACGATCTCGAGCGGCGCGCTGGCGAAGGCCTGCCCGCCCGGCGCCTGCGCCCGCGCGGACGGAGCCGCGCCGAGCGCGAACGCGAGCACGGCGAGCGCCAGCGGGAGGACGAAGGGCCTGAAGGAGAGGAAGGACGGCGGCATGGACACCTGGCTTCGGAACGGGGACACGCGGGACAGCGCCCATAGTGCCGCGAAAGCGCACGCGCGCAAACCCCGGCGGGATATTTTATCCCCGCCGCCGGGCACGCCCGTCGCCGCACACGGATCGGGCTAGAAGCGGATCTCCGTCGCCTGCGGGCCCTTCGGCCCTTCGGCGATCCGCACCTTCACGGCCTGCCCCGCTTCCAGCTCGCGCATGCCGGACCGTCGCAGGATGACCATGTGGACGAACACGTCCCGGTCGTTCCCCGTCTGGCAGACGAAGCCGTAGCCTTTTTCCGCGTTGAACCACTTGACCGTGGCATCGACGAAGTCGCCGATCGGCCCCAGCGATTCATACCCGCGCGGCCCGCCGCCGGCCGGCACCGCCGGCGCCGGTTCGGCGGTGCTCTCGTCCACGGTCACGATGCGCGTGACCTGGAGCCCCTTCGACCGGTACGAAACCTCGCAACGGACCGTCGTCCCCGGAAGCAGGCTGGCGTAGCCCGCGTCGCGCAGGACCGAAAGGTGCAGGAACGCATCGTTGGAACCATCGGAAGGCGTGACGAAGCCGAAACCCTTCACCGTGTTGAACCATTTGACGACGCCGCCAATTTCACGCACGTCGCCAGGTTCATCTGACATCGCATCCGAAACCATTGATAACGCAAGCCCCCTGTACTTTTTTTTTGAAGTGCCATCGTAGCATTTCTCCCGGTCCCGTTCAAACGCGGCGCTCGGGGCGGAAAGCCCTTGGCGGCCAAGCCCTTGCCGGATACCGCACGGCCTTTCCGAGCGGGCCAAATCCGGTTGACGGGGCCAAGCCGGCCCTGTATCCCCATGACAACTCGCACGACGACGAACACACCCCATCGGGCCCTTCCCCGGGCTCCACGAGCGACAGGGCACGGACTACGGCTTCCATGGAAATCAAGACCGTAACGCACACCCTCGGACTCGGCATGACGATGTTCGTGCTGTGGCTGGTGCTTTCCGGCCATTTCACAAACCCGTTGCTGCTGACCCTCGGCGTGCTGTCCTGCATCGTGACGGTGGTGATCGCGCTGCGCCTCGACGTGGTGGACCACGAGGCGGTTCCGCTCCAGCTCAGCCTCGGCTGGTTCTCCTACATCGCCTGGCTCGGCAAGGAGATGGTGAAGTCCAATCTCCACGTCGCGCGGGTCGTCCTGAGCCCGTCCATGCCGATCAACCCCAAGATCGTCCGCACCCGCATCCTCCAGAAGACGGAGGTAGGCCAAGTCATCTATGCGAATTCCATCACCCTCACGCCGGGCACCGTCTCGATCGAGTTCGAGAACGACGAAATCGTAGTCCATGCCATCACCGACCAGGTGGCCCACGACCTCGCCAGCGACGAGATGAACCGGCGCGTCGCCGCCATCGAGGCCCGCTAGCCATGATGTTCGCCACGACCGCGGCCTTCGTCATGCTCGCCATGCTGCTGGCGCTGTACCGGCTCTACGACGGGCCCACGCTCTACGACCGCGTGCTGGCGGTCAACGTGTTCGGCACCAAGACGGTGCTCATGATCGCGCTGGTCGGCTTCCTGTCGGGGCGCCCGGATTTCCTCGATATCGCCCTGCTCTATGCCCTCATCAACTTCATCGCAACGGTCGCCATCCTCAAGTTCTTCCGCTACCGGACGCTCGGTGACCGCATAGATCATCACGAGGAAGCGCCATGATCGGCCTCGTCGTGGACATCGCGAGCTGGACGCTGCTGCTCGCGGGTGCGTTCTTCATCATGGTCGGCGGCATCGGCATCGTGCGCCTGCCCGACTTCTTCACACGGCTCCATGCGGCAGGCGTCACCGACACCCTGGGGGCCGAGCTGATCGTACTGGGGCTCATCCTGCAGGCCGGCTTCAGTCTGATCGCGGTCAAGCTGCTGCTGATCGGCGCCTTCATCTTCCTCACCAGCCCCACCGCCACCCATGCCATCGCCAGCGCCGCCTATGTGGCCGGGATGCGCTCGCGCTTCGCCGACGAGACGATCACACCTCCGCCCGGCTCCGAGCAGGCCGGCCAGGGGCAAGCCCCGGAGAGCGAACGATAGAAACCGCGATCAACCTCGGCCTGTTCGTCTTTCTGGCGCTGACAGGCATAGCGATCCTGCGCCTCAACGTCCTGTTCGGCGCGGTGCTGCTGTCGGCCGTGTTCTCGCTGCTGGCGGCGCTGGTGTTCGTGAACCTGGACGCGCCGGACGTGGCCCTGACCGAAGCGGCGGTCGGCGCCGGAATCTCCACCCTGTTGATGCTGGGAACGCTGGCGCTCACCTCGCGCCGCGAGAAGCCGAGCACGCGCAGCCGCGTGCTGCCGTTCGCCGTCGTGCTGATGACCGGCGCAGCGCTCATCTACGGCACCGCCGACATGCCGCACTTCGGCGATCCCCAGGCGCCCGCGCAGACCCATGTCGCGCCCAAATATCTGGCCGACTCCCTGGAGGAGACCGGCGTGCCCAACGTGGTGACGGCGGTGCTGGCGAGCTACCGCGGCTTCGACACGCTGGGCGAGGTCGCGGTGATCTTCGTCGCGGGCGTCGTCGTGCTGCTGCTGCTCGCGCCGACCCTGCGCGAGCTCGGCTCGCCCGCCCCCTGGCAAGCGCTCAGGCACCATCTCGTGCTGCGGGTCGTCACCAAGGTCCTGATCGGCCCCATCCTGGTGTTCGCGCTCTACGTGCAGTTCCACGGGGATTACAGTCCCGGCGGCGGTTTCCAGGCCGGCATCGTATTCGCTGCCGCTTTCATACTATACGCGCTGGTGTTCGGCCTCGAGACGGCGCGCGAAGCGTTCCCCGGGCGCCTGATACGGCTGCTGCTCGCGGGCGGTGTGCTGCTGTTCAGCGGCGTCGGCGTCGTCAGCCTGTTTTTCGGCGCTAACTATCTCGACTATTCGGTGCTCGCAGCCGTGCCGGCCACCGGCCAGCACATCGGAATCCTGCTGGTCGAATTCGGCGTCGGCATGACCGTGGCCGCGGTGATGATCTCGACCTACTACGCGTTCGCGGGCCAGAACCCGCCGATCGGCGACCAGGAGTGGTGACGTGGATACCGAGCAGATCCTGGGCCTGTTCAACTACTGGGTCATCATCGTCCTGATGATGATCGGCTTCTACGTCGTGGTGTCGCGCGGGAACCTGGTGAAGAAGGTCATCGGTCTCAACATGTTCCAGGCCTCGGTGTTCCTCATGTACATCAGCATCGGCAAGGTCTCGGGCGGCACCGCGCCGATCCTCGTGGAAGGGGCAACGGCCTATGCCAACCCGCTGCCGCACGTCCTCATCCTGACCGCCATCGTCGTCGGAATCGCCATGACGGCGGTCGCGCTGGCGCTCATCGTCCGCATCAAGCAGGCGTACAATTCCATAGAGGAAGACGAGATTCTGGAGGCCGACCACGAGGCCGAGTTCGAGGGGGGTGGCCGCTCGTGATCTCCCACCACCTCCCCATCCTCATCGTCATCTTCCCCCTCCTCGCATCGCCCCTCTCCGTCTTCCTACGAAGCGCGACGCTGTCCTGGCTGTTCGCGCTGGTCATCAGTTCGGCGACGTTCCTGTTCTCGATCCTCCTGCTGATGCGCGTTCTGGCGGAGGGTACCGTTTCCTACGCCCTCGGCGGCTGGGCGCCGCCGTTCGGAATCGAATACCGGGTGGACGCCGCCAATGCCTTCGTGCTGCTGATCATCTCCGCCATCGGCACCCTCACCCTGCCGTACGCGCGCCGAAGCCTGCTGGACGAGGTCGATCCGCGCACGATCACCCTGTTCTACACCTGCTACCTGCTGTGCCTGGCGGGTCTGCTCGGCGTCGTGATCACCGGCGATGCGTTCAACGCCTTCGTGTTCCTGGAGATTTCCTCGCTTTCGACCTACGCGCTGGTGGCATCGGGCGCCAAGCGCGACCGGCGCGCCCTGACGGCCTCCTTCACCTACCTCGTGATGGGCACCATCGGCGCGACCTTCTTCGTCATCGGCGTGGGCATGCTCTACATGCTGACCGGCACCCTCAACATGGCCGACCTCGCCCAGCGCCTGCCGGGGCTGGGGGAGAACCGGACGGTGCTGGTGGCCTTCGCCTTCATCATCACCGGGCTCGGGCTCAAGGTGGCGCTGTTCCCGCTGCACCTGTGGCTGCCCAACGCCTATACCTTCGCGCCGTCCGCGGTGAGCGTTTTCCTGTCCGCCACCGCCACCAAGGCGGCGGTCTATCTTCTGATCCGCTTCATGTTCACGGTGTTCGGCACCGACTACACCGTGCTGTGGCTGACGCTCACCTACCTGTTCATGCCGCTCGCCCTGATCGGCATGTTCGCGGCCTCGACCGTCGCGATCTTCCAGTTCGACATCAAGCGGATGCTCGCCTACTCCTCGGTCGCCCAGGTGGGCTACATGATCCTCGGCATGAGCATGGCCAACGTCACCGGCCTCGCCGCCACGCTGATCCACCTGTTCAACCACGCCGCCATGAAGGCCGCCCTGTTCATGGCGATCGGCGCTGTGGTGCTGCGCAAGGGCGCCTCTACCATAGACGCGGTGCGCGGCCTCGGGCGGCAGATGCCCTGGACCATGGCGGCTTTCGTCGCGGCGGGCCTGAGCCTGATCGGCGTGCCGCTCACCGTCGGCTTCGTCAGCAAGTGGTACCTGATCGTTGCCGCCTTCGAGGCGGGCATGTGGTTCATCCCGGTCCTGATCGTCGTCGCCTCCCTGCTTGCCGTGATCTACGTCTGGCGCGTCGTCGAGGCGGCGTATCTGCAGCCGCCACCTGACGACAGGAAGGTCGAGGAAGCGCCGCTGTCCATGCTGCTCCCGACCTACACCCTGGTCGCCGCCAGCATCTACTTCGGCATCGACACCGACCTCACCGTGTCGGTGGCGACGCGCGCGGCCGAGACTCTGCTACCGGCGGGGGGCTTGCGATGACCGTCGAGCTCGCCCTCGTTCTCGCCATCGCCATTCCCGGCCTCGGCACGATCGCCATCGTGCTGGCGGGCCGCCACCCGAACCTGCGCGAAGCCGTGACGCTCGCCACGGCCTCCCTCCTGTTCCTCGACATCCTGTGGCTGTTCGGGCAATTCCGGGCCGGCGTACCGCTCGCGCTCCATATCCACGAGCTGATGCCGGGGCTGTCGCTCGCCCTTTCGGTCGAGCCGCTCGGCATGCTGTTCGCCCTGGTCGCGTCGGGGCTGTGGATCGTCACGTCGGTCTATTCGATCGGCTACATGCGCGGCGCCCACGAGAAGAACCAGACGCGCTTCTACGCCTGCTTCGCCATCGCCCTGATGGCGGCCATGGGGATCGCGCTCAGCGCGAACATGTTCACGCTGTTCGTGTTCTACGAGATCCTCACCATCTCGACCTACCCGCTCGTGATCCACAAGGAGACGGACGAGGCACGGCGCGCCGGACGCACCTATCTCGGCCTGCTGCTCGGCACCTCCATCGGCCTGCAGCTCGTCGCCATCACCTGGACCTGGATAGCGACCGGCACGCTCGACTTCACCCAGGGCGGCATCCTCGAGGGCCACGTGGAGCAGGGCCTGGTGCCGCTGCTGCTGGCGCTCTACATGTTCGGCATCGGCAAGGCCGCGCTCATGCCGATCCACCGCTGGCTGCCGGCGGCCATGGTGGCGCCGACCCCGGTCTCCGCGCTGCTGCACGCGGTGGCCGTGGTGAAGGCCGGCGTGTTCACGGTGACCAAGGTTATCACCTACATCTTCGGCATAGACTTCCTGACGGCGACGGGCGCCAACGACTGGCTCGTCACGGTCGCCGCCGTCAGCCTGCTGCTCGCCTCGCTGGTCGCCATGACCAAGGACAACCTCAAGGCGCGGCTCGCCTATTCGACCGTCAGCCAGCTCGGCTACGTGGTGCTGGGCGCGGCGCTGGCGACCTCGACCGCCGTGGTCGGCGCCGGGCTCCACATCGCCATGCATGCCGCCGGCAAGATCACGCTGTTCTTCTGCGCCGGAGCGATCTACGTCGCGACCCACAAGACCGAGATCAGCCAGATGGACGGGCTCGGGCGGCGCATGCCGTTCACCATGTTCGCCTTCTTCATCGGCGCGCTGAGCGTGATCGGCGTGCCGCCGCTGGGCGGCATCTGGAGCAAGTGGCACATGGCGATGGGGGCCTACGAGGCCGGATTCGTGGTCGTGGTGGCGGTGTACATGGTCAGCACCCTGCTCAACGTCGCCTATCTCCTGCCGCCGGTCGTCCGCGCCTTCCTGAGGCCGCCGACGGACGGCTACGAAGGCGGCATCCAGGAGGCGCCGCTCACCTGCGTCGTGCCGCTGTGCCTGACGGCGGCGCTGTGCGTCGCCCTGTTCTTCTACGTCGAACCCCTGTTCGTTCTGCTCAGCGGAATGTTCGCAAGCTGACACGAGGCCGCCATGGACGTCGGAAAATTCCTGGAATTCCTGGCCGCCAGGCGCCGCGCGCTCAAATGGGCCATGTTCGCGATCCTCGCGCTGCTGGTCGTGCTCGACGTGGCGATCCCGTCCTACTACGACCGCTTCCCATGGGAGAGCATCGGCGGCTTCGGCGCGGTGTTCGGCTTCGTCGCCTGCATCGTGATCCTGGTCGTCTCCAAGGCCCTGGGGGACGTCCTGCTGTACCGGCCCGAGGACTATTACGATGACTAGCGTGCCCCTCATCGGGTGGGTGCATCCGTCCCTGGTGCTGATCCTGGGGGCGCTCGCCGTCCCGCTGTTCGCGGACCGGCTCAAGCAGGGCTACATCCTGCTGCTGCCCGCGGCGGTGCTGGCCCTGGTGCTGCTCATGCCGCACGGCACCTACGGCACCTTCAGCTACCTCGACCTGGATTTCGTGACGGGCCGGGTGGACGCGCTCAGCATGGTGTTCGCCACCGTGTTCGCCATCATCCTGGTGATCGGCGCGATCTACGCCCTGCACCTCAGGGACAACGTCCAGCATGTCGCCGCCTTCATCTATGCCGGTGCCGCCCTCGGCGTGATCTTGGCCGGCGACCTCGTCACCCTCTACGTGTTCTGGGAAATCATGGCGTTTTCGTCGGTCTGGCTGATCTGGAGCCGCCGCGACGACGTTTCCTGGGCCGCCGGCTGGCGCTACGTCATGGTGCATGCGGCGGGCGGCGTGATCCTCCTGAGTGGCATCCTGCTCTACTACCTGGAAACCGGGTCTCTCGCGTTCGACCGCATCGAGAACGTCGGCGCGGCCTTCTACCTCATCCTGATCGGCTTCATGATCAACGCCGCGGTGCCGCCGCTGCACGCCTGGCTCACCGACGCCTATCCCGAATCGACCGTCACCGGCGGCATTTTCCTCAGCGCGCTCACCACCAAGACGGCCGTGTACACGCTGATCCGGGGCTATCCGGGCACCGAGATCCTGATCTGGCTCGGCGCCGTGATGGCGCTCTACGGCGTGGTGTACGCAGTGCTGGCCAACGACATCCGGCGGCTGCTCGCCTACCACATCGTCAGCCAGGTGGGCTACATGGTGGCGGGCGTCGGCATGGGCACCGCGATCGCGCTCAACGGTGCCGCGTCCCACGCCTTCACGCACATCCTCTACAAGGCGCTGCTGTTCATGGGCGCGGGTGCCGTGATCCACATGACCGGGCGCTCCAAGCTCACCGAGCTCGGGGGCATATACCGCTGGATGCCGATCACCTTCCTGCTCTACATGGTGGGGGCATTTTCCATCTCCGCCTTCCCCCTGTTCAGCGGCTTCGTCAGCAAGACGATGGTGGTCGAGGCCGCCGCCGTGGACCACCGTGCCGCGATCTGGCTGATGCTGTCCTTCGCCTCGGCCGGAACGTTCCTCCACACCGGGCTCAAGCTGCCCTATTTCACCTTCCTCGGGCAGGATTCGGGCCTGCGCCCGCGCGAGGCGCCGCTCAACATGCTGATCGCCATGGGGATCGCGGCGTTCCTGTGCATCTTCATCGGCATCAATCCGCAATGGCTCTACGCCATGATGCCGGCGCCGGTGGACTACAACGCCTATACCACCGGCCATGTGCTGTGGGAGCTGCAGGTGCTGCTGTTCACGGGGCTCGCCTTCTTCCTGATGCTCAAGTGGGCGGGCGGCTCCCCGAAGATCAGCCTCGACACCGACTGGTTCTACCGCCGCGCCGGCCGGGCGGTGGCGCTGGGCGCGGTCGGCCTGGCGCGGCGCCTCGCCACGGCCGCGGCCATGTTCGGGCTCGGGATGGTGGGTGCGGTGGTCGCCCGGGTGTATCGTTACTCGGGCCCGCGCGGGATGCTGGCGCGCACTTGGCCGGTCGGCTCGACCGTGCTGTGGGTGGCGGTGATCCTGTGCGTCACGCTGGTGTTCTACTACATCGAGGATTAGGCCGCGTCCGCCTGACCGCCCCGCCCTCCCGGCGTGATATGCTGGCGTCCGGAGGCCGCATGACGACAAGAGCCGAGAACCTTGCCCGGCGGTGGCGGCATTACCGCAGCGCCGCCGCCTGCGCGGCGGCGCTGCTCGCGCTCGGAGTCGGCACGGCGCCCGCCGCCCGCGACCTGCCGCCGGCACCGCGCCTCGCCGCGCCGGAGCTTGCCGACCATCCGCTTGCGGGGCGCATCTGGCGCGTCTCCGACGGCGCCTTCGTCACCCCCGCCGAGCTTGCCCGCGACCTCGCCGCGGCACGCTACGTGCTGCTCGGCGAAAGCCACGACAATCCCGACCATCACCGCATCCAGGCCTGGGCCGCGGCCGCCCTGTTCGCGGCCGGGCGCCGCCCCGGCCTCGCCTTCGAAATGGTCCGGGCCGACCAGCAGGCGGCGCTCGACGCCCACCTGCGCCGCCGCCCGGGCGACGCGGCCGGACTCGGGACCGCGCTCGGCTGGGGCGCCTCGGGCTGGCCCGACTGGGCCCACTATGCGCCGATCGCAGCGCCGTTCGCGCGCGAGGGTCTGCCGATCATCGGCGCCAACCTCGCCCCGGACGAACTACGTGCCGTGATGAGCGACGGCTACGAGGGCCTCGGGGAGGCCCGCTTGCGCATGCTCGGGCTCGACGATCCGCCCGGGCTCGAGGTGATGACCGCGCTCGCGCGCGAGATGGCGGCGGCCCATTGCGACGCCTTCGGGCCCGAGCGCGCCCTGCCCTTCGCGCGCGCCCAGGTGGCGCGGGACGCAGCGCTGGCGCGCGGGCTGATCGCGGCGGCGGACGAGACCGTCCAGGGCGCCGCCGTCCTGATCGCGGGCAGCGGCCATGTGCGCGCCGACCGGGCGGTGCCCTGGCACCTCGCCCGGCTCGACCCGGCGCGCGGCGGCGACGTGCGCGCCCTGGCCGCGCTCGAGGTGCGGGCC